>DASUZE010000069.1:0-5742 GCA_036377015.1 Piscinibacter sp. | reverse complement strand
GCTCTCGTACAGCTTGGTGATCAGGATGTACCAGCTGCCCATGCTCATGATCACCAGGATGATCAGCGTGCCCTTGGCCACGAAGTCGCCCTGCGCCCACAGCGCGCTCAGCCCGTACGGGTTGTCGATGGTCTCCTTGGTGGTCGAGGCCGCCAGCGGCGCCGGCGCCGCCGGCGCGGGGGCGGCGGCGTCGGAGGCCGCAGCGGCGACCGGCGCGCTGACTTGAGCGCGCACAGGCAGCGGCGCCACGAAGGCGAGCGCGGCACACAGCATCACCGCGAAGAGGGCACGAAGAGCGAGGGAATGACGAAGCGACATGGTGGTTCCGATCGAATGAAGGAATGACGGAGTTCGGTGTTGACGTGCCATGGGCCCTACTCCAGCTTGTAGCCAAAGGGCACCTGGACCAGCACGTCGCGTCCTTGCCCCTGGCACTTGTATTCGCCGACGATGCGGATGCTGTTGCGCGCGAAGACCGGGTGGGTCGCACGCACCGCCCGCACGTCGCGGATGTCGCCGGCGGCGCCGAGCGTGAACTGGATGACCGCCTCGCCTCTCTCGAGGCCTTGGCGGACGGCCTCGCGCGGGAAGCCCGCGTCGCCCATGACCGTGGCGTAGTTGGAGCACACCACCGCCGCCGACATGGGCACCGGCGGCGCGGGCGCGGCCGGGGTGGGTCCGACCGGCGCGATCGCGACCGGCGCCGGCGGGGGCGTCGGCGTGGTCGCGGTGATGGTCGGCTGCACCGGCGGCGGGACCTGCACCTGCACCTCGGGCGGCGGGATGAAGGGCGGCGGCGGCGCTTCGAGACGCGGCGGCGGCGGCACCACCAGCTCCGGCGGAGGCGGCGGTTTCCTGATCTCTTCGATCACCTTGGTCTCGATGGGCGCACGCACCACGTCGACGACCTTCTTCGCCAGGCCGCTCACCAGCGCGTAGACGACGGCCACATGCAGCACGACCACGAACGACAGGCCGACCATGTGCCGCCGGGGATCGGCTTGCTGCTTCGAAAAATTCATACCGCGGGACTCCTGACTCTTTCGGTGGCGCGCGGGAATCGCATGCGAGCGGACCAGTTGCCGGCTCGCGACCCCTCGGACACTACCAGTCTAGTACCAGTAATACCAATGCGTCAATTGGTATTGCTACTGCCTGCGGTCAACTGGTTGGACTCGGCCATACCAGTGCGCGCGCTCACCAGCGAATCGGCGGGATGCCGGGCCGCAATCGGGCCAGCAAGGCGTTGGCCGCGCTGAAGTGGCGGCAGCCGATGAAGGGCTCGGGCGGACGCCGGGCGGACAAGGGCGAGGGATGGTTGGCCGTGAGGACCGGATGGGACGTGGTCTCGAGCAGGCCGCGCTTGCGTTGCGCCGCAGCTCCCCACAGCATGAACACGATCGGCTGCGGCTGCGCGGCGACGTGCGCGAGCAGGGCGTCGGTCAGGGCCTCCCATCCGCGCCCCGCATGGCTCTGCGGCAGCCCGTCTTCCACCGTCAGCGCGGTGTTGAGCAGAAGGACGCCCTGGCGCGCCCAGGCGCTCAGGTCGCCGCGGCACTGCGAAGGCTGGCCGATGTCGGACTCGACCTCCTGAAGCATGTTGCGCAGGCTGGGCGGCAGCTTCTGCCCCTCGGCGACCGAGAAGGCGAGGCCCTGCGCCTGACCGGGACCGTGGTACGGGTCCTGGCCGACGATCACCACCCGCACATCGGCAGGCCCGGTCAGCTCGAGCGCGCGGAACACGTTGGCCGGATAGACCACCGCGCCCTGCTCGACACGCTGATCGACGTAGCGAACGAGCGCCTGTCCGGCCGGCGTGGCGACGAAGGCATCGGTGACCGCCTTCCAGGCCGGCGCCACGCGCGCGAACAGCGCCGACAGCGGTTCGCGCAGGCAGTTGTCGCCGCCGGGGCCGCCGAACAGGTCGCTCACCGGAACAGATCGGCGAGGGCCAGGCCGGGATCGTCGGCGCGCATGAAGGCCTCGCCCACCAGGAAGGCGTGCACGTCGGCGTCGCGCATGCGCTGCACGTCAGGGCGCGCGAGGATGCCGCTCTCGGTCACCAGCAGGCGGTCGGGGCCGACCCGCCCGCGCAGGGCCAGCGTCGTGTCGAGCGACACCTCGAAGCTGCGCAGGTTGCGGTTGTTGATGCCGACCAGCGGCGTCGCGAGCCGCAGTGCGCGGTCGAGCTCGGCCCCGTCGTGCACCTCGACCAGCACCGCCATGCCCAGGGCCTGCGCCTGCGCTTCCAGGTCGGCCATCTGCGCGTCGTCGAGGCAGGCGACGATGAGCAGGATGGCGTCGGCGCCCATGGCGCGGGCCTCGAACACCTGGTAGGCGTCGACCATGAAGTCCTTGCGCAGCACGGGCAGGTCGCAGGCGGCGCGCGCTTGTTGGAGGTAGGCCGTCGCGCCCTGGAAGAAGGAAACGTCGGTCAGCACGCTCAGGCAGGCGGCGCCGTGCCGCGCATAGCTGGCCGCGATCTGGGCGGGGACGAAGTGCTCGCGCAGCACGCCCTTGCTCGGGCTGGCCTTCTTGATCTCGGCGATCACCGCGGCGCCGCCCGAGGCGATCTTGCGTCGAAGGCTGCCGACGAAATCGCGCTGGTCGCCCAGCGACTCGGCATCGCGCCGCAGCGACACGATGTCGCGCCGCGCCTTCGCCGCCGCGATTTCCTCGCGCTTGACCGCGACGATCTTGTCGAGGATGTCGCTCATGCGGCGTTCAGCTCCTGGGTCCGCGCGACGAACTGATGCATCTTCGCCAGCGCCTTGCCCGACGCGATCGCGTCGCGCGCGAGCGCCACGCCGTCGGCCATGCTGGCCGACACGTTGGCTGCGTACAGCGCCACGCCGGCGTTGAGGATCACGATGTCGCGCGCCGGACCGGGCTCGTTGTCGAGCACCGACTTCACCATCGCGCACGACTGCTGCGGCGACTCGACCTTCAGCGCGCGGTTGCTCGCCATGGTCAGGCCGAAGTCCTCGGGGTGGATCTCGTACTCGTGGATGCCGCCGTCCTTGTACTCGCCGACCATGGTGGCCGCGCCCAGCGAGACCTCGTCCATGCCGTCGCGTCCGTACACGACGACCGCGTGCTCGGCGCCCAGCCGCTGCAGCGCGCGCACCTGGATGCCGACCAGGTCGGGGTGGAACACGCCCATCAGGATGTTGGGCGCACTGGCCGGGTTGGTGAGCGGCCCCAGGATGTTGAAGATGGTGCGCACCCCCAGCTCCTTGCGCACCGGCGCGACGTTCTTCATCGCCGGATGGTGGTTGGGCGCGAACATGAAGCCGATGCCGGTGTCGGCGATGCAGCGGGCGATGGCCGCCGGCGGCAGGGCCAGCGTCACGCCCAGCGCCTCGAGCACGTCGGCGCTGCCGGAGGTGCTCGACACGCCGCGGTTGCCGTGCTTGCTCACCCGCGCGCCGGCCGCCGCGGCGACGAACATGCTGCAGGTCGAGATGTTGAAGGTGTGCGAGCTGTCGCCGCCGGTGCCCACGATGTCGACCAGGTGGGTCTTGTCGGCCACCTCGACCTTGGTGGAGAACTCGCGCATCACCTGCGCGGCGGCGGTGATCTCGCCGATGGTCTCCTTCTTGACGCGCAGGCCGACGAGCAGCGCCGCGGTCATCACCGGCGACATCTCGCCGCTCATGATGCGTCGCATCAGCGCGAGCATCTCGTCGTGGAAGATCTCGCGGTGCTCGATGGTGCGAGTGAGCGCCTCGTTGTTCGAGATGGCCATGGTGGTGGGCTCCTGCCGTTCAGGCTTTGAAATGCTCGCGCACCGCGGCGACCGCGCGATCGACACCGGCGGCGTCGACATCGAGGTGGGTCACGAAGCGCAGCTGGTAGATGCCGGTCGCCAGCACGCCGCGCGACTTGAGGTGCTCGAGCAGGCCGGGGGCGCGCTCGCCGCTTGCGGTGGCGAACACCATGTTGGTCTGCGGCGGCTCGACACTCAATCCAGGGATGCCCTGCAGGCCGTCGGCCAGGCGCTGCGCGAGTGCATGGTCGTCGGCCAGGCGCTCGACATGGTGGTCCAGCGCATGCATCGCGGCGGCGGCCAGCACGCCGGCCTGGCGCATCGCGCCGCCCAGCATCTTGCGCCACTTGTGGGCCTGGCGGATCAGCGCGCGCGGGCCGACCAGGGCCGACCCGACCGGCGCGCCCAGGCCCTTGGAGAAGCACACCGAGACGGTGTCGAAGTGCTGCGCGATGTCGCGTGCCGGCACGCCCAGCTTGACCGCGGCGTTGAACAGCCGCGCGCCGTCGAGGTGGGTGGCCAGGCCGCGCCGGCGGGCGAGCGCGGTGGCCTCGGCCATGTAGGCCAGCGGCAGCGCCTTGCCGCCCAGGGTGTTCTCCAGGCACAGCAGGCGGGTGCGGGCGAAGTGCGCGTCGTCGGGCTTGATCGCCGCCTCGATGGCCGCCAGCGGCAGCGTGCCGTCGGGCTGGTGGTCGATGGGCTGCGGCTGCACGCTGCCCAGCACGGCGGCGCCGCCGGCCTCCCAGCGGTAGGTGTGGGCCATCTGGCCGACGATCATCTCGTCGCCGCGCTGGCAGTGGCTCATCACGGCGGTGAGGTTGCCTTGCGTGCCGCTGCTCACGAACAGCGCCGCCTCCTTGCCGAGCAAGGCCGCGACGCGCTCCTGCAGCGCGTTGACGGTCGGGTCGTCGCCGAACACGTCGTCGCCCAGCTCGGCGCGCATCATGGCCTCGCGCATGGCGGGGGTCGGCCGCGTGACGGTGTCGCTTCTGAGATCGACGGTCTTCATGGCCGGAGCTCCAGGAAGTTCTTCAGCATCGCATGGCCGTGCTCGCTGAGGATGGATTCGGGATGGAACTGCACGCCTTCGAGCGGCGTCTTCGTGCCGGCCAGCTCGCGATGGCGCACCCCCATGATCTCGCCGTCCTCGGAGGTCGATGTGACCTCCAGCACCGACGGCAGGGTCTCGCGCTCGATGGCGAGCGAGTGGTAGCGGATCACGCTGAACTGCCTGGGCAGCGCGGTGTACACGCCGCGCTGGTCGGTGGTGACGACGCTCGCCTTGCCGTGCATCTGCTTCTGCGCCCGGATCACCTTGCCGCCCAGCGCCGCGCCGATGGCCTGGTGGCCCAGGCACACGCCCAGCAGCGGCAGCTTGCCGGTGAAGGCCTTGATGGCTTCGATGCAGATGCCGGCCTCGGCCGGCGAGCACGGTCCGGGCGACAGCACCAGCCGATCGGGCCGCAGCTGCGCGATGCCTTCCAGCGTGATCTCGTCGTTGCGGAACACGCGCACGTCTTCGCCGAGCTCGCCGAAGTACTGCACGAGGTTGAAGGTGAAGCTGTCGTAGTTGTCGATCATGAGCAGCATGTCAGAAGCCCTCCTCGACGAGTTCAGCGGCGCGCAACAGCGCTCTTGCCTTGGCCTCGGTTTCCTTCCATTCGAGCTCCGGCACCGAATCGGCGACGATTCCCGCCGCCGCCTGCACATACAGCGTCTGGTCCTTCACGATGCCGGTGCGGATCGCGATGGCCACGTCCATGTCGCCCGCGAAGCTGAGGTAGCCGCAGGCGCCGCCGTAGATGCCGCGCTTGACCGGCTCCAGCTCATCGATGATCTCCATCGCGCGGATCTTCGGCGCGCCCGAGAGCGTGCCCGCCGGCAGGCACGCGCGGAGGGCGTCGATCGCCCCGAGCTCCTGTCGCAGCTCGCCCGTGACCGAAGAGACGATGTGCATCACGTGGGAATAGGTC
>DASUZE010000068.1:0-252348 GCA_036377015.1 Piscinibacter sp. | reverse complement strand
CATGGGCGGGCGCAAGGAAGTGCGCAACGTCACCTACATGGCAACCGTCTCAGCCTTGACCTACAACCCCGTCCTGCGCAGCTATTACCAGCGCCTGCTCGCCGCGGGAAAGCCCAAGAAGGTCGCCATCGTCGCCTGCATACGAAAGATGCTGACCATCCTCAACGCCATGGTTCGCGACGGTGCGCCTTGGGACCTCGCAAAGCACGTGCTGGCCCCCACTCCGCGCGCTTGACTTCAGACACAGTTGCTGTGGTGAACTGGGCCTGCGCGAGCGTCAGCTCTTGTCGAAGCCGGAGGTCTCCAAAGGGTCGACTACGACCGGTGGGGTGGCAGCACCGGCGGGCAGTTTGCATCAGCCAGCCGTCATTGCCTGACCGAGCGGCTGCTGCGCGCCTCTCACCTGACAGTCGGATCCCTCCGCTGGCGGGCTCTTGCCGGCCAGAGCTTCGCTACGCAGGCGTGCGCTCTTTCACCCAGACCTCGATCTCGGCGTATTGCGCGCCCGCCTCGCTCAGCTGCTTCTTGGCTCTTGTCAAACAAGCAGCCTTGACGCGTTCAGCAACGCGATCTGGTCCGGCGGGCCACAACGCCGCCGGTTGGCATGCAGATGGGGCGGCGTCGCCTCCCCGCTAGTCACACGGCCGACCTACGCGGGACAACTCCAATGCCAGCGTATCGGGCATTCCAGAGCTGACCGCCGGGCCTGCCGCGCGTTTCGGGCGTTGGACAATCTTGGGTGTGATCCACGCGGGCAGGCTCTTGAGCTCGTAGATTTTGTTCTCGGCGTCCACCAACTTGTCGATTGCATCCTCATAGGATTCCTCTTGCGCCGACCGCTCAGCGTCTGCGACCAAATGGTTCAATTCGTCGACCAAAGGCTTGTCATTCGAGTCCGGTGCGCCAAGCCTGTTTCGCAGTTTTTCCAGATCCGCACTTCGTCGCTGGTACTGATCCCGCAGACGAGCCAGTCGCTGTTGGTTCGAACGCGCCGTAGCCGCATCTCTCGCTTGTTGGCCCCGCTTGTACATCTCCGTTGTGTAGAGGTATTGAAATGCCTGATCTGCACTGGTCACGATCAGCGTGTAGGTCTGACCCGCCACCTCCATGCGCCCGCTCGCCAAGGCGAGCTTCGCGCTCTCGCTCAAGCGGGCAATTTCGTCCCAGGCGCGCTTGCAGGAACTCTCGGCATGCATGCCCGCGAGTCTCGCGATCGCTCGTTCAGCCGCCAGTCTTGTGCCCTCCAGCAGTGCCGCACTCTGGCCAAAGGCGCCGGCCGAGCAACCGAGCAAACACACCGGCTCGAGCAACTTGGATTGTTCGGTGGGCAACTGCCGTTGCTGCGTCGCCTTGGCCACTTCGAGACGAACCTCGGCGAAGACCTGATCGAGAGACAGGCCTTCGCTCTGCAGCTTGTGCGACAGCAGCCTTGCATACGGGCCATTGTCGGAGGCCGGGTAACCGCGGCTGGTCGAAAGCGCGGTGAGGAAGCCTGGCGATTGCTCGTCGGCAGGTGCAAGGAATGTTTCAGCGAGTGGCGAGCCGGAACCGGACGCCGCCGTGCGACAGGCGTCGATGATGACGACGATGGCCCTCGCGCGTTGGACAAACTTGAGCCGCCTGAGGAGCGCACGCAAACCGATCCCGTCCTTTGCGACGTCGGCCGATTTCACGTTGGGCACGTCCACAGGCAGGATGTAGTTCTCCTTGCCGTCCTGGTCGGCACTGCCGTGCCCCACGTAGTAGATGATCCCGACCACATCAGGTCCGGCAGCCTGAAGGCGTTTTGCAAACTCGTCGACCGCCTGTTCGATTTGCAGCTTCGACGCATTGGCTTTTTCAAGCATTTGGAAGCCAAGCCGTGGACTGGTGAGCGCATCGCGCATCAGGTTGGCATCGCGCACGGCGCCCGGCAACGAGTCGCCGGGATTCGCGTAATTCGAGTTCGAGATGATCAGTGCCACGCGCGGCCCCAGGACGGAGGGCGCTTGCGCACGGGAAGCGAGCGGCGCCGCGAGAATCAGCATGACCAGCAGCCGAACCGTCCAGTTCGAAATACCGCCCCGTTGATGCTGTTTCATTGTGGCCGTACCGGTGGGACTTCGTTCAGCGCACGGTCGAGGAAGTCACCGGCGAACCATTCGCTCCGGGATGCTGCGCCAAGCATCGCCAATGCCTGCAGGCGCCAGCCGGTACCTGCGCGCTGCCACAGCCAGATGCCCCACGCTGTCAGTTCATCGGCCGAGGACGGCCGCCCCGCGCCGGCGGCGATCCAGTCCGGCCGCGGAACCTCCGTCCACTTAGCATCGACCATCCTCCAGTCCACGTCTCGCTGGTTGGCGTCCGTGACCACCAGCAAACGTGCACTGCGACCCGGCGTCGGGGCGCCGATCTCGCACCAGCGATGGTCACCTACATCGGCCTTGGTGAGCCGCGCGGACGCAGATTCGTAGGACTCGCATGCATACGGTGCGATGCCGTCGTTCCACGCGATGATCAGCGGAAGGTCGCCTGTCCAATGTTGAGGCTGGGCATTGTCGAGATACAGGATCGGGCGCGGCGAGCCCGCGGGCACCTGTCCGCCCGTGCCGCGGGCGAACGTTCCCACCGGGCGAGGACGTGCAGGCGTAAACACCGACATCGCGCCCATGGCGACGCGTACATAGTCGAGCGCTTTGTTGGACGCACCACCAACGCCTCGAGGAATCGTCAAGCGCTTGCCAGCCATAACGCGCTCGACGCGTTGACCGATCCTGATCTCAGCGTATTCAAGAGGCGGCTTCACGAGCAGCGTATCGCCGCTGCACAGAAGGCCATCGACTCGAACGGGCGATTCGCGGTCGGCGCTGTCGATCTTGCTGGCTGCGGCGGAGGCAGGCATGAGTTGCACGACCTGCCCACGAACCGACAGCCAGCCGTCCGGGCATTCTTGCCCGTGTGCCGCAGCGCTTGCAATCAGCAGCGTGATACCGGACCAGTTCAATAGCGAGTGGCCTCGGTGCTCAGCCCCAGCAGGCGCTCGAGCCACGATTTGACGACGTGATGACCCCACTGTGCTACCTCCACGTACTGCTCGACGGAAATCGCCAGCACACCAAGAAAAATATCCAGCGACGGAATTGGCCCGGTCGTCCGCAACGAGGCGTAAAGCGTCAGCGCGAGCACCGCAATGAGGGTGAGCCAGAAGCCGAAAGCGACCTGCAGGCCGCGCCGGGATTTCGCGATCCACGTGCGCTTCGCGGGTGCGAGCGGGGCCGTGCGATACCGCCACGCATGGAACAGGAACCACACGCAGGCGCACAGGGCGACGATCATGACCTTTTTCACCACCAATTCGCCCGTCGTGTCGTCATGCAAGCAGGGGTATTGATCAAAGCTGCGCATGGCGTTGATCACGACTTCGGCACCGGCCATTTCTCCGAGGGGTGTCCCGTGAACGTCCCGGCGCAGCGGATTCGAAGCGCCGACGACGACGACCCGGCCCGCGTACGCATTGTGTGCCTGGTCTTCGACAACGCCGCAGGCCGAGCGGTCCCTGTCCCAGAAGCGGCTGGCAAGGCATCGGTTGTAGACGCTGCGGTAGTACGCCCACTCGTCGCGGCCCCGCGTGTCGCGGCTGTCCTCGTGGCTGCTCATGGGCGGCAGCGTGTAAAGGATGCGCGGTGCGAAGCCGTCGTCCTGCGGCGCGCATGAAACACGCCTTGCCCCGGGTTCGTCCTTGAGTTTCTGAGCGCCGAGGTATGGCAACGTGAGCCAGCGCTCGTTGCTGCCTTCCACCTTCAGGGAATGGCCATAGCGGCGCACCGGCTGGCCGGGTTCTGGAATCGCGATGCCCGCGCCGCTCGAAACGGGCATATGTTCGAGTTGCACCTGGGGCCGGCCGCCCGGGGGCAGCGTGAGATGGCTCACCGGCGCAGCAAAGATCACGGGCGCTTCCTTGAGCGCCAGCGGTTTCGCGAGCACGCCATCGAGGACATCCGCCTCGTCGGACGGCACGACTCCGCTCTCGCGGCCCAACGCGACGTCGAGCACGATCAGCCGCGCTCCCCGCAGGCGGAGGCCTTTGACAAGTTCAGCCAGGAGAATCCGATTGATCGGTCGGCCAGCCTGGCAGTCCAGCTCAGGGGCCGGCCCCGAGAGGGCAACGCGGGAAGCGTCCGCCATGGCATTGCACACGGCCTGCGAGCTGCTGAGGTCCGGCGCCGACTCGTCGAACTCGGGGTCCACGTCGAGAAAAATGTAGGTGCCCGATGGAGCAGAGGCCTCTCGACGCCCTTTTTCATCGACCGGCATGGCACCCGACACGTGCTTCAAGCGATCAATTGCCACTTTGGCTCTCAACCCCGCATCGATACCGTAGTCCTCCAGCTCCCCGAACGGGCCGTGCTCCAGCCAAAGAAGCGTGCAGGACGTCGCAACGCCCAGGATCAGACCCATCAAGGTGTCGCGCAACGCAAAGCGCCACCACCGGCCGTCGGGGGCGGCATCGATCATCTGACGATGTCCCAACCGGAAGGCGTCCACTTCAGCATTCGGTCCGACAGCGGCTGCTGAACCCTTGCCATCAGGGCGCGTGCGCGCGTCGCAAGCAGGGTCAGCGCCGCCGGCGAATCCTCGGAAACATAGAGCAGCGTTTCCGCGGAAGGTGCCGCCACAACCAGCGTACCGCCCTGGGCAGACGCCAGCTCGGCGAACTGCTCGTGCAGGATGATTCGACTCGATTCGGTGGCATCCCCGTCCACCTCGCCGACTTGCCCTGCGGGTATGGGCCGCGCTACGGACGCGAGGGGACGGAGTTCCCTTGCGAGATTGGCGCGCCCTTTCTCGTAGGCGCTTTCAGGCGTCAGCCCGAAGTGCTGCAGCTGGCCACAGGAGATCGGCTGAACCGCGGGGCCGAAGTACTTGATGGCGCATATAACGACGAACTCTGAAAGGCCGACCGGGCGGCCGGGCAGAAAGGGCTGCGGCGAAAGATCCAACAGGGGCATGCGGCGCACATCAAGGCCGGTTCGCAACAGGAGTCGCACGGAGTTGGCCGTGGGGGGCTTGCCGGATTCGCGGAACTGCTGCGCCGTGCGTTGTACGGAATCCGCGAGTTCCAATTCACACGCTTGGGCATCGTGCGCCTGGCAGTAGGCGAAGACGCCACCGAGGTTCTTTCGCATGCGCACACCGCTGGTGACACGCGGACCAATGTCTATCGACAACAGTGCCGAACTGCCGATCGGCACGTCAGGCAGTTCGGCCTTGAACAGCACCAATGCCCGTTCGGTCAATGCGCCCTCGTCAACTCGCTGTGCCCACACGCCTGACGCCAAGAACGTCGATGCGAGTAGCGGAGTGAACAGGGAGAGTCTCAGGCGGCTCATTCCGGACGATATTTTCACAAGAGGTCGGTCTCTGCAACGTGCGAGATGCGTCATCTGGACTTACGGGCAACAGCTCGCTTTAAGCAAGAGTCTCCTTTCGGGCGTTGAACCCTGTTAGGTGAATGGCGCTGATGGGTCGCGAGTGTGAGTTCGCCCGCCCGATACAAAACCTCCACCGAATACCCGCTTCGCAAGACAGCGGGCATTCGGCCTCGCTGCCGCCGGCCTTTGCGGGGTTGCGTTCCGGACGCTCGCAAGGTCCGGTTTGGGGAGGCTGGAGGGGCCTGGCAAATTCCGCGGGCTGCGTACTCCGATGCTCGAGGCCGGAACCGTCTCGGCCTAACGCTTGCATAACGCCCAGCTGTCTAGATTGCGCAGCAGCACCCTCGGCTTGACGGTGCCCACGGCGCCTCGTATGGACACCCTGAGGCGTCGTGCACAACAGGTGTCTGAAGAGGAGTGCGCATGGGCAAGAACTTCGGCCGCCAAGGCCTCGACTACCTTTTGATCGGCTGTCGCGCCGCGATGGCCCTGACACTTGCCGGCGCGGTCCTGCAAGCCACTGCGCAGGTCGTGCAGGCTCCGCTGGTGATCCTCCAGCCACCTGCGCCGGAAGACTTTGTGCAGATCAGCGCGGGCCTGTATCACACCTGCGCGCGCAAACAAAACGGCAAGACCTACTGTTGGGGCTACAACGAATACGGTCAGGTGGGCACGGGCGAGGTCCGCGTTTGGGACCGTGTATCGCGTCGCTATGTGACGCTCCCGGTGGCGCGCCCACGTCTTGTCGTCAACACCAAGCAGGTGGCAGCTGGCGGCTTTCACACCTGTGCCGTGGGCAGCGACGACCGTGCGCTGTGCTGGGGCCTGAACACCAGTGGCCAGGTAGGTGATGCCAGTGGCAATGACCACCTGCCCTTGCCGCAAGCCGTGGCCGACGGACGCTCGTTCACGGCACTGTCCGGTGGCGTGTACGGCAGCTGCGGCACCACGACGACGGGCCTGTTCTGCTGGGGCAACATCACCAACACGACCAGACCGATGCAGATGATTGCCAACACCGACTTCAAGGGCGTCTCGGTCGGCGGGCAGCATGCCTGCGTGGTGCACACGCTGGATTCGTCCAGGGCTTACTGCTGGGGAGTGAACCTCCAACAGCAGACAGGCGTCGACCCGGCCGCCTGGAACGGCCCGGTACCCTTCGCCTTCCAGTCTTCGTTGGGCCAGAACACCCTGGCGCTGTCGGCAGGCATCAACTTCACCTGCGCGGACAAGGGGGACGGCCACGTCTGGTGCCACGGCACCAACGGATGGGGAGAACTGGGTGCAGGCGACTTCACCGACACCTTCCAGGCACGCCGCGTCGGCAATGGCGGCCTGCCGCTGCATGGAGTGGCCGCCGGCGGCAATCATGCATGCGCTCTGGACAGCAGTTCGCGGGCCTGGTGCTGGGGCAATGGCAACAACGGCGAGCTGGGGCATGGTGCCACCGCGATCGCGTCCACGCCACAGGCCGTGGCTGGCGGCAGAACCTACCGGGCGGTGGCGGCCGGCTACCTGCACAGTTGCGCCATCGGTACGGACAACCACATCTACTGCTGGGGCAGCAACGCCCAGGGGCAGCTGGGGGTGGGCTCCGCGGGCAGTTGGAACTCCACGCCCATGCAGGCCATGGACCCCATCGACTGAGTCATGGGCGGCGGCCGGGCTTGTCCGGCCCCTGACACGTCGCGAGCAGTTAGCATCGCCCGAGCCGCTGCCATGCAACTTCAACTCGCCGCCTCGCCGCGTTTCGTCGGACCCGACGGTGCCGCGGCGCTGCTGTCGGCGCGCGACGCGGCGTTGTTGGCCTGGCTGGCGCTGGAGGGTCCCACCGCACGGTCGCGGCTCGCTGCGCTGCTGTGGCCGCAGAGCGACGCCGACGCCGCTCGCAACGCATTGCGCCAGCGGCTGTTCCAGCTGCGCAAGGCGCTGGGGTTCGATGTGGTGGTCGGCAGCACCATGCTGACCCTGGCCGAGGGCGTGGCCCACGACCTGGTCGACGCAGGTGGGGTACTCGGCAACGACCCGCCGGTGGCGGCCGGCGAATTCGCGGCATGGCTCGCGCATCAGCGCCAACGCCGGCGCGACCGCACGCGCCAGACGCTCGACGAACTGGCTCAGATGGCCGAAGACGCCGGTGACTGGGCCGATGCCCTGTCGCAAGCCGCCGAACTGCTGGCGCTCGAGCCCCACTCGGAAGCGGCGCACCGACGCCTGATCCGACTGCACTACCTGGCCGGCGACCGGGCGGCCGCGCTGCTCGCCTTCGACCGGTGCGAGCAGGTGCTGAAGGACGAGGTCGGCACCGCACCGTCGAGCGAAACGCTGGCGCTGCTGGCGACGGTCGAGCGTTCGGATGCCGTGGCCAGGCGCCCGCACGGCAGGCACCTGGCGGCGCGCGCGCCGGCCGCACTGCTGCGGCCGCCGCGCCTGATCGGTCGTGACGCCGCTTGGCAGGCACTGGACGATGCCTGGGAGGCCGGTCGCCCGGTCGTCGTGACCGGCGAAGGCGGCATGGGCAAGACTCGCCTGGTGGGCGACTTCGCGCAATCGCGCGGCCGCACGCTGATGGTGAGCGCGCGGCCCGGCGATGCCGGTGTGGTCTACGGGTCCCTGTCCCGCTTGCTGAGGGCATTGCCCGGCCAGGTCCTGCACGGCCTGGACCCCCCGCTGCGCAGGACGCTGGCGGCGTTGCTGCCCGAGCTGGGGGACGGACCCGCACAGACCGGGACCGACGGGCGCACGCGCTTCTTCAACGCCGTCGGCACCCTGCTCGCGGCGGAATCGCTCGGCGTCGATGGCTTCGTCATCGATGACCTCCACCATGCCGACGCGGCCAGCATCGAACTGCTGCAGTACGTCTTGGCCGGATCGCCACGGCGCTGGATCGTCACGGCGCGAGCCGGCGAGGTGTCGCCGGCCGGTCGCACCTGGCTCGACGGCGGGCTCGCGCAGCCCGACGCGGTGCAGGTGTCGCTCGAGCCGCTGAGCCTGGCGCAGGTGGCCGAGGTCGTCGACTCGCTCGGTATCGAAGCATTCGACGGCGCCGCCGTCGCCGCGACGCTGATGCGCCACTGCGGAGGCAACCCGCTGTTCCTCCTCGAAACCTTGAAGGCCTGGCTGGCGGGCGGTCACGCGGGCGGCGACGTCGGAACGGCATCCAATGGCAGGGCGCTGCTGCCCGCGCGCATTCCCGTCGCGGGGACGCTGCAGTCGCTGATCGAGCGCCGCGTCGCCCATCTGTCGACCGACGCGGTGCGCCTCGCGCGCTGCGCGGCCGTCGCCGCGCCCGACTTCTCGCTCGAACTGGCGTCTCAGGTGCTGGGCCTGCGCACTCTCGACCTTGCCGATCCGTGGGCCGAACTCGAGGCCGCCCAGGTGCTGTGCGACGGTGCCTTTGTGCACGACCTGATCCACGAGGCGGCGCTCGCCTCGGTGCCGGCTGCGGTGGCACGGCAGCTGCACGCCGAGATTGCTGCGTTCCTGCAGCAGCGCCAGGGAGAGCCGGCGCGGCTGGCTCAGCATTGGGTCCACGCGCGGGAGTGGGCGCGCGCCGGCGCGGCCTTTGCGGCGGCGGCAGAGCTTTCGCGCGACGCGTCTTGCCTGTCGCAACAGTGCGTCCAACTGGCCGAGGCCGCGCGCTGCTACGCGCTGGCAGGCGAGCGCCAAAACCGCTTCGACGCCCTCCTCATGCGTGCGCGCACGCTCGCCTCCAACGACCTCGGTGCGCAGGCCAGCGCAGCGGTGCACGACCTCGAGCAGGCCGCCGCCACCGAGGAGCAGCGCCTGCTGGCCCTCGACGCGCGACTCGAGCTGACGATGACGCGCTACGAGCTGCACGAATCGCTGGAGCTGGGCGACCAGGCCATCGCCGCGGCGCGTGCACTCGGCCGCCCGGACCTGGAGTTGCGCTTTGCGGTCATCGTCTCCGGGGCACTGTGCGACGCGCGTCGCGTCGACGAGGCGGTCGCCCTGCTCGAGCCGTATGCGGAGTCCGTGCAAATGCAGCCCGACATCGCGCAGCAATGGGAATACTGGGAAGCCACCGCCCTGGCGCTGGACTACGCCAATCGCCTGGGTGATGCGATGCCCGCCTGGGACGCGGCGTTCGCGGTCGCGCAGCGGGCTGGGCGCCAGGACATGCTATGGAAGACGATGTCGAACCGGGCTTCGACCACGGCCAAGATGGGCCTGGTGCTGCAGGCCGCGCAAGATGCCGGGCAGGCGCATCGGCTGGCGCGAGGCTCTGACGAGACGGTGTCGATGCGCGTGCTGCAGATGCAGGTCACGCTGGCGCACCGGCTGCGCGACGTGGGCCGTTACGGCGAGGCGCTGACCTTGCTCGAGGAGGCGCGCGCCGGCTACGACACCCACGGCGCCTCGCAGACTGACAAGGCCCTGGTCGAGCAGCGCCTCGTCGTGCTGTACCAGCAACTGGGCCAGCCGGCGCGTGCGCTGCACCTGCTGACTGCCGAGCGTCCCGGCGTGCCCCCCGGCGTGGCCATGATCCGCCTCGCGCATCGCGCCGAGCTCGAAGCCCAGATGGGACGCGACGGGCTGCAGCTGATGCGCGAGGCCTTGCAGATCATTCCGAACACTGACGACATCTTTCACCGCATCACGACGCTGTTCGCCACCCGGCTGGTGCCGGCCGACGAGGGCGAGGCGCTCGCCGCAAGCCTTGCGCTCTGGGCCGCCGCGCGCGAGCGCCACGGCGTGGCGCTCGCCGGCCATGTGCGCGCTGCCGCTTGTGCGGTGGCCGCCGATGCGCCCGTGCGGGCGCTGCCGCACGTCGAGGCGGCGATGCACCTTGCCCGGCGGTACCTGCCCGACAGCTTCTATCTGCCCGAGTTGTGGCTTGCGGCGGCACGCGTCTTCGCCGGATTGGGCCGCGCGCCCGCGGCCCGCCAAGCCACAGCCGACGGGCTCGCTTGGGTCAGAAACGTGCACGATACGCAGGTGCCCCCCGAGTTCCGCGACAGCTTCCTGCACCGCAATGCCGTCAACAGCGAGTTGCTCGCGCTGGCCGCGCGAGGCCGCGTCTCGCAAGCGCGTCCCGGACGCTCTCGTGCGTCTGAGCCTCCATCCGAGGTCGGTCTCGAAACTCACCGTCGTCAGCGGTCGCGGCGACGACAAGGCAGTTGAATTGCGGCGCGGTTCTGATCGTGCGATCGCCTGACCCTTCGCTTCCTGGCGCGGCCTCGTACTCACGCTGGCGGCCATGAGCTGACGACCGCAAACGGCGGCTTTCGAGTGGGGGCGCGGCAGCGGCGTTCCTGATGCTCCTGGTCGCCACGCGGACAGCCGCGCCTCGGGAGGGCAGAAAAGTGCCAGAACGGCGGCACTCGAATCGTAGTGACTCGCTCAGCGCTTCAATTGGCTCTGGACGATGTCGTTCAGAGCGGTGCTTGCGGTCCTGGCCGTGCAGTTGGCAGGGCTGGAGGTGGTCTGGCTTGATAGCACGGTCGCGTCGATCCCACAGACGTTTGCTGCGACGCTGATGGGTGCCTGAACCGTCACCGGGATCTGGCCGACGTCGACCTTGAGGTTCTGAGCGATGTTGTTGGCAACGTTGCGGATGTCAACATTGACCAGACCTGTCTGCTGTGCCGTTGCACCCGCCACGGTCACCAGAGCAAGCGCCGCACAGGCTCCGACACGCGTAATGGTCTTGGAGAACATAGCCGGTCCTTTGAGTGGTAGGGACCTGCTTCGACCAATGCGATCGAACGCCGTGCCACTCTTCAGCGAAGTGTTACGACTGAGACGGTGCGGTCTCGGCCAAGAACCTCTGATCACCGCCAAGGGCGCGATTTGCCGGGAACTCGCGTCGGCGGTGGGCAGTGCGTTGCCTTGCCACGAAACCGTCCACACCGATACCCGCTAGGAGCAGCGCATACATCCCGGCTCCGGAATGACGGCAACGGCCACGTTGCGGACGCGACACCGCCCGATTCGAAGGTGGAGTTGGCTGGGCTGTTGATCGTCAGGATGGTGTTCATCGCGTCAAGGCCTGTGCCCTTGAAGTCTTCCGCGCTGATCCGGATCAGCGCGGCATGCGCCGGGGTCGCACGAACGCCCCTCCGGTCGGGCGCGCGTCGCGCTTTCCACTCCGACAGACTCAATTCCCGCCGATCAACATGCAGTCAACTCCGCCACCTGCTCACTCCACCGTCACGCTCTTCGCCAGATTCCGCGGCTTGTCCACATCCGTCCCGCGCGCACACGCCGTGTGATAGGCCAGCAGCTGCAGCGGCACCACATGCAGGATCGGCGACAGCGCGCCATAGTGCTCCGGCATGCGGATCACGTGCACGCCTTCGCCCGACTCGATGCGCGTGTCCGAGTCCGCGAACACGAACAGCTCGCCGCCGCGCGCCCGCACTTCCTGCATGTTGCTCTTGAGCTTCTCGAGCAGCGTGTCGTTGGGGGCCACCGTCACCACCGGCATCTCCGCCGTCACCAGCGCCAGCGGTCCGTGCTTGAGCTCGCCGGCCGGGTAGGCCTCGGCGTGGATGTAGCTGATCTCCTTGAGCTTGAGCGCGCCTTCCAGTGCGATCGGATAGTGCAGGCCGCGGCCGAGGAAGAGGGCGTTCTCCTTGCGCGCGAACTCCTCGCTCCAGGCGATCACCTGCGGCTCCAGGGCCAGCACCGCCTGCACGGCCACCGGCAGGTGACGCAGGGCCTTGAGGTGCTGTGCCTCCTGCTCCTCGCTCAGGTGCCCGCGCACTTGCGCGAGCGCCAGCGTCAGCAGGAACAGGCCCACCAGCTGGGTCGTGAAGGCCTTGGTCGAGGCCACGCCGATCTCGACGCCGGCGCGCGTGATGTAGGCGAGCTGGCACTCGCGCACCATCGCGCTGGTCGCCACGTTGCACACCGTGAGCGTGCGCGTCATGCCCAGCGCGCGCGCATGCTTGAGCGCCGCCAGCGTGTCGGCGGTCTCGCCGCTCTGGCTGATGGTGACGACCAGGGTGCGCGAATGCGGCACGCTGTCTCGGTAGCGGTATTCGCTCGCGATCTCGACCGAGGTCGGGATCTTGGCGATGCTCTCCAGCCAGTACTTCGCGGTCGAGCCGCTGTAGTAGCTGGTGCCGCAGGCCAGGATGAGCACCGAGTCGATGTCCTTGAGGATGCTGTGCGCGCCGTCGCCGAAGAGCTCGGCGGAAACGCCGTTGACGGCATCCAGCGTGTCGGCGATGGCCCGCGGCTGCTCGAAGATTTCCTTCTGCATGTAGTGCCGGTAGGGGCCCAGCTCGGCCGCGCCCGAATGGGCCTGCACCGTGCGGACCTCGCGCTGCACGACGGCGTAGCGCCCCTCGGCGTCGCGTTGGGTGATCCACACCTTGCCCAGCTGCAGGTCGACGACGTCGCCCTCTTCCAGGTACACGATCTGGTCGGTCACGCCCGCCAGGGCCATCGCGTCGGACGCCAGGAAGTGGTCGCCCGCGCGCTCGCCGGTGCCGATGCCCAGCACCAGCGGCGAGCCCTCGCGTGCGCCGATGACGCGCTGCGGCTCGTCGCGGCAGAACACCGCGATGGCGTAGGCGCCGCGCAGGCGCACGGTGGCGCGCTGCACGGCGTCGAGCAGGTCGCCGTCGTAGAGGTGGTCGACCAGGTGCGCGATGACTTCGGTGTCGGTCTGGCTGTCGAAGCGGTAGCCCTTCGCCTTCAGCTCGGCGCGCAGATCGTCGTGGTTCTCGATGATGCCGTTGTGGACCAGCGCGATGCGCCCGGCGCTGGCCTCGCGCGCATGCGGCCCGTGCGAGAAGTGCGGGTGGGCGTTGTGCACCGCCGGCGCGCCGTGCGTCGCCCAGCGGGTGTGGGCGATGCCGGTGCCGCCTTGCACGTGGTCGACGTCGACGTTCGCTTCCAGCTCGGCCACCCGCGCGGTGCTGCGCGCGCGGCGCAATTCACCGTCCTGGTGGACCGCCACCCCGCAGGAGTCGTAGCCGCGGTACTCGAGGCGCTTCAAGCCCTCGATGAGCAGGGGAACGGTGTTGCGCTTGCTGACTGCTCCGACGATGCCGCACATGCCGAATCCATCCTTGATCGCTGAGATGGCCGGATTGTGAGCAGCAGTCGATGGAGAATGATTGCTGGATTCGTCGATTTTTGACGGATAATTTCTGCAGCTACAATTGATGGAATAAGTCGCCAAGAAGGTGTAATAAATGGCCGAAAAAGTCACTCTCGACCCCACCGATTTGCGGGTGCTCGACCAACTCCAGCGCGACGCCTCGCTGTCCAACCTGGACCTGGCCGCGCTCACGCACACCTCGCCGGCGACCTGCCTGCGGCGGGTCAAACGGCTGGTGGATCTGGGGGTCATCGAGCGCCGGGTGGCGATCCTCTCGCCCGACCGGCTGGACGCGGGCCTCACGGCCATCGCGGAAGTGACGCTGGACCGTCAGGGCGCCGAGCACCTCGCGGCATTCGAGCAACGCGCGGTCGCGGAAGACGCGGTGCAGCAGTGCCACCGTGTCTCGCCCGGACCGGACTTCATCCTCGTCCTGCAAGTGGCCGACATGGCGGCGTGGAACGCGCTGGTCGAGCGCCTGTTCACGCAGGATGCCAACGTGCGCAACGTGAAGAGCTTCTTCAGCGTGCGCCGCGCCAAGTTCGAGACCAAGCTGCCGCTGCCGGGGCCCGCGCGCTGACGTGTGTCATGCGCGGGCCCCGAGGCGCTTTACGGAGCAACCTCGATCAGCTGAGCCTCACCGGGGCCGCTCTTGTTGTCGAGCGTCACGATCATGAGGCCCCGGGCCGGGGTGAGCGCCCATTCGGCCGAGTTCACCGCGATCACGTTCGTCTTGTCGGTGCCTCCCGGCGCGACGGTGGCGAAGCCGCCTTGGCTGATCGCACTGGCCCAGACGTTGTACTTGGCCGTGCCGGCCACGACGTCGACACCGCCGTTCTCCAGGTCGAAGCTGACCGCGTGGTAGGTGATGCGCGGATTGGTCGACGACAGGCAGGGCTCGGCCGGACGGCACAGTTGCGACGACAGCAGCGGCAGCAGGGCCGTCGAGCTGTCCGTCGGCGCCGTCGCGAGGAACGGTGCCTGGCTCGCGCCACCCGAGCGGGTGCTGAACACGAACACGCCCATGCGGCCGTCGAAGCTGCCGGTGGTCAGCGCGCCACGGTCCACGCCCACGACGATGTAGTCATCGGTGCCGTCGCCGTCGACGTCGACGTAGATGTCGAACTCGCTCGTGGACGCGTTCGACCAGCGGTTGAAGGTGTTGACCGCGAACACCATCAGCTGGGTCGCCCCGGTCGCATCCGCCGGGAAGGACTGGATGCCCACAGCGCGCACGTCGTTGCTGGCCTTGCCCGGTGTCTGCAGGCCCAGCAGTCCCCAGGCGTAGAAGTCGGCGTCGCCGGCGATGGTGCCGTCCCGGTTCGTCACGGTCGCGACGGTCGAGGGGTTGGTGCCGGCCAGCTTGCCGATGCGCGTGGAGACGGTCGACAGCGCACGCGGAACGAAGTAGTAGGGCACGCGCAGGGTGGCGCCGCCGTTGTCGGCTGCACTGACCGGCGTGAACTGGATCAGCCCCGCGACCTCGTTGAACGACAGCCCTGCTCCGTTCGATGCACCCGCGGTGGCGGCGGGCACGTTGACCGTGACCGTGACGACTTCGGTGCTCTCATAGCCCGTGAAGGCCGGCAGGTAGACGACCGAGTGGCTCAGCTCGACGCTGTGCGGCGATCCCGCGGGCAGGATGGCCGACACGTTGAACGTGACCGGCGTGGGCCCGAGGTTCTTCAGCACGATGGCCTTGCGCTCGTAGAAGTCGCGGCCCAGTTCGCGGAAGCCGAAGTTGACCGCGGTGCCGAAGCGCTTGCCGTACTCGTGCGCGACCACCTGCGTGACGGTCGACTTGGCCGGCTGCACCAGCCCCGTGCCGCCGCGGCTGGTCCGGTAGGCCGTGACCTGCGTCGGATCGCCGGTGTTGACGATGGCCGACATGATGTCCTCGACCAGCCACGTCGGATGCGCCTGGCGGGTGAGCGCCGCGACGCCGGTGACGTGGGGCGACGCCATCGAGGTGCCGGAGAAGGTCGCCGCGCCGTTGCCGCTGCCCGCGGCGGTGGACACGATGGCCACGCCCGGGCCCGAGATGTTCGGCTTCAGGAAGCTGTCGCCGCCGCGCGGGCCGCCCGACGAGAACGAGGCGAATCCACGGAAGGTCGGATTCGGGATCGTCGCGTTGGTGGCGACCGCCGTGCCGCCGTCGGCCAGCCTGAGCTTGCCGCCATCCGACGTGGCGCTGGCCGCGAGGCCCTTCACGCCGAAGAACGGGATGGTCACGTTGAACGGACCGGTCTCGGCGCTGCCGGTGATCGGTCCTTCGAACGGCGGGTAGCCGGTCGTGGTGTCGATCATGGCCGACGCTGCCGCGCCGTTCTGCTGCGCGAAGATGGCGCGTGCGACGCGTGAGCAGACGCCGCGCTGGGTCACGATCAACTTGCCGGCCAGGGCGGCGACGCCGCCCGGGTAGGCCGCGTAGTCGGCCTGGGCGCATCCGAGCGACACGGCGCCCGACGGATAGGACGTCCGCAAGACCGCGATCGGATAGTTCGTGCCGTTGCCGAACACCGCGCCGTTGGAGTTCTGCGCCGTGATGGTCACGCCCGTGCTCAACGCGAGGGTTGCGCCCGGGAAGCTCGGGGTCGGGTCGACCGCCGCGGTCGCGATCGCGCCGTCGGCGGTGCCCGGCGAGCCGGTGATGTACTGGTTCGGACCCGAGTTGCCCGCGGAGGTCACCACGACGACGCCGCTGCGTGCCGCGTTGGTCGAGGCCACCGCATCGGGCGAGTCCTTCGAGCCGAAGCTCGAGCCCAGCGACATGTTGATCACGTCCATGTCGTTGTCGACCGCCCATTCGATCGCGTCGACGACCACGTCGGTCGAGCCGTCGCAGCCGAACACGCGGATCGCGTAGAGGTCGGCCTTGGGCGCCACGCCGGGGCCGATCGCCCAGGAGTTCGACGCGATGGTCGATCCGTTGTACGGACCGGTGTAGGTGGTGCCGCCCGCGGTCACGCCGGAGCCCGCTGCCGAGCCCGCGACGTGCGAGCCGTGGCCGTTGTCGGAGCAGTCCAGCGGATTCGGATCGGGGTGCGGGACCGGCTGGTAGCTCGCGGAATCGGGGTCGGCGTTGTAGCTGTCACCGACCAGGTCGATGCCGCCCTTGACGCGCGGCGCCGCCGGTCCGAACAAGGCCGGGTTGGCCGGCGCCGTCTCGGCCGCGTGGGCGGTGTTGTAGGCGTCGGTGGTGCCGGGACCGCCGAAGTTCGCATGCGTGTAGTCGATGCCCGAGTCGATGATGCCGACCTTCACGCCCTCGCCGTGCAGGCCGAGGCTCTGCCAGACCTCGGGCGTGCCGATCATCGGCACCCCGCGGACGTTCTCGCGCTGGACCGGCCACAGCGGACGCACCGCGACCACGCCGGGCAGCGACGCGAGCTGCTGGAGCTTGTCGGCGGTGACGCGCACCTTCACGCCGTTGTAGGCCGACTGGTAGGTGGCCAGCACCTTGCCGCCCATGCCCTGGACGCGTCCGTGCACCGCGCTCTGCGAGGTGCGCAGCTGCGCCTTGATCTGCTGCTTCTCGTGCCGCTGCAGCTTGCGCCCCGCGGCCTCCTGGTGCAGCGCGACCGGATCGCCTTCCATCTGCAGGACGACGGTGACCGGTTGCTTGCCCACGCCCAGCGGCGTCCAGACCGGGCGAATGAGCCCGCCGGCAGCGCCCAATGGCTGAGGCTTGACCGCAATGGAATGTGTTGGCGCCAATGCTGCGGCGGTGGCCGCAATCAATGCCAACGTACGGATCGGTCCGATACGCATGGAGCGTTCTCCCAGTGGTTAACGAGAGTTGAAGACCCGGTGCGGAGATGTTTTCAACCGCATCGAGGTGTGGCACATGTCACGAAACGTGGGGCCCGACGCTAAGCGATCCGGCCCGCGTTTTTGAAGTAGGGCAAACAAGGAGGGGTGCCGTCCTAGGGGGTGGCGATCGCACACGGCGCCTTGCGCGGCGCGGCTTGCGCCGGTGCGGCACTTGAATGAGGGGGGTGTCGGCGCTTGACGCCGCGATCAACGTGCGGAAGGCGGACCGGCCTGACCCGCGGCCCTCAGCCGGCACACGCCCGCGGGTGCGGTGGCACGCGGCTGCGTGGCATCGCACCAGGCGCCGGGATCGGGCACCACCGAGCAGGTCGAGACGCGGCCGCTGCCGGCGATGGCGCCGATGCGTGCGGCCGCTTCGTCCTGCGCCGCGGCCTGCAGCGCGGCGGGGTCGGTGCGAAGCCGCGACCAGGCCTTGTAGGCGGCCGGTCCGCCGCAGGCCTTGGCGCCCACGCCGATGGTGTCGCACTGCGCGTCGGTCTCGCAGGCGGCGTCACCGATCAGCGCCTGGACCTTGTCAGCGCCGCCGCGCCCGGCCAGGCCGGTGGCAGGCGCCACGCTCTCGCTTGCGCAAGCCGCGCCCAATCCGACGGCGGCCAGCAGCGCAAGGTGATGAGCCCACTTCATCGGCGCATGGTGACTCAGCGCTTGATGATCATCAAGCCCTTGAGGTATTCCCCCTCGGGGAAGGTCACCGTCATGGGATGGTCCGGCGCCGCGCCGACGCGGGCGTAGATGAGGCCGTCGGCGCCCGCATCCATGCCGGCGCCGGCGACGATCTTGTGGAACAGCTCCGCGCCCACGCCGCCCGAGCAGGAGAAGGTGAACAGCACGCCGCCCGGCTCCAGCAGCTTGAAGGCGAGCCGGTTGATGTCCTTGTAGGCACGCGCCGCGCGCTCGGCATGCGCTGCGGTGGGCGCGAACTTGGGCGGGTCGAGCACGATGGCGTCGAAGCGGCGGCCTTGCTTGAGGCTGTCGCGCAAGGTCTGGTTGACGTCGGCGTCGATCGCGTCGTGGCGCGACGCGTCGAAGCCGTTCAGTGCGACATGCGCACTCGCCCGCGCCAGTGCCGGCGCCGACGAGTCGACGCTGGTGACATGGCCCGCCCCGCCGGCGAGCGCCGCGATGCTGAAGCCGCCGGTGTAGCAGTAGCAGTTCAGCACGCGCTGGCAGCCGAAGTGGCGCACGGTGTCGGCGAACAGCCTGCGGTTGTCGCGCTGGTCGAGGTAGAAGCCGGTCTTGTGGCCCTCGGCCACGTCGAGCGTGAGGCGCCAGTCGTGCTCGCGGATCGTCGCCTCGGTCGTGCCGGCGCCGCGCAGCCAGCCGGATGCGGCCGCCAGGCCTTCGAGGTTGCGCACGCCGGAATCGCTGCGCTCGTACAGGCGCTCGAGGCCGGTGGCCTCGAGCAGCAGGTCGGCGATGGTCGATTTCCAGCGCTCGGTGCCCGCGGACAGGAACTGCACGCTGAGAATCTCGGCATAGCGGTCGACGATGAGCCCCGGCAGCCCGTCGGCCTCGCCGTGGACGAGGCGAACGCCGTCGCTGGCGATGGGCAGCCGTGCCCGCACCGCCAGCGCCTGCGCGATGCGGCGCTGGAAGAAGGCCGCGTCGATGCGCTCGGCCTCGTCGAAGCTCCAGGCGCGCACGCGGATCATCGAACTGGGGCTGTACGCCGCCCAGGCGAGGAACTGGCCGTCGTGCGACTCCACCCGCACGGTCTCGCCGCTGTCGGCCTTGCCGCCGGCGATGCTGCCCTGGAACACCCAGGGATGGCGGCGCAGCAGCGAGCGCTCCTTGCCGTCGCGAAGCTTGATCACTTTCATGGTTCTGGTGGAGAGGGTCTCAGCCGCGCTTCCTCGCGCGCGGATGCGCGGCGTCGTAGACCTTGGACAGGTGCCCGAAGTCGAGCTGCGTGTAGACCTGGGTGGTGGTGATGTTGGCGTGGCCCAGCAGCTCCTGCACCGCGCGCAGGTCACCGCTGGACTGCAGCAGGTGCGAGGCGAAGGAGTGGCGCAGCATGTGCGGGTGCACGTGCGTCGGCAGGCCGGCGAGGACGGCGCGGCGCTTCAGGCGCGAGCGCACCTGGCTGTCGGTGATGCGGGTGCCGCGCTGGCTCACGAACAGCGCCGGCTCGTCGGGCGACGCGATCGCCGCGCGGGCCGCGAGCCAGTCGCGCAGCGCCGCCAGGGCGTGCGTACCGACGGGCACGCTGCGCCGCTTGCTGCCCTTGCCGAACACATGCGCGCTGGCATCGTCGGCATCGATCCAGCCCGCGGCGGTCGCACCGGCACGCAGGTCCAGGCCCACCAGTTCGGCCACGCGCAGGCCGCAGCCGTACAGCAGCTCGATCATGCAGCGGTCGCGCGCGGCCAGCGCTGCCGAGCCGGGGTCGTCGACCGAGGCCGGCTCGGCGAGCGCGACCGCGTGGTCCACCGACAAGGCCTTGGGCAGCGGCTTGGGGGCCTTCGGCGCGCGCACGCCTTCGACCGGGTTGGCGGCGACCAGTCCGTCGCGCCCCAGCCAGCGGTACAGGCCGCGCCAGGCCGACAGCATCAGCGCGATGCTGCGCGGCGCGAGCCCGTGCACGTGCAGCTGCCCGGCCCAGCGGCGCACATGGTGCGGCTGGGCCTGGCGCAGGTCCACGCCCGATTGCTCGGCAAAGCCGCGCAGGCGGCTGAAGGCGTCGGCGTACAGGGTGAGGGTGCGTTCGGCCAGGCGGCGTTCGACGCGCAGGTGCTGCAGGTGACGGCCGATGTCGTCGTCGACCTCGGGGCGACCGGCCGCAGGCATGGCCTCAGCCGGCCGGCGGCAAGAGCCGCGACAGGCCGGCGCTGGCGATCTCGCCGATGCGCATCAGGAACTCGGTGCCCATGTCGGCGGAGTAGCGCGTCGGGTCGGGCGAGCCCAGCACGAGCATGCCGAAGGCGTTGCTCGCGCCGGGGCCGTGGCGCAGCGGGATGAGCGCGATCGACATCACCGCGGCCGGATCCTCCAGCCACTGCGCCGCCTCGAAGCCGGAGTTGAGGCCGCAGTAGGGCAGCCCCAGGCTGGACGCGAAGGCCTTGGCGTCGTCGCCGACGTCGCGTGCGAAGGGCAGCGAGGCGAAGGCCGGCGCCGCGCCCCAGACCCGGATGCCGGCCTGCGGGATCATGAACTGGTGCATGGCCTCGTCGACCACCACGCCGGGCAGGTCGGCCGCATTGCCGGTGAGCATGATGGCCCGCGTGAAGCGATGCAGGCGATCGGCGATGGCCACGTTGTCCTGGCCGTGGCGGATCATCTCCATCACCTTGTGCTCCATGCCCTTGAGCTTGTCGCGCAGCATTTCCATCTGCCGCTCCTGCAGCGACACGGCGCGCTGCCCGTGCGGGCTGGTGAGCTGGATGGTGCTCAGCAGCTCGGCATGGCGCTCGAAGAAGCTGGGCGTGTTCGCCAGGTAGTTGGCGATGTCTGTCTCGGTGATCCCTTGAATGCCGCTCACAGTTCGATGACTCCTTCAAAAACGGTTTCGGCCGGACCGGTCATCAGCACATGGCTGTCGCCGCCCTGCCATTCGATGGTGAGCAGGCCGCCGCGCGCTTGCACGTCGACGCGCGAGTCGAGCAGCCCGAGCCGGATGCCGGCGACGACCGCCGCGCACGCGCCCGTGCCGCAGGCCAGCGTCTCGCCCGCATCGCGCTCGTGCACGCGCAGCCGCACGTGCGCGCGATCGACGATCTGCATGAAGCCCGCGTTGACCTGGCGCGCAAAGCGCGAATGCCCTTCGACGACGGGGCCCTGCAGTCCGACCGGCGCGCTGTCGACGTCGGCGACGATCTGCACCGCATGCGGATTGCCCATCGACAGCACCGCCACCTCGACCGTGTAGTCGCCCAGGTCCAGAGGCCACAGCTCGAAGTTGGCGACACGGCGCGGCAGCAGGCCCGACGCATCGAAGGGCACGCGCTCGTGCTCGAAGATCGGCGCGTTCATGTCCACCGTGACCCGGCCATCGTCCTGCAGCGTCAGCTCGAGCAGGTTGTTGACCGTCTCGACGCGGATGCTGCGCTTGTCGCTCAGCCGCTTGTCGTGCACGAAGCGCACGAAGCAGCGTGCCCCGTTGCCGCAGTGCTCGACCTCGTCGCCGCTGTTGTTGTAGATGCGGTAGCGAAAGTCCACGCCGGGGGTGCTGCTGCGCTCGACCACCAGGATCTGGTCGGCCCCGACGCCGAAGCGGCGGTCGCCGAGGGCGCGCACCTGCTGCGGCGACAGGTCGATGGCGGCACGGGTGCCGTCGAGCACGACGAAGTCGTTGCCGGCGCCCTGCATCTTGGTGAACGGAAGTCGCATGCCGCGATTATCCCGGAGCGCCGCGACCCGCACGCCGGGGCATCCCGCATGCCTGCCGGCCCCCCTGCGGTAGGGGGACGGCCTGCGGAAGCTTGACCCTGGCGGGGGCGTATACCGTCGACAAGGGTGTGTCGGGGGGTTTCGAGGAGAGCCACGATGCATTCACTTCGTCTCCATGTCCTTGCGGGCAGCTTGGCGCTCGCCTTCGCGTGGCCGGCTGCGGCCGGCGACTTCAACGTCATGCCCCTGGTCACCGACAACCAGGCGGCCCACCCGGCGCAGATCACCGATTCGGGGCTGATCAACGCCTGGGGCATTTCCTTCGGTCCGAGCAGTCCGTTCTGGGTGTCCGCGGAAGGCACCGGCACCTCGCCGCTGTACCGGGTCGATCCGCTGACGCAGGCGACCACCAAGCTGGGCCTGACCGTCACCGTGCCCGGCCATCCGACCGGCCAGGTCTTCAACAGCGGCGCCGCGTCGGGGGCGTTCAACGGCAACCTGTTCCTGTTCGTCAGCACCGACGGCGCCATCTCCGGCTGGCGCGGATCGCTCGGCACGACCGCCGAGGTGCTGCAGTCGGCCTCGAGCGCCAACGTGTACACCGGCGCCGGCTTCGGGACCGTCTCCGGGAGCAGCTATTTGTACGGGGCCAACTTCCTCGCCGGGGCGGTGGACGTGGTCAAGGGCAGCGCGGCCAACCCGTCGCTGACCGGCAGCTTCACCGACCCCAACCTGCCCGCGGGCTACTCGCCCTTCAACGTGCAGAACCTCGGCGGCACGATGTACGTCGCCTACGCCTTGCAGAACGAAGAGGGCGACGAGGAGGTCGCGGGACCGGGCCTGGGCATCGTCGATGCCTTCGACCTGCAGGGCAACTTCCTGTCTCGCGTGGCCACCGGCGGCACGCTCAATGCGCCCTGGGGCATGGCGATCGCGCCATCCTCCTTCGGCAGCTGGGCGGGCGCCTTGCTGGTCGGCAACTTCGGCGACGGTCGCATCAACGCCTTCGACGCGAGCACGCACAGCTTCCTGGGCCAGGTGACCGGTCCGGGCGGACAGCCGCTCGTGATCGACGGGCTGTGGGCGATCACGCCGGGCAACGACGGCAACGCCGGCAGCAGCGCGCAGCTGTACTTCACCGCCGGGCCGGACGAGGAAGCCCATGGCATGTTCGGCGTGCTGGTGGCGGTGCCCGAGCCGGCCACGTGGGCGACGCTGGCGGGCGGGTTGCTGATGTTGACGGTCTGGCGGCGAAGGCATTCGTAGCCCGGGTGCAACCCGGGAGATACGGCGGTGCCGGAACGACGTCCCGGGTTTCACCCGGGCTACGGCGTCACCGGCGTTCGCGCAGGGCGTCCTTGAGCTGCATCCACGAGTAGGTCGCCTGCGCCGCGGCAAGCCCCAGGGGCCGGAAGGTCCGGGGCAAGCCGTAGCGCGCGAATCCCTCCGGAATCGGCTCACCCTCGGCGATCGCGGCGGCGAGCAGCTCGCCCACCGCCGTGGTCGGCGCCACGCCGTGGCCGCCGAAGCCCAGGCCGTACCACAGGCCTTTGTGCGCACCGCCGTCCAGGCGCCCGACCTGCGGCATCTTGTGCCGCGCATAGCTCATCATGCCGCCCCACGCGAACGCGACCTCGGCGTCGTGCAGCGACGGGAACACCTTCAGCATGTCCTGCTTGAGAAAGCGCGCGATGTCGTCGGCGCCGCGCTCGCGCACCGAGATCCGACCGCCCCACAGCAGCCGGGTGTCGTCGAGCCGGCGGTAGTAGTCGAAGGCGAAGCGGGTGTCGTAGATGGCGGCGCGCGAGGGAATCAGCGCCGCCAGCCGCTCGCCCAGCGGTTCGGTGGCCATCACGTAGGTGGCGATCGGCAGGATGGCGCGCTCCAGCGAGGGCACCAGGCCGGCGAGGTAGCCGCCGCCGGTGATGACCACGTGGCGGGCGCGCACCTGGCCGCCGGCGGTCGCCACCTGCATCGCGCCCTGCTGCGATGCGACCGACGTCACCGGCGAGGACTCGAAGATGCGGCCGCCCATCGACTCGATCGCCGCGGCCTCGCCCAGCGCGAACTCCAGCGGATGGAAATGGAAGGCATCGGGCTCGAGCAGCGCGGCGCTGTAGCGCGCCGAGCGCACCCAGCGCTCGTCGAGCTCGCGCTTGTCGACGAAGCGCCAGTCGACGTCGAAGTGCTCGCGCATCAGCCGCTGCTGCCGGCGCAGCAGCTCGTCGTCGTCGAACCAGTTGGCCAGCAGCGCCCCGCCTTCGACCGCCTCGCAGGCAATGCGATGGCGCGCGATGCGCTGGCGGATCAGCGCGACGGCGCGGCGCGTCAGCGTGTACATCGCCTTCGCGCGCTCGGGCCCGAGGTGGGCCACCAGGTCGGCGCAGTCCAGGCTGTAGCCGCCGAACACGAAGCCGCCGTTGCGCCCGGAGGCGCCGAAGCCGACCTGCCGGGCGTCGAGCAGGACCACGTCTTTCTGACCGCGTTCCAGCAGGCCCATGGCGGTGGCCAGGCCCGCGAAGCCGGCGCCGACGATGCAAACCTCGGCATCGATCGTTTCGCGCAACGGCGCGCGGGCCGGACGCGGACCGGCGGTGGCCGCGTAATAGGTCGGCGCGCTCACTCGCCGTAGTCGTGATCGGGGTGGTTCACCGCGCCCAGCTTCCAGTAGCCGCGGCCGATGATCTGCGCCTTGGGCACGCCCAGCGTGTCGATCAGGACCTGGCGGATGCGCCGCATCGCCATCGCCTCGCAGGCGATGTACACCCGCGTGCCGGCCGGTGGCGGCGCGGTGGCGCGCAGGGCGGCTTCGAGCGCGACGCCGGCGGTGGTGTTGTCGGCGCCGCGTGTCAACCAGTGCGTGGTCGTCGGCGGCGTGGCGGACAAGGGCCGCTCTTCGGTCGCGCTCACCACCTCGGCGAAAACCTCGGCACGGCTCGCCGCAGGGAGGGCTTCGAGAATGGTCTCGATCGCCGGCAAGGCGCTGTCGTCGCCGATCAGCCAGTGCAGTGGTGCAGTCGCATCGAACGCATAGCCCAGGCCCGGACCCATCATGTAGAGCACCTGCCCCGGCTGCGCCTGCTCGGCCCAGTTCGATGCCGGCCCTTCGCCATGCAGCACGAAGTCGACGTCCAGCTCGAGCGCTTGCGGGTCGTAGCGGCGCGGCGTGTAGGTGCGCATGTTGGCGGGCCGCGGTCCGTCGGGCGTCGGCGCCACTGCTTCGGACTGACCGGGCTCGGGAAAGACGAGCTTGATGTAGCCGGCCGGCGCGGGCGGACCGAAGCCGGCGAGCTCGGCGCCGGCGAAGGTGATGCGCCGCATGGCGGGGCTCAGCGTGCGCACCTGCTGCACGGTGATGCGTCGCGGCGGCGAGCGGCGGCGGGGAGCGGGCGATTCCGATGCGGTCATGGCGGTGCGGAGTTCAGGAGATGGTCTTGAGCACGATGTCGAACACGCCCACCGCGACGCCTTGCTGGTCGGTGAACGCGACCCAGCGGCAGTCCTCGGCGCGGCGATCGGTGCCGTCGCCGCGGTCGCGCGCCGTACCGCGTTCGTCCTGCCAGTACGACTGCGTGGTGAGCGGGCGCTGGCCGGGCGCCGACACCTTCCAGTGGATGTGGCGGCGGCGCTCGCCGTAGTGGCCCGGCACGATGCTCGTGAAGGTATAGCGGCCGGCGTCGTCGGTGCGCGCGACGCCGCGCAGGTTGATGTCCCCGCGGCGATAGCGCGAGATGTCGCCGCTGCCTTCGGGGTGGTAGTCGCCGGCGTCGTCGGCGTGCCAGATCTCGACCCGGACGCCGCGCAGTGGCGTCTTGCCGTCTTCGCTGAACACCGTGCCGGTGATGCGCATGGGCCGGCCTGGGGACTTGGCGGGGTTGATGTCGGCGCCTTCGGGCGCGTTGCCGACGTAGAAGGGGCCCTCGGTGGCGCTGCCGGTGGGGCCGCAATGGGCCCAGGCGGGCGTCGCGGCCGCGAGGCCCAGCGCACTGGCTTCGCGCAGGAGACGGCGTCGCGCGGTCTTCATGCGGGTGATTCTGGCAGCGTTGGGGCGACCCGGGTTGCACCCGGGCCACGACGACCTCGTAGCCCGGGTGCAACCCGGGGTCATGCCAACCCGCGCACTCGCGCCATCAACCCCACCAATCCCAGCAGCGCATCGATGTTCGGCGTGGCAATCTGCAAGTGCTGCCCGATCTCCCGCACCGCCCCCACCAGCGCCGCGATCTCCAGCGGCCGCCCCGCTTCCACGTCCTGAAGCATCGAGGTCTTGAACGCCCCCAGCTTGCGCGTGACCGCGTGCCGCTGCTCCGGCGTCTGGTCGATGGCGCAGCCGATGCGTTCGCCGATGGCCTTGGCCTCCCCCATGACCGCCGAGACGAAGCCGCGCACGAGGGGATCGTCGAGCACCCGGTCGGCCGTGGCGCCGGTCAGCGCCGACACCGGGTTCATGGTCATGTTGCCCCACAGCTTGAACCAGATGTCGCGCTGGATGCGCTCGCTGACGGTGACGGCGAAGCCGGCGCGCTGCAGGAGCGCCGCCAGGCGCTCGACCCGCGGCGAGACCGCGCCGCGCGGCTCTCCGATGATGAGCCCGTTGCCCATCACGTGCTGCACCACGCCGGGCTGCGGCGAGGTGCTGGCCGCGTGCACCACGCAGCCGATGACGTGCTCGATCGGAATCGCGCCGGCGATCGCGCCGCCGGGGTCCACCGATTCCAGCCGCAGGCCGTCGCAGGCGCCGCCCAGGCCGTCGAAGAACCACCACGGGACGCCGTTCATCGCGACCAGCACGAGGGTGGACGGCGCGAGCAGCGGCGCGAGCGTGGGCGCGAGGGCGGACAAGGCCGGGCCCTTGACGGCGATGACGACCAGGTCCTGCGGGCCGAGGGCGTGCGGGTCGTCGCTGGCGTGCAGCGCGATCCGCTCGTCGCTGCCCAGCCGCAGGCCGTCGCGGTTCAACGCGGCCAGCGTGCGGCCGCGCGCCAGCGCGCTGAGCGTGATCTCGGAGGCGGGAAGGCGGCTGCCCAGCCATCCGGCGAACAGTCCGCCGATGGCGCCGGCGCCGGCGATGCAGATCTTCATGAAGCGTCAGCGCCGGTAGCCGGGGTCGATGCGGTCGACGATGCGCTGCAGCGCATCGAAGGCATCCTGCCCGGCGCCGGAGCGCGGGTCGAAGTTGAGCGAGTCTCGCACGCAGGCCTCGAGCACGGGCGTGGGGATGGCCCGCAGCCGGCCCAGCGGCTGCGACGCGAGCTGCACCTCGCAGGCGCGCTGCAGCAGCCACAGCAGCGAGAAGGCGTGCGCCAGGCCGGTGCCGATCGCCACCGGCCCGTGGTTGCGCAGCAGCACGACCGGCTTGCCGGCCGCGCTGGCGACGATGCGTGCGCCCTCGTCGGGCCGCACCGTGATGCCCTCGAAGTCGTGGTAGGCCACCTGGCCGTGCAGCTGCGCGGCATAGAAGTTGGTGAACGACAGGCCGTCTTCCAGGCAGCACACCGCCATGGTCGCCGTGGTGTGCACGTGCATCACGCAGTGCGCTCCGGGCAGCAGGGCATGGATCGCGCCGTGGAAGGTCACGCCCGCCGGATTCACCGGCCACTCGCTGCGGCCGACGATGCGCCCTTCGGTGTCGACCTTGACGAGGTTGGACGCGCGGACCTCGCTGTAGTGCAGCCCGAACGGGTTCATCAGGAAATGACCCGGCTCGCCGGGCACGCGCAAGGAGATGTGGTTGTAGATCAGCTCGGTCCAGCCCAGGTGGTCGAAGATGCGGTAGGCGCCGGCGAGCTGGATGCGGGCGTCCCATTCCGCAGGGGCGATGGCGTTCATGCAGGCTCCTCAGACGAAGCGAAAGGCGATCGAGCCGAGCGGCCCGTAGTCGACATGGAAGGCATCGCCGGCGCGCGCCGGCGTCGGGCGGGTGAACGAGCCGGCGAGCACGACCTGGCCGGCCTCCAGCTGCTCGTCGTAGGGCGCGATCTTGTCGGCCAGCCAGGCGACGCCGGTGGCGGGGTGGTTGAGCACGCCCGCGGCCAGGCCGGTCTCCTCGATCACGCCGTTCCTGTGCAGCAGCGCGCCGACCCAGCGCAGGTCGACGTCGAGCGGCCGCACGGGGCGTCCGCCCAGCACGATGCCGGCGTTGGCGGCGAAGTCGGAGATGGTGTCGGTGACCTTGCGCATCTGTTGCGTCTCGCGGTCGAACTGCTCGATGCGCGCGTCGATGATCTCCACCGCCGGCGTGACGTACTCGGTGGCCGACAGCACGTCGAACAAGCTCGTGCCGGGCCCGCGCAGGGGCCGGCCCAGGATGAAGGCGAGCTCCACCTCGACCCGCGGCGCGATGAAGTGCGCCGCGGGGATGTCGCCGCCTTGCGGATAGAACATGTCGTCGAGCAGCGGCGCGAAGTCGGGCTCGTCGATCTGCGAGGCCTGCTGCATGGCGCGCGAGGTGAGCCCGATCTTGCGGCCCTTGACCACGCGGCCTTGCGCCAGACGCAGCGCCAGCCAGGCGCGCTGGATGCGGTAGCCGTCGTCCACCGTCATGCCGGGATGCGCCGACGAGAAGTGGCGCAGCGGCCGGCGGGTGCAGCGCGCGTCCTCGAGCTGGCGCGCGAGGGCCTGGATGGTGTCGTCGGCCAGCACGCTCAGTCCTTGCGAAAGCGCGCGTGCAGGTTGTTGTGCTTCCAGGTGCCCGCCTCGCCGAGCTCCTGCAGCTCCAGCGACAGCGCGAGCCCCTGCTCGGCGAACTGGTGGGCGAAGTGCTGCTTGATCTCGTCGAACAGCGCATCGCCGGTGGAGCGCTTGACCGCATCGGTGCGCCCGGCGGCGATCTTCAGCGTCGCGTGGACGAAGCCGATGTCGGGCGAGCCGTCGGCGATGCAGCAGTCGTCGCAGCGCAGCGCCCGAACCCGCACGCCGCCGATCGGAAAGACCGCGCGGCCGTCTTCGTCGACCTGCGCGACCAGGGTCGCGGCCAGTCCCTGGCACAGCTCGCCCAGGCGGCCGGCGTCGTGCAGGTTGGCGGAGTATTCGAGCGTCAGATGCGGCATGGCGTCTCCTCAATCGTTCAACGGTGTCACCGGAAAGACCGCGTTGATCTGCCCCGTGCCCGAGCTCGCGAAGAAGGGCGTGACGATCTCCGCCGGCGCGCGGTAGTGCTCGCCGCCCAGGACGCCCAGCAGCATGGCGGTGTCGTGCATGCCGCCCTCGCCGAAGCAGCGCTCGGCATACATCGGCAGCATGCGGGTGAAGGTGGCGAAGTCGCCCTGCTTCCACAGATCGACCACGCGCAAGTCCATCTGCTCGAGGAAGGGGTCCCACATGGTGTGCATGAACTCCGGCGCGTGGCCGTTGTCGGCGAAGTGGTGCGACAGCGAGCCGCTGGCGAACACGGCGACCGTGCCGTCGTAGCGCTCCTCGATCGCGCGGCGCACGGCGCGGCCGAAGCGCTCGCTGTCCTTCAGGTCGTGCCACATGCACCAGGCCGAGACCGAGACGACCTTGAAGTGCCGGTCGGCATTCATGTAGCGCATGGGGACCAGCGTGCCGTACTCCAGCTCCAGCGTGGTGTCGTGGTGGGCACGCGACTTCACGCCCATCTCGTTGGCGGTTTCGGCAATGCGCTGGCCGAGCTCGACATTCCCCGGATAGGCGTAGGGCATGTTCCTGATGAAGTGCGGCAGCTCGTTGCTGGTGTACACGCCCTCGAAGCGCGGCGCGCAGTTCACGTGGTATTCGGAGTTGACCAGCCAGTGCACGTCGAACACGACGATGGTGTCGACGCCCAGCGCCCGGCAGCGGCGGCCGATCTCGTGGTGGCCGTCGATGGCGGCCTGGCGGCAGCCCTTGTGCGGACCGTCGAGCTCCGACAGGTACATCGACGGGACGTGCGTGATCTTGGCCGCCAGCGCGAGGGTTCCCATGCTCAAGCTCCGTATCTCGGGATGTGATGTTCCGTCGTCGACACGCACACGTTCTTCGGCTCCAGAAAGACCTCGAAGCTCCAGGTGCCGCCTTCGCGGCCGGTGCCCGAGGCCTTGGTCCCGCCGAAGGGCTGGCGCAGGTCGCGCACGTTCTGGCTGTTGACGAAGCACATGCCGGCCTCGATGCCCGCGGCCACGCGATGGGCGCGTCCCAGGTTCTCGGTCCACACGTACGACGACAGCCCGTAGCGGGTGTCGTTGGCGATGCGGATCGCCTCGGCCTCGTCGTCGAAGGGGATGATGCAGGCGACCGGCCCGAAGATCTCGTCCTGCGCGATGGCCATCGCGTTGCGCACGTCGGCGAAGACGGTGGGACGCACGAAGTTGCCGCGGCGCAGTTCGGCGGGCAGCTCGGGGGCGTCGAGGCCGCCCGTGAGCAGCGCCGCGCCCTCGGCGATCCCGAGCTCGACGTAGCGCCGCACCTTGGCGAGGTGGTCGATCGAGATCATCGGGCCCACGATGGTGTGCTCGTCCAGCGGATCGCCGACGGCGATGCGGGCCGCGCGGCGCGCGAACTCCGCGGCGAAGCGGTCATGGATGGACCGCTGCACGAGGATGCGCGAGCCCGCGGTGCAGCGCTCGCCGTTGTTCGAGAAGATCATGAACAGCGCCGCGTCCAGCGCGCGCTCCCACTGCGCATCGTCGAATACCACGAACGGGCTCTTGCCGCCCAGCTCCATCGAGAACTTCTTCAGGCCGGCGCCCTGCACGATGCGCTGACCGGTGGCGGTGCTTCCGGTGAAGGAGATGGCGCGCACGTCGGGATGCCGCACCAGCGCCTCGCCGGCGCTGCGGCCGAAGCCGTGCACGACGTTGAGCACGCCCGCCGGAACGCCGGCCTCGAGCGCCAGCTCGCCCAGCCTTGCGGCCGTCAGCGGCGACAGCTCGCTCATCTTCAGCACCGCGGTGTTGCCGAAGGCGAGGCAGGGCGCCACCTTCCAGGTCGCCGTCATGAACGGCACGTTCCACGGCGAGATCAGCGCGCACACGCCCACCGGGTGGAACAGCGTGTAGTTCAGGTGGGTGGGCGTGGGATAGGTGTGGCCGTCGGTGCGGGTGCACATCTCGGCGAAGTAGTGGAAGTTGTCGGCCGCGCGCGGCACGAGTTGCTTGCGCGTCTGCGCGATGACCTGGCCGGTGTCGCGCGTCTCGGTGTCCGACAGGTCGGGCACGTGGGCGGTGATCAGGTCGCCCAGGCGGCGCATGATCTTCGCGCGCTCGGCGGCGGGGCGGGCGGCCCAGGCAGGGAAGGCCTCCTTGGCCGCAGCGACGGCGGCGGCGATCTCGGCCTCGCCGCCCGAGGCGACCTCGGCCAGCACCTCCTGCGTCGCCGGATTGACGGTGGTGAAGGTCCCGGCGCCGGCGACGTGCTCGCCGCCGATCAGGTGTCGGATGGTGTTCATGGGAGCGGTCCTGCGGCGATGGTGTTGACCAGGCGGGCGATGCCTTCGATCTCGCACACGACCTCGTCGCCGACCCGGCAGTCGGCCACGCCCTCCGGTGTGCCGGTGAGGATCAAGTCACCGGGCGACAAGGTCATGAAGCTGCTCAGGTGCTCGATCAGCGCGGCGATGTCGAACACCATGTCGCGGGTGCGCCCCTGCTGGACGACGCGGCCGTTGACGGTGGTGGTGAGCGCCAGGTCCATCGGATCGGGCACGTCGGCGGCATCGACGATCCACGGGCCGATGGGCGTGCAGGCGTCGCGGTTCTTCACCCGCAGGTTGGGCCGCTCGTAGTTCTCGAGGTAGTCGCGGATCGCGTAGTCGTTGGCCACGGTGTAGCCGGCGACGTGCTCCAGCGCCTGCGCCCTCGGGATGCGCTTGCCGGCGCGCCCGATGACCACCGCGAGCTCGCACTCGTGGTGCATGAAGCGCACGTCGGCCGGCCGCGGCGTGAGGCTGCGGTGGCCGGTGAGGGTGTTGGGACCCTTGAGGAAGACCAGCGGCTCGCTCGGCGGCTTGAACGCGAGCTCCTTGGCGTGGTCGGCGTAGTTCAGGCCCAGCGCGAAGAGGGTGCGAAAGGCCATCGGCGGCAGCCAGCGGACCTCGGTCTCTTGGAGCACCGTGCCGGACTCGATCAGGCGGATGGCCTGGCCCGCCGGCTCCGCCGCGTGGACCGCGCCTTGCCACCACACGCGACCGCGCTTCATGCGGTGTCCTCGGCGACCAGCGTGTGGCGCAAGGTGCCCAGGCCGGCGATGGTGATGGCGACCGATTGGCCGGGGCCGGCCAGCGGTGGCGCATCGGGCGCGCCGACCAGCAGCACGTCGCCATCGGCCAGGGTCATGAACTCGGTGATGTCGGCGATGAGGCGGGCGACACCGCGCACCAGGGTCGCCAGCGAACGCCGGTGCACCTCTCGTCCATCGATCTCGATGCGGATGTCGGCCGCATCCGGATCAGGCAGCGCCGCGCGCGGCCGCATCTCGCTCATCGGGCAGAAGCGGTCGCGGCAGCGCTGGCGCACGGCGGGGCGGAAGTGGCTGTCGTGCGGCAGGCTGAGGTCGCTCGCGACGAGGTAGCCGGCGATGTGCGACACGGCGTCGGCGGCGCCGATGCGCGTGGCGGTGCGGCCGATGACGATGCCCAGCGTGGCGCCCACCTGGACCCGGGCCGGCACGGGCACGGCCGCGCCTTCTTCCGCCCAGGTGTTGGCCGGCTTCAGGTACAGCACCGGCGCCAGCGGCGGCGCCTGGTAGGGCGGCGCATGCAGCGCCGGGCCGAGCCGCTCGAGGCTGGCCCGGTCGTTCAGGGCGACGCCGTAGACCGTGGGCATGGTGCTTCGATTTAGTTGATATGTTAACTATAAGAGGGTCGAACGGTTTCGGCAAGTTGCTTCACGTGTTAAGTTTCGCGCCATGTCCCGCCGGCCCGCCGCCACCCCTCTGCGCGAGTTCTCGCGCTCGCTGCCCATGGCCTTGCTGCGCGCGCGCGAATCGGTGATGGCGCGCTTTCGTCCGCTGCTGCGCGAGCACGGCGTGTCGGAGCAGCAATGGCGGGTGCTGCGTGCGCTGGTGTCCGATGGCCCGATGCGCGCCAGCGACCTCTCGGCCGACACCTTGATCAGCATGCCCAGCCTGTCGCGCCTGCTGAAGACGCTCGAGGCCAAGCGGCTCATCGAGCGCAGCGCGCACAAGGACGACCAGCGGGCGGCGCAGATCACGATGACGCGGCAGGGGCGGCGCTTGGTGGAGGCGATCGGGCCCTTGTCGGAGGCGATCTATGCGCAGATCGCCGAGCAGGTCAGCGAGCCGCACCTGGAGCAGCTGTACGGGTTGCTGGAGGAGATGAGCTCCCGGCTCGGGGTTGCAACGCCCGAGGAGTAGCCCGGGTCCAACCCGGGTTGCACCCGGGCTACGGGCGCACCGCGGGCGTTTCCATGGGCATGCCGGAACTCAGGCCATCCAGCGGGAAGTCGCCCATTCCACCACCGCCGGCAAAGGCAGTCCGGCAGCATGGTGCTGGCGCAGCGCGTGGGCGTCGTTGCCGTCGAACAGGCTGTCGCGCAGCAGGTTGCTCGCGTCCAGCGCGCGCAGGTCCAGCGCATGCTCGTCGATGCGCGCCAGGGTGCGCAGGATGTCGTCGCGCAGCTTGTGGCGCTGCTTGGTCTTGGGGTCGACGATCTCGCCGTCCAGGCCGAAGCGGCAGGCCTGGAAGCGGTTGAAGGTGTAGACGAGGTAGTCGTCCTCGGCCGGCTCGAACGGGCGCTCCTCGCGCAGGTGGCGGCACAGGCACTGCAGGTAGCAGGCGAGCGCCGCGGCCTTGTCGACCGACAGCGGCGTGTCGCACACCCGCAGCTCGATGGTGCCGAACTCGGGCTTGGGGCGGATGTCCCAGTAGAAGTCCTTCATCGACTCGACCACGCCGGTGCTGGTCATCTTGTCGAAGTAGTGGCCGAAGTCCTCCCACGTCAGTGCGAATGGCGCGCGGCCGGACAGCGGAAACGCGAACACCGAGTTCAGGCGCGCGGAGTCGAAGCCGGTGTCCACCCCTTGCACATAGGGCGACGAGGCCGACAGCGCGATGAAGTGCGGCACGTAGCGCGACAGCGCATGCAGCAGCCACAGCGCGGTGTCGCCGTTCTCGCAGCCGATGTGCACATGCTGGCCGAACACCGTGAACTGCTTGGCCAGGTAGCCGTAGAGCTCGCTGATGTAGTGGAAGCGCTCGGTGGGGTAGATCTGCTGCGCGCTCCAGTGCTGGAAGGCGTGGGTGCCGCCGCCGCCGATGGCGATGTTGAGCTTGCGCGCGCCGGCCGACAGCTGCCGGCGCAGGTCGTGCAGCTCGTCGCGCAGCGGGCCGTGCTCGCGCTGGATGGAGGTGCCGATCTCGATCATGCTGCGCGTGATCTCGGGCTTCACGTCCCAGGCGCCGGTGTGGCTCTTGAGCACCCGCAGCAGGTCGTCGGCCTGCGGCGAGAGATCGAAGTCGTGCGTGCCGACGAGCTGCAGCTCGAGCTCGACGCCCAGGGTGAGCGCTTCGGACGTGGTGAACGGTGCGAGGCTCATGTCAGGACACTCCGTCGGCTTCGCGCGCCAGGTGCTTGAGCGCGACCGTGGTCCACAGCGGCCCGGTGATCTGCATCAGCGTGATCGCCAGCAGCAGGGCCTGCAGCGCCGACAGGTCCATGCCGGGCAGCTGCGAGGCCCAGGCGAAGGTGTCGGCGGCGAGCAGCACGGCCAGGCTGCTCATCGGCTGCAAGGCGATGGTGAGCGCGCCGGCCTGGCGCCAGCCCAGCCCGCTGGGCCGCGCGAGCAGCGCCACCGCCAGGCCCTTGCCCACCATGCGCGCAAGCACGATGGCGAGCACCCAGGGCCACAGCCGCAGCAGGCCGTCCAGAGTGAGCAGCAGGCCGAGGCAGACGAACAGCACGACGCTCAGCGCGGCGCCGGCCGAGCCGAGCTGCGGCTCGACCGTGAGCGCGTGCCGCATGCGCGCGCGTGCCACCACGCCGGCCACCAGCAGCGCCAGCAGCGGCGACATCGTCCATTGCACGGCGAGCAGGCTGGCGATGATCACCAGCCCGATCTGCAGCACCGGCATCGCGCTGGTGCCGCGCAGCCGCCGGCTCAACACCTCCAGCAGCAGGCCGCAGACAGCGCCCAGGAGCACCGACCCGCTGACCACGTACAGCGCACTGACGGTGGTGGTGATCAGGTCGCGTCCGGCCGACGCTCCCACGACGTGCCAGACCTTGAGCAGCACCATCGCCAGCACGCTGTTGACGGCGGTCATCAGCAGCAGCCGCTCGGTGACCTGGCCGCGGGGGCGGGTTTCGTGCAGCACCGCCAACGTGATCACCGGCGAGGTCGACATCGCGACCGTGCCGGCCACGGCGGCCGACAGCAGTGGAACGCCGAGCAGGATCAGCGAGGCGCTCACCGCGAGTCCGGCGAACACGCCTTCGAGCACGGAGGTCAGCGCCAGGGCGGGGTTGTCGATCAGCCAGCGCGGGCGGATGCGCGTGCCGAGCTCGAAGACCAGCACGGCGATCGCCAGGTCGATCAGCGGCTTCCAGCTGTCGAGCTCCTTGCGCTCCAGCAGGCTCAGCACCAGCGGGCTGGCGAGCGCGCCCACCAGCATGTGGCCGCAGGCCAGGGGCAGGCGCGCGTGGCGGTGCAGCCAGTCGGCGAGGACGACGGCCAGCACCATCAGCAGCGCCAGGCCCAGCACCGGGTCGGCCCCGCGCAGGCCCTCCAGCGTCCACAGCGGCGCGCCGGTCGAAGTGGTGAATGGGTTCAAGCCGGGTCGAGGCGAGTTGGCGGCCGGCCAGTTTAGCCACGGCGGTCGGCGGATCGATGAAGGCCCGGGTGGCGGCAGGCCCGTGGCGCGAGCCGGTTTCGGTGGTAGGGTGGCGGCCCCCTTGAATCGGGCCGGCGCGTCCTTAATTGGGCCACGCCGCAAGACTTCACCCGCCGAACCGCCATGGACAAACAGACGCTTTCCTTCCAGGCCGAGGTCAAGCAGATCCTGCACCTCGTCACCCATTCGCTCTATTCCAACAAGGAGATCTTTCTTCGCGAGCTGGTCTCCAACGCCTCCGACGCTTGCGACAAGCTGCGCTTCGAGGCGCTGAACCGGCCCGAGCTCTACGAAGACCAGCCCAACCTGGAAGTGCGGGTGGCCTTCGATGCCGACAACCGCACCATCACCATCACCGACAACGGCATCGGCATGTCGGCCGACGAGGCGGTGACCCACCTGGGCACCATCGCCAAGAGCGGCACGCGCGAATTCATGGCGGCGCTGCAGGGCGACCAGAAGAAGGACGCGCAGCTCATCGGCCAGTTCGGCGTGGGCTTCTACAGCGGCTTCATCGTCGCCGACCGCATCACCGTCGAGTCGCGCCGCGCCGGCCTGAAGCCGGAAGAGGGCGTGCGCTGGAGCTCCGAGGGCAGCGGCGACTTCGAGGTCGAGACCCTCACCCGACCGGCGCGCGGCACCTCGGTCATCCTGCACCTGCGCGAAGACGAAGCAGAGTTCCTGAACGGCTGGAAGCTGAAGTCCATCATCGGCAAGTATTCCGACCACATCTCGCTGCCCATCCTCATGCAGAAGGAGGAATGGGACGCCGAGGCGAAGAAGCAGGTCACGCGCGACGAATGGGTTCCGGTCAACAAGGCGGCGGCGCTCTGGACGCGCAACAAGAGCGACATCACCCGCGAGGAGTACGACGAGTTCTACAAGCACCTGAGCTACGACACCGAGGCGCCGCTGGCCTTCACGCACAACCGCGTCGAAGGGCGCAGCGAATACACGCAGCTCCTGTTCATCCCGGCCAAGGCGCCCTTCGACTTGTGGAACCGCGACAAGCGCGGCGGCGTCAAGCTGTACGTCAAGCGCGTGTTCATCATGGACGACGCCGAGGCGCTGATGCCGGTGTACCTGCGCTTCGTCAAGGGCGTGATCGACAGCAACGACCTGCCGCTCAACGTCTCGCGCGAGCTGCTGCAGGAAAGCCGCGACGTGAAGGCGATCCGCGAGGGCTCGACCAAGCGCGTGCTGGCCATGCTCGAATCGCTGGCCGACAGCGAGGACGCGGCCGAGAAGGCGAAGTACGTTGCGTTCTGGAAGGACTTCGGCGTCGTGCTCAAGGAGGGCGTCGGCGAGGACCACGCCAACCAGGAGCGCCTGGCCAAGCTGCTGCGCTTTGCCTCGACCCATGCCGACGAGGGCGTGAGCTTCGCCGACTACGCGGGCCGCATGAAGGAGGGCCAGGAGGCGATCTACTACATCACGGCCGACAGCCCCGCCGCGGCGCGCAGCAGCCCGCAGCTCGAGGTGTTCCGCAAGAAGGGCATCGAGGTGCTGCTGCTCACCGACCGGGTCGACGAGTGGATGCTGAGCCACCTGTACGAATTCGACGGCAAGCCGCTGCAAAGCGTGGCCAAGGGCGCGGTGGACCTGGGCAAGCTGCAGGACGAGTCCGAGAAGAAGCAGGCCGAACAGGCAGCCAGCGCCTTCAAGCCGGTGCTCGATCGCCTGAAGGAAGCGCTCAAGGACCGCGCCAAGGACGTTCGCGTCACCACGCGCCTGGTCGATTCGCCGGCCTGCCTCGTGGTCGAGGAGGGCGACATGAGCGGCCACCTCGCGCGGCTGCTGAAGCAGGCGGGGCAGAGCGCGCCGGCGTCCATGCCGATCCTCGAGGTGAATGCCGAGCATGCGCTGGTCAAGCGGCTCGATGGGCATCCGCACTTCGACGAGCTGGCGCAGATCCTGTTCGACCAGGCCCTGCTGGCCGAGGGCGGGCAGCTGGAGGATCCGGCCGCGTACGTGCGGCGCGTCAACGCACTGCTGTTGTCGTAGCCCGGGTGCAACCCGGGGTCGTCCTTCCGTCCGAGGTCCCGGGTTGCACCCGGGCTACGAATCGGTTTCGAGCCGCTCGCGCAGCAGCTGGATCTGCTCCTGCCAGTACGCAGGCGTCCCGAACCACGGGAACGCCGCCGGGAATGCCGGATCCTGCCAGCGCTTCGCGATCCACGCGCTGTGGTGGACCATGCGCAGCGTGCGCAAGGGCTCGACCAACGTGAGCTCTCGGTCGTCGAACTCGCGAAAGGCCTCGTAGCCGCGCAGCAGGGCACGGACCTGGGCGCGGCTGGCGACGCCGTCGCCCGACAGCAGCATCCACAGGTCCTGGGCGGCCGGCGCGTTCATGGCGTCGTCGAGGTCGACGAAGTGCGGACCGGCGTCGGTCCACAGCAGGTTGCCGACGTGGCAGTCGCCGTGCACCCGCAGGCTGGCGATCGGGCCGAGGCGGTCGAAGGCGGACTGCGCGAGGTCGAGCGCGCGGTCCGCGGCCTCGGTCCAGCGCGGCAGCAGCTCGGGCGGCAGGTCGCCATGCTCGGCGATCCAGTCGCGCGCGGCCCTTCCGACCGCCTCCACGCTCAGCGTCGTCCGGAAGCGAAAGGGCCGGCGGGCACCCACCGCATGCATGCGGCCGATGAAGCGGCCGATCCACTCGAGCTCGGCAGGATCTTCCAGCCCCGGGGCGCGCCCGGCGCGACGCGGCGCGACCGCGAAGCGGTGCGCGTGGCCGCCGCTGGACACGCAGGCCAGGGTCGGCGGGTCGCCCTGCAGCGTCGGGGTCAGCGGCGAGTGCGCGTCGGCCGCGAGGACCAGCGGTGCCACCACCGGGATCTCGTCGGCGGCGAGCTCCGCCGTGAACGAGTGCTCCTCGAGGATCTGCGCGTCGGTCCAGCGACCCGGGCGGTAGAACTTCGCGACCACCACGCTGCCATCCTCCAGGAAGACCTGGAACACGCGGTTCTCGTAGGAGTTCAGCTGCAGGAGCCGGCCGTCGCCGCGCAGCCCGACGCTGTCCAGCGCATCGAGAACCAGGTCGGGTGTGAGCCCGGCGAAGGGCGTGAGGGAGTCGGGGTGCGAGGCGCCGTGCGCGGTCATCCGCGCATCGTACGCGTGGCGTCAGTGGCGCGTCGGTCCGGCCTGGCGCGGCGGGTTGTCGACCACCACGCCGCCGATGTCCTCGCCGGGGCCGTCGCTGCGCTCGGACGGCGCGGCGCTGCCGCCGCGGCCGTTGAGCGGTCCGAACTCCGAGGACAGGCCGTCGAGACGGTTGTCGGGGGCGAAGAAGGAGTCCTGGAAGAAGGTCGAGTCCTGCCAGAGCGCGGTGCGCTCGGCACGCCGGCTGGCCACCGTGGTGGACAGCGAATCGCGCGCTTCGTCGAGCGTGTGCGAGGGGGCCGGTGCCGGTTGCGGGCCGCGCGCGATGTTGCTGTGCTGCGGCACCAGCAGCTGCAGCTCGGCGATCGACGGCAGCTGGTCGGCCGGGCAGCGCAGGTAGCGCACCCGGCACGCGGCCAGCACCGACTGCTTGATCTGCATGATGCGGCGCGAGTTGCCGCGCTCGTGGTCCAGGTCGATGGCGGCCAGCACGCGGCCATTGGCGCTGCACACCGCGAAGGCCACGTGATTCGAGCCCAGCAGCTCGTACCAGTAGCGAACCTCGTTCGGGTCGGTCGGCTGGCAAAAGCGCACCAGAGGCAGCTTGGACAGCACGATGTGATGCGGCAGGGCCTCGCGCAGCAGGCGGTACACGCGCCGCTCGTCGGTGCTGAACACGGGCCGGGCGGTCAGGGCCCATTCGGTCGGCAGGGGGCTGGGGGCGGCGGGCCGGCGGGGGCGCAACGCCCACAGGGCCAGTGCTGCCAGTGCCACCACGAGCACGGCCAACACGACGATCCACGGAAGCGCTTGCATGGTCACGGCATGGTCCTGACAGCCGGCCCCCGGGGTGTCGAGATGGCCCTTTGTTGTCGGAATCGGAAGAGCAATGTACTGCGGATGTTACGGGCAGGATCTCCCTTGTCGCATCCCCGACATGAGGGCCGGGCCGCGCTGCGAAGCGCTCATTCCGAGGCGGCCGACGCTTTTCGATTGAGGTGGTTCTTCACTTCCGCGAACGACTCCAGGATCTCGTTCACGCGATGGGCGTGGCGCTTGAGTTGGTAGTCGAATTCCGCGGCTTGTGTCTCGACCATCTCGCCGAAGCGGGTGACCAGGGTGTCGGGCGGCAGCTTGACCCAGGCTTCGGCCTCGGAGCCGCTTCGCTCGATCGTTCCGCCGGCCTGGCGCGCGATCTTCAGCATCGCGGTGTTCTCGCTGAGGGCATGGATGAACAGCGTCTCGATGCCGCGGTTGCGGGCGTGCAGGACGGCGTGTTCGAACAGGCGGGCGCCGAAGCCTCGGCCCCGCGCCGTGGCGCGCACCGACACGCCGAACTCGGCCATGGCCCGCGGATTCGCCTGCTGCGCCATCGGGGCATAGGCCACATGGGCCATGGCGATGAGCTCCAGCCGGCGGTTGAAGATCCCGAGCACCTCGTCGCGCTCGAAATCGAGGGTGTCCACGTAGCGGGCGACCTGCTCGTCGGTGGCCGGGTAGCCGAAGCGCAGGTAGCGGTCGTGCTCGTCGAGGTCGAGCAGGTGCGCGGCGATGCGAGGGCGATGCCGCGCGGAGAGCGATCGGATGGGCACCCAGGCCCAGCCGGCGAAGCTTGCCGGCGGGGTGGTGGGGGCGGCGGTGGGGGGACGCGGGTCGGTCGTGGTCATGAAGCTCCTCCCTGTTAAGGGTTAACCCTAGTCTATCCCACCCCCGTAGGGATGACGCTCCAGGGTGTCTTCTGCCCCACGGCAGGGTATGCCGCGCACAGGCGCCTTTCTTTGCTAGAATCGAAAGCTTTCCCGCAATCAGCCCAGGGGAAAGACGCGCCGGCAGCCTTGCCCGCGCGATCCGCCTAAGAGGCCGCCATTCACAGAAGCGGCACCGACCGCGGAGCTCGACGGGCTTTGCTCAACCAACTCAAGTCACATGAAAACCTTCAGCGCCAAGCCGGCCGAGGTGACGCATGAGTGGTTTGTGATTGACGCGACCGACAAGGTTCTCGGACGGGTGGCCAGTGAAGTCGCCCTCCGCCTGCGCGGCAAGCACAAGGCCATCTACACGCCTCACGTCGATACCGGCGATTTCATCGTCGTCGTCAACGCCGACAAGATCCGCGTCACCGGCAACAAGGCCAACGACAAGGTGTACTACCGCCACACGGGCTACCCGGGCGGCATCTACGGCACCAAGTTCAAGGACATGCAGGCCAAGCATCCCGGCCGTGCGCTGGAGAAGGCCGTCAAGGGCATGCTGCCCAAGGGCCCGCTCGGCTACGCGATGGTCAAGAAGCTGAAGGTGTATGCCGGTGCCTCGCATCCGCACACCGCCCAGCAGCCCAAAGTGCTCGAGATCTAAGGACAACGGCGATGATCGGAAATTGGAACTATGGCACCGGCCGCCGCAAGTCGTCGGTGGCTCGCGTGTTCATCAAGAAGGGCACGGGGCAGATCCTCGTCAACGGCAAGCCGGTGGAGCAGTACTTCGGCCGCCAGACGTCGATCATGATCGTCAAGCAGCCGCTGATGCTCACCGCCAACGACGCGGCCTTCGACGTGAAGGTCAACGTGCACGGCGGCGGCGAGTCCGGCCAGGCCGGTGCGGTGCGCCACGGCATCACCCGCGCGCTGATCGACTACGACGCGGCGCTCAAGCCCGAGCTGAGCCGCGCCGGCTTCGTCACCCGCGACGCCCGCGAGGTCGAGCGCAAGAAGGTCGGCCTGCACGGCGCCCGCCGTCGCAAGCAGTTCAGCAAGCGCTGACGCTATCGCGCACGATCCCTGCAAGAGGCCGCAGACCATGCGGCCTTTTTGCTTTTTGGCTCACTTTCGGACACATCCGTCATGCGTTGGAAACTGATGCGACGAAGGTTGTCGATCAGCGCACCGCGCATGATCGTCCGCAGTCACCTTCCGTGGCCCTTGCGCTGGGCGGCGCTGGCGGTGGTCCTGGGCTTTTCGGGCGCCATCGCGATGTGGGCGTTCGAATTCGGCAAGGACATCGCCGGCCTGGACCGCAACGCGAGCGCCGAGCTGGCGCGCCTGCGCACCGAGGTCACCCAGCTGCACGCCGAGCGCGACCGCACCCAGTCGATCAACAACACCGCTGACAGCCTGATCAAGGCCGAGCGCGCGGCGCAAGAGCGGCTCACCCAGCAGATCAAGCAGCTCGAAGCGGAGAACTTTGCCCTGAAGTCCGACCTCGGCTTCTTCGAGCGCCTGCTGCCCGCCGGCGCCCATTCCGGCATCGCCATCCGCGCGCTGCAGGCCGAGGCCAAGGAGCCGGGCAAGCTGCGATTTCAGTTGCTGGTGATGCAGCCGGGCAAGTCGCCGCCCGAGTTTCGCGGCCGCTACGAAATAACACTTGGTGGCACCTTGGGCGGAAAGCCGTGGTTATTCACGCCTCCCGAAGGTCCCAGGCCGCTTCAAATGAAGCAGTATCTGCGCGTAGAAGGCATGATCGATCACCCCCCGGACGCCGTGGTGACCACGGTCCAGATCAAGGTTCTGGACACGAGCGGCGGGGTCAAGGCAACCCAGGTTGCCAAAGTCTGAGGGTCCGCACCGGGCCCATGTCGTCGGGAGCATCCACATGTTCAGCAAGAGCAAGCAGCCGCCCATCCGTACCCTGATCGGCGAGGGCACGGTCATCCAGGGTGAGCTGCGTTTCACCGAGGGCCTGCGCATCGACGGCGAGGTGCACGGCGATGTCGTTGCCAGCGGCGAGGGTCACAGCATCCTCGTGATCAGCGAGAAGGCACGCGTGCTGGGCAAGGTCCGGGCGGCGCACGTCATCGTGAACGGAACGGTGCACGGGCCCATCCAGTCCGACGAGCTGCTCGAGCTGCAGCCCAAGGCCAGCATCGTGGGCGACGTGCGCTACGAGGTCCTTGAAATGCACCAGGGCGCCTCCATTGATGGGGAATTGCGACCGCTCAAGGCCGAGGAGAAACCCGCCTTGAAGCTGGCGGCCGCCGCCGGCGGATAATTGAGCATTCGCCCGTTCCCAGCAGGAGTCCCCATGAGCGCCATCGCCGACAACCTCCAAACCGCGCCGCAGGCCGACGAGCCTCCGCCGCCGCTGGTGTTCACCGACAGCGCCGCGTCCAAGGTCAAGGAGCTGGTCGACGAGGAAGGCAATCCCGACCTGAAGCTGCGCGTCTTCGTCCAAGGCGGCGGCTGCTCCGGCTTCCAGTACGGCTTCACCTTCGACGAGATCGTCAACGACGACGACACGCAGATGACCAAGAACGGGGTCACCCTGCTGATCGACGCGATGAGCCTGCAATACCTGGCCGGTGCCGAGATCGACTACAAGGACGACCTGCAGGGCGCGCAGTTCGTGATCAAGAATCCGAACGCCACCACCACCTGCGGCTGCGGATCGAGCTTCTCGGTCTGAGCGTCGCCCGGTCCGAAAGAAAAAGCCGCCCGCGGGCGGCTTTTTTCATGCCGGGTACAGCGCACCCAGGATGCGAGGCCCGGCGGCACCGGTGACCGACACCAGGTTGCCCGGCTGCCGCTCGATGAAGGCCTTGGCCAGCCAGGCGAAGGCCGCCGCTTCAACTTGGTCGACCGCCAAGCCGAGCGGCTCGGTGGTCCGCACGCTGCAGCCGGGCAGGCGCGCGCCGATGCGTCGCATCAGGTGTCCATTCAACGCGCCGCCGCCGCACACCAACAGCTCGTGCGCACCGGCCGCGTGCTGCGTGACTGCCTCGGCGCAGGCCCAGGCCGTCAGCTCGGCGAGCGTCGCCTGGACGTCCTGCGACGGTGTGGTGGCAAAGCCGGCCAGCAGCCGCGCGTGCAGCCAGGGCGGATTGAACAGGTCGCGCCCGGTGCTCTTGGGAGGCGGGAGATCGAAGTACATCTCGGCTTGCAGGCTGGCAAGCAGGGGCGCGATCACCTGCCCGCCGGCCGCCCATGCGCCATCGGCGTCGAACGGCTGGCCGGTGTGACGCCGGCACCAGTGGTCCATCAACGCGTTGCCGGGGCCGCAGTCGAAGCCGGTCGTGCTGCCGTCGGCCCGCAGCGCCGTGAGGTTGGCGATGCCGCCGATGTTGAGCACGGCCACTGTCTGGCCCGGGCGACCGAAGACCGCGCGGTGGAAGGCGGGCACGAGCGGGGCGCCTTGTCCGCCGGCCGCGATGTCGCGGGTGCGGAAGTCGGCCACGACATCGATTGCACACAGCTCGGCCAGCAGCGCCGGGCTGTTGAGCTGCAGCGTGTAGCCGGTGCCATCGAACTCGCGTGGCCGGTGGCGCACGGTCTGGCCATGGGCGCCGATGGCGCGAACCGCCTGCCGCGCGACGCCGCCGGCACGCAGCAGCTCGGCGACGACGTCGGCATACACGCGTGCGAGCGCGTTGCCCGCCAGCGCCGCGCGATGCAGCTCGTCGGCACCCGATGTGTTCAACGCCAGCAGCTCGGCTGCGAAGCCCGGATCGAAAGGCCGATGCGCATGCGCTTGCAGCTGCAGCATCCGGCGGGCGCGGGGATCGAAGTCGACCAGCACGCCGTCGACCCCGTCCAGCGAGGTGCCCGACATCAGGCCGATGTACAGATCCGTCATGCGCCGATTGTGCCGATGAAGAAGGCCCGCACGCGGCGGGCCTGGCTCATTCGTGCGGAGGCCGACTCACTCGGCGTAGCTGCCGGCCGCCGCCAGGGTCTGGGCGGCATCGAGCTGGGAGCGCACGGCCTGTGCGAGCGATTCGAACTGGCCTTTGGCCGCCGGCGAGATGGCGATGGTCTCGGAAGCCTTGGCGATCAGCAGGGGGTTCTGCTGCTGGCCGTGCACCTTGACCTCGAAGTGCAGGTGCGGCCCGGTGGCCCAGCCGGTCGCGCCGACGGCGCCGATGCGCGTGCCCTGGTCGACGCGCTGCCCGCGCCGCACGTCGACGCGGCTCAGGTGGGCGTAGACCGTCTGGCGGTCGTTGTTGTGGCGGATGCTCACCACGTTGCCGTAGCCGTTCTGCCAGCCGGCATAGTCGACCACGCCGTCGCCGACGGTGCGCACCGGCGTGCCGGTGGGCGCGCCGTAGTCGACGCCGTTGTGCTGGCGCCAGGTCTGCAGGATGGGATGCATGCGCATCGAGAAGCCCGACGTGACCCGCGAGAACTCCATCGGGCTGGCGAGGAAGGAGCGGCGCTTGCTCTGTCCGCCGAGGTCGAAGTAGCCGCCGCGGCCGCTGGCGGGGTCCTTGAACCAGACCGCCGAATAGACCTTGCCGTTGTTGGTGAACTCGGCGGCCAGCACGCGGCCGGAGGCGTCGTTCCAGGTGATGGGCTCGCCGTCGGCGGTGAGCGCCTCGTAGATCACGCGAAAGGTGTCGCCGCGGCGCAGCTCGCGCCGGAAGTCGACGTCGGTCGAGAAGATCTCGGCGACCTGCGTGGCGACCGTGTCGGGGATGCGGGCCTCGTCGGTCGCGGCGAACAGCGAGTTGCGGATCGTGCCGCTGCCCAGGCGCACTTGCGACGCGAGCGTGGCCGTCTCGAGGCTGGCGCGCAGCTGACCGTCGACGCGCGCGAGGCGCAAGCGGGTGAAGTGGGTGCCGAACTGCTGCGACGACTCGGGGGCGTAGCGCGCGACCAGCTCTTCCAGCGCGCCGGACTCGCCGGTGCGGACCTGGACCATCTTGCCCGCGCGGCCGCTGAGGAGCTTGCGCGCGGTCGCATCGGAGCGGATGAAAGCGGCGGCCTGCGCATCGCTCACGTTCAGGCGCGCGAGCAGGCTGTCGGCGGTGTCGCTGCTGCGAGTGAGGTCGTTGCGGTACAGCGCGAGCTCGTGTGACGCCAATGCTTCGAGCTGCGCCTCGATGTTGTCGGGTGTGACAATTTCCGTCACGATGCGACTCGGCAAGTCGGCCGCATCGGGCGCCAGCGGCGCAATGCCGAAGGCGGTCGCGGCAAAGCCGCCCAGCGCGATCGTCACTGCCGTGGCGATGTGGCGCGGGTGCCGGGTGATGAATTGTCCGGTGCGCTGCAGGGCGGTCGCCCAGGCGCGATCAACGGTGTCCAACGAAATCAATTGCTTGTGGAGCGAGGAGAGTCGCCCAGCTGGTGTTCTGATCTTCACGATCCGAGGCGTCCACTAGAATCGCAACGCGCTTCCAATCCCGCCGGGATCGTGCTCGAGCCGGGACTGCATGCCCGGCAACAGCCGTCGCGCATTGTACCGACCCGCTGCTGCGGGAGAGTTCCGAGAAGCCCCATATTCCGTCCCCTACCAGACCGTGTTCGTCTCATGAGCCGACCTGCCGAATCCGCCGTTGCCGCCACCGTGTCCGCCTCGGCGACGACCTACCCGGTGACGGACCGGGTGCGCGAGGCCATGGCCATCTCGAAGCGAGGCTGTGACGAGCTGTTACCCGAAGGTGATTGGCAGGCCAAGCTGGCCCGTTCGGATGCAACTGGTGTGCCACTGCGCATCAAGCTGGGCCTGGACCCGACGGCGCCCGACCTTCACCTGGGCCACACCGTCGTGCTGAACAAGATGCGGCAGCTCCAGGACCTGGGTCACGAGGTCACCTTCCTGATCGGCGACTTCACCTCGCTGATCGGCGATCCGTCGGGCCGCAACACCACGCGGCCGCCGCTCACGCGCGAGCAGATCGAGCTCAACGCCCAGAGCTACTTCAAGCAGGCGACGCTGGTGCTCGATCCCGCACGCATCAAGATCCGCTACAACTCCGAATGGAGCGACCCGCTGGGCGCGCGCGGCATGATCCAGCTCGCCGCCCGCTACACCGTGGCGCGCATGATGGAGCGCAACGACTTCCACGATCGCTTCAAGGCCGGCACCCCGATCAGCGTGCACGAGTTCCTCTACCCGCTGATGCAGGGCTACGACTCGGTCGCGCTCCAGAGCGACCTCGAGCTCGGCGGCACCGACCAGAAGTTCAACCTGCTGATGGGCCGCCACCTGCAGGCCGAGTACGGGCAGGAGCCGCAGTGCATCCTGACCATGCCGCTGCTCGAGGGCCTCGATGGCGTCGAGAAGATGTCCAAGAGCAAGAACAACTACATCGGCATCACCGAGCCGGCGAACGACATGTTCGCCAAGCTGCTGTCGATCAGCGACACGCTGATGTGGAAGTACTTCCTGCTGCTCAGCGCGCGCCCGGAGGCCGAGGTCGACAAGCTGCACGCCGAGGTCGATGCGGGCCGCAACCCGAAGGACGCCAAGGTCCTGCTGGCCAAGGAGATCACCGGGCGCTTTCACGGTGCCGCCGCGGCCGATGCGGCCGAGGCCGATTTCGAGAACCGCGCGCGCGGCGGCGTCCCCGATGACATCCCCGAAGTGACGCTGTCCGGCGCCCCCCTGGGCATCGGCGCCCTGCTCAAGCAGGCCATGCTCGCGCCCTCGACGAGCGAGGCACTGCGCCTGGTCGACGGCGGCGGCGTGCGCGTCGACGGCACCGTCGTCAGCGACCGCGGGCTCAAGCTGCCGGCCGGGACCTACATCGTGCAGGTCGGCAAGCGCAAGTTCGCGCGCGTCACGCTGAGTTGACCGGCATGCCGGCCGCGGTGGCGACGCGCCTGTCGGTTCGCACCTTCCTCAAGCTGTCGGTGGGGGCGGCGCTGGCCACCATCGGCCTGAAGACCGCGGCGTGGTGGGTCACCGGCTCGGTGGGCCTGCTGTCGGATGCGATGGAGTCCTTCGTCAACCTGGCCGCCGCCGTGTTCGCGCTGGTCATGGTGACCATCGCGCAGGCGCCGGCCGACGAGGACCATCCCTTCGGGCACAGCAAGGCCGAGTACTTCTCCAGCGGCTTCGAGGCCATGATGATCCTGGGCGCATCGCTCGCGATCATCTGGGCCGCGGTGCATCGCTGGATGGCGCCGCAGCCGCTCGCCGATGTGGGCGTGGGCGTGGCGCTGTCCGTCGTCAGCTCGCTGATCAACGGCGGCCTGGCGCTCGCCATGCTGCGCGCCGCGCGCGACCACGAGTCGATCGCGCTGGAGGCCGATGCGCGTCACCTGATGACCGACGTCTGGACCTCCATCGGCGTGGCCGGCGGCGTGCTGCTGGTGCCGGTGACCGGCCTGCTGTGGCTCGACCCGCTGCTGGCGATCGCGGTGGCACTCAACATCCTGCGCGAGGCTGCCAGCCTGCTGCGACGCTCGGTCGACGGCCTCATGGACCGCGCGCTGAACGACGAGGAGCGCGCCCGCATCGACGAGGCGCTGCGCGGCCTGGCGGGCGACGAGGTCCGCTTCGACCACTTGCGCACGCGCCGTGCCGCCGGAGCCAAGTTCTGCCAGCTGCACATGCACGTGCCGGGCGGCTGGACGCTGGCGCGTGCCGCCGCGCAGCGCGAGCAGGTCGAAGCCCGGCTCATCGATGCGGTGGGAGGCTTGCGGGTGACGATCGAGCTGCTGCCCGTGGGCAAGGAGCCGCTGGGCGTCGACTCGCCGGGCGTGCCATGAGGGCGCTGGTGCAGCGGGTGGCGCAGGCGCGCGTCGAGGTCGCGCGGCGCGTGACCGGCGAGATCGGCGCCGGCCTGCTGGTCTTCGTCTGCGCCGAGCCGAGCGACGACGAGGCCGTGGCCGACAAGCTGGTCGCCAAGCTGCTGAAGCTGCGCATCTTCGCGGACGAGGCCGGCAAGATGAACCGCAGCGTGGTCGACGTGCAGGGCGGGCTGCTCGTCGTGAGCCAGTTCACCCTCGCGGCCGACGTCTCCGCCGGCAACCGGCCGAGCTTCATCGGCGCCGCGCCGCCCGAGCTCGGCCGGCGGCTCTACGACCGCGTGGTCGCGACCGCACGGCAGCAGCATTCGCAAGTCGAGTGCGGCGAGTTCGGCGCCGACATGCAGGTGCACCTGATCAACGACGGACCGGTCACCATCCCGATCACGCTGCGCCCATGAAAAAAGCCGCCCGAAGGCGGCTTGCAACAGTGCAAGTTGCTCAGTCGGCGTACTGTCCGGCTGCCTTGATCACCGGTCCCCATTTGTTGATTTCACTCTCGACGAACTTCTTGTGCTCGGCCGGATTGACGCGACCGTCGCTGACGATGACCGCGCCCAGCGCCTCTTCGCGCTTGACGAAATCGGCGTCCTTCAGGGCGGCCTTCAGCGCGGTGTTGACCTTGTCGAGCGCCGCCTTCGGCGTGCCCTTGGGCGCGTACATCGCGTGCCAGATCGTCACGTTGAAGCCCTTGAGACCCGACTCGTCGAGCGTGGGCAGCTTGGCCAGTTGCGGGCTCTTCAGGCGCGACTTCGTCGTGACGGCATAGGCCTTGATCTTGCCGCTCTCGATCTGCCCGGTGGTGTTGGTGGTCTGGTCGCACATCAGGTCGACCTGGCCGCCGATCAGGTCGGTCATGGCCGGGCCGGTGCCCTTGTACGGCACGGTCTGCATTTCCATCTTGGTGGTGCTCTGGTACATCAGGCCGCACAGGTGCGAGGCCGATCCCAGCCCGGCGTGGGCGAGGTTGATCTTGCCCTTGTTGGCCTCGAGCCACTTCACCAGCTCGGGGTAAGTGGTGGCCGGCAGCGTGGGCTTGCCCACCAGCGTCATCGGGACCTCGTTGATCATGCCGAGGTACTCGAAGTCTTCCAGGGTCTTGTACTGCAGGTTGCGGTACAGCGCCGGCGCGGTCGAGATGCCGGCGTGGGCCAGCAGCAGGGTGTAGCCGTCGGGTGTGGCCTTGGCGACCTTGGTGGCGCCCAGCGTGCCGCCGGCGCCGCCGACGTTCTCGATGATGATGGTCGCGTTGCCCAGGGGCTTGCGCAGCGCCTCGGCCAGGTCGCGCGCCACCTTGTCGGTGGGTCCGCCGGCGGCGAAGGGCACGACGATGGTGATCGGCTTGTCGGGGTATTCGGCGAAAGCCGTGGATGCGGTCAGCGCGGCCACGGCGGCAAACAGCAGACGGTTCATGGCGGAGGTCCTTTGTGGTCGAGGCAGGCCCGAATTGTCGGCAGCCGCCATCGACGCGCCATGTCGGGAACTACTTAAAGGGTATTTCCTGTCGGCTCACTCGTAGCTGCGCGCGTCTTCGATCACCTTGCCGTCGTTGGGCAGCGTGCCCGGTGCGCTCAGCACCACGTCGCCGCGCAGCTTGGTCACGTCGCGGATGCTGTCGGCGATGCGCGCCGACAGGCCGTCGGGCTGCTGCGCGACCTCGACCTGCAGGGTCATGCGGTCGTTCGCCATCTGGCCGCTCACGACCAGGCGCGCGCGCTGCACCTCCGGATGGCGGCGCGCGATGTCGGCGATCTGCCCCGGATGGACGAACATGCCGCGCACCTTGGCCGTCTGGTCGGCGCGGCCCATCCAGCCGCGGATGCGGGTGTTGGTGCGGCCGGTGGGACAGGTGCCGGGGAGCACCGCCGACAGGTCGCCGGTGCCGAAGCGGATGAGCGGGTAGTCGGGGTTGAGCGTCGTCACCACCAGCTCGCCGACCTCGCCTTCGGGCACCGGGTCGCCGGTGCCGGGGCGCACGATCTCGACGATGACGCCTTCGTCGAGCACCAGGCCTTCGCGGGCCGAGGTCTCGTAGGCGACGAGCCCGAGGTCGGCCGTCGCGTAGCACTGGTAGCCGGTCACGCCACGCTCGGCCAGCCAGTCGCGCACGCTGGGCGGGAAGGCCTCGCCGGACAGCAGTGCCTTGCGCAGCGTCGGCAGCTCCACGCCCATGTCGCCGGCCTTGTCGAGCAGGATCTTGAGGAAGCTGGGCGTGCCCGCATAGGCATGCGGACGCAGGTCGGCCGCGGCCTGCACCTGCAGCTCGGTGTTGCCGACGCCGCCGGCGAACACCGTGCAGCCGAGGGCGAGGGCGCCGGTCTCCATCATCGAGCCGGCCGGCGTGAGGTGGTAGCTGAAGCTGTTGTGCACCAGGTCGCCGGCGCGAAAGCCGGCGGCGTGCATCGCCCGCGCCGCGCGCCAGTAGTCGTCGCCGTGGCCCTCCGGCTCGTAGATCGGCCCCGGCGAAGCGAACACGCGGCGCGCGCCCTGGCGCGGCCGCCAGCCGACGGCAGAGAAGCCGCCGAACACGTCGCCCTTGCCGCGCGCGGCCTTCTGCCGCTCGAGCAACTCGTGCTTGCGCGTCACGGGCAACTGCGCGAGCGCCGCGCGGCTCGCGACGTCCGCCGGCGTGACGTCGCGCAGCAGCTCCGCGAAAGCGCTCGCGTGGGCGCGTGCGTGCGCCACCTGGCGCGGCAGCGCAGCCATGAGCGCTTGTTCGCGCCGCTGTGGATCGCGTGTCTCGAGCTCGTCGTAGAAGGCGTGCGGCATCAAGTCATTCCTCCGTCCAGCGCGCCAGGCGCTTCCTGACCTCGTCGACGCACTTGCGCACGTCGGCACTGTTCTTCAGCACGACGCGATCCCACTCGGGAGTGCGCGACTGCCGCTTCGCGAGCCGCACGGTGATCGTGCTGGCGTCGCTGTCCAGCTCGATGACCCGCATGCCCTGCAGCTCGAAGCCTTCGCCGCGCTCGGCCAGGGGCTTTTGCTCGCGCAGGCTGCGCTTGAGCTGCAGCAGGGCCTCGGCGGGTTTGAACGGGGGCGGCGCGAAAGAGTCGTCCATGCGGTGCCCTCCTCAGGACAGCCAGCGCTTGCGGCGCTTGTAGCTCTTCACGTCGCGGAAGCTCTTGCGGTCGCCGCCGCCCATGCCGAGGTAGAACTCCTTGACGTCCTCGTTCTCCGACAAGGCCTTGGCGGCGCCGTCCATCACGATGCGGCCGTTCTCCATGATGTAGCCGTAGTCGGCATAGCGCAGCGCCATGTGGGTGTTCTGCTCGGCGAGCAGAAAGGTCACGCGCTCCTTGGTGTTCAGGTCCTTCACGATCTCGAACACCTCCTCGACGATCTGCGGCGCGAGGCCCATCGAGGGCTCGTCGAGCAGCACCATCTTCGGATTGGCCATCAGCGCGCGGCCGATGGCACACATCTGCTGCTCGCCACCCGAGGTGTAGGCGGCCTGCGAGCCGCGCCGCGTCTTCAGGCGCGGGAAGTAGTTGTAGACCTTCTCCAGCGTCTGCGCGACCGCGGCCTTGCCGTCCTTGCGCGTGTACGCGCCGGTCATGAGGTTGTCCTCGATCGTCAGGTGGCCGAAGCAGTGACGGCCTTCCATCACCTGGATCACGCCGCGCTCGACCATGTCGGAGGTGCTCAGCGCCTCGATGCGCTCGCCGCGCAGCTCGATCGAGCCCTTGGTCACCTCGCCGCGCTCGCCGGCCAGCAGGTTGCTGACCGCGCGCAGCGTGGTGGTCTTGCCGGCGCCATTGCCGCCCAGCAGCGCCACGATGCCGCCTTCGGGCACCTGCAGCGACACGCCCTTCAGCACCAGGATCACGTGGTTGTAGATGACCTCGATGCCGTTGACGTTGAGAAGGGTCGGAGGTGTCGCGCTCATGAATTCTCCCTCCCGGCGCGACGCCTGTCGCGCCGGGGTTTCTCGTCAGGACGCGGTGGAACCGCAATCGGCGGGCGTGCGCCGGGTCAGCTTCTTCTCGCCCGCGTACTTGTCGGCGGCGGCCTTGACCATCGGCTTGATGATCTGCTCGTCGGCCTGGTACCACTCGGAGCTGAAGCTCCACCTGGCGCCGTCCCAGGTCTGCACGCGCGCCCACGACGCGCCCATGTGGTCGGCGCACGAGGTGCTGATCGGGCGCATCACGCCGGCGAAGCCGAGGGCGTCGAGCTTCTTCTGGTCGAGCGCCAGGTTCTCCAGGCCCCAGCGCACCTGCTCGCCGGTGAGCGGCTTCTTGCCGAAGTTCTCCTGTGCGCGCTTCACGCCTTCGACGGCCAGCATGGCCGACATCAAGCCGCGGGTGTACAGCACGGTGCCCACTTCTTCCTTCGGACCGGTACCCTGGCCCTTGTCGTGCAGGTACTTGATGACGTCCTGGTGGACCTTGGAGGTGCCCGCCCCGTGCTGCAGCGCGAGGCCGTGGTAGCCCTTGGCGCCGTCGCCCACGTCCTTCACGTCGGGCTCGGCCGCGGCCCACCACACGCCGTACATCTTGTCGCGCGGATAGCCGGTGGCAACCGCTTCCTTCAGCGCGGTCGAGTTCATCACGCCCCAGCCCCACAGGAACACGTAATCGGGCCGGTTCTGGCGGATCTGCAGCCACGCGGCCTTCTGCTCCACGCCGGGGTGGGTGACCGGGATGGTGGTGAGCTCGAAGCCGTGCATCTTGCTGCGCTCGGTGAGGAGCGGAATCGGCTCCTTGCCGTAGGGCGAGTCGTGGTAGACGAGCGCGATCTTCTTGCCCTTGAGCTTGTCGAAGCCGCCTTCCTTCTTCGCGATGTGCTGGATCAGCACGTCGGCGGCGACCCAGTAGGTGCCGGTCAGCGGGAAGTTCCACTTGAACACGCCGCCGTCGGCCGATTCGGAGCGTCCGTAGCCGGCGGTGATGAGCGGGATCTTGTCGGCCGGGGCTTTCTCGGTCAGCGCGAAGGTGATGCCGGTGGACAGCGGCTGGAACAGCGTCGCTCCGGTCGGGCCCTTGGCCTTGAGGCGCTCGTAGCACTCGACGCCGCGGTCGGTGGCGTAGCCGGTCTCGCATTCCTCGAAGGTCGCCTTGACACCGTTGATGCCGCCGTCGCGCGCATTCACCAGCTTGAGGTAGTCGACGTAGCCGTTGGCGAAGGGCACGCCGTTGGGGGCGTAGGGGCCGGTGCGATAGACCAGCACCGGGAAGAACTGCTCCTTGGCCTGCGCGAAGGCATCGGATGCGGCCAGGCCGCCCAGGCCGACAACAACGGCGGCAGCCGCCACAGCGAGGGACTTCAGTTTCATGTTTGCCTCCAGAGTAGTTGAAAGAGCACGTTTGCCCGTGCAGCGAGAGAGGTCAATGCGGGAAGGGCCACAGCCGCAGCTTTTCCTTGGCGATGGACCACAGCCGCGCCAGCCCGTGCGGCTCGACGATCAGGAAGAACACGATCAGCGCGCCGAAGATCATCGACTCGAGGTGCGATGCGGTCGCGGTGGAGATGGGGATGCCCAGCCATCCGGGGATCTGGTTGAGCGCGATGGGCAGCAGCACGATGAAGGCGGCCCCGAAGAAGCTGCCCATGATCGAGCCCAGCCCGCCGATGATCACCATGAACAGCAACTGGAACGAGCGGTCGATCGAGAACGCCGCCGGCTCCCACGAGCCCAGGTGCACGAAGCCCCACAGCCCGCCGGCCACGCCGACGATGAAGGAGCTGACCGCGAAGGCGCTCAGCTTGGCGTACACCGGGCGGATGCCGATGACCGCGGCGGCCACGTCCATGTCGCGCATGGCCATCCACTCGCGGCCGATCGCGCCGCGCACCAGGTTCTTGGCGAGCAGCCCGAAGCCGGCGACCGCCATCAGGCAGAACAGGTACTTCTGCACCGGTGTCTCGACCGGGAAGCCGAACAGGCTCAGCCCCGACACGCTCACCGAGCCGGAGGACGAGTCGTTGGTGAACCACTTGATGCGCAGGAAGGTCCAGTCGGCGAAGAACTGCGCCGCGAGCGTGGCCACCGCGAGGTACAGGCCCTTGATGCGCAGCGACGGGATGCCGAAGACCACGCCGACGGCGGTGGCGCACAAGCCGCCGAGCAGCAAGGCCACGACCAGCGGCATGCCCTCGATGCGCACGAAGAAGTTGTAGGCCGCGTAGGCGCCCACCGCCATGAAGGCGCCGGTGCCCAGCGAGATCTGCCCGCAGTAGCCGACGAGGATGTTCAGCCCGATCGCGGCCAGCGACAGGATCAGAAAGGGAATCAGGATGGCGCGAAACAGGTATTCGCTCGCGAACATCGGCACGGCGACGAAGGCGACGAGGAGGAACAGCATCAGGGCGATGCGGTCCTGCTGGATCGGGAAGATCTGCAGGTCGGCGCGGTAGGTGGTCTTGAACTGGCCGTTCTCGCGGTAAAGCATGTCGTGCTCCCTCCAGCTCAGACGCGGTCGATGATTTTTTCGCCGAACAGCCCTTGCGGCCGGATCAGCAGGAAGACCAGGGCGAGCACATAGGCGAACCAGATCTCGATGCCGCCGCCCAGCTTGGGTCCGAGGAACACTTCGGCGATCTTCTCGCCCGCACCGAGGATCAGCCCGCCGACGATGGCGCCCGGCACCGAGGTCAGCCCACCCAGGATCACCAGCGGCAGCGCCTTGAGCGCCAGCACCGACAGCGAGAACTGCACGCCCAGCTTGCTGCCCCAGATCACGCCGGCCACCAGCGCGACGAAGCCGGCCACGCTCCACACGATGACCCAGATGCGCTTGAGCGGGATGCCGATCGACTGCGCCGCCTGGTGGTCGTCGGCCACAGCGCGCAGCGCGCGGCCGGTGCCGGTGTACTGGAAGAACAGGGCCAGGCTGGCCACCAGCGCCGCGGCCACGCCGGCGGCCACCAGGTCTTCCTGGTTCACCAGCACGCCGCCCTGGAACATCGACTCGAAGAGGAACAGCGGCTCCTTGGGCATGCCGACGTCGATCTTGTAGATGTCGCTGCCGAACAGCGTCTGGCCGAAGCCGTCGAGGAAGTAGGAGATGCCCAGCGTGGACATCAGCAGCGTGATGCCCTCCTGGTTCACCAGCTTGCCGAGCACCAGGCGCTCGATCAGCCAGGCCACCGCCACCATCAGCAGCAGGGCCAGGGCGAAGGCGATCGCGTTGGCGAGAAAGCGGCTTTGCAAGCCGGTCCAGGCCGGCACCCATTCGGAGAATCGCGCCATCGCCAGCGCCGCGAACAGCACCATCGCGCCCTGCGCGAAGTTGAACACGCCCGAGGCCTTGAAGATCAGCACGAAGCCGAGCGCCACCAGCGAATACAGCATGCCTGTCATCAGGCCGCCGAAGAGTGTCTCGAGGAAGAAGCCCATCGCGAATGCCCTCAGTGCGTGGTGCCGAGATAGGCCCGGATGACGTCGGCATTGCCGCGCACCTCGTCGGGCGTGCCGTCGCCGATCTTCTTGCCGTAGTCGAGCACGACCACGCGATCGGAGATGTCCATCACCACGCCCATGTCGTGCTCGATGAGCACGATCGTCGTGCCGAACTCGTCGTTCACGTCCAGGATGAAGCGGCACATGTCCTGCTTCTCCTCGACGTTCATGCCGGCCATGGGCTCGTCGAGCAGCAGCACCTTGGGCTCCATGGCGAGCGCGCGGCCGAGGTCGACGCGCTTTTGCAGGCCGTAGGGCAGGCGGCCCACCGGCGTCTTGCGGTAGGGCTGGATCTCGAGGAAGTCGATGATGCGCTCGACGAACTCGCGGTTCCTGATCTCCTCGCGCTGGGCCGGGCCGACGCGGATGGCCTGCAGCAGCAGGTTGCAGTTCATGCGCAGGTTGCGACCCGTCATGATGTTGTCGAGCACGCTCATGCCCTTGAACAGCGCCAGGTTCTGGAAGGTGCGCGCCACGCCCATCTCGGCGACCTGGCGCGAGTTCATGTGCTTGAAGGTCTTGCCGCGGAAGGTGATCGAGCCCTGCTGCGGCTGGTACACGCCGTTGATGCAGTTGAGCATCGAGCTCTTGCCGGCGCCGTTCGGTCCGATGATGGCGCGGATCTCGTGCTCGCGCACGTTGAAGCTGATGTCGGTGAGCGCCTTGACGCCGCCGAAGCTGAGGGAGATGTTGTTGATGTCGAGCACGACATCGCCGATGGCACGTTCGCTCATGCCGCCTGCCTCACCGTCGAGAAGGTCTTGGCATCCTCGATCTTCAGATCGGCCGCCACGACGCCCGTGCGCCCGTCCTCGAACTTCACCTGCGTCTCGATGAACTGCGTGGCCTTGCCGGCGTACATCGCATCGACCAGCACGCCGTACTTCTCGCCGATGTAGCCGCGCCGGACCTTGCGCGTGCGGGTGAGCTCGCCGTCGTCGGCGTCGAGCTCCTTGTGCAGCACCAGGAAGCGCGTCACCTGGCTGCCCGAGAGCTTGTCGTCGGCGGCGAGGTCGGCGTTGACCTGCTCCACGCAATCGCGGATGAGCGCATAGACCTCGGGCTTCTGCGCCAGGTCGGTGTAGCCGGCGTAGGGCAGGTTCTTGCGCTCGGCCCAGTTGCCGACGGCGTTGAAGTCGATGTTGATGAAGGCGCAGACGCGGTCGCGCTTGTCGCCGAAGGCCACCGCTTCCTGGATGTACGGGAAGAACTTGAGCTTGTTCTCGACGTACTTGGGCGCGAACATGGCGCCGTCGTTCGGCCCGCCGACCAGGCGCCCGACGTCCTTGGCGCGGTCGATGATCTTCAGGTGCCCGCTCGCGTCGACGAAGCCGGCGTCGCCGGTGCGGTACCAGCCTTCCGGCGAGAGCACCTCGTCGGTGGCGACCGCGTTCTTGTAGTAGCCCTTGAGCAGCCCGGGCGAGCGGATCAGGATCTCGCCGCTTCCGGTGACCTGCAGCTCCACGCCTTCGCAAGGCACGCCGACGGTGTCGGCCTTGGCCGCGTTGTCGGGCTGCATGCACACGAACACCGCCGTCTCGGTCGAGCCGTAGAGCTGCTTGAGGTTGATGCCGATGGCGCGGTAGAAGGTGAACAGATCGGGGCCGATCGCCTCGCCGGCGGTGTAGGCCACGCGCACCCGCGACAACCCCAGGGTGTTGCGCAGCGGCCCATAGATCACCAGGTTGCCCAGCGCATAGACGATGCGATCGCCCAAGCCCACCGCACCGCCGTCCATCCGGGTCGGCCCGACGCGGCGCGCCACCGCCATGAAGCGCTGGAACAGCCAGCGCTTGAGCGCACCCGCGTCATCCATGCGGATCATCACGCTGGTGAGCAGGCCCTCGAACACGCTGGGCGGCGCGAAGTAGTAGGTCGGGCCGATCTCCTTCAGGTCGATCATCACCGTGCCCGCGGACTCGGGGCAGTTGACGACGTAGCCGCAGACCAGCCACTGCGCATACGAGAAGATGTTCTGGCCGATCCAGGCCGGCGGCAGGTAGGCCAGCACCTCTTCGTCGGGCGTCAGTCGGTCGAAGTTGGCGCCGGCGCGGGCGCGGTCGGACAGCGTGAAGTGGCTGTGGACCACGCCCTTCGGGTTGCCGGTCGTGCCCGAGGTGAAGAACATCGCCGCGACGTCGTCGGGCTGCGTGCGCCGCACCTCCTCGTCGAAGAAGCCGGGCCGGCGCGCGTTGAAGCCGCGCCCGGTGTCGATCAGCACATCGAGCGAATCGAGCCCGGGCTCCTTGTAGTTGCGCAGGCCGCGCGGGTCGTCGAACCAGATCTTCGCGAGCTGCGGGCACTGCGGTCGCAGCTCCAGCATCTTGTCGACCTGCTCCTGGTTCTCGACGATGGCGAAGGCGACCTCGGCGTTGTTGATCGGGAAGACGAACTCGGCGGCCACCGCGTCCTGGTAGAGCGGCACCGGGACGGCGCCGATGGACTGGGCCGCGAGCATGGCGGCATACAGCCGCGGCCGGTTGTCGCCCACGACCACCACGTGCTCGCCGCGCTTCAGGCCGGCTTGCGCGAGACCGGCCGCCATGTCGCGCACCAGGGCGGCGAGCTGCGACCAGGTCGTGGTCTGCCAGATGCCGTATTCCTTTTCTCGCAGCGCGGCCGCATGGGGGCGGTGTGCAGCATGGTCGAGCAGCAGGCGGGGAAAGGTCGTCGAGGACACCGTTCTTCTCCTTGGGATCGCTGCACGCCAGCGGTCTCATTGGGGTCGGATGCTAGAGAAGAGTTTGACGTCATGTTGTCGTTGTGACGACAATCCTAGGGACACCCCGCTACGGACTTTCCCTGGTGATATGGCCGTCGTCCCCACGCCCGTTCCGCTGTGGCAGCGCGCCCGGCCGCTGTCGGATGAAGAATTCGACGGCGTGCCCTGGATCCGTTCGCTGAGCAACGCCGAGCAGGAGCACGCGCGCGCCGCGCTGCGCGCCGCCACCGCGCAGCCCGGCGACCTGCTGTGCCGCATCGGACGCGCGCCCACCTACTGGTTCGGGCTCATCGACGGCCTGCTCAAGATGAGCAACGACAACTCGGCCGGGCCGCCCATCACCTTCACCGGCATCCCGCCCGGCGGCTGGTTCGGCGAGGGCACGCTGCTCAAGCGCGAGCCCTACCGCTACAACATCCAGGCCTTGCGCCGCAGCACGGTGGCCGGGCTGCCGATGGAGACCTTCCACGAGCTGCTCGACAGCAGCCTGGCCTTCAACCGCTTCGTGCTGAACCAGCTCAACGAGCGCGTGGGCCAGTTCATCGCGGCGCGCGAGATCGACCGCCTGAACGACACCGACTCGCGTGTGGCACGCGGGCTGGCCGCGATGTTCCATCCGGTGCTCTATCCCGGCGTGGGCCAGCTGCTGCGCATCACGCAGCAGGAGCTGGGCTATGTGGTGGGGCTGTCGCGCCAGCGGGTCAACGAGGCCTTGCATGCACTGCAGTCGCGTGCTTTGATCCGCATCGAGTACGGCGGCGTGCGCGTGCTCGACCTCGAAGGCCTGCGCAACGCGCTGTTCGTTCCCGACGACGACACGGGGAGGCCATCATGAGCGATACACCCAGCAGCGCGTGGGCCACGCGCACCCCTCTGATCGCGATCCTGCGCGGCATCGAGCCGGCCGAGGCGATCGCCCAGGCCGATGCACTGCTCGAAGCCGGCATCGACTGCATCGAGGTCCCGACCAATTCGCCGCAGTGGCAGCGCAGCGTCGAAGCCATCGCACGCCATGCCGGCAGCCGGGCGCTGGTGGGCGCCGGCACGGTGTGGCGCGACGACCAGCTGCAGGAGCTGGTCGCCGCGGGCGGCCGGTTGATGGTCACGCCGCACACCGATCCGGCGCTGGTCGCGCGGGCGCGCGAGCAGGGCCTCGTGACAGTCATCGGCTGCACGACAGCGACCGAGGCCTTCGCGGCGCTGCGCGCCGGTGCGCAGGTGCTGAAGGTCTTCCCCGCCTCGTCGCTCGGCCCCGCCCACATCGGCGCATTGCGCTCGGTGCTGCCGTCGGGCACGAGCTTGTTCGCGGTGGGCGGCGTGCGCCCGGACAACCTGGCCAACTTCCTGCGTGCCGGCTGCGTGGGCGTCGGCGCCGGCAGCGACCTCTACCTGCCGGGCCAGACCCCGCGCCAGACCGCCGACAAGGCCCGCATGTTCCTCGACGCCCTGACTGCCGCCCAGGGGTAGCCCGGGTGCAACCCGGGGTCAGTGCGACGATTGATTGCTGACCCCGGCGGCCACGTGCCCCGCCGGCACGTGCGTCAACGCGTTCTCCACGTGCCCCGTCTGGTCGTCGAAGAAGAAATCCGGCTCGAACTCACGCAGGAACGCGCCCTTGGGCAGCCCGCCGAGGAACATCGCCTCGTCGACCTCGATGTGCCACCCCATCAGCGTTCGCACCGCGCGCTCGTGCGCCGGCGCACTGCGTGCCGTGACCAGCGCGGTGCGGATGCGCATGCCGCCGGGCTCGCGCTGCAGCCGGTGCAGCGCCTCGAGCAGCGGCTTGAACGGCCCGGCCGCCAGGGGCGTCTGCGCCTGTGCGAGCTCGTGGGTCTGGAAGGCATCGAGGCCGTCGCGCTGGAAGACCTGCTCGGCCTCGTCGGAGAAGAGCACCGCGTCGCCGTCGAAAGCGATGCGCACTTCGTTCGGATGGTCGGTGGAAGCGCGCGCCGACTGCGGATAGACGCGCGCCGCGGGCACGCCCGCGGCCAGCGCCGAGCGCACGTCGGGCTCGTTGGTCGACAGGAAGAGATTGGCCGACAGCGGCCGCAGGTAGCGCCAGGGCGACTGTCCGCGGGTGAACACGCCGCGCTGGATGGTCAGGCCGTAGTGCTTGGCCGAGCGAAACACCCGCATGCCCGACACCGGGTCGTTGCGCGACAGGATCACCACCTCGACACGCGGCGTGTCGCCGGCGTTGAAGGCGAGCAGCTTGTTCACCAGCGAGAACGCCACGCCGGGCTTGGCCGGCGTGTCCACGCGCTCGAGTTGCAGGCGCATGTAGGCACGGTCGTCCGAAGCCTCGAAGACCTGGTTCTCTTCCTCGAAGTCGAACAGCGCGCGGGAAGAGATCGCGACGACGAGCTGGCCGTCCAGTGAGATGGGCATGCGGGCCATGATAAGGAAGTCGCGCGACGCGACTTCCATCACGCTGCCGGCGGCGGCTCGCTGCGCTTGCGGGAAATCACGGTGCAGTCCGTTTCATGTTTGTCGTTTCGACGACAGGACGCGCAGGAGGCGATTCCTACGATCCCGCCACTTTCCGAGGAGTTGCTGCCATGACCCACTGCCCCGTTTCCAGCGGTTTCCGGGCTTCGCTCAGCCGCCGCCGCCTGCTCGTCGAGGCCGCCGCGCTGGCGGCCGTCACCGCGGCGCCGCGACTCGCCCTGGGCCAGTCCGACGACGTGATCCGGCTCGGCCAGTCGATCGCCTTCAGCGGGCCGCTGGCGGAAATCGGCGCGGCCATGCACCGCGGCTCCAAGGTGTGCTTCGACGCGATCAACGAGCAAGGCGGCGTGCATGGACGGCAGATCCAGCTGGTGGCGCGCGACGACGGCTACGACGTCAAGCGCGCGCTGGAAAACGTCAACGGCTTCCTCAAGGATCCGGGCACATTCGGATTGTTCAGCTGCATGGGAACGCCGATCATCGAAGGCATGCTCCCGCTGCTTCGCAACACCGACGTGCCGTGCTTCTCGCCGCTGACCGGCGCCAACTCGGCCCGGCCGACGGACATGCGCAACGTGCTGAACGTGCGCGCGAGCTATGCCGAGGAGACCGAGCGGCTGGTGGAGCACCTGGCCACCATCAACCTCAAGCGCATCGCGGTGGTCCATCAGAACAACTCCTTCGGCAAGGAGGTGTTGCAGGCGGCCGAGGCCGCGATGGTGCGTCACCAAGTCACCCGGGTGGCCGTGGCCTCGATCCAGAACGACGCGTCCGATGCCGAGGCGGCCGCCAAGCAGGTCGCCGCGGCCCAACCCGAGGCGGTGCTGCTCGGCCTGGCCGGCAAGCCCACGATCGGCTTCGTCAAGGCCATCCGAGCCGAGCGTCGCGGCCTGCCGCTGTATGCGCTGTCGGTGATGGGCTCGGCCGCGACGCTGAACGCGCTGGGCGGCGACGGCGTGGGCATTGCGGTGACGCAGGTCATGCCCATGCCCAGCAACACCGTCGTGCCGCTGGTGCGCGACTTCCAGCATGCCTGGCGCGCCAAGCCGGGGGCGATCGAGCCCTCGCACCTCGCGCTCGAGGGCTACATCAACGCGCGGGCGTTCATCGAGGCGCTCAAGCGCGCCGGGCGCAACCTGACCCGCAAGGCCTTTCTCGATGCGGTGTGGGGCATCAAGCGCCTGGACCTGGGCGGCTTCGAGCTCAACTTCCAGCAGCCGGGGCGCAACGCGTCGCGCTTCGTCGAGCTGACCATGATCGGACGCGGCGGAAAGTTCATCCGATGAAGCATCGCCACCTCAGCCTGGCGACCACCGGTCCGGGACAGGTGCGGACCCTGTCCGACCTGCTGCACAAGTCGGTGTGGAGCCGCACGCTCACGCCCCACGAGCTCGACCGCGTCGTCACCGAGGCCTTCGAGCGCCAGGTGCCCGCCGGCGGCTTCGTCGCGCGCATGGGCCAGCCGGTCGATCATTGGATGGGGGTGATCGACGGCTTGCTGAAGATGTCGGTGACCTCGCCCGACGGCAAGGTGTCGACGCTCACCGGCATGAACACGGGCGGCTGGTTCGGCGAAGGCTCGCTCATCAAGCGAGAGCCGCGCCGCTACGACGTGGTGGCCTTGCGGCCCTCGCGGGTCGCGTTGGTGCCGTTCGCGACTTTCGAGCGGCTGCGCAACACCAGCCTGCCGTTCAACCACCACCTGCAGAACCTGATGAACTCGCGCCTGAGCCTGTTCATCGGGATGCTGGAGTACGACCGCCTGCTGGGGCCCGACGCGCGGGTGGCGCGCTGCATCGCGACGCTGTTCAACACCGACCTGTACCCCGAGGCACGCGCCTACGTCGACCTGCACCAGCAGGAGATCGCGCTGCTGTGCGGCGTGTCGCGCCAGCGGGCCAACGTGGCGCTGCGGCGGCTGCAGGACGGCGGGCTGCTGCGGGTGGAGCCCCGCGGGGTGACCGTGCTGGACCTGGAAGGCCTGCGCAACTTCGCCGGCGTCAGCACCTGAGACCTACTGGACGAAGCCGATTGCGGCCTTGCGCGGTCCGCCGTCCGGCAGATCGACCGGCTCGATGTGGTCGCGCCGGGCCAGCTTGGCGTTGCCGAAGGCCGTCATCCAGGCGCGGCGCATCTCGCGCGGGGCCATCTCGCTCATGCGGTCGAGCACGTCGGTGCCCGGCTCGGGATCGAAGCGCGAGCCCCAGTCGTGGTCGGCGCGGATCGCGCGGTACAGCTTGGCGGCGATGTGCCGCGCCGCCTCGCGGCCGGGCGCCTGGACCTCGTAGACGTTCATCCGGTTGAGCAGCGGGTCGGGGATGTTGCGCGCGTCGTTGGCGGTGGCCACCCAGATCACCTGGCTCGCGTCGATGGCGACCTCGGCGAACTCGTCGGTGAAGGCCTCGGCGGTGTCGTGCTCGAGCAGGCTGTACAGCGCGCCGAGCGGGTCGTAGGCATGCTCGCCGCCGGCCTTGTCGATCTCGTCGACCACCATCACCGGGTTGGCGTACTGGCCGTCGACCAGGGTCTCGAAGACCTTGCCGGGGCGCGCGCCCTTCCACTGGCTGGACGCGCCCGAGAGCACCCAGCCGGCGGTCAGCGAGCTCATCGACACGAAGCCCATGCCGGTGCCCAGCAGGATGGACAGCTCGCGCGCGAAGTGCGTCTTGCCGACGCCGGGCGGGCCGAGCAGCAGCAGCGGCGTGATCTCGAGCGCGTCGCGGCTGTCCTCGCACAGCGCAAGCTGGCGGCGGACGTCGTCGAGCACCTCGGCGAAGTTGGGCAGGTCGTCGTAGAGGTGATCCATGACGGGCAGGCCGGAGGGCTTGACCTGGAAGCGCTCGGAGCCCTTCTCGATCATGCGCTCGTAGGTGGCACGCAGGTTGTCGTGCTCCTTGGGCGGCAGCTTGTCGAGCTTTCGCCCGACCTCGTCGACCCGGTAGACATGGCGCATCCGCGCGATGGGGATGGCCCGGCGCGCGACGGGAACGAGATCCTTGGAATCGCCCATGGGAACCTCCGAACAGCACGGCTCTGCCTCGATTGAAGCAGAAGACGGCTTGCCCGGCCACGGCAAAAGGCGGTGGAAACCAGGCTTCTTGTGATGCAGATTGCGTGCCTGCTGTGTGAGTTCCCGGAAGGGCCTTGCCGGTTCACGGGCCGGGACCTGCAATCGCGGGGGACCCCGGGTTGCACCCCGGCTACGGCCCGTCGCCCGGGTGCAACCCGGGTCACCTCACCCAGGTGTTGAGTTGAATGATCGGCATGAGCACGGCGAGCACGATCAGCATCACCACGCCCCCCATGCCGACGATCAACAGCGGCTCCAGGATCGTCGCGAACTGCATCGCCCGCCGCTGCACCTCGGCCGCGAGCTGCTTGGCCGCGCGGTCGAGCATGCGCGGCAGCTGCCCGGTCTGCTCGCCGAGGCGGCAGAACATGGCGAGCAATCCCGGAAAGCGCTTCTTGCCCGCCAGCGCCGACGCCAGCGGCGCGCCCTCGCGCACCTGCACCAGCGCCTCCAGCGCATCGGCACGCATGGCGCGGTTGGACAAGGTCTCGGCGGCCGCCTGCAAGGCCTTCAGGATGGGCACGCCGGCGCCGGCCAGCATGGCCAGCGTGCCGGCGAAGCGCGCCGCGTTGTAGCCACGCGAGAGGCGGCCCACCAGCGGCAGGCCCAGCCAGCCGGCATCGAAGCGCTCGCGAAAGGCCTCGTTGCGCAGCGACATGCCCAGCGCGAAGCCGCCGGCCAGGATCACCAGCAGCATCAGCCAGCCGTAGTTGCGCATGAAGGCGCTGATCGCGAGCATGGCCACGGTGAGCGCGGGCAAGGCGCGCTTGGAGCTCGCGAACACCGAGGCCACCTGCGGCACGACGTAGGTGACGAGGAAGATCACGATGACGACCGCGATCAGCGACACGATGGCCGGATAGAGCGTCGCGCCGATCAGCTTGGAGCGCAGCGCCTGGCGCTCCTCGAGGTCGTCGGCCAGGCGTTCCAGCACCTGCCCCAGGGCGCCGCTTTGCTCGCCGGCGGCGACCACGCCGCGGTAGACGTCGTCGAACTCGCGCGGCGCGCCGGCCAGCGCCCGCGCAAAGGGGGAGCCGGCATTGACCTCGGAGCGCAGGTGGGCGACCAGCTCGCGTTGCTTGGGATCCTCGGCCTCGTCACTCAGGGCCGTCAGCGCGCGCTCCAGCGGCAGTCCGCTGCCGACCAGGCCCGCCATCTGGCGCGTCCAGACGGCCAGGCCGGTGGACGAGAACACCCGCCGCCGGAAGCGCAGCCCTTCGCCCTTTTCGGCGGCCGCCGCGACCTGCGAAACGTCCAGGGGCACCAGCGCCTGGGCGCGCAGCTGGGCGCGCGCGGCACGTGCGTTGTCGGCTTCCAGCAGGCCCGAGGTGGACTTGCCGGTGGCGTCGAGCGCCTCGAACTTGTAGGCGGGCATCGAGACGGACCTATTCCCGCGTGACGCGCATCACTTCCTCGGGCGAGGTGATGCCTTCGGCGACCAGCCGCTCGCCGTCCTCGCGCATCGAGCGCAGGCCGCCCTGCTCGGCGGCGACGAAGAGCTGCGACTCGGCGGCGCGGCTGTGGATCATCGAGCGCACCTTGTCGTCGGCCACCATCAGCTCGTAGACGCCCGTGCGGCCCTTGTAGCCGCTCATGCTGCACTGCGGGCAGCCCACCGGGTGATAGCGGCCGCGCCCGTCGGGCTTCTTGCAGTCCGGACACAGCTTGCGCACCAGGCGCTGGGCGAGCACGCCCAGCAGGCTGGAGCTGAGCAGGAAGGGCTCGACGCCCATGTCGGTGAGCCGCGTGACGGCCGAGGGCGCGTCGTTGGTGTGCAGCGTGGCCAGCACCAGGTGGCCGGTGAGCGAGGCCTGGATCGCGATCTGCGCGGTTTCGAAGTCGCGGATCTCGCCGATCATGATGACGTCGGGGTCCTGGCGCAGGATGGCGCGCAGCGCCTTGGCGAAGGTGAGGTCGATCTTCGGATTGACCTGGGTCTGGCCAATGCCGGCCAGCTCGTATTCCACCGGGTCTTCCACCGTCAGCACGTTGGTGGTCGCGGTGTCGACACGGCCCAGCGACGCGTAAAGCGTGGTGGTCTTGCCCGAGCCGGTCGGGCCGGTGACCAGCACGATGCCGTGCGGCTGCTGGATCAGGCGGTCGAACTTGGTCAGCACCTCGCCGTCCATGCCGAGCGACTCGAGGGTGAACTTGGACTCGCCCTTGTCGAGCAGACGCAGCACCGCCCGCTCGCCGTGGGCCGAGGGCAGGGTGGACACCCGCACGTCGACCGCGCGGCCGCCGATGCGCAGCGAGATGCGCCCGTCCTGGGGCAGGCGCTTCTCGGCGATGTCGAGCTCGGCCATGATCTTCAGCCGCGAGATGAGCGCCGCGTGCAGCGCCTTGTTGGGCTGGACGATCTCGCGCAGCGTGCCGTCGACGCGAAAGCGCACCGAGCTCGATCGCTCGTAGGGCTCGATGTGGATGTCGGAGGCGCCGTCCTTCGCGGCCTGCGTGAGCAGCGCATTGAGCATGCGGATGATGGGCGCGTCGTTGGCCGCCTCGAGCAGGTCTTCGACGGCCGGCAGCTCCTGCATCATGCGGCTCAGGTCGACCGCGCTTTCCACTTCGCCGATCACCGTGGCCGCGCTCGACTCGCCGCCGGCATAGGCCTTGGCGATGCGGTGGGTGAGCGTGTTGGCGGCCTCGCGCTCGAGCGCGTCGACGTCGTACAGGCGCAGCACCTCGCTCAGCGCCGACAGCTGCACCGACTCGGGCGCCCACAGCACCAGCTGCGAGCCGTCGTCTTCGAGCAGCAGCGTGTGCGCCTTGGCGAAGGCATAGGGAAGGGGATGGCGGGCACCCATGGCGGGCTCCTCCTCAGTTGGCGGGCGCGCTCGCCGCCGGCTTGGGCGGCGTGGCGCCGGGCGAGCTCGGCGGCGGATTCAGCGGCTCGGTCGTGCCTTCGACCTTGCGCGGCGGCGGCAGCACCGGCGACTCGTTGATCGGCACGAGGAAGCTCGGCTTCGGCTGGGCGTCCTGCTGCTGGCCGCGGATGAGGTCGTAGCGGTCGAGCGAGACCTTGTTGGTGGTGTCGGCGTCGCGCATCACGACGGGTCGCAGGAACACCATCAGGTTGGTCCGGTTCTTGGTGCGGCTCTCGCTGCGGAACAGCGCGCCCAGGCCGGGGATGTCGCCGAGCAGCGGCACCTTCGACTTGGTCTCGGTGAAGCGATCCTCGATCAAGCCGCCGAGCACGAGGATCTGGCCGTCGTCCACGATCACCGTCGATTCGATCGATCGCTTGTTGGTCGACGGGCCGGCATTGCTCGTGCCCACGACGGCCTTGTCCTGCACGCTGGAGGACTCCTGGAAGATGGTCATGCGCACCGTGCCGCCTTCGCCGATCTGCGGCTTGATCCGCAGCGTGATGCCAACGTCCTTGCGCTCGATGGTCTGGAACGGGCTGGTGGTGGCGGTGCCGGTGTTGGTGAACTGGCCGGTGATGAACGGCACGTTGCTGCCGACCACGATCTTCGCCTCTTCGTTGTCGAGCGTGACGAGGTTCGGCGTGGAGACGATGTTCGTGTTGGTCTGGTTCTGCAGCACGCGCGCGATGGCGGCCAGGGTGTACGTGCCCGCATAGTTGCGGATCAGGCCGATGTTCAGGCCTTCGCCGGGCTTGGCGTTGGTACCGCCCACTGCCGCCTGGACCGACAGGTCGATGATGTTCGGCCCGCCGCTGCTGAAGTTGGTGCCGGCGGCCACGCCGTACTTGTCGCCGTTCTTGCCCAGCAGGCCCTGCCACTGGAAGCCGAAGTCGGCGGCGTTGTCGCCCGACACCTCGACGATCATGCTCTCGATGTAGACCTGCGCACGGCGCGAGTCGAGCTGGTCGATCATCACCCGCAGCTGGCGGTACAGCGGCTCGGGCGCGGTGATGATCAGCGAGTTGGTGGCCGGGTCGGCCTGGATGAAGCCGCCGGTCGACGGGCTGGGCGAGGCGGCCAGCGGCGAAGTGGCCTGAGCCGACGCGCCGGCCTGCGCGCCCGCCGTGGTGGGCGCGGCAGGGGTGGCGACCGTCGGCGTGGTCGTCGGCGTGGTCGACGCGCCGGCGCCCGAGCCGTAGGCCGCGCGCAGCACCGCGGCCAGCTTCACGGCATCGGCATTCTTCAGGTACACGACCCAGATGTTGCCCAGCGCGTTGCCGCCGCTGATCGGACGGTCGAGCTTGGCCACCAGCGAGCGGATGGCGGACATGCGCGCCGGGTTGGGCGCGCGCACCAGCAGCGAGTTGCTGCGCGGATCGACCAGCACGGAGGCCGATCCCGTGCCGGCGATGCCCGGCACCACGGGGCCGCCGCCGGTCGGGTCGGTCAGGCGCTGCACCAGCGCGGCGATGTCGGAGGCCACCGCGTGCTGCAGCGGGATCACCTCGACGTCGCCGGCGGCCGGCGTGTCCATGGCCGCGATGATCTTGGCGATGCGCTGCAGGTTGTCGGCGTAGTCGGTGATGATCAGCGAGTTGTTGCCGGGATTCGCGTTGATGGTGTTGTTGGGGCTGATCAGCGGCCGCAGCACCGGCACCAGGTTGTTCGCGCTCTCGTGGCTGAGCTTGAAGATCTGCGTGATGATCTGGTCGCCGCGTCGACCTACCTCGCCCACCGACACCGTGCCCGCCTGCAGCTTGGCATCGGCCTCGGGCACGACCTTGTAGATGCCGCCCGACTCGACCACGGTGAAGCCCAGGCCGCGCAGGGCCGCGAGGAAATTGAGGTAGGCCTCGCGCGGCGACAGCGGCTCCTCGCTGTACAGCGTGATGGTGCCCTTGACGCGCGGATCGACCACGAACTGCTGCTTGAGGATGGCCGCCATCGCGCGGGTCACGCCTTCGATGTCGGCATTGACGAAGTTGACCGTGACCGGCTCGCCGCCGCGGAACTTGGCGGCGCTCGACTGGGCTTGCACGGCCGGCGGGACCCCCATGGACAGGCACAGCGCGGCGGCCAGCGTGCGTATCGCAAGCCGTCGCGGCAGCGTCTGCCAGGAGGTCGAGGGTTTGCGTAGCTTCATGGTCATCCGATCGAAATGACGGACCGCGCACCCTCGCGCCGTCCGATGATGTTCAGGAGGTTCGCCAGTGCGGCGTCGTCGCCCGAGGCGGCCCGCGCCTCGCCGCGAAAGCGCACGCCGTTGGCGCCCCAGGTGCCGTTGCCGCTGAGCTGCAGCGCGCCTTCGGTGGTGCTCAGCGTGAGCTGCGAGGCGCCCGAGCCGGAGGGGTCGCCGTTGAGCGTGAGGCGGTAGCTGCCCAGCGAATCGAGCGTCGACAGGCGCGACGATGCGTTGACGAGCTCGACGTCGGCGCGGCCGCGCACCAGCCAGCGGCCCTGCACCGACTCGAAGCTGATGCCCGGCGAGGTGAGGCGGATCGCGCCGCCCAGCTGCAGCGTGTTGAACGGCGTGCCCATGCCGCCGAGCCAGGCGCTGGGCCACTGCCCGATCCAGCCGCCCAGCGGCGGCACGAGGGTCACGTTCATGCGGCCGAAGCCCGGCTTCACCTGCACCGCGACCGTGCCGTTGAGGCAGCACGACTGGCGCGCGAGCAGCTCCAGTCCGAGGCCCTTGAGACCGAGGGTCCATTCCATGCGGCCGGACAGCGCGCTGGCGTCGTGGCTGCCCGGGCCGCCGGTCAGCACCGGCACGGCACTGCCCGACCAGACCGTCCCGCGTGCGTCGGCGAGCAGCAGGCGCTGGTTGGTGGCCGAGGCGACGGCGCCGGCCAGCCATGCCGCCGGCGCGAAGGCGATCACGCCGATGAGGCCGCCGACGACCACGCCGATGATCGCCCAGCGCTTGGACGCGCCGCGCGACTTGTCCCACGCCAGCTCCGCATAGGTCGACTCGCCCCAGCCGGTGGCGGCCACGGTGTTGGACCATCCGCGGCGCGGATTGCGACGGCGCAGCAGGGAACGGATCATGGACGGCTCCCGGGACGAATCACGATCCGGTCCCCAGGCTCACGACGACTGTGCCGGAGTAGCCCTCGGGACTGCGGTTGAGCTGCACGTCGGTGGCGCGGGCGCGCGCGGCGCTGCGCGCTTCGCCCAGCCAGTCGCGCAGGGCGTCGCCCGACACGCCGGTGAGGGTGAGCGTCGCGCGGTCGCCCTGGAACACCAGGCTGGCCTTGTCGCCCAGCCGCTCGGTGGCCGACTTGAGCGGCGCCATCGCCTGGGCCGGCGACACCGGCGGCGCGCCCTTGAGCGTCTTGGCGTCGGCGGCCAGGCGCTGCATCTGCTGCAGCTGCGCATCGAGCCGGTCGAGCTCCGACGGCGCTTCGCGCGAGACGCGCCAGGCAGGGGCGACCAGCAGGCTCCACGCGATGAAGACCGCCAGCAGGCCGCCGCCGACCGCCAGCGCCAGCCGTTCACGCGGCGCGAAGCTGCGCCAGCGGGTGCGGGCCTGGGTGCGCAGGCTGGCCAGCGCCGGCGGCAGAGTGACGCTGCGGGCGTTCATCGCGGTCCCCCGGTGGTGCCGATGCGCACGATGGTGACGCGGCCGTCGCTGCCCTTGTCGGCCTGCCAGCCGGCCGGGCGAAGGCGGCTGCGGAACTGCTCGACCTGCGGGTCGCCCCAGGCCGTGGCGGCGAGCGACAGGCGGCCGTTCTCGTAGCGCAGGTTCTCGACCGGCGGCTGGTCGGCCGGCCAGGCCATGGCGGCCGCTTGCAGCATCGGCTCGAAGTCGGTGTCGCCCGGCTTGCCCGCGGCCAGGCGCAGCGCATCGGCCTCGCGCTGCATGACCAGCAGCGGTGCGCGCTTGATCTCGTTCTCGCTCAGCCGCGGGAAGGCCGACTTGACGACTGCCAGCACCGCATCGCGCTTGCCGTCGATGGCCGCGCGCTGGTGCAGCGCCCACAGGTTCAGGCCGATGACGTGGGCAGCGACCAGCCCCGCCAAGCCCCAGCGCACCGGCCGCCACTCGGGGCTCAGGAAGCGGCGCACCGCATCGCGCAGCGCACGGGTGCCGCGGTTGCGGCGCGCCAGGTCGAACTGGCGCAGGTTCCACAGCGTGCGCGCGGCCTGCAGCAGTCGCTGCGCCGGCGGCATGACGTTGACCGTGGTGCCCAGCCACTGCTCGGCCGCCGCCGCGGCGCCCGGCGTGGCGCTCCAGCGCGTGCCGTGGGGCGCGGGCAGCGGCACCACCGCGCGGGCCAGGCCGCCGTGCAGGCGCAGGCAGGCGACGCCGTCCGGGTGCGACCAGGTCAGCGTGATGCCTTCCTCGCCGCCGTTGTGCTGCGAGTCGGTCTCGGCGAAGTGGCCGCCCGGCGGATCGTCGGGCCAGGCCGAGGGCACGATGCGGTCGACGAACACATTGGCCTGCTCCAGCGCCGCCAGCTCGGCGCGCAGCCAGGGGCGGTCGATGGCGGCGATCCAGGTCGGCTGTCCGGCGGCGGGGTCGGGGGCGACGGCGAAATGCGTGAGCTCGGCGTCTTCGAGAACCTGCTCTTCGAGCACGCCCACCAGCGCGGCGCGCAGCCGCGACGCCGGCGCCTTGGGCAAGGTGATGCGGTGCCAGCTGACGTCGGCATCGGCCAGCACGGCCACCACGCTGTCGGCCTTGGGCAGCAACGAGGCTGCGCACTGGCCCTGCGCCTCCAGCACCAGCCCGTCGGGACTGAGCGCGTAGGGATACTCGTCCGTCATGCGGGCGCCTTCAGGAGCGGCCGTGCCGTCGCTGCGGGCGCGCAATCGTTGTCGTGGAGCGAGTTGAATGACGAGAAGCGACATGTGGCAGAGGCCCAGGCGGCCGGCAAGCTAGTGCGATTGTAGTGACCGGGCAACTACAGTCCTTGACAATCAAAGACTTACAGCTTGTTGTTGGAGAGCGTTCGCAGCAATGTAAGAGCTTGTCGTGCCGGCATCAGCCAGTGGATTCCCGGCTGCTCTCGCGTTGCCGCGACAAGGGAATGATGTCGAGGCCGCGCCGTTCCACCAGCGAGCTTTCCTCCAGGACCCGGTCTTCCAGCCGCAGCCGGCCGCGCACTTCGAAGAACTTGCTGACGGTGCCGGCCCGCTGGGGCGCCGGCTCCAGCGTGGCCGGCATGTGGGTCTTGGCTTCCGCGATGCTCTTGAACGGGCTGCGCTGGCGCACCTGCACCAGGCGCTCAGCGGTGCCCAGGTCCAGGCCGTCGATGGCCGCGATCAGCACTTCCTTCGGCGCGGTGTTGAGATTGACGGCGGTGCGCTCGGGCAGCAGCGCCACGTAGGGCGTCATGCGCTGGATCGATTCGGCGTCGATGCCCAGCCATGCCAGCTGCGACACGCGCTGTGGCATCAGCGGCACGCTCTTCGAGCGGGCCGAGGCCTCGGGTGGCGCCAGTGCGTCGCGCAGTCCGTTGGCGATGGTGTCGGCCAGCTCGGGCGTGACATTGATGGCCTGGAACAGCCGCTTGAGGGCTTTCACCTCGAGATCCGCCACCTTGTTGTCTTCGCCGACCAGGTTGCGCAGGTTGTAGTGCGATTGCGCGTCGGTGATGGTGCCGGACAGGAAGGCGTCGGGCGCGTCCTCGGCGTTGTTCTTGTCGACCGCGAGGAAGGTCGACAGCCGGGCCTCGGCGAGCGGCACCGCCCACGGCTCGCCGAGATGATCGGCGCCGCCGCTCTTGGCGTCCTCGCGCAGGATCAGGCGCGCCCAGTCGAGGGCACCGGAAAGAATCCAGCTCGATTGCAGCCGGGCGCGCTCGGCCGTCTCGACCTGCACCGCGCGCCACTGCTGCCAGATCATCGCGGAGGCGAGCGTCGCGACCAGGGTCACGATGATCATGGCCGTCAGCAGCGCGGCGCCGCGCTGGGCGGATGCGGCGATCGGGCGGTGCTTCATGGCAGCTGCGGCCCCAGCGCGATGTCGCGCGTCAGGTTGCCGGTCAGGTCGGGGCCGGAGAAGTCGATGACCGCCCGCACGCCGGACGGCAAGGCCTGGCGCTGCGGCTGCGGCGGCGCGCTGGCGCCGGGGGCGACGGCGGTGGGCGCGATGTCGCCGCTGGACTGGCAGTTGCTCCAGGCGTTGCCGCGGAAGCAGTACAGCTGCCACTGGGCGACGCCAACGAGCGTGCGCAGCTGGCCGGGCTCGACGCCCTGGAACTGCTGCGTCTGCATCCACACTTCTTGCAACTCGTTGCTGCTCTTGGCGGGCGGACTGGCCCAGCGCAGGAGGTTGCCGCTGGCGGCACCGTCAGCACTGGGCCGCAGCGACCAGGTGACCACTTGCAGGCCCTGCTCGGCGCGGCGGGTCAGGCGCAGGGTGGCGCCGTCGAAGCTCAGGCCGGGCACGGCGGTGGTTTCCTGCAGCGCCTGCAGGTCCTGCTCGAACTGCCCCATCACGGTGTTCAGGCGCAGGGTCTGCTCCAGGCGCGCCTGGCTCGCGTCGCGGGTGCGGACGATGCCGTCGACGCCCTGCCAGGCCATCACGGCCAGGATGGCCATGACCATCATCGCGACCAGCACCTCGACCAGGGTGAAACCGGCCACCCGGCGATTCGGCGTGCGCTTCATGACTTGGGCAGCACTGTCGAGATGCTGATCACCGGCTGGCCGGCTTCGTTGAAGATCTGCGCGTCGACGCGGCGGAAATTGGGATTGGGCGTGGGCCGCACGATCAGCTTTCCGCGGTAGTTGCGGTTGAGCTGCTCGCAGCTGAACTCGCTGTCGCCGATCGCCAGCGCCGGATGCGCCAGCTTCAGTCCGGTGAGCTGATTGTCGGCGCACCACTGCGCGAGGCTGACGTCGGTGAGGCGCTCGGCGTTGTCGGCCAGCGCGCCCGCCGCCTTGATGCCCGCGCCCAGCGTGATCGCGACGATGGCCAGCGCCACCAGCACTTCGATCAGGGTGAACCCGGCCTGGCGCTTCATCACTGGCCTGCGACTTCGAAAGGGCCCAGCCCGTCGGTGGCCAGCGTCAGGCGGCGGTCTTCCAGGCTCAGCACGATGCGCTGGGCGGGGATCAGCGGCTCGGGCCCGAGCACCACCGCTCGCGCGCCGACGATGTCGGCGCTGACGCCGGGGTGCAGCCAGTGCTGCGGCAGGTCGCTGGAGGACGGCAGGCCGACGAAGCGGAAGTCGCCGGCGGACGCATCGCTGGCCTTCGGTTCCCAGCGCACGGCCAGGCCCGAGGCACGTGCTTCGGCGCGGGCCGACTCGAGCAGCGCGGCCAGGCGGGCGCCTTCCTGCTCGAGGCTGTTGGCGGTGGGATCGCGCAGGGCCAGGCTCGCGAGGCCGGAGGCGATGGCGATCAGGGTGATCACCACCAGCAACTCGATCAGCGTGAAGCCTCGGGTCCGGTTACTCACGGCCGTCGGGCCCGATGTGGGGTTACTGCCAGGAGCCGATCTCGGCGTCCTTGCCTTCGCCGCCGATCGTGCCGTCGGCGCCGAAGCTGTAGACGTCGATCTCGCCCTTCACGCCGGGGTTGGCATATTGGTAGGGGCGGCCCCAGGGGTCGTTCGGCAGCTTGTCGACGTAGGGCTTCCAGTTGGGCGGAATGGCGCCCGTGGTCGGCTTGGAGACCAGCGCCTGCAGGCCCTGGTCGGTGGTGGGATAGCGCTGGTTGTCGAGCTTGTACAGCTTGAGCGCCTGCATCAGCCGGTTGACGTCGGTGCGCGCCGCGGTGACGCGCGCGTCGTCGGCGCGGTCGAGCACGTTCGGCACGATGAGCGCTGCAAGCACGCCGATGATGACCAGCACCACCATCAGCTCGATCAGGGTGAAGCCGGCGGCGCGCCGAAGGCCGCGCCGCGGCGCTTGGAGGGTTCTTGTCATGGTCTCGTTCCCGGCGCCCCGGGGCGGGCGCATTGAGGCGCATGAATGATAATCGCCGCATGCCGGCAAGACTGTCCGCTTTTGTGATCTGGGCCCTGGTGGCCGCGAGTGTCGCCTTCTGGGGCCTGCGGCTGGTGGTGAGCGCGCCGGGCGCTCCGGCCCACACGGTGGCCGTGAGCGATGCGACGCCGGCGCGGGTCGACCTGACGCGGCTTTTCGGCGCGCCGGTGGTTCGGGCGCAAGCGGTGGCGCAGGCCCCGGCAATCAGCTCGCGCTTCCAGCTCACCGGCGTGATGGCGCCCAAGGTGCCCGGCGACCAGGGCGTCGCCCTGATCGCGGTCGACGGCAAGCTGCCGCGCGCCTATCGCGTCGGCGCCATGATCGACGGCGAGCTGGTCCTGCAGTCGGTGAGCCTGCGCACCGCGTCCATCGGACCGGCGCGCGGCGGTCCGGCGGTGGTGCTCGAAGTGCCGCCGTTGCCCACCGCAGCCACCGGCACGCTGCCGCCCGTCACGTCCATGACGCCGCCGGTGGCGGGCGCGGTGCCGCCAGTGGCGGTGCCGCCGACCCCGGTCGCGCCGGTCAATCCGGCGGCCGTGCCGACCATGCCCGGCGCGCGCGTCGCGCCGCAGCCGCAGCCCCGCGGCTTCGGCGCGCAGTCGCGCGACCCGAGCCGGCCGTCGGCCAACTGAGGCGCTGCGTCAGGAGGTGCTGTCGGGCACGATGTCCGGCACGTCGGCCGGATGGGTCGGTCCCGGGTCTTCGCCTTCGGCCACCTCGGTGAGCAAGGCCGCGGCACTTCGCACCAGCGGCCAGGCCAGCGTGGCGCCGGTGCCGTCCAGGCTCTCCATGCCCAGCTCCAGCAGGGCGGTCGTGTGGAACAGGCCCAGGGCGACATCCAGGCCCTGGTGGCTGTGGCTGCGGCAGTAGACGCAGTAGTCGGTCACCGCGGGCGCGATGCGCGAGGCCACCATCAGCGCGGCGCAGGCCGGCATGCCGTCGGCGATCAACAAGTGGCGCTTGCTGCCCGCCACGAGCATCACGCCGACCATCACCGCGATCTCGAAGCCGCCGAACGCGGCCAGCACCTCGACCGGGTCGGTGACGTCCTTGTGCCGGCCCTGGGCGCCGAACAGCACCATCTGCAGGTGGTTGAGGTCGTCCTCGTTCATCTGCGCGCCCGAGGTGACCAGGTCGCGCACGTTGGCCCCGGTCAGCCGCGACAGCACCAGCGCAGCGCTCTCGTTCGAGCCCACGCCGATGCCGGCACACGCCACCACGTTGCCCGGCAGCGCGTCGCCGATCTCCATGCCGGCGCGGATGGCGGCATGCGCCTGGTCCAGCGACATCGCCGCGGTGACCCGGGCGTTGCGCGTGCCGTGCGCGATCTTGCGGGCGAGCAGGCGCGCGTGCGGCGCGACCGCGTCGGACACGCCGCAGTCGACCACCGACAGCTCCATGCCCTGGATCCGGGCGAACACCGACACCGGCAGCTGCGAGGTCAGCAGGCTGTGCACGAGCTTGGCGGTGGACATGCGGGTGGTCGAGCCGATGCCGTCGACCGCCAGGCCGTGGTCGGCGGCGAACAGCGCCAGCTGCGGCGCGCGAAAACGCGGCTTGAGGGTGTTCTGCACCAGCCCCAGGCGCACCGCCAGCGGCTCGAGCTCGCCGAGCGCGCCGGTGGTTTCGCTGCGGCGCTTGAGCTTGTCGCGCAGCGCCTGCTCGAGCGTCGGGTTGGTGGTGGGTGCGATCAGCGAACGGTTGACGGACATGGGACCCCGATGGTGTGCGTGTCGCAGGCGTGTGCCATTGTGGGCCCGGCGAGCGACGCGACGCAAACGCCGCCGTCAGCGCAGGAACAGGCGGTAGACCGGGTTGTCGGTCTCGTCCTCGCAGGGGTAGGCCAGCGTGTCGAGGAATTCCCGGAAGGCCTTCTTGTCGTCCTTGGGCACCTGGATGCCGACCAGGATGCGGCCATAGTCGGCGCCCTGGTTGCGGTAGTGGAACAGGCTGATGTTCCATTCCGGGTGCATGCTCGACAGGAAGCGCAGCAGCGCGCCGGGCCGCTCCGGGAACACGAAGCGGTACAGGTGCTCGTCGTGCGCCAGCTCGCTGCGCCCGCCCACCATGTGGCGCACGTGCTGCTTGGCGAGCTCGTCATGCGTGAGGTCGATGGTCGCAAAGCCGTGCCGCTCGAAGCTGCGTGCGATCTTCTCGGACTCGCCGCGGCTGCCGATGGTGATGCCGACGAAGACGTGGGCCTGGGTCGCGTCGGAGATGCGGTAGTTGAACTCGGTCACCGAGCGCGGACCGATCAGCTCGCAAAAGCGCCGGAAGCTGCCGCGCTCCTCCGGAATGGTCACCGCGAACAGGGCTTCTCGCTCCTCGCCCACCTCGGCGCGTTCGGCGACGAAGCGCAGGCGGTCGAAGTTCATGTTGGCGCCGCAGGTGATCGCGACGAAAGTCTTGCCCTTGAGCTTGTGCGTCTCGACGTACTGCTTGATCGCGGCGACGCCGAGCGCGCCGGCCGGCTCGAGGATGCTGCGCGTGTCCTGGAAGACGTCCTTGATCGCGGCACACACCGCGTCGGTGTCGACCACGACGAAGTCGTCGACCAGCTTGCGCGTGAGTCGGAAGGTTTCCTCGCCGACCATCTTCACGGCCGTGCCGTCGGAGAACAGCCCGACATCGCTCAGCTGCACGCGCTTGCCGGCCTTCACCGAGCGCACCATGGCGTCGGAGTCGTGTGTCTGCACGCCGATGACCTGGATGTCGGGGCGCACCGCCTTGATGTACGCCGCCACGCCGGAGATCAGCCCGCCGCCGCCGATCGCCACGAACACCGCGTCCAGCGGACCCTGGTGCTGGCGCAGGATTTCCATCGCGATGGTGCCCTGGCCGGCGATCACGTCGGGATCGTCGAAGGGATGCACGAAGGTCAGCCCGTGCACGCGCTCGAGCTCGAGCGCGTGCACATAGGCGTCGGAATAGCTGTCGCCGTGCAGCACGACCTCGCCGCCGAGCGAGCGCACCGCGTCGATTTTCAATCGCGGCGTGGTCACCGGCATCACGATCATGGCGCGGCAGCCCAGTCGCCGCGCACCCAGCGCGACGCCCTGCGCATGGTTGCCGGCCGATGCGCAGATGACCCCACGCTCGAGCTGCTGCGGCGTCAGGTGGGCCATCTTGTTGTAGGCGCCGCGCAGCTTGAAGCTGAACACCGGCTGGCTGTCTTCGCGCTTGAGCAGGACCTGGTTGGACAGGCGCTTGGACAGGCTGCGTGCCGGCTCCAGCGGCGTCTCCTGGGCGACGTCGTAGACACGCGCGGTCAGGATCTTCTGCAGGTAGGCCGACAGTGCGAGCGGGCCCGCAGTTTCGCCCTGCCTTGCGCGCTTGTTCGAGTTCTTGTTGGCGCCTGCGGTGCCGGCCATGGCGTTCCGTCTCCTCGGGTCTTTCAGGGCGCCGGATCATACGTCAGGGCCCCTGGCGGGCCCGTTCGGCGCGGCCCAAGAAAAAGGCCCAAGGCATTGCTGCCTTGGGCCGAATCCACCAATGGAGGAGGTGGAGGAGACAACTGGAAGGAACTGCCGATCACGAAAGCGGTTCCACTGCGAACGAGTGTAGTCGTTGATTTGCTGCGCCGCAATATCCATATCGCGTTTTGACCTAGGCGTGCAGATCGAATTCGGCGTGACGCGATGCACAATCCGTCGCGTTTTGGGACACTCGCCCTTCTTTCGTGCGAGATGCACAGGATCCGAACATGGAATGCACCGTCAATTGGGTTCCCGCCACGGGGATGGGATTCGTGGCCGAGACCGGCAGCGGGCATGTCCTGTCGATGGACGGTGCGCCCGACGGTGGTGGTCGAAATCTCGCGCCCCGTCCGATGGAAACGGTACTGGTTGGTACCGCCGGCTGCACTGCTTACGACGTCGTGCTCATCCTCAAGCGCGGCCGCCACGACGTTTCGGGCTGCCAGGTCAAAGTGACTTCGGAGCGCGCGACGACCGATCCGAAGGTGTTCACGCGCATCCACATGCACTTCACGGTGACCGGAAAGCAGCTTGCCGACGCGGCGGTGGCGCGCGCCATCCAGCTGTCGCACGAGAAGTACTGCTCCGCCAGCATCATGCTTGGCAAGACCGCCGACATCACGACGTCGTTCGAGATTGCTGCCGCCTGACGCCCCGCGCTAGAGCCGATAGGCGGTCGTCGTCATCACCTTGGCGGCGGCTCGCATCGCCCACCGCACCGGCGCGGGCAGGGTGGCGGCGCCCGCCTGCTGTGCCGACGCCCCGTGGCGCGCTTCATCGTCCTTCATCTGGCGCACGATGGCCTGCGATCGAGCGTCTGCGGACGGCAGGGCGCTGAGATGGCCCTCGAGGTGCCGCTCGACCTGCCGCTCGGTCTCGACCACGAATCCCAGGCTCACCGCGTCGCTCACCCGGCCGGCCAGCAGGCCGATGCCGAACGCGCCCGCATACCAAAGCGGATTGAGCAGGCTGGTCGATGCGCCGAGCTCGTCCAGGCGCTGCCGCGTCCAGGCGAGGTGATCGGTCTCGTCGCGCGCCGCCGCTTCGAAGTGACGCCTGAGCTGCGGGTCCCGCGTGCTCAGCGATTGCGCGTGGTACAGCGCCTGCGCGCACACCTCGCCGACGTGATTCACCCGCATCAGGCCGGCGGCATGGCGGCGCTCGTGCTCGTCGAGCTCAGTCAACTCGACGTCGAGCTGTTGCGTGGGTGAGGGCCGCGACGCGTGGTTCGCACCGGCCAAGGTTCGAAGCGCATTGTCGGCGGCGACGAGCAGGCGATCGAGCATCGTGGGCGGTTTGAAAAAAAGGGGCGTTCAGGATAGCGCAGCGACCGTCCCGCCCACGATGCCCGCAGGGTGCCGCGAGGGTCCTATCGGGTGTCTTGGCGCTCGTTGTTCACAGACAACATAAAGGCCTTTTTCGTCCTCCAATCCTTGGCAACGGTCGAGACCGTCTGGTGCAATACGTCCAACTTCCGCTGAGGGGGTTTGGCCTGATCAGCCCTCAAGGCAGGTGCGCGCGATCGGGACCTCTTGTTCAACCTAGGAGATAGTCGCAATGAAAAAATCTCTGCTCGCTCTCGCAGTTCTGGGCGCTTTTGCTGGTGCCGCGTCGGCCCAGTCGTCGGTCACCATCTACGGTTCGCTGGACGAAGCCGTGTCGAAGGGCAACGGCGGTACCGCGGCCAACAACGGCGCCAACGGAACCTCGAAGGCTTGGCAGGTTCGGCAGTCCAACGGCTCGCGCCTGGGCTTCCGTGGCAACGAGGACCTCGGCGGCGGCCTGTCGGCTCAATTCCAGATCGAGCACCGCTTCAACCCGGACGACGGTTCTCAATCGAGCCCCCCGTTCTGGCAAGGCCGCTCGTACGTGCAGCTGTCCAGTGCCAGCATGGGTCGTGTCTACCTGGGTCGCGAGTACACCCCGGCGTTCTGGCCGCAAGTGAAGTCTGACCCGTTCGGCAACGACGGCGTCGGCCAGTTCGGCACCGGCATTTCGTGGGCCGGCTTCCGCACCCCGTCGGCCATCATCCCGACCGGCGGTAGCGCCCGCACGTCCAACACCGTCGGCTACAAGTCGCCCAGCCTGGGTGGCCTGACCGTCAATGCCGCGACCGGCCTGGGTGAAGGCGCGGTCAACCGCGACGACGGCTTCAACGTCGAATACGCCGCGGGTCCGATCTACGCCGCGCTGGGTTACGAGCGTGTTCGTGGCTTCGATGCAAACACCACCGGCAACAACCTGATCAACCTGGCCTTCCACTACGACCTGGGCGTGGCCAAGCCGATCTTCTACTACGCGCGCGCAAAGACCGGCGTGAACAACGTCAACAGCAACAAGTACTTCTTCCTCGGCGCCCTGGCTCCGATCGGTGGCGGTACGCTGAAGGCCGGCTATGGCCGTCTCGACCCGCAAGGCGCCAACAACACGCAGTCCAAGCTGGGTCTGGGCTACGACTACCCGCTGAGCAAGCGCACCAACCTGTACGCGGACGTCGGCTTCGCCAAGGAAGATCAGAAGACCAACAACACCGCCTATGCCGTCGGCATCAAGCACACGTTCTGATCGCTGACTCGCTTCGGCGAGTCGCGCAACAGGCCGCCTTCGGGCGGCCTTTTTTCTGGCGCTGTCCCGCCACCGTGTCGCGGGTGCGGCGTCACACAGGTGACTTCCACTGAGGGTAACTGAGTGTGGATCCGATGAGACAAGTCGCTTCGCTATGTCGAGTAAACGGCAAAGAATCGCTGGTCCTCTCTCTAGCAAACGGAATACACCAATGAGACAACTCGTCGCACTCGCAGCGCTGGCTGTCGGCGCTCCGGCCGTGATGGCGCAAAGCAGCGTGCAGGTCTACGGCATCCTCGACGGAGGCGTCAGCCGCACCAGCGGCATCACCGGCGGCACGAAGACCCTTCTCGTCAGCGGCATCATGGAAGGCTCGCGCCTGGGGTTCAAGGGCAACGAGGACCTCGGGGGAGGCTACCGCGCCTTGTTCACGATGGAACACCGCTTCGAGGTCGACACCGGCGGCATCAACAATCGTCCGGAGTCGGGGAGCAAGCTGCCCGACAGGCTCTCCCAGGCGTCGCTCCTGGGCCTGCCTGGCGCGTTGCAGCCAGTCGTGAACAACGTGGCGGCGACGATTGGCAGCACGGTCGGTGTCAATCTCGCCGGCAACATGTGGGACCGGCAGGTCTTCGTCGGCCTGGTGACGCCCGTGGGCGCCGTGCTGGCAGGGCGGCAGTACACCCCGGCGTATGAAGTGTCCGCCGCGTTCGACACGCTGGCCACGCAGTCGAGCCTGTCTGCGGGGCAGGTCGCCTCGTTCCCGCCGTCGATCGACATCCGCGTGAGCAACGCGCTGGCCTACCGCATCCAGAAGGGCCCGCTGTCGGGCGCGTTCATGTATGCACTGGGCGAAGGAAGTACCACAACGGGCCGGCTGATCGGGATCAGCGGCATGTACAAGACCGATGCGTTCTCTGCGGGCGTGGGCTACAACACGCGCAACAATGAGCGCGAGGAAAAGTCTCTCACCAGCCTGGTCATCGGCGCATCGGCGGCCGTCGGCCCGGGCACGATCGTCGGCGAGATCGCGTCGATCAAGGACGATCATCCGACCGGCCTGTCCCCGCTCGCTGCCGCGCTGACGCCCGTGATCGGTGCGCCCACCGCGGGCGTCGTCCAGAACGCCTATGTGCAGGCCCTCAAGCAGGACGCTCGCCTGGCGCACATCGGCTATCGGCTGACCACCGGGCCGCATACCTTCTATGTCGCGTACAGCTCGTTCAACGATCGTCGTCCGGCCAACGCCGATGTGGCGTCGTACGGCGGCGTGTACACCTACTCGTTCTCGAAGCGCACCGACGTGAACCTGGTGCTGACGCACTTCAACAACAAGGGTCTGGCCCAGGCGGCGCCGGGTCAGGCCGGCTTCCTCGGCGGATTCACCGACAAGGCCGGCACCGACTCCAACAACGTCGCGCTCGGCCTGCGCCACCGCTTCTGAGGCCATCCGGTCTCGATCCCAGGCCGCCTCCGGGCGGCCTCTTTCTTTTGCGCACCGTGCCGGTTCCGTCCCCGGGGACGCGTGCGGGCAATCCCCTTTGACGGTCGGCACTCGTTTTGCTCAGATAGGTGACCGCCGACCTACCGCGTCGCGACCGAGCGCCCGGGTGGCCGCCGTGACCCGGCTGCCGCGCCCCAGTCATCGACCATGCTGACTTTTGTCCTTCGCCGCCTGTTCCAAGCCGTGATCGTCATGCTCGCGGTCGCGTTCATCGCATTCATGCTGTTCCAGTACGTCGGTGATCCGGTCACCAACCTGCTCGGACAAGACGCCACGCCGGCGCAGCGTGAGCAGTTGCGCGCCGATCTCGGGCTCGACCAGCCGTTTCCGGTGCAGTTCGCTCGCTTCGTGGGCAATGCCTCGCGCGGCGAGTTCGGCCTGAGCCTGCGCCAGGGCCGCAGCGTCGCCTCGTTGATCGTCGAGCGCCTGCCCGCCACCCTGGAGCTGTCGATCATGGCGGCGGTGATCGCACTGGCGGTCGGCATTCCGATGGGTGTCTACGCCGCCCTGCGACGAGGCAGCTTCACCTCGCAGCTGATGATGACCTTGTCGCTGCTGGGCGTCTCGCTGCCCACCTTCCTCATCGGGATCCTGCTCATCCTCATCTTCGCGGTCACGCTCAAGTGGCTGCCGAGCTTCGGCCGCGGCGAGGTGGTTGCCTTCGGCCACTGGACCACGGGCTTTCTCACCTTGGACGGCTGGAGGCACCTGATCCTGCCGTCCATCACCCTCGCGGTGTTCCAGCTGACGCTGATCATGCGCCTGGTGCGTGCCGAGATGCTGGAGGTGCTGCGCGCCGACTACATCAAGTTCGCGCGGGCGCGCGGGCTGCCCAACCGGGCCGTGTACTTCGGCCATGCACTGAAGAACACCATGGTGCCGGTCATCACCATCACCGGCCTGCAGCTCGGCTCGCTGATCGCCTTCGCGATCATCACCGAGACCGTGTTCCAGTGGCCCGGCATGGGGCTGCTGTTCATCCAGGCGGTGAGCTTCGCCGACATTCCGGTGATGGCCGCCTACCTGTGCCTCATCGCGCTGATCTTCGTGCTGATCAACCTCGTGGTCGACCTGCTGTACTTCGCGGTCGACCCGCGCCTGCGCATCGAAAAGACGGCGGGAGCGCACTGATGCTGCAAGCCGTCGCATCCGCCCCGATCGGCGCCTACCAGCGCCTGGCCGCCTGGCATTCGGAGATGACGGCCTTCCGGCGCGACCTGCACGCCCACCCCGAACTGGGCTTCGAAGAGGTGCGCACGGCGGGCCGTGTCGCCGAGGCGCTGCGGCTGTGCGGCGTCGACGAGGTCCATACCGGCATCGCCAAGACCGGTGTGGTCGGCGTCGTGCGGGGCCGCCGCAGCGAGTCCGGCCGCATGATCGGACTGCGCGCCGACATGGACGCCCTGCCGATGCGGGAAGAGAACGACTTCGCCTGGCGCTCGGCGTCGCAGGGACTGATGCATGGTTGCGGCCACGACGGCCACACCGCGATGCTCGTCGGTGCTGCGCGCTACCTGGCGCAGACGCGGCAGTTCGACGGCACGGTGGCGCTCGTCTTCCAGCCCGGCGAGGAAGGCTTCGCAGGTGCCAAGGCCATGATCGACGAAGGCTTGTTCGACCGCTTCCCGGTCGATGCGGTCTATGCGATGCACAACTGGCCCAGCCTCGCGCCCGGCATGATCGGCATCAATTCCGGCGCGATGATGGCCGCGGCCGATCGTTTCGAGATCACCATCCACGGGCGCGGCGGGCACGGTGCGCATCCGTACATGGCGATCGATCCGGTGCTGGTGGCGGGACACATCATCACGGCCGCCCAGAGCCTGGTCTCGCGCAACGTCAACCCGCTCGACAGCGCGGTGCTCAGCCTGTGCGCCATGCAGGCCGGCGACCTCGGCGCCTTCAGCGTCATCCCGCGCCAGGCCAGGTTGATCGGCACGGCGCGCAGCTTCAAGCGCGAGGTGCAGGACCTGATCGAGGAGCGGCTCGGCCGCCTGGTCGAATCGGTCGCTCTCGGATTCGGCGCAACCGCCCGGCTGGACTACCACCGCATGTACCCGGCCACCATCAATACGCCGCGCGAAGCACGTTTCGCGGGCGACGTCGCCGCGTCGCTGATCGGCGAAGACCGGGTCATCCGCGACTTGCCGCCGAGCATGGGCGCCGAGGACTTCTCGTTCATGCTGCAGGCCAAGCCCGGCGCCTACCTGCGCATCGGCCAGGGAGGCGAAGGCGGCTGCTTCCTGCACAGCACGCGCTACGACTTCAACGACGAGATCCTGCCGCTGGGCGCCGCCCTGATGGCGACCCTGGCCGAGCGCGCCATGCCGCTGTGAGGCGGCGAGCTTCCTCTCTCGAGCCCCAGAAGGAGAAACGATGACGTTCAAACCGATCCTGCTCGGCGCCGCGATGGCGCTGTCCTGGGCCTTCGGCTGCCACGCGGTCACGCTGCGGGTGGCCGACGCCGGCGACGTGCAGTCCATGGATCCCCACTCGCTGAACGAGACCCTGCAGCTGAGCTTCACGGGCAGCATCTACGAGCCGCTGGTCGGCCGCGCCAAGGACATGTCGCTCACGCCCGCCCTGGCCACCCGGTGGACCAAGACGTCGCCGACGGTATGGCGCTTCGAGCTGCGCAAGGGCGTCAGCTTCCATGACGGCACGCCGTTCACCGCCGACGACGTGATCTTCTCGTTCAAGCGCGGCGCCGCCGACGGCTCCGACATGAAGGGCTACACCTCGCCGATCCGCGAGGTCCGCAAGGTCGACGACCACACCGTGGACATCGAGACCACCCAGCCCTTTCCCATCCTGCCGGACACGCTCACCAGCCTGTACATGATGAGCAGGAAGTGGTGCGAGGAGAACAAGGCGGAGCGGCCGGTGGACCGCCGCAAGGGCGTGGAGAACACCGCCTCGTTCAAGAGCAACGGAACCGGCCCGTACAGGCTCAAGGAGCGCCAGCCCTCGACGCGCACGGTGATCGTGCGCAACTTCAACTACTGGGGCAAGGTCGAGGGCAACGTCGACGAGGTCGTGTTCACGCCCATCGGCAACGACGCGACCCGCGTCGCCGCGCTGCTGTCGGGCGAGGTCGACGTGATGGAGCCGGTGCCGCTGCAGGACGTCGAGCGCGTCAAGGGATCGGGCAAGTTCACGGTGCTGCAAGGCCCCGAGCTGCGCACCATCTTCCTCGGCATGGACCAGAAGCGCGACGAGCTCCTGTTCAGCAGCGTCAAGGGCAAGAACCCGTTCAAGGACAAGCGCGTTCGCCAGGCCTTCTACCAGGCCATCGACATCGAGTCGATCAAGACGCGGGTGATGCGCAACGCCGCCACGCCGACCGGCGAGATGGTGGCGCCGGGCATCCGCGGCTTCCAGCCCGACCTCAACAAGCGCCTGCCCCACGATCCCGAGGCCGCGAAGAAGCTGCTGGCCGACGCCGGCTACGCGGGCGGCTTCGAGGTCGGGATGAACTGCCCGAACGACCGCTATGTCAATGACGGACAGATCTGCCAGGCGGTGGCCGCCAGCCTGGCGCGCATCGGCGTGAAGGTGAACCTGCAGACCGAGACCAAGGTCAGCTACTTCCCGAAGATCCTGCGTCGCGACACCAGCTTCTACCTGCTCGGCTGGACCCCCAGCACCAACGATGCGCACGACGCCATGTACAACCTGATGTCCACGCCCACCGACAAGGGGCAGGGCCAGTTCAACCTCGGCGCGTACAGCAACCCCAAGTTCGACGAGCTGGCGCTGAAGGTCCAGACCGAGACCGACGACAAGAAGCGCAACGACACCATCCGCGAAGCCTTCAAGCTGCACCAGGAGGACATCGGCCACATCCCGCTGCACCAGCAGGCGCTGGCATGGGGCTTTGCCAACAAGGTGAGCCTGGTGCAACTGCCCGACAACCGCATGTTCTTCAAGTGGGTCTCGGTGAATGGAGCACGGTGACCTGCGCATCTCTGCCTCGCGGGCGGCCGGCGAGGTGACGCCCGAGCGCGCCCCGCGCGCCCTCGGACGCTTCCTCGACAGCGACGTCTGGCACAGCTTCAGGCGCTCGCCGATGGCGATGACGGCGGCGGTGGTGGCCTTCGTGTGCATCTTCTGCGCGCTGTTCGCGAACTGGGTCGCACCGCACGACACGCAGAACCTGGCCACGCTGGAGCTGGCCGACGCCCGGCTCCCGCCGGCCTGGGCCGACGAGGGCAAGGCCAGCTACCTGCTGGGGACCGACGACCAGGGCCGCGACATCCTCTCGGCGCTGATGTTCGGAGCGCGGATCTCGCTGTTCGTGGGCGTCGCCTCGGTGCTGCTGTCGATGCTGCTGGGCGTGAGCCTGGGCCTGCTGGCGGGCTTCATCGGCGGCAAGACGGATGCGTTCATCATGCGTTTCTGCGACGTGATGCTGTCCTTCCCGGCGATCCTCGTCGCGCTGCTGATCGACGGCGTGGGTCGCGCGGTCTTCCCGAATGCGCACGACACGCTGGCGTTCGCCGTGCTCATCGTCGCCATCTCGCTCACCGGCTGGGTGCAGTACGCCCGCACCGTGCGCGGCTCGACGCTGGTCGAGCGCGGCAAGGAATACGTGCAGGCGGCGCGGGTCATCGGCGTGCCGCCGCTGCGCATCATGCGGCGCCACGTGCTGCCCAACGTCATGGGGCCGGTGCTGGTGCTCGCCACCATCCAGGTCGCCACGGCCATCATCATCGAGGCGACGCTGTCCTTCCTGGGCGTGGGCGTGCCGCCGACCTCGCCTTCGCTGGGCACCCTGATCCGCGTCGGCAACGACTTCTTGTTTTCCGGCGAATGGTGGATCACCATTTTCCCTGGCGCGGTGCTCGTGCTGATCGCGCTGAGCGTGAACCTGCTCGGCGATTGGCTGCGCGACGCGTTGAACCCTCGTCTGCGTTGACGTCCGGAGGTCACCCCATGAATGCAACCCTCACATCCGCCGCGCTGGTGCTGGCCGCGAGCCTGGCAGGCTGCGCAAGCGACTATCACTACTCGAAGATCGACGGCTACCGCTACTTCAAGGCGCCGCTCGACACCTATCCCGTGCTGGTCACCAAGATCGACGGCCAGTCGACGCCGCTGTCGACCCCGGTGCTGGTCGAGCCCGGGCCGCGGCAGGTGGCGGTCCAGACCTATCCGGACCAGTACCACCGTTTCGGCGAGGAGCGCACCATCAGCCTCGACGTGAAGCCCTGCACCCACTACTACCTCGTGGCCGTCAAGCCGAACCGCATCAGCGCCGACTTCGACGTCAAGATCGACTACGAGCAATCGGTCCCCGGCTGCACGCCGCCTGGCGCGAAATGACGCTGCATGACATCACCGCTGCTTGACGTTCGCCACCTCCGCGTCGAGTTCCCCACTCGGCGCGGCACCCTGGTGGCCCTCGACGACATTTCCTTTTCCATCGCGCCCGGAGAAATCCTCGGTGTCGTCGGCGAGTCGGGCGCCGGCAAGTCGCTCACGGGGGCGGCCATCATCGGCCTGCTCGATCCGCCCGGGCGAATTGCCGGCGGCGAGATCCACTTCGGGGGCCGGCGCATCGACAACCTGCCCTACGAGGAGATGCGCAAGGTCCGCGGGCGCAGCATCGGTGCGATCTTCCAGGACCCGCTCACCTCGCTGAATCCGCTGTACACCATCGGCCAGCAGCTGGTGGAAACCATCCAGACCCACCTGAGCGTGAGCGCGTCCGACGCCCGCCGGCGCGCCATCCGGCTGCTCGAGGAAACCGGCATCCAGGCGGCCGAGCAGCGCATCGACCAGTACCCGCACCAGTTCTCGGGCGGCATGCGCCAGCGCGTCGTCATCGCCCTGGCGCTGGCGGCCGAGCCCAAGCTGATCGTGGCCGACGAGCCCACCACCGCGCTCGACGTGTCGGTTCAGGCGCAGATCATTTCGCTGCTCAAGCGGCTGTGCAAGCAGCACGGCGCGGCCGCCATGCTCGTCACCCACGACATGGGCGTGATCGCCGAGACCTGCGACCGCGTGGCGGTGATGTATGCCGGCCGCATCGCCGAGATCGGGCCGGTGCAGGACGTGATCCACGCACCGGCACACCCCTACACCACCGGCCTCATGGGCTCGATCCCGGCGATGGACGCGGACCGCGAGCGCCTGCTGCAGATCGACGGCGCGATGCCCAGGCTCACGGCCATCCCCAGCGGCTGCGCCTTCCATCCGCGCTGCCCGCATGCGTTCGCACGCTGCCGCGTCGAGCGGCCCGAGCTGCTGGATGCCGGCGCGACGCGCGCTGCTTGCTGGCTGCATGACCTGAAGGCGGCGGCATGAGCGCAAGTCCTCCGCTCGTCGAGGTGCGCGACCTCACCAAGATCTTCAACGTGTCGGCGCCGTGGCTCAATCGCGTCGTCGAGCGCAAGCCCAAGCAGTTCGTGCATGCGGTCGACGGCGTCGGCTTCAGCATCGAGCGCGGCAAGACGCTCGCGCTGGTCGGCGAGTCGGGCTGCGGCAAGAGCACCGTCGCGCGCCTGCTGGTGGGCCTGTATGCGCCGACCGCCGGGCAGGTCCTGTTCGACGGCATGGACATCGCCGCCACGCTGCGGGGCCCGCAGGCGGCGGTGCTGCGCCGTCGCATGCAGATGATCTTCCAGGACCCGTACGCCAGCCTCAACCCGCGCTGGACGGTGCGCGACATCGTCGCCGAGCCGCTGGTGGAGCATGCGCTCATCCGCGACGCCGCGGGGCTGAGCTCACGCGTGGCGGAGCTGCTGAATGCGGTGGGCCTGGCCGGTGCCGACATGCCGAAGTTCCCGCATCAGTTTTCGGGCGGACAGCGCCAGCGCATCTCGATTGCGCGCGCGCTGGCCACCCAGCCCGAGTTCCTGGTCTGCGACGAGCCCACCTCGGCGCTGGACGTGTCGGTGCAGGCGCAGGTCCTCAACATCATGAAGGACCTGCAGCGCCGACAGGGGCTGACCTACCTGTTCATCTCCCACAACCTGGCGGTGGTGCGCCATGTCAGCGACGACGTCGGCGTGATGTACCTCGGCCGGCTGGTCGAGCGCGCCGACAAGGCGACGCTGTTCTCGCAGCCGCGCCATCCGTACACCCGCATGCTGCTCGACGCCATTCCCGACATCGGCATGAGCGGGCGCGCCCGCACGCCGGTGCAAGGGGAGGTGCCCAATCCGCTGAATCCGCCCACCGGCTGCTCCTTCCATCCGCGTTGCCCGCACGCCAACGCGCGCTGCAAGGCCGAGCGTCCGGCCTTGCTCGAGATTCAAGGCGTGAAGATCGCGTGTCACGCGATCGAGGAGGGGCGGCTGCAGCCGCAGCCGCGCTCAGCGCTTCGGCAGGAGCCGCTCGCCGCGGAACAGCTCTGAAGGCTGCTCGCGCTCGCGGATGAGCCACGACTGGCTGCCTGCGACCATCACCTCGGCGGCACGGCCGCGGCTGTTGTAGTTGCCGGCCATGCTCATGCAATAGGCGCCGGCCGACAGCACGGCGAGCAGGTCGCCGGCCTGCACTGCCAGCGCGCGGTCGCGCCCGAGCCAGTCGCCCGACTCGCAGATCGGGCCGACCACGTCGTAGGTGACCGGCGCCTCGTTGCGCAACCGGCACGCCACGATGCCCATCCAGGCCTGGTACATCGCGGGGCGCACCAGGTCGTTCATGGCCGCGTCGACGATGCAGAAGTTCTTGGCCTCGCCGGGCTTGAGGTACAGCACCTCGCTCGCGAGCACGCCGGCGTTGCCCACCATCGAGCGACCCGGCTCGAACAGGATGCGGCGGTGGCCGTGGCCGCGTTCATCGATGCGTTGGAGCAGCGCCTCGACCAGCGCGTCGGCCGCCGGCGGCGTCTCGTCGGTGTAGGTGATGCCAAGCCCGCCGCCCAGGTCGAGGTGATGCAGGCGAAGCCCCGTCGCCTCGACGGCATCGACCAGATCGAGCACGCGGTCCAGCGCATCGAGATAGGGGCCGATCTCGGTGATCTGCGAGCCGATGTGGCAATCGATGCCGGCCACCTCGATGCCCGGCAGCGCGGCCGCGCGGCGGTAGACATCGACGGCGCGCTCGTGGGAAACGCCGAACTTGTTGGCCTTCAGGCCGGTCGAGATGTAGGGGTGGGTGCCGGCGTCGACATCGGGGTTGACGCGCAGGCTGACGCGGGCGGTGCGCCCCGAGGCCGACGCGACGGCCGACAGCACATCGAGCTCGGCCTCGCTCTCGACGTTGAAGCACAGCACGCCGACCTGCAGCGCGCGCTGCATCTCGGCGCGGGTCTTGCCGACGCCCGAGAAGACCACCTTGCGCGCATCGGCGCCCGCCGCGAGCACGCGTTCCAGCTCGCCGCCCGACACGATGTCGAAGCCGCATCCGGCCTCGACGAAGGTCTGCAGCACGGCCAGGCTCGAGTTGGCCTTCATCGCATAGCACACCAGGTGGTCGCGGCCCGCCAGCGCACGCTGCCAGGCGCTCGCGGCCTCGCGCATCGCGGTCTGGGAATAGACGTACAGCGGCGTGCCGAAACGCTTTGCGAGGTCGGCGACCGAGCAGTCCTCGACGAACAGCGTGTCGCCGCGGTAGGCGACATGAGTTGAACCGGGCAGGGTCATGGAGCGGAAGCGGGTGAGGAGGCGGGCAGGGCGGACGACGCGGGCGTGGCGGCCTTGGGCTTGGCCAGCGTGAGCGGGCCTTTCTGGCCGCATCCCGACACCAGCGACAGCGCGATCAGCAAAGAGCCTGCTGCCGTCATCGCGACGAGGCTGCGGGCTAAACTGTGATGGCGCTTGTACATAACTCGTCGATTTTACCGGCCATGCCTTCGCAGAACGAACCCACGCCGCTGTCCGACAGCCAATACCACGCCAAGGCGTCGGCCGTGCTGGCGAGCATCGAGGCGGCGGTCGATCGATGGCTGCAGGACGACGTGGTCGACATCGACACGCAGCGCACCGGCGGCCTGCTGGAACTGGGCTTTCCCAACGGCAGCAAGATCGTGATCAACACCCAGCCGCCCCTGCACGAGCTGTGGATGGCTGCGCGTGCCGGCGGCTACCACTACAAGTTCGTTGACGGACGCTGGCTCGACCGCGAAGGCCGCGAGCTGTTCGAAGCGCTGTCCGCCTGCGCGAGCGAGCAGGCCGGCGTGAGGCTGGGCTTCAGCGCTTGAACAGATCGAGGATGCTCTTGCGCTCCTCTTCGGTCGGCGTGGTCGGCAGCTTGTCTTCCAGCCCGACGCTGCTGATGCCCGTGCCGTGCGCATATTCCTCGTAGTACCACTCGCCGTTGAGGTTGACCACGCCCTCCGGCGGTGAGGACTCCTCGGTCGCGACGCCTTTGAGCGCATAGCGCATGAAGTCGATCCAGATGGGCAGCGACAGGCCGCCGCCGGTCTCGCGGTCGCCCAGCTTGCGCGGGTTGTCGTAGCCGATCCACACCACCGCGACCAGGTGCCGCTGGTAGCCGGCGAACCAGGCATCCATCGAGTCGTTGGTCGTGCCCGTCTTGCCGTAGATGTCGGGCCGCTTGAGCTGCTCCTGGGCCTTGGCAGCGGTGCCGCTGCGCGTCACTTCCTGCAGCAGGCTGGTCATGATGAAGGCGTTGCGTGGCTCGATCGTGCGAAGCGAATCGTCGAGCCCCGCCGGCTTGGGCTCGGTCAGCACCCGGCCCTTGGTGTCGGTGAGCTTGCTGATGAGGAAGGGGTTGACCCGGTAGCCGCCGTTGGCGAAGACGGCATAGCCCGACGCCATCTGCAGCGGCGTGACCGAGCCCGCACCCAGCGCCATCGTGAGGTAGGCCGGGTGCTTGTCGGCCTCGAAGCCGAAGCGGGTGGCCCACTCCTGTGCGTAGGGCGGCCCGATGGACTTGAGGATTCGGATCGACACCATGTTCTTCGACTTCTTCAGCGCCGTGCGCAGCGACATGGGGCCCTCGAACTTGCCGTCGTAGTTCTTGGGCTCCCAGGGCTGGCTGCCGGTGGTGCCGGCGTCGAAGAACAGCGGCGCGTCGTTGACGACGGTGGCCGGCGTGAAGCCCTTCTCCAGGGCCGCCGAGTAGATGAAGGGCTTGAAGCTGGAGCCCGGCTGGCGCCAGGCCTGGGTGACGTGGTTGAACTTGTTCTTGGCGTAGTCGAAGCCGCCGACCAATGCATGCACCGCGCCGCTTCGCGGGTCCATGGCGACGAACGCGCCCTCGACCTCCGGCAGCTGGGTGATGAACCAGATGTCGTTCTTGGCCCCGCCCTTGACCAGGCGGATGACCGCGCCCGGGCGGATCTGCGTCTTCGGATTGGCTTTCTCCGCCAGCCCCGAGGTGGCCGGCTTCAGGCCCTCGCCCGTCACCGTGACCGACTCGCCGCTTTGCAGCACCGCCACCACCTTCTTGGGCCCCGCCTCGATGGCGACGGCGGCCTTGATCTCGTCGTTGTCGGGATGATCGACCAGCGCCTCGGCGATGCGCGCGTCGAACTCGTTGCGATTGGCCGGCAGGTCGATGTAGGCCTCGGGACCGCGGTACACCTGGCGCCGCTCGTAGTCCATGATGCCCTTGCGCAAGGCGCGATAGGCCACCATCTGCTCGCCCGAGTCGATGGTGAGGAACACGTTCAGGCCGCGTGTGTACGCCTCTTCGCCGTACTGGTTGAAGATGAGCTGGCGCGCCGCTTCGGCCACGTATTCGGCGTGTACCGGCACGTCGGCGGGTGCGCGATACCGCAGCGGTTGCTTGCGTGCCGTGTCGTGCTGGTCCGGCGTGATGAAGCCGTTCTCCAGCATGCGATCGATGATGTAGAGCTGGCGCACGGTGGCGCGCTTGGGGTTGGCGATGGGGTTGTAGGCCGAGGGCGCCTTGGGCAGGCCGGCCAGCATCGCGGCCTCGGCCACGGTGATGTCCTTCAGGGGCTTGCCGAAGTAGATCTCGCTGGCCGAAGCGAACCCGTACGCCCGCTGGCCGAGGTAGATCTGGTTCATGTAGACCTCGAGGATCTGCGGCTTGGTCAGCTGGCTCTCGATCTTGAGCGCAAGCAGGATCTCGTAGATCTTGCGGGTGAAGGTCTTCTCGGTGGAGAGGTAGAAGTTGCGCGCCACCTGCATCGTGATGGTCGATGCGCCCTGGCTGCGCGCTTCGCTGAACTGCGCGAAGCCGGCGCGGATCACACCCTTGTAGTCGACGCCGCTGTGCTCGTAGAAGCGCGAGTCCTCGATCGCCAGCACCGCGTCTTGCATGACCTTGGGAATCTCGGCGATGGGCGTGAAGTTGCGCCGCTCCTCGCCGAACTCGCCGATGAGCACGCCGTCGGCCGAGAAGATGCGCATCGGCAGCTTGGGCCGGTAGTCGGTGAGGCTCGCGATCTCGGGCAGGTTGGGATAGGCGACCGCGAGCGCGATCGCGACCACCATGAGCACCGACAGCGCAGCCGCGACGGCCAGGCCCGCGAGCCACAGTCCCAGTCGAGCCAGCCATTGGCCCCAAGGGGGCAGCGAGGAAAACATCTTGCGGGAGGGGGAGGAGCGAGACGGCCGATCGGCTGGATGCTCGGATGAGCTCATGGGACTCCAGAGAAGCTGCGGCGAATTATAGGAAGCCGGTTACAGCTGATTTGGGATTGCCGTGAACTGGTTGGCAACGAAGCGTGAATCCACTTCGCCAGGCATCAGGGTTCACCCGAAATTGGGGCCGAAACGGTTACCAACGCGTGAGACTTTCGCAACGCGGACGGGGTTCCGGAAACGGAAATTGCGTTGTTGCTCAAAGGCTTTACTGCTAGCATTGAAGTAACTTATTAACAGTCCAGCGCACGAAGTTGCGCGTTGGGAGAGGGCCTCTTTGTGAGCTTTCTGGACACCCTGCTGGGGCGCAAGCATCCGCCGATGATCGGCCTGGATATCAGCTCCTCCAGCGTCAAATTGGTCGAGCTGTCTCAAGACACCTCCGGCGAGTATGTGCTGGAGCGATTCGCGGCCGAAAGTTTCGAAAAAGGCTGGATTCAAGACGGCCAGATCGAGAAGTTCGACGAGGTCGCCGACGCGGTCAAGCGCGTGGTCAGCAAGAGCGGCACCAAGACCAAGAACGTCGTGATGGCCATGCCCCAGTCGGCCGTCATCACGAAGAAGATCATGCTGCCCGCCGGCCTGCGCGAAGAAGAGCTCGAGTTGCAGGTCGAGTCGGAAGCCAACCAGTACATCCCGTTCTCGCTCGACGAGGTGAGCCTTGACTTCTGCGTCATTGGCCCGAGCCCGACCTCGGTCGGCGACGTCGAGGTGCTGATCGCGGCATCGCGCAAGGACCGCGTCCAGGACCGCCAGGGCCTTGCCGAAGCGGCCGGGCTCAAGCCGGTGGTGCTCGACATCGAGTCGCATGCCTCGCGCCTGGCGATGAGCCGGGTGGTGGCCACCCTCCCCAACGAGGGCCAGGACGCGCTGGTCGCGCTGTTCGAGATCGGCGCCGACACCACCAGCCTCAAGGTGCTGCGCGACGACGAGATGCTCTACGACAGAGACCAGGCCTTCGGCGGCTCGCAGCTCACCCAGCTCATCTCGCGCCAGTACGGCTTCTCCTTCGAAGAGGCCGAGCAGAAGAAGCTCGCCGCCGACCTGCCCGACGACTACGAGGCGTCCATCCTCGCCCCCTTCGTCGACAGCCTGTCGCAGGAGGTCGGCCGCGCGCTGCAGTACTTCTTCACCAGCACGCCGCACCACAAGGTGCACTACGTCATGCTCGCCGGCGGCACCGCCACCTTGCCCGGCCTCAAGGACCGGGTGACCGAGCTGACGGGTTTCGCCTCGATGGTCGTGAACCCGTTCGACAACATGAAGCTCGGCAGCGCGGTCCGTGAGGCCAAGCTTCGTCGCGAGGCGCCGTCGTACCTGACGGCGTGCGGCCTGGCGATGCGGAGATTCCTGCAGTGATCCTCATCAACCTGCTCCCGCACCGGGAGGCGCGGCGCAAGCGCCGCAAGGCAGCGTACTTCGCCGGCCTGGGCGTCGCGGCAGCGGCCGGACTCGCCATCGTCGGCGTGTGGTACCTGGTCCTGCAGCAAATGACCTCGGCCCAGCAGGAGCGCAATGCCTTCCTCGGCACCGAGATCAAGAAGCTCGAGGTCCAGATCAAGGACATCGCCACCCTGCGCGCCGAGATCGAGTCCCTGAAGGCGCGCCAGAAGGCAGTCGAGGACCTGCAGATCGATCGCAATGTGCCGGTGCACGTCCTCAACGAGCTCGTCAAGCAGACGCCCGAAGGCATCTACTTCACCTCGGTCAAGCAGGATGGCCAGAACCTCGTGGTCGCCGGCGTCGCCCAGACCAACGAGCGCGTCTCGGAATTCCTGCGCAACACCGCCAACAACTCCGAGTGGCTGATCAAGCCGGAGCTGGTGGAGATCAAGGTGGCGAACCCGCAAGGCCAGCCTGCCGGCAGCCGCGAGCAGAAGCGCCTGTTCGACTTCTCGGTCCGGTTGGCCGTGAAGCGTCCGCAAGACAAGGACAAGGCGGCCGAGGCGGCCCCGGGCATGCCCAAACCGGCCAGTGCGGCCAGCGCAGCCAGTGCGGCTGTCGCGAAGAAGGCGTGAGAGCGACATGGCCAAGAAGTCGATGAATGTCGATCTGAACTCCGTCTTCGACGGGGCGGTCTCGCAATTCCGCGGGCTGAATCCGAACGAACCGGGCCAATGGCCCATCCTGCCGAAGCTTGCCACCTGGGCCGTGCTGGCGCTGGGCGTGGCGATGGTGGGCTGGTTCCTGCTCCTGTCCACGGTCAACGACGAGCTCGAGGCCGAGCGGGCCAAGGAGCCCAACCTCAAGAGCGACTATCGCAGCAAGCTCGCGCAGGCCGTCAACCTCGGCGAGCTGCGCAAGCAGAAGCTGCAAGTCGAGGAGTACGTGACGCAGCTCGAGAAGCAGCTCCCCGGCAAGGCCGAGATGGACGCGCTGCTGTCCGACATCAACACTGCCGGCCTCGGTCGCGGCCTGCAATTCGAGCTGTTCCGCCCGGGCCAGGTCGTCGTCAAGGACTACTACGCCGAGTTGCCGATCGCGATCAAGGTGTCCGGCCGCTACCACGACATCGGCGCATTCGCCGCCGACGTCGCGAACCTGTCGCGCATCGTGACCCTGCACAACATGAGCATCACTTCCGGTAAGGACCAGGGCGCGCTGTCCATGGAGGCCACTGCCCGGACCTACCGCTACCTCGATGCCGCCGAGCTCGAGCAGATCCGCAAGGCGGCTGCCGACAAGGCAGCCAAGAAGTCGGGAGGCGCCGCCAAATGAGTCGCGCTCTCGCATCGCGCGCCACCGTCGCGACGCTGCTGCTGGCCGGCCTGGCCGCCTGCGGCGGCGAGCAGGAAGAGCTCCAGCAGTGGATGGAGCAGCAAAAGCGCGAGGTCAAGCCCAGCGTTCAGCCGCTGTCGCCACCCAAGAAATTCGATCCGCAGTCGTATTCGGCGCTGTCGAATGTCGATCCGTTCAGCACCCAGAAGCTCACCGTTGCCCTCAAGCAAGAGGCGCGGCAGCCGAATTCCATGCTGGCGGCCGAGATCAACCGCCGCAAGGAGCCGCTGGAGGCCTACCCGCTGGACAGCATGTCGATGGTCGGCAGCGTCGTGAAGCAGGGCCGGCAATACGCGCTGCTGCGGGTCGACAACCTGTTGTACCAGGTGAAGGTGGGTGACTACCTCGGGCAGAACTACGGAAAGATCACCAAGATCACCGAGACCGATATCTCCCTGAGAGAAATCGTCCAGGATGCGGCCGGCGAATGGATCGAGCGCGCCGGCGCACTCCAGCTCCAGGAGAAATCGCGATGAAGAGCTTGCAGGAGATGGGAATGATGAGCCAATGGCGAGCAGGAATGTTCGCGCTCGCAATGTTCTTCGGGATCGCGGCGCCCGCGCTGGCGCAAAACGCGATCCAGTCGATCAACAGCAGCCAGCAGGCGGGCGCCGAAGTCGTGCGCATCGAGCTGGCGCAGCCGCTGGCGGCCGTGCCGAACGGCTTCGCGGTGCAGACGCCGCCGCGAGTCGCCATCGACCTGCCCGGCGTCACCAACGCGCTGGGCAAGTCCAATGTCGAGATCAACCAGGGCAATCTGCGCTCGGTGAACATCGCCCAGTCCGGTGACCGGACCCGCGTGGTGCTCAACCTCAAGCAGGCGGCCAACTACACCGCGCAGCTTCAAGGCAAGGTGCTGATGGTCGTGCTGGAGTCGCCCACGGTGGCCTCCGGTGCGGCGGGCGCGCCTTCCGAGCCGGTGCACTTTGCCGAGAGCCTCAACCGCGCGCCGGTGGCCATCAAGGACATCGACTTCCGCCGCGGGCCGGACGGCTCGGGCCGCGTGGTCGTGGACCTGCCCAACAACCAGGTCGGCGTCGACATCCGCCAGCAGGGCCAGAGCCTGGTGGTCGAATTCCTTCGCTCGACGCTGCCCGACAACCTGCGCCGCCGCCTCGACGTGACCGACTTCGGCACGCCAGTGCAGACGGTGTCGGCAGTCCAGAGCGGCGATCGCGTGCGCCTGACGGTCGATCCGCGCGGCGCGTGGGAACACAGCGCCTACCAGAGCGACAACCAGTTCGTGCTCGAGGTGCGGCCGCAGAAGATCGATCCGAACAAGCTGACGCAAGGTCCGGGCTACTCGGGCGAGAAGCTGTCGCTGAACTTCCAGAACATCGAAGTGCGGGCGCTGCTGCAGGTCATTGCCGACTTCACCAACTTCAACGTGGTGACCAGCGACACCGTCACCGGCAACGTGACGCTGCGCCTAAAAGACGTGCCCTGGGACCAGGCGCTGGACATCATCCTGCAGGCCAAGGGCCTGGGGCTGCGCAAGTCGGGCAACGTGATCTGGATCGCTCCCAAGGACGAACTGGCAGCCAAGGAAAAGGTCGACCTCGAGGCGAAGCAGCAGATCGCGGCCCTCGAGCCGGTGCGCACGCAGTCGTTCCAGCTCAACTACACCAAGGCCGAGGAAGTCGCCAAGGGCCTCACAGGCCAGGGTGGCGGCGGCGGCGGCGGCGCAAGCCGGATCCTGTCGTCGCGTGGCAGCGTGATCTTCGAGACGCGGACGAACCAGCTGTTCGTGAGTGACATTCCGTCCAAGCTCGAAGAGATCCAGGCGATGATCGCCAAGATCGACATCCCGGTGCGCCAGGTGCTGATCGAAGCGCGCATCGTGATCGCGGACGACAAGTTCGGACGCTCGCTCGGCGTCAAGCTGGGCGCGGCGGACCTGCGCGGCGTCCGCGGCGGCACGCCCGGCTACAGCGTGGGCGGCGACAACCGCGTGACCGTTGGCGGCAACATGAACGCCATCGGGGCGCAGACGCAGCAGACCACCGACACCAACGTGCCGTTCACCGACACGCAGTTCGTCAACCTGCCTGCGGTGGGGCAGAACAACTTCAACGCGGCCACCTTCGCGCTGTCGCTGTTCGGCGCCGCCTCCAACCGCTTCCTGAACCTCGAGATCTCGGCCCTCGAAGCCGACGGCAAGGGCAAGGTCGTGTCCAGCCCGCGCGTGATCACGGCCGACCAGGTCAAGGCGCTGATCGAGCAGGGCGAGGAACTGCCCTATCAGACCGCGACCTCCAGCGGCGCGACCGCGCTGCAGTTCCGAAAGGCCAATCTCAAGCTGGAAGTCACGCCGCAGATCACGCCCGAGGGCAACGTGATCCTCGACGTCGACGTCAACAAGGACAGCGTCGGCCGCAACACGGCCGCCGGCTTCGCGATCGACACCAAGCACGTGAAGACGCAGGTGCTGGTCGAGAACGGCGGCACCGTCGTGATCGGCGGCATCTTCGAGCAGACGGACCGTGAAGACGTCACCAAGGTGCCGGTGCTGGGCGACGTGCCCTACCTGGGCAACCTGTTCAAGACCCGGACCAAGACCTCGAACAAGACCGAGTTGCTGATCTTCATCACACCCAAGGTGGTGAGCGATCGCACGGCGGCTCGTTGAGGCAGGCGCTGCAAGCAATACCGAAATCCGAGCGAGCACCTTATGAAGAAGATGAACTGGTATGGCGCACTGGCAGTTTCGATGCTGGTGGCGGCCTGCGGCGGCGGCGGGAGCGACGCCGGTGACGCCCCGTTCGGAGCCGGATCCGGCACCGGGACGGGCTCCGGATCGGGCAGCGGCAGCGGCACCGGCACCGGCACTGGCGGGGGGACCACGGCGGGCGGCGGCATCTCGAACGTCAGCACCGGTATTCCGAACCAGCGCTACATGTCCATCTCGGTCGAGAAGTACGCGCTGGACTGGTCCCTCGACGGTGACACGACCAAGGTGACGGTCCGGGTCGCCGACAGCGCCGGCAATCCCGTGCCCGATGGAACGCGGGTGCAGTTCTCGACCAGCGGGGGCCAGATCGTCACGTCGTGCGCCCTGGAAGGGGTTGCCAACGGCGCGGCGACGATCTCCGCCTGCAGTGTCGACTTCGCCACGCAGAACTACCGCCCGACCAGCGGCATCGTGGCGATCGTGGCTTGGCTCCAGGGCCAGGAAGCGTTCAAGGATCTCAACGGCAACGGCGTCTACGACACGGGCGAGCCCTTCGCCGATGCAGGCCGTCTGTTCCGTGACGACAACGCCGATCTGAGCTTCACCGACCAGGTGGACGAGTTGAACGTCGGCGCCACGCTGGCGAGCACGCCAGGCGTCGGGACGTCGGCGTGCAACGTCGATCCGGCAGTTCCCTTGAACCAGGCGCCGCAGTCGGTGCCTGGCACCTGCGATGGCGCGTGGGGTGCCACCTTCGTGCGAGCGGCGGTCTATCTGCCGGTTTCGGATCCCGGCTTCCTGAAGGCCGCGCCGGTGGGCAACCAATTGCGCGTCTGGACCGACTTCGGCAGCACCGACGTCGCAGCGCCCTCTGGCACGGCACTCACCGTCAAGTCCGTCCCCACCGGCTGCCAGGTGAACATCTCGCCCGACAAGGTTCCGACCAATGCGGTGGGCCCGACTCTGCACAGCTTGTCGAGCAGCGGCACCTGCAGTGGCGGCTCGGCCGCCATCGAAGTGAAATTCGGCGCCTATTCGACGCTCGTCACCATGCCGCTGCCCTGACAGCGACGAGCCAGCCTTTCCGTGGATGGGTTGCCCATCGCCTTGGTCGGCATGCCCGGCGGTGGCAAGTCCACCGTCGGCCGCCAGCTGGCCAAGCGACTGGACCTGAAGTTCGCCGACGCCGACGCGGCGATCGAGCAGCGCATTCGCCAATCCATCCGCAGCTTCTTCGAGCGCGAAGGGGAATCCCGCTTTCGCGACCTCGAGCAGGAAGTCATCGACGAGCTGACCGCGGGTGGCCCCGGTGTTCTCGCCACCGGCGGCGGCGTGGTGCTGCGAGAAGCCAATCGCCGCCACCTGCGTGAGCGCTGCACGGTCGTTTACCTGCGCTCCACGCCGGAGGAGCTCGCGAGGCGCCTTCGCCACGACACCCAGCGACCATTGCTGCAAGTGGCGGATCCGCTTGCCAAGTTGCGCGCTCTCTATGCCGAACGCGACCCGCTGTATCGCAGCACCGCCCACTTCATCGTGGAGACAGGGCGGCCGTCGGTCCCGACCCTCGTCAACATGATCCTCATGCAGCTCGAGCTCGCGGGTCTGGTCGATCCGGCCAAGGTCCCTTCCGTCATCGGCGGCCCCCGGACGTGATCGCGAGGCGGCCGCGTAAACTCGCCGCATGACCCTCACTGCCGCCGACAAGGTCACGATCGCCCTCGCAGACCGCAGCTACGACCTGCTCATCGGACCCGGCCTGCTGGGCCGCGCCGAGTCCTACGACGGCCTGCCGACCGCTGCCGACGCCGTCATCGTCACCAACACCACGGTCGGGCCGCTGTATGCGAAGACCCTGCGGCAGGCACTGGGCGCGCGCTATCGGCGCATCCACCAAGTCGACCTTCCCGATGGCGAATCGCACAAGGACTGGCCGACGCTGAACCGCATCTTCGATGCGCTGCTCGGCGCCGCATGCGACCGCAAGACGCTGCTGTTCGCGCTCGGCGGCGGCGTGATCGGCGACATGACCGGCTTCGCTGCCGCGTGCTACATGCGTGGCGTGCCCTTCGTGCAGGTCCCGACCACGCTGCTCGCGCAGGTCGACTCGTCGGTGGGCGGCAAGACCGCGATCAACCACCCGCTGGGCAAGAACATGATCGGCGCGTTCCATCAGCCGGTGCGCGTGGTGGCCGACCTGGACGTGCTGACGACGCTGCCGCAGCGGGAGATCGCCGCGGGCCTGGCCGAGATCATCAAGTACGGACCCATCGCCGATGCCACCTTCCTCGACTGGATCGAGCAGCACCTGGACGCGCTGGTTGCACGCGAGCCGGCGGCGATCGCCCACGCCGTCAAGCGATCGTGCGAGATCAAGGCCCGGGTCGTCGCTGCCGACGAGCGCGAGTCGGGCCTGCGTGCCATCCTCAATTTCGGCCACACCTTCGGCCATGCGATCGAGGCCGGCCTGGGCTACGGCGAGTGGCTGCATGGCGAGGCGGTGGGCTGCGGCATGGTCATGGCCGCCGAGCTGTCGCAGCGCCTCGGGCTCATCGACACGGCCTGTGCGGCGCGCATCCGCGCGATCGTCCAGCGTGCCGGACTTCCGGTGCGCGGCCCGGCGCTCGGCGCCGATCGGTATCTGGAGCTGATGCGTCACGACAAGAAGGCCGAGGCCGGCGAGATCAAGTTCGTGCTGATCGAGCCGGGTGGCCGCGCCGTCGTGCGTGCGGCCCCCGACGCGCTGGTGAGCGAGGTCCTGCGCGCCTGCACCGGCTGAGCGCGCGGTGAGACCCAGCGTGCTGCAGGTTTACGCCAGCGATCCGGCCCGCTCGCGCGGCCGGCGCCACGCCGAGCCGCCGGCCCCCACGCGCGACGACTTCCAGCGCGACCGCGACCGCATCGTCCACTCCACGGCGTTCCGGCGGCTGGTCTACAAGACGCAGGTCTTTCTCAACCACGAAGGCGACCTGTTCCGCACGCGGCTCACCCATTCGCTCGAGGTGGCGCAGTTGGGTCGGTCGATTGCGCGCGCCCTCGCGCTCAACGAAGACCTGGTCGAGGCGATTGCCCTGGCCCACGACCTGGGCCATACGCCGTTCGGCCACGCGGGGCAGGACGCGCTCGACGAATGCGCGCGCCGAGCCGACTCCGTGGAGGGCGGCTTCGAGCACAACCTGCAGAGCCTGCGCGTGGTCGACGAGCTCGAAGAGCGCTATCCCGCCTACGACGGCCTCAACCTGACCTTCGAGACGCGCGAGGGCATCCTCAAGCATTGCTCCCGGCGCCACGCGCAGCAGCTGTGCGAGCGCGAGCCGGGCGGCGTCGGGCAGCGTTTCCTCGACCGCACGCAGCCCAGCCTCGAGGCGCAGCTGTGCAACATCGCCGACGAAGTGGCCTACAACGCCCACGACATCGACGACGGCGTGCGATCCAACCTGCTCACGCTCGAACAGCTCGACGAGGTGGCGCTGTTCGCGGTACATGCGCGCGCGGCGTGCACTGAATATCCCGGGCTGGGCGGACGACGCCTTTTGTTCGAGTCGGTGCGCCGGATGCTGTCGGCGCAGGTCTACGACGTCATCGAAGCGACCGCCGTGTCGCTGCGCGAGCATCGCCCAGCCAGCGCCGATGCGGCTCGGCGCCTGCCCCCGCTGGTGGGCTTCACCGAACCGGTCGCGCGTTCCGGCGTCGAGCTCAAGCGCTTCCTGCGCGACAACCTCTATCGCCACCCGCAAGTGGTCGAGACGACGGAGCGCGCGAAGTCGGTGATCCGCGACCTGTTCGACGCGTACGTCGCTCAGCCGGCGCAGATGCAGGCCGGCTTTTCCGCGCGGGTCGACCGGGTTCGCGCCGTGACGGACTACATCGCCGGCATGACCGACCGCTTCGCACTCAAGGAGCATCAGCGGCTGACCGGTCGCACGCTGTTCTGAGCGGCACCGCTCCCATGGCTCGACTTCCCCGCCTCACGATCGCCGGCCAGCTTCATCTCGTGCTCCACCGCGCCCACGCCGGGGCCCACGTGTTCCGCGACGACGAGGACTTCGCCGCCTACCGACAGGCGCTGATCGCCTCCGCGCCGGAACATGGCGTCGCGATCCACGCCTACACATTGCTGGCGTCCCAGGTCCTGCTGCTCGTCACGCCCCGTGAAGCGACGAGCCTGAGCCGGATGTGGCAGGCGCTGGGCCGACGCTTCGGTGCCGACTACAACCGCCGCCACGGCCGCAGCGGGGTCCTGTGGGAAGGACGTTTCCGGACCACGGTGGTGGACGCTCACGCGCACTTTCTGGACGGCTGTCGGTATGTCGAATCGGCTCCGGTCAGGGCTCACTTCGCGTCTACAGCTGAGGAATACGAGTGGTCGAGTGCGGCACATCATGCCGGCGGCCGGGTGGACGGGGCCGTCACAGAGCACCCGGGCTACTGGGCGCTGGGCAATACACCTTTCGAGCGCGAGGCCCGCTACCGCCTGCTGCTGGAACAACCCTTGCCTGCGGCATTGGAGCAACGGTTGACCCAAGCCGCGCTGAAGGGATGGGCGGTCGGAGAGCCTGCCTTTGTGAACGGACTGGGTGAGATGACCGCGCGCCGGCTGGCGCCCTTGCCACGCGGGCGTCCCCGCAAGGTGAAAAAGATTGTCCCCAAATAATGAGCGGCTCCATCGCGCCGCTCAATTAATGGGGACAGACCCCATTTAAAGTCGTTGAGACCCTTGCTGCAACGCAGTATTCTCCGGGGATTCCCTGAACACCGGAGAGCGCCATGCACGAGGCGGTCGGCGGGCCTGCGAGCCCCGAAGAATTGCGAATCGCCGCCGAGCGCGGCCTCTACGACCCCCGCAACGAGCACGACGCCTGCGGCGTCGGGTTCGTCGCCCACATCAAGGGGCAGAAGGCGCACGCGATCGTCGAGCAGGGCCTGAAGATTCTCGAGAACCTCGACCACCGCGGCGCGGTGGGGGCTGACAAGCTGATGGGCGACGGCGCCGGCATCCTGATCCAGATCCCCGACGAGTACTTCCGCGCCGAGATGGCGCAGCAGGGCGTCGAGCTGCCGCCCGTGGGCGAATACGGCGTGGGCATGATCTTCCTGCCCAAGGAGCATGCCTCCCGCCTGGCCTGCGTGCAGGAGCTCGAGCGTGCCGTCAAGGCCGAAGGCCAGGTGCTGCTGGGCTGGCGCGACGTGCCCGTGGACCGCGAGATGCCGATGTCGCCGACGGTGCGCCAGAAGGAGCCGATCATCCGGCAGATCTTCATCGGCCGCGGCCCCGACGTGATCGTCCCCGACGCGCTGGAGCGCAAGCTCTATGTGATCCGCAAGACCGCGTCGAGCGCCATCCAGGCCCTCAAGCTGACCCACAGCCGCGAGTACTACGTGCCCAGCATGAGCTGCCGCACGATCATCTACAAGGGACTGCTGCTGGCCGACCAGGTCGGCGGCTACTACCGCGACCTGCAAGACCCGCGCGTGGTGTCGGCGCTGGCCCTGGTGCACCAGCGCTTCTCGACCAACACCTTCCCCGAATGGCCGCTCGCGCACCCGTACCGCATGGTCGCGCACAACGGCGAGATCAACACCGTCAAGGGCAACTTCAACTGGATGCGTGCCCGCGAGGGCGTGATGAAGTCGCCGGTGCTGGGCGACGACCTCCAGAAGCTGTACCCCATCAGCTTCGAAGGCCAGTCCGACACCGCGACCTTCGACAACGCGCTGGAGCTGCTCACCATGAGCGGCTATTCGCTGGCCCACGCCGCGATGATGATGATCCCCGAGGCCTGGGAGCAGCACACGACGATGGACCAGCGTCGCCGCGCGTTCTACGAATACCACGCCGCGATGCTCGAGCCCTGGGACGGCCCGGCCGCCATGGTCTTCACCGACGGTCGCCAGATCGGCGCCACCCTGGACCGCAACGGCCTGCGCCCGGCGCGCTACATCGTCACCGACGACGACCTGGTCGTCATGGCCTCCGAGTCCGGCGTGCTGCCCATCCCCGAGAACAAGATCGTCAAGAAGTGGCGCCTGCAGCCGGGCAAGATGTTCCTCATCGACTTCGAGCAGGGCCGCATCGTCGACGACGAGGAGCTGAAGAACCAGTTCGCCTCGGCCAAGCCCTACCGGCAGTGGATCGAGAGCGTGCGCATCAAGCTCGAGGAGCTGCCGGGCGACTCCGACGTGCCGAGCTTCGACGAGAGCCTGCTCGATCGCCAGCAGGCCTTCGGCTACACGCAGGAGGACATCAAGTTCCTGATGAGCCCCATGGCCGTGGCCGGCGAGGAAGGCATCGGCTCGATGGGCAACGACTCGCCGCTGGCCGTGCTGTCGGACAAGAACAAGCCGCTGCCCAACTACTTCAAGCAGCTGTTCGCGCAGGTCACCAACCCGCCGATCGACCCCATCCGCGAGGCGATCGTGATGTCGCTGGTGTCGTTCATCGGCCCCAAGCCCAACCTGCTGGACATCAACGCGGTCAACCCGCCCATGCGCCTGGAGGTGCCGCAGCCCATCCTCGACTTCCAGGACATGGCGCGGCTGCGCCACATCGAGCGCCACACGCACGGCAAGTTCAAGAGCTACGAGCTGAACATCACCTATCCGCTGGCCTGGGGCGATGAAGGCGTCGAGGCCAAGCTGGCATCGCTGTGCGCCGAGACGGTCGACGCGATCAAGTCCGGCCACAACATCCTCATCATCAGCGACCGCGGCATGAACCGCGAGCAGGTCGCGATCCCCGCGCTGCTCGCCTTGTCCGCCGTGCACCAGCACCTGGTGCGCGAGGGCCTGCGGACCACGGCCGGCCTGGTGGTCGAGACCGGCTCGGCGCGCGAGGTGCACCACTTCGCGGTGCTCGCCGGCTACGGCGCCGAGGCGGTTCACCCCTACCTCGCGATGGAGACCCTGGCCAGCCTGCACCAGGACCTGCCGGGCGAGCTGTCGGCGGAGAAGGCCATCTACCACTACGTGAAGGCGGTGGGCAAGGGCCTGTCCAAGATCATGTCGAAGATGGGCGTGTCGACCTACATGTCGTACTGCGGCGCGCAGCTCTTCGAGGCCATCGGCCTGGAGAAGAGCCTGGTCGAGAAGTACTTCCGCGGCACCGCCTCGCAAGTCGGCGGCATCGGCGTGTTCGAGGTCGCCGAGGAAGCGATCCGCATGCACAAGGCGGCCTTCGGCGACGACCCCGTGCTCGACGGCATGCTCGACGCCGGCGGCGAGTACGCCTGGCGGGTGCGCGGCGAAGAGCACATGTGGACGCCCGACGCCATCGCCAAGCTGCAGCACAGCGCGCGCGCCAACAAGTTCGACACCTACAAGGAATACGCGCAGATCATCAACGACCAGTCGCGCCGCCACATGACGCTGCGCGGCCTGTTCGAGTTCAAGTTCGATCCGGCCAAGGCGATCCCGGTCGACGAGGTCGAGCCGGCAGCGGAGATCGTCAAGCGCTTCGCCACCGGCGCAATGTCGCTCGGCTCGATCTCGACCGAAGCGCACGCCACGCTGGCGGTCGCCATGAACCGCATCGGCGGCAAGAGCAACACCGGCGAGGGCGGCGAGGATCCGGCGCGCTACCGCAACGAGCTCAAGGGCATCCCCATCAAGGACGGCACCAAGGTCAGCGAAGTGATCGGCGAGAAGGTCATCGAGGCCGACTACGCGCTGAAGGAAGGCGATTCGCTGCGCTCCAAGATCAAGCAGGTCGCCTCCGGCCGCTTCGGCGTCACCACCGAGTACCTGGTGAGCGCCGACCAGATCCAGATCAAGATGGCGCAAGGTGCCAAGCCGGGCGAGGGCGGCCAGCTGCCCGGCGGCAAGGTCAGCGACTACATCGGCTTCCTGCGCTACTCGGTTCCGGGCGTGGGCCTCATCTCCCCGCCGCCGCACCACGACATCTATTCGATCGAAGACCTGGCGCAGCTCATTCACGATCTCAAGAACGCCAACCAGAAGGCCGGCATCAGCGTGAAGCTGGTGAGCGAAGTGGGCGTGGGCACGATCGCCGCGGGCGTCGCCAAGGCCAAGGCCGATCACGTGGTGATCGCCGGCCACGACGGCGGCACGGGCGCCTCGCCCTGGAGCTCGATCAAGCACGCCGGCACGCCGTGGGAGCTCGGCCTGGCCGAGACGCAGCAGACCCTGGTGCTCAACCGGCTGCGCTCGCGCATCCGCGTCCAGGCCGACGGCCAGATGAAGACCGGCCGCGACGTCGTCATCGGCGCGCTGCTGGGCGCCGACGAGTTCGGCTTCGCGACCGCGCCGCTGGTGGCCGAGGGCTGCATCATGATGCGCAAGTGCCACCTCAACACCTGCCCGGTGGGCGTGGCCACGCAAGACCCGGTGCTGCGCAAGAAATTCCAGGGCCGCCCCGAGCACGTGGTCAACTTCTTCTTCTTCGTCGCCGAGGAAGCGCGCCAGATCATGGCGCAGCTGGGCATCCGCACCTTCGACGAGCTGATCGGCCGCGCCGACCTGCTCGACACCAGGAAGGGCATCGCCCACTGGAAGGCCAAGGGCCTGGACTTCAGCCGCATCTTCCACCTGCCGGCGGTGGGCGCCGAGGTGCCGCGCCGCCAGGTCGAGGAGCAGGACCACGGCCTGGCCCGCGCGCTGGACGTCAAGCTGATCGAGAAGTGCCGCCCCGCCTTCGAGCGCGGCGAGAAGGTGCAGTTCATGGAGGAGGCGCGCAACGTCAACCGCACGGTCGGCGCGATGCTGTCGGGCGAGCTCGTTCGCCGCCATCCCGAGGGCCTGCCCGACCAGACCATCTTCATCCAGTTCGAGGGCACCGGCGGCCAGAGCTTCGGCGCCTTCCTCGCCAAGGGCATCACCTTCTACCTGATCGGCGACGCCAACGACTACACCGGCAAGGGCCTGTCGGGCGGGCGCATCGCGATCCGGCCGAGCATCGACTTCCGCGGCGACGCCACCAAGAACATCGTGGTCGGCAACACCGTCCTCTACGGCGCGACCAGCGGCGAGGCCTTCCTGCGCGGCGTGGCGGGCGAGCGCTTCGCGGTGCGCCTGTCGGGCGCGACCACGGTGGTCGAAGGCACCGGCGACCACGGCTGCGAGTACATGACCGGCGGCACGGTGGTCGTGCTGGGCAGGACGGGGCGCAACTTCGCGGCCGGCATGAGCGGCGGCATCGCCTATGTCTACGACGAGGACGGCCAGTTCGCCGAGCGCTGCAACACCTCGATGGTGGCGCTGGAGAAGGTGCTGCCGGTCAAGGACCAGGAGGCCGGCGTCGACCGCGCCGTCTGGCACAAGGGCCTGGCCGACGAGGTGCTGCTCAAGAAGCTGATCGAGGACCAGCACAAGTGGACCGGCTCGCTGCGCGCGCGCGACATCCTCGACCACTGGGCCGATTCGCGCGCCAAGTTCGTCAAGGTGTTTCCGCACGAATACAAGCGAGCCTTGGGCGAGCTGCATGCAGCCCGCGAAGCCGGCGACACCATCGCCAAGGCCAAGGCGTCGGACAAGAAGGCCAAGTCGGTCCCCGCCAAGTAAGCACAACGATTCGGGAACATCATGGGAAAAGTCACCGGCTTTCTGGAGTACGAGCGCATCGAGGAGGGCTATGCGCCCGTGCCGGCGCGCGTGAAGAACTACAAGGAGTTCGTCATCGGCCTGGCCGAGGAGCAGGCCAAGGTCCAGGGCGCGCGCTGCATGGACTGCGGCATCCCGTTCTGCAACAACGGCTGCCCGGTCAACAACATCATCCCGGACTTCAATGACCTGGTGTACCGCGGCGACTGGAAGAACGCCTTCGCGGTGCTCGACTCGACCAACAACTTCCCCGAGTTCACCGGCCGCATCTGCCCCGCGCCGTGCGAGGCCGCCTGCACGCTGAACTTCAACGACGACGCGGTGGGCATCAAGAGCATCGAGCACGCCATCATCGACCGCGCCTGGGCCGAGGGCTGGGTGGTGCCGCGCCCGGCCAAGATCCGCACCGGCAAGACGGTGGCGGTGGTCGGCTCGGGCCCCGCCGGCCTGGCCGCGGCGCAGCAACTGGCGCGCGCCGGCCACACCGTGACGGTGTTCGAGAAGAACGACCGCATCGGCGGCCTGCTGCGCTACGGCATCCCCGACTTCAAGATGGAGAAGTCGCACATCGACCGGCGCATCGAGCAGATGCGCGCCGAGGGCGTCGTCTTCCGCGAGGGCGTGATGGTGGGCCACCTGCCCGAAGGCAGCAAGGTCACCAACTGGGCCAAGGAGATCATCAGCCCCGACGCGCTGAAGGAGCAGTTCGACGCCGTCGTGCTGGCCGGCGGCGCCGAGCAGCCGCGCGACCTGCCGGTGCCCGGACGCGACCTGGAGGGCATCCACTTCGCGATGGAGTTCCTTCCGCTGCAGAACAAGGTCAACGCCGGCGACAAGGTGAAGGGCCAGCTGCGCGCCGACGGCAAGCATGTCATCGTGATCGGCGGCGGCGACACCGGCAGCGACTGCGTGGGCACGAGCAACCGCCACGGCGCGGCCAGCGTCACGCAGTTCGAGCTCCTGCCCATGCCGCCCGAGGAGGAGAACAAGCCGCTGGTGTGGCCGTACTGGCCGATCAAGCTGCGCACCTCGTCCAGCCACGAAGAGGGCTGCGAGCGCGAGTTCGCCATCGCCACGAAGGAGTTCATCGCCGGCGAGGGCAAGGACAAGAACAAGCTGAAGGCCCTGAAGGCGGTCCGCGTCGAATGGCAGGGCGGCAAGATGGTCGAGGTGCCGGGCAGCGAGCAGATCCTGCCGGCCGACCTGGTGCTGCTGGCGATGGGCTTCGTCGCGCCGGTGGGCAGCATCCTCGAGGCCTTCGGGATCGAGAAGGATGGACGCGGCAATGCACGCGCCGCGACCGACGCCGCGGGTGCGTACCGGACCAGCGTCGACAAGGTGTTCGCCGCGGGCGACATGCGGCGCGGCCAGTCGCTGGTGGTGTGGGCGATCCGCGAAGGGCGGCAGGCGGCGCGGGCGGTGGACGAGTTCCTGATGGGAGCCAGCGACCTGCCGCGCTGAGTCTGGGCGCGCCTGGCCCCGCCGCGCGGCCGGTCGGGCGATCCTTGCCGGCCCGAGGACGAGCGGCGGCCGATGCGGGACAGACGGTTGCCGGCGGCTGGAACGGGCCGCCGACAATGAGGCCGGAGGAAGTCCAGCCCATGATTCAATTGCCCGTCCCGGCGCGCGTCGCCGTTTCATCGCGCCCGAAGTTGCCCAGTGCCCCCCGACGCCTTCAGGGCTTCACGCTCATCGAGGTGATGATCGTGGTGGGCATCGTCGCGATACTCGCCGGCCTGGCAGTGCCGGCGTACTCCGACTACATCCGCCGTGGCCAGCTCCAGGAAGCCTTCAGCTTCATGTCCGACTACCGGGTCAAGATGGAGCAGTTCTACCAGGACAACCGCAACTACGGCAGCGCGGCCACGTGTGCCCAGGTGGGCGGCGCCACCCCGTCGTGGGGCAGCTTCGCGCCAGGCTCGCGCTACTTCACCTTCGCCTGTGCGCTCACGAATGCCGGCCAGGGCTACACCATCACGGCCACCGGCAGCACCGGCCGAGCCACCGGCCACGCCTTCACCGTCGACGCCACCAATGCCCGAAGGACCACGCAGTTCAAGGGCGTCGCGTCCACGAAGACCTGTTGGCTCGTGAAGGGCGACGAATGCTGATGCATCGCACGCCGGCGCTGCGCGGCATGACACTCGTCGAGCTGATGGTGACGCTCGCGGTGGCGTCCGTGCTGATGTTCGCGGTGATGCCCAGCATCGGCGCGTGGATGCGCAACACGCAGATCCGCAACGTGACCGAGACCGTCGTGAATGGCCTGCAGCGCGCACGCAACGAGGCGGTGCGCCGCAACCAGCCGGTCCGCTTCTCGCTGGTGGCGCTCACAGATGCGGCCGTCATGGACAACAGCTGCGCCGCCTCGTCCACCGCCGGCTCCTGGGTGGTGAGCCTGGCCGATCCCGCCGGCCTGTGCGCGACGGCGGCGTCGGACACCGTCGCTCCGTTCATCATCGACAGCCACCCCGTCGCTGACGGGGGCCGCAACACCGTCATCACTGCGCTGCAAGCCGACGGCGTCACCGCAGCGAACAGCGTCACCTTCGACGGCTTCGGGCGGATCGCCTCCGCTGCGGCCATCACGCGCATCGACATCAACACCAATGTCACCTCGGCCGACTACCGGCCGCTGCGCATCACGCTCACGCCGGGCGGCAGCGTTCGCTCCTGCGACCCGAAGGTGAGCAGCACCACAGACCCACGGCACTGCTGAGACATGAACAAGCGATTTCAATCCCGTCGCCGCGCTCGGGCCCGCATGGGTGGCTTCGCGCTGATCGAAGCCCTGGTGGGCCTGCTCATCTTCTCGATCGGCATCCTCGGGCTGGTCGGCGTGCAGGTGTCGATGACCAAGGCGCAGACCCTGTCCAAGTTCCGTGCCGATGCGGCGGCCCTCGCCGGCGAGCTGGTGGGCGCCATGTGGGCCGACCTGCCCAACGTCGGGCTGTACGCCGACGCCAGCTGCGCCTCGCACCCGCGCTGCAAGCGCTGGTCCGACAAGGTCGCGGCCACGCTGCCCGGCGGCACGCCGGTGGTCGCGGTGGCAGGCGGCACCGTCACCATCACGATCACCTGGACCGCGCCCAACGAAGCACCGGCGCGGTACGTGACCGCCACGGCCATCCGCAGCTGAGGCCGCCATGACGAGCAAGCATCCTGCAGCCGCCCGTGGCGTGACCCTGGTCGAGCTGATGGTGGGCCTGGCCATCGGCCTGATCTGCACCGTCATCGTCACCCAGGTGTTCTCGATCGCCGAAGGCCAGAAGCGCAGCACCACCTCCGGCTCGGACGCCCAGGTCAACGGTGCGCTGGCGCTGTACGCGCTGCAGCGCGACGTGCAGATGGCCGGCTACGGGCTCACCACCGAGAACACCGTGCTCGGGTGCGACCTGCGGGCCTGGCGCGGCGGCGTGGCCGCCAACTGGACGCTCGCGCCGGTGGTCATCACCGACGGCGCATCCGGGGCGCCCGACACCATCGTGACCTTGTCGAGCACGAACATGAACGCGTCGCTGCCGACCAAGGTGACGGAAGACCACCTCGCGAGCGGGACCGATTTCCTGGTCGGCACGCGGGTGGGCGTCCGCGCGGGTGACGTGATGATCGCCGTGCCGCCGACCATCGACGCGACCCACTGGTGCAGCGTCCTGAACGTCACCAGCGTCGCCGACGACGGCGCGGGGCACCATGTCCGGCACGTGGCCGATGCCACCACCGGCCCCTGGAACCCCGACCCCGCCAGCAGCATCTTCCCGGCCACCGGCTATCCGGCCGGCAGCTACCTGATCAGCGTCGGCCAGATGATCCGCCGCACCTACTCGATCAACTCGGAGACGCTGCGCGACGCCGTCATCAACACGCAGGCCGGCATTGCGGAGGGGGCGCCGAGCGAGCTGTTCCCGCAGATCGTCAACCTGCAGGCCCTGTACGGCAAGGACACCGACAACGACCGCGTCGTCGACGTCTACGACAACGTGACCCCGACCACCGCCGCGGGCTGGCGGCAGGTGCTCAGCGTGCGCATCGCCGTGGTGGCGCGCAGCACCCAGTACGAGAAGGACGAGGTGACCGTTGCCGAGCCCGTCTGGGACGTGGGCGCCACGCCGACGGTGACCGGCTCCACCACGTGTGGCAGCAGCCAGTGCATCACTTTGAAGGTCGACGGCCTGACCGACTGGAAGCACTACCGCTACAAGGTCTACGACTCTGTCGTGCCCCTGCGCAACATGCTCTGGAGCTCCTGATGCTGCCGTCCCTGCCCCGATCCGCTGCAGCCGTGCGGCGCGCCCAGCGAGGCGTCTCGCTGATCTTCGCCCTGATCGCGCTCGGGGTCCTGGCGCTCGCCGCCGTGGCATTGGTGCGTTCCGTGGACACCGGCGCACTGGTGATCGGCAACCTCGGCTTCAAGCAGGACGCAACCGCGTCCAGCGACCAAGGGGCCGAACAGGCGGTCGCCTGGCTCTCCGCGAACGTCGCCGGCGCCTTGCTCGACGCCAACCAGGTCGCCCAGGGATACCTGGCCACGGCCAGCGACCTCGACGCGACCGGCAACAGCAGCACCGTGGTCGGCCGCTCGGTCGTCGACTGGGCCGGCGACAACTGCGCTTCGTACCCGAGCGGAACCTTCACCGGCGGGTGCCTCAGCCCGGCCGCTGGCGCCGACGTCAACGGCAACAAGGTGCAGTACCTCATCACGCGTTTGTGTCCGCTGGCCGGCCCCGCCAACAGCGCCGGCAACGACTGCTCGACGCCCATGGGCGCCAGCGGCGACAGCAAGAACCGCAACGAGTGCAACTACCGGCATTGCGAGCGCTTCCTGCCCACGGGGTCGGGCGGCGTGTACTTCCGCATCATCGTGCGCACCGTCGGGGGTCGCAACGCGGTGAGCTTCACCGAGACGATGGTTCACTTCGAATGACAAGCCAATTTTCACGAGGTCCACTCATGAAGCGCCGCCAATCGTTCACCCGGTTCCTGTCGGGACTGTGCCTGCTGTGGCTGGCCGGTGCGGCGTTCGCCGCGCCGGCCGACATCTCCAACGTGCCGGTCTCCCAGATGACCACGGCGAGCGTGCGCTCGAACCTGATGTTCATCCTGGACGACTCGGGCAGTATGGCCTCGGACTTCCTGCCCGATGACGCCGGCGGGTACAGCGCGGAGCTCTGCTTCGCCTACTCCGGGTTCAACCGGGTCTTCTACGATCCGACGACCACCTATGTGGCGCCGGTCAACGGTTCGAACGCCTCGATGGGCGACGCGAGCTTCACTGGCGTCTACAACGACGGCTTCACCAAGGCCGGATCGACGATCGACCTCTCGAACCGCCAGAATCTCAACTCCGGCCTCGTCACCACCGTGGCCACGCACAACATCTCGACCACGGTGGTCAGCGTGCTCGACCCCTGCGGCAGCCGCAACTCAGGTGCCTGCACACCGAGCAAGACGGCCACCAACACCGCCGTGACCACCGTCGGCTACGAGACCGTCACCACGATCACGTACACCGTCAAGACGCGCGGCAATGCCACCGGCAAGACCTGCAGCACCACCAACAACACCTGCAAGCTGACGACGACCACGGAAGTCGAGGAGACCCGAACCAGCAAGCCGTACTGGGTCACCTTGAACGCCGGTGCGACCAACGACTGCACCCCCGCCAACTACACGCCGGTGTACACCATCCCTGATGCTCAGAAGACGAACTACGCCAACTGGTACCAGTACTACCGCACCCGGATGCTGATGATGCGGTCGGCCTCCGGGCGGGTGTTCGCCAACATCGATCCGCTGCGCTTCCGGGTGGGCTTCTCCACCATCAGCTACACCGGCATCACCGAGGGCTCCGACTTCCTCAACGTCAACGATTTCGTCACGCAGAACAGCGACGGGACCTACAACACCACGCAACGGGACAACTTCTTCACCAAGCTGTACGGGCAGGCGCCGAGCGGCTCGACGCCGCTGCGCCCCGCGCTGGAGAAGGCCGGCAAGTACTTCGCCAAGAAGGCGACGTCGTCGCAGACCTACGAGCCGATGCAGTACTCCTGCCAGCGCAACTTCACCCTGCTGTCGACCGACGGCTATTGGAATACCGCTGCCGAGCCCGCTTCCTACAAGCCCCAGAAGCTCGACGGCACCGGCGAGCTCGGCAACCTGGACGGCGTGCTCGCCACGTCACCGCGACCCAAGTACGACAGCACCGGAGCGAAGAACTCGCTCGCGGACATCGCCAAGTACTTCTACGACACCGATTTGCGAACGACGGCGCTGAACAACTGCAAGAACACGACCACCAATCAGGACCTCTGCGCAAACGGCACACCGAAGGCCGACGACAAGACGCCCGTCTTCCAGAACATGACCACCTACACGCTGGGCCTGGGCGTGCCGGGTATCCTGAACTACCAGTCGAACTACGACTCGGCCGCGTCGGGTGACTACAAGGACATCGTGAGCGGGACCAAGGACTGGCCCGATCCCTTGAGCTCGACCAATGGCGGACTGGCCAACACCGGCAATACCGTGACCTCCCGCATCGACGACCTCTGGCACGCGGCCGTCAATGGCGGTGGCCGCTACTACAGCGCGGGCAACCCGAACGACCTGGTGATCGGCCTGACCGACGCGCTGCAGAAGATCGACGCGAAGGACGGCGCCGCTGCCGCGGCCGCCACCAGCACCTTGCGCCCGGTGATCAACGACAACTGGGTGTTCATCCCGTCGTACCAGACGCAAACCTGGACCGGCGACGTCGGCGCGTACAAGTTCGCGGTCGACGCCGACGGGCATATCTCCGTCACGACCGCCAGCGTGTGGACTGCGGCGAAGAAGCTGGCCGCACAGTCGAGCCGCAAGATCTATTTCTTCGACAGCGCCGTCACCGGCAATCTCAACAACTTCGTCCACAGCAACCTGTCGGCGACGCAGCAAGGCTACTTCAACAACCTGTGCCAGTCCGGCTCCGTCAAGCTGGCCCAGTGCGCGACGCTGACCACCGAAGCGCTCAAGAAGGTGACCGGCCCCAACGTCGTCGACTACCTGCGCGGCAAGAACAGCTACGAGATGACCCAGTCCAACAAGGACAACCAGGTCTTCCGCACGCGCCAGGCCAAGGACAAGGATGGCACCTTCTACTGGACCCCGCTGGGCGACGTGATCAACGCGTCTCCGGCCTACGTGCGAGTGCCGCCCTTCAGGTACACCGATTCCGGCTATGCGGAGTTCCGCAACAACCTGGAAAACACGGTGAAGCGCAAGGGCATGCTCTACGTCGCCGCCAACGACGGCATGCTGCATGCCTTGCGTGCCGACGACGGCACGGAAGCGTGGGCGTACGTCCCCAGCCAGGTCATGCCGAACATGTTCCGCCTGGCCGATGCCGACTACACCGCCAACCACGCGTTCTTCGTCGACGGCACACCGGTGGTGGCCGATGTGTTCGACGGCAGCAAGTGGCGCACCATCCTCATCGGCGGCTTCGGCGGCGGCGGCCGCGGCTACTACGCGCTCGACGTGACCGATCCGGAAGCGCCCCTGGGGCTGTGGGAGTTCACCGACAGCAACATGGGTTTGAGCTACGGCGAGCCGGTCGTGGCCAAGAACAAGGCCGGCAAGTGGATCGCCGCCCTGAGCTCGGGCTACAACAACACCGCCGGCGACGGCCGAGGTCGCGTCTACCTCCGCGATGCGATCACGGGCGCCGAGGTGTTGACGATCGACACCAAGGTGGGCACCTCCGCCGCCCCGAGCAACCTCTCCAAGCTCAATGCCTGGGTCGAGAAGGAGACCGACAACACCGCCCTGCGCCTGTACGGCGGCGACATGCAGGGCAACGTGTGGCGCTTCGACTTCGACCACAACTACAGCACGACCGAAGCGGTGCTCCTGGGACAGGCCCTGAATCCGTCGGGCAGTCCGCAACCCATTACCACGCAGCCCATCCTGTCGGCGCCCACCTCGACCGTTGCCGCCGTGACCGTCGCGACGGGGCGCTATCTGGGCACGTCCGACCTGACCGACAAGTCGATCCAGTCCGTCTACTCGTTCAAGGACACGCTGGGCACCACGTCGCTCGGTGATCTTCGGAAGGCGTCCGGCATGGTGCAGCGGACCATGGACGCCGCCCATGCGGTGACCAGCGGCACCACCTTCGACTGGGTCACGCAGACCGGATGGTTCCTCGACTTCGACGTTCAGGACGCCGCGACCAAGACGGCCACCGGCGAACGCGTCAACGTCGACATGGACCTGCAGCTCGACATCCTCACCGTGGCCACCACCTTGCCGACCCCCACCCCGTGCTCTCCCGGAGGCACGTCGTGGCTGTACTTCCTGGACATGGCCAGCGGCAACATCGTCCACAGCGAGCTGAGCGACACGCCCATCATCGGTGTCGTCACGCTCATGGAGGGCTCGAACACCTCCAAGCCGCAGACCATCACGCTGGCCAGTCGCAGCGACCGGTCGGTCAAGCGCTATGAGCGGCCCAAGGATCCGAGCGGCGGCACGACCGGGACCACCCCGAGGCGGACCTCCTGGCGCGAACTGGTCAACTGAATCGGACGGTCGCGCTGGCTTGCAGCGGCGCGCTGTCCATCGTCTTGCACGCTGCGCTGCTGGTTGCGCTCGACGCGACCGGCCAGCGCCCGGGTCGCTACGGACCCCCGGCCGAGGTGCGCAGCGTCGAGGTGCGCCTGCTGACACAGGCGCAACCCGAGCCCAGCGCCGAAGTACCCGTCGCCCGTTCCGTGCCGCCGGTCGCCGCCACGCCTCAGGCCGCGGCGCCCGCTCCTGCGGCGCGCGCACCGCGGCCTGACAAGGAAAGCCCGGCGCCCCCGCCCAAGGAGTCGGCACCAGCCCTGCCCACCGGCGAAGGCGGCGACGAGGCGTACCTTCCCCGTTCCGCCCTCACCGTCGGGCCGGCGCCGCGCGCGGCCATCCTGGTTCCCTACCCGAGCTTCGAGGGCGACACCGGTCGCTACATCGCCCGACTGACGCTGTTCATCGACCAGACCGGGCAGGTGCGCCGGGTCGAAATCGACGACCCCTCCAGCCTGCCGCCTGCGCTTCAGGCGGCGGCGCGCGACACCTTCATGAACGCCCCGTTCAGCCCCGGCCAACTGGACGGGCAAGCAGTGCGCTCGCGCGTGCGCATCGAGGTCAGTTTCACCAGCGAGCCGACGCCGCGACCTGAGCCGCCGTCGAAACAACACGACACCCCCGTGCCTCCTGCGGACCCTCGAAAACCCTGAGCCCGTGCGAGAATAGTTTCGATGCAAGGGCCCGCTTGCGCGCCTTGCAGCTCCGAAGAACTACCTGGGCCGTCGCTCCGGCCGTGCCACCCGATTGAAATCCGACAGCCTGATCGAGATCGACCACGTCACGTTCGGCTATGACGCGAGTCGGACCATCCTCAACGACGTGACGCTGCGCTTCCAGCGCGGCAAGGTCACCTCCATCCTCGGCGGCTCGGGTTGCGGCAAGACCACGCTGCTGCGCCTGATCGGCGGCAGCAACGCCGCCACCGGCGGCCAGGTGCGCTTCGACGGCGAGCTGGTCGATCCGCGCGATCGCGAGCGCATGTTCCGCATGCGCCGGCGCATGGGCATGCTGTTCCAGTTCGGCGCGCTGTTCACCGACCTGTCGGTGTTCGACAACGTCGCCTTCCCGTTGCGCGAGCACACCGAGCTGCCCGAATCCATGGTCCGCGACATCGTGCTGATGAAGCTGAACGCGGTGGGCCTGCGCGGCGCCGCCGACCTGCGCATCTCGGAGGTGTCCGGCGGCATGGCGCGGCGCATCGCCCTGGCGCGTGCCATTGCGCTCGACCCCGAGCTCATCATGTACGACGAGCCCTTCGCAGGACTCGACCTCATCTCCATGGGCGTCGCGGCCAATCTCATCCGCACGCTCAACGACGTGACCGGCGCCACCTCGCTGGTCGTGTCGCATGACGTGCCCGAATGCATGGCGATCAGCGACCACGTCATCCTGATGGCGCCGGGCGGGCGCATCGTCGCGCAGGGCGTGCCATCCGACCTGATGGACTCCACCGACGCCGAAGTGCGCCAGTTCGTGCGCGGCGAGCCCGACGGCCCGGTCAAGTTCCACTATCCGGCGCGGCCCCTGTTCGAGGACTTCGACGTGCAGCCGGAGAAGGTCCAATGACGGCGATCGCTGCCCTTGGCGCACGAACGCTGGCGGTGTTGCGTTCCTTCGGCCACGCCGCCTACTTCTTCGCCGACGTCGTGCGCGCCGTCCCCATGGCCATGCGGCGCTTCGACCTGGTGGTCACCCAGATCCATGCCGTGGGCAATCTGTCGCTGCTCATCATCCTTGCCTCGGGCATGGCGGTGGGCTTCGTGCTCGCGCTGCAGATGTACTACGCGCTGGTCACCTACGGCGCCACCGAGTCGCTGGGGCTGATCGTGAACCTGTCGCTGGTGCGCGAGCTCGGCCCGGTGGTGGCGGCGCTGCTGTTCGCCGGCCGTGCCGGCACGTCGCTCACCGCGGAGATCGGCCTGATGAAGGCCGGCGAGCAGATCGCCGCCATGGAGATGATGGCCGTCGACACCAAGAGCCGCGTGCTCGCGCCGCGCTTCATCGGCGGCGTCGTGTCCATGCCCCTGCTGGCCATCCTGTTCTCGGCGGTCGGCATACTCGGCGCCTACGTCGTCGCGGTCCTGCTGCTCGGAGTGGACGCCGGCAATTTCTGGTCCATCATGCAGTCCCGCGTCGACGTCTGGCGCGACGTCGGCAACGGCGTGCTCAAGAGCGCGGTGTTCGGCGTCATCTGCACAGCCGTGGCGCTCTACCAAGGCTACGAGACCGAGGCGACGCCCGAGGGCGTCGCGTACGCGACCACGCGCACGGTGGTGATCTCGTCGCTTGCCGTGCTGGGCATGGACTTCGTGCTCACGGCGCTGATGTTTTCGACGGGCTGAGTCGGCAGCCGTCCCAAGGAAGAACCATGGCGAAAAAAGGAATCGAGACACTGGTCGGGCTGTTCGTTCTGCTGGGCATGGCCGGCCTGGTGTTCCTGTCGATGAAGGCGGCCAACCTCGCGAGCTTCGGCTCGCGCGACAGCTATGTCGTCAGCGCGCGCTTCGACAACATCGGCGGCCTCAAGGCGCGCTCGCCGGTGCGCAGCGCCGGCGTCACCGTCGGCCGGGTGACCTCCATCACGCTCGACCCCAAGTCCTTCCAGGGCCTGGTGAGCATGGAGCTCGACAAGGGCGTGGAGTTTCCCAAGGACTCGTCCGCCAAGATCCTGACCTCGGGCCTGCTCGGCGACCAGTACATCGGCATCGAGCCCGGCTACGACGACAAGAAGCTGGCTGCCGGCGACGTCATCAAGCAGACCCAGTCCGCGGTCGTCCTCGAGAACCTGATCAGCCAGTTCCTGTTCAGCAAGGCCGCCGACGGCAGCAACAGCGCCGCCCCGGCCGCAGCGGCGGCGCCTGCGTCGGGAGCCAAGAAGTGATGCGACACGCGGCGCTCGCGCGCGCCGCCGCCTGGATGCTGGTGCTGCTCATGGGCGGCGTGCTCCAGGGCTGCTCGACGCTGGGCGCCAAGACGGCGGGCGATCGCGTCGACCCCTGGGAAAAATGGAACCGTCGTGTCTTCGTCTTCAACGAGAGGCTCGACGAGAACGTGCTCAAGCCGATCGCGGTCGGCTACAGCAACGTCGTGCCCCGCCCGGTGCGCAGCGGCGTCGACAATTTCTTCGGCAACGCGGCCGATGCCTGGTCGGCGATCAACAACTTCCTGCAGGGCAAGATCTCCAACGGCCTGCACGACGTCATCCGCTTCGGAACCAACACGGTCTTCGGCCTGGGCGGATTCCTCGACGTGGCCACCGAGTTCGGCCTCGACCACCAGTACGAAGACTTCGGCCAGACGCTGGGCACCTGGGGCTTCGGTCCGGGCGCCTACGTGGTGTGGCCGCTGTTCGGGCCGTCCAGCGTGCGCGAGTCGCTGGCGCTGCCGCTGGACCGCTCGGTGTCGCCGGCGCTGGCGATCAACGACGGGGCGGTCAAGTGGGAGCTGACGACCTTGCAGATCGTCAACACGCGCGCGAACCTGCTGGGCGCGAGCAAGGTGCTGGACGACATCGCGCTCGACAAGTACACGTTCATTCGCGACGCCTACCTGCAGCGCCGGCGCAGCCTGGTGTACGACGGCGAGGACGGCCCGCCGCCCAAGAACGAGCCCAAGCCCAAGGGCGACGAGGCGCCACCCGCCGATGCGAAGCCGCCGGCGCAGGCGGCTTCGGCGCCGAGTCCGGCAGCGTCGGCACCCGCAGCGCCTGCGCCGGCAGCCTCTGCACCCGACGAAGCGTCAAAACCCCCGGCCAAGTAGGGCCACGACAACCCCGCCCCATCATCGCGCGTTGACGACACTGTTGCTTGCCGAATCCGGCGAACTCGCCCCTGCGGTGGTTCTCCAAACGGTGGCGACAAGTCCCCAGAAAGGTAAACGAATGTTTTCTCGACGCATTGCTCTCATCCTCTCCCTGGCCGTCACCGCGCTGCTGGCCACCGGCGGCGCGCGTGCCCAGGCCCAGGCTCCCGACGCACTCATCAAGCAGGTCTCGACCGAAGTGCTCGAGGCGGTGAAGGCCGACAAGTCGATCAAGCAGGGAGATGTGCAGAAGATCATCGCGCTGGTCGACGCCAAGGTCATGCCGCACGTCAACTTCCAGCGCATGACCGCCTCGGCGGTCGGGCGCTACTGGCGCCAGGCGACGCCCGAGCAGCAGAAGCGCCTGCAGGACGAGTTCAAGGTGCTGCTGGTGCGCACGTATTCCGGCGCCCTGGCGCAGGTGCGCGACCAGACCGTGCAGCTCAAGCCGATGCGCGGCAGCGCCGACGACGCCGAGGTGGTCGTGAAGACCGAGATCCGCGGCCAGGGCGACCCGGTGCAGCTCGACTACCGCCTCGAGAAGTCGCCCGAAGGCTGGAAGATCTACGACGTCAACGTGATGGGCGTGTGGCTGGTCGAGAACTACCGCAACAGCTTCGCGCAGGAGATCGGCGCCAACGGCATCGACGGCCTGATCGGCAAGCTGGCCGAGCGCAACAAGAGCGCCGCGTCCGGCACGCGCAGCTGATCGCCCGTCATGCTGCTCCTGCCCGCCACGCTGACCATGGCCGAAGCGCGCGATGCGCTGAACATGCTGTCGCAGGCGCTGCGGCGTGAGCCCGACGCGCCCATCGTCATCGACGCGTCGAGCCTGCAGCAGTTCGACACCGGCGCCATCGCCGTGCTGCTCGAGTGCCAGCGCCTGGCCCAGGCCTGGGGCAAGAGCCTCGTGCTGCGCAAGACGCCGCCCAAGCTGGCCGCCCTGGCCAAGCTCTACGGCGTCGATTCGCTGATGGCGTTCGCGTAGCCCGGGTGCAACCCGGGTCCGACCCACGTCGAAGTCAGCCCGGGTCGCACCCGGGCTACGCGGGGCTTGCGTAGCGCTTCGCCCGCAGGTTGCGCTTGATCTCCTGCAGCATCGGACGCAGCTCGCCAGGCAGGCGCAGCGCCACCGCGGTGGTGAGGACGTCGATCACCATCAGGTGCAGGAGCCGCGACACCATCGGGCTGTAGCGGTCGTAGTCCTCGGGGTGGTCCACCGCCAGCAGGATCTGGTTCGAGCCCTGCGCCGTCTGCGCCAGCGGCGAGCCGCTGGCCGTGATGAGGATGGTGGTCGCGCCCTTCTTGCGCGCGATCTCGGCGGCGTCGAGCAGGTCGCGGCTGCGCCCGGAGTTGCTGATGACCACGGCGCAGTCGCCCGGCTGCAGCATGGTCGCGCTCATCACCTGGATGTGGCCGTCGCTCACCGCGGCGGTGTTGACGCCGAGCCGGAAGAACTTGTGCTGCGCATCCTGCGCCACGATGCCGGAGTTGCCCACGCCGTAGAACTCGATGCGCCGCCCCGCTTTTGCCGCGCCCGCCAGCGCCGAGATCGCGCGCTCGAAGGCGTGGCTGGTGGCGTCGTTGCGGTACTTGAGCAACGCCGACACGGCGTTGTCGATCACCTTCACGATCACGTCGTTGGGCTTGTCGTCTTCGTCGACCGAGCGGTGCACGAAAGGCACGCCTTCGTTGACGTTGCCGGCGAGCTTGAGCTTGAAGTCGGCCAATCCGTCGTAGCCCACGCTGCGGCAGAAGCGCACGACGGTGGGCTTGCTCACGTGCGAGCGCTCGGCCAGTTCGCCCACCGGCAGGCTGGCGAAGCTGCGCGGATCGGCGAGGACCAGCTTGGCCACCCGCTGCTCGGCCGGCGGCAGCGCAGGGATGGAAGCGCGGATGCGATCGAGCATGTCAGCGCGTCACTGTTCTTCGGCCCAGGCGAAGCCGTCGCGCGCCACCAGCGCGCTGGCGGCCGCCGGGCCCCAGGTGCCGGCCGCATACGGCCGGGGCCCGCCGCTCGCGCTGTTGTCGCGCCCCCAGGCGTCGAGCACGGGCTCGACCCAGCGCCAGGCCTGTTCCTGCTCGTCGCTGCGCACGAACAGGTTGAGGCGGCCGGCGATCGTGTCGAGCAGCAGCCGCTCGTAGGCGCCGACGCGGTTCTCGGCGAAGGCCTTGTCGAAGTCGAGATCCAGGAACACCGGCGACAAGGCCTCCTGCTGGCCGCCCGTGCCCTTGGCCGCGAGCAGGTGCAGCTCCAGGCCGTCTTCCGGCTGCAGCTTGATCACCAGCTTGTTGGGCTGGTTCACGCCCGGGAAGATGCTGTGCGGCGTGGGCCGGAAGTTGACGACGATCTGCGCGTCGCGCGCCGCCAGGCGCTTGCCGGTGCGCAGGTAGAAGGGCACGCCGGCCCAGCGCCAGTTCTCGACCTCGGTGCGCAGCGCGACGAAGGTCTCGGTGCGGCTGTTCGCCGGCACCTTGGGCTCGTCGAGGTAGCCCGGCACCGGCTTGCCGGCCGAGCTGCCCTTGCGGTACTGGCCGCGCACCACGTCGCGCAGCACGCTCTCGTCGTTGAAGGGCTTGAGCGAGCGCAGCACCTTGAGCTTCTCGTCTCGGATCGCGTCGGCGTCGTTGCGCGAGGGCGGCTCCATCGCGATCATGGTCAGCAGCTGCAGCGCATGGTTCTGGATCATGTCGCGCAGCGCGCCGGTGCGGTCGTAGAAGTCGCCGCGGGTGCCGACGCCCAGGTCCTCGGCCAGCGTGATCTGGATGTTGGCGACGCTCTCGCGCCGCCACAGCGGCTCGAACAGCGCATTTCCGAAGCGCAGCGCCATCAGGTTCTGCACCGCGGGCTTGCCGAGGTAGTGGTCGATGCGAAAGGCCTGCGTCTCGCTGAATACCGAGCGCACCACGCGGTTGATCTCCTGGGCGCTGGCCAGGTCGTGGCCCAGCGGCTTCTCGAGCACGACGCGGATGTGCGGGTCGTTCAGCCCGACCTTGCCGAGCTGCTCGCAGATCATTGGAAACAGGTGCGGGCTGGTCGCGAGGTACAGCACCACCGTGTCGGCGTTGCGCTCGGCCAGCCACTCCTTCAGGCGCTGGTAGTGCTCGGGCTGCGACAGGTCCATGCGCCGATAGTGCACCAGCTGGGCGAAGCGCCCGAACTCCTCGTCGCTGGGGCGCTTGGCGTCGACCACCTCCTGGAAGCGCTCGCGCAGCCAGTGCCGGTATTTCTCGTCGTTCTGCTCGTCGCGCGCCACCGACAGGATGCGCCCGTTGGCCGGCAGCTTGCCGTGGCGGAAGGCCTGGAACAGGGCCGGCATCAGCTTGCGCCAGGTGAGGTCGCCGGTGCCGCCGAAGAAGACGAGATCGAAAGACATGTCCTGCAGGATGTAATTTAGTTTCATGCGAATGATGCCCAAGTTTCGTCGCCCGGTCAACGCCGCGCCGTCGGTTCGCAAGGGTCGCACCCAGCAGTTGTCCGCGGCGCCGGCGCGGTCATGCGGGGCGGATGAACGGACGTCCGAGGACGGCGTGCCGACATGCGATTCCGTTCTAATGGAGGCTGGCCATCGCGAAACCCCATGAACCAACTCGACCAGCTCAAACAGTTCACCACCGTGGTTGCCGACACCGGCAACTTCAAGCAACTCGCGCAGTTCGCGCCGCGCGACGCGACCACCAACCCGTCGCTCATCCTCAAGGCCGTGCAGCAGCCCGACTACGCGCCGCTGCTCGCCGACACCGTCAGCCAGTTCAAGGGCTGGCCGCACGACGAGGTGGTCGACCAGGTGCTGGTGCGCTTCGGGCTGGAGATCCTCAAGGTCGTCCCCGGCCGCGTGTCGACCGAGGTCGATGCGCGCCTGAGCTACGACTGCGCCGCCTCGGTCGCGCGCGCCCACCGCATCGTGGCGCTCTACGAGGCCGCCGGCATCCCGCGCGAACGCGTGCTGATCAAGGTGGCCTCGACCTGGGAAGGCATCCAGGCGGCGCGCATCCTCGAGCACGAGGGCATCCACTGCAACCTCACGCTGCTGTTCTCGTTCTGCCAGGCGGTGGCCTGCGGCGACGCCGGCGTGACGCTCATCTCGCCGTTCGTCGGCCGCATCTACGACTGGTACAAGAAGACCGCCGGCAGCGGCTGGGACGAGGCGGCCAACTCCGGTGTCGACGACCCGGGCGTGAAGTCGGTGTCGCTCATCTACGCCTACTTCAAGAAGTTCGGCATCGACACCGAGGTCATGGGCGCGAGCTTCCGCAACATCGGCCAGATCGTGGCGCTCGCCGGCTGCGACCTGCTCACCATCAGCCCCGAGCTGCTCGCCTCGCTGCAGGCCAGCCAGGCGCCGGTGCCGCGGATGCTCGACCCGGAAGCGGCGAAGGAGTCGCCCATCCACGCCGTCACCTACAACGAGGCGAGCTTCCGCTACGCGCTCAACGACGACGTGATGGCCACCGAGAAGCTCTGCGAGGGCATCCGCGCCTTTGCCGCCGATGCCGCCCGTCTCGACCACATGATCCAGGCCATGCCATGAAGACGCTGCGCTGCGACCGAACCGAAGCCTGGGCCGCCCTGCGCGGCCACTTCGAAGCCCATGGGCGTGACTTCGACCTGCGCGAGGCCTTCGCGCGCGACCCGGGCCGCTTCGAGGCCCTGGGCATCGAGGCGCCGCAGGTCTTTGCCGACCTGTCGAAGAACCTCGTCGACACGGCGACGCTGCATTTCCTGCTCGACCTGGCGCGCGAGTGCGACATCGAAGGACGGCGGGACGCCATGCTGTGCGGCGAGCCGATCAACCACACCGAGGGCCGCGCCGTGCTGCACACCGCGCTGCGCGCGCCGCGCGGGCAGGGAGCCCACGGCGACGAGGTGCATGGCGTGCTCGACGCGATGCTGGCCTACGTCGAGACGGTGCGCGACACCCAGGCCAGCGGCATCCGCCACGTCGTCAACATCGGCATCGGCGGCAGCGACCTCGGGCCGCAGATGGCCGTGCCGGCGCTCGACACCTTCGTCCACCCGGGCCTGCACTTCCACTTCGTGAGCAACGTCGACGGCCACGACATCGCGCCGGTGCTGCGCCAGCTCGACCCGGCCGAGACGCTGTTCGTCATCGCCAGCAAGACCTTCACGACGCAGGAGACCATGGCCAACGCGCAAGCCGCCAAGGCGTGGTTCGAGGCGCATGGCGGCACCGACGTCGCGCGCCACTTCGTCGCGACCACCACCAACGTGAAGGCCGCCGCGGAGTTCGGCATCACCACCACCTTCGGCTTCTGGGACTGGGTGGGCGGGCGCTACTCGCTGTGGTCGGCCATCGGCCTGCCCGTTGCGCTGGCGATCGGCGCCGACCAGTTTCGGGCGCTGCTGGCCGGCGCGCACAGCATGGACCGCCACTTCGCCGAGGCGCCGCTGGCGCGCAACCTGCCGGTGCTGCTGGCCCTGGTCGACGTGTGGTATCGCAACTTCCACGGCTTCACCAGCCGCAGCGTCGCTCCTTACCACCAGGGCCTCAAGCGCCTGCCGGCCTACCTGCAGCAGTTGGAGATGGAGAGCAACGGCAAGCGTGTCGACCTGGATGGCGAGGACCTGCCCTTCGCCACCAGTCCGGTGGTCTGGGGCGAGCCCGGCACCAACGGCCAGCACGCCTATTTCCAGATGCTGCATCAGGGCACCGACGTGATCCCGGTCGAGTTCGTGCTGGTCAAGCATCCCACCCATGCGCTGACCGACCTGCACACCAAGCTGCTGGCCAACGGCCTGGCGCAGTCGCAGGCGCTGATGCTGGGCAAGTCCACCGCGCAGGCGCTGGGCGAGCGTGCCCCGACCGCGTCGGCGGTCCTCGACAAGGACACCATCGCGCGGCACCGCACCTTCCCGGGCAACCGCCCCAGCACGACGCTGCTGCTCGACGAGCTCACGCCGGCCAGCCTCGGTGCCTTGATCGCGTTGTACGAGCATCGTGTCTTCACCAGCGGCGCGCTGTGGGGCATCAACAGCTTCGACCAGTGGGGCGTGGAACTGGGCAAGGCGCTGTGCAACGAGCTGCTGCCGCGCCTGGCCAGCGGCCGCACCGACGGCCTCGACGCCTCGACCGCCGGACTGCTGCGCCGCCTGCTCGGATGAACGTCGTCTTCGATTTCGGCGGCGTGGTGTTCCGCTGGCAGCCGCATGCGCTGCTGGCGCGCGTGCTGCCGCATCGGGCGACCAGCGAGGCCGCCATCGCCGAGCTGGTGGGCCAGTTCTTCCAGGGCTATGGCGGCGACTGGGGCGACTTCGACCGCGGCACGGTCGACGAGGCGCGGCTGGCGAACCGCATCGCCTGGCGCACCGGCATCGACCTGCCCGAGGTGCAGATGGTCATCGACGCGGTGCCGTCGGAGCTGCAGCCGGTGCCGCACACCGTGGGGCTGATCGACCGCCTGCGCGAGCGCGGGCACCGGCTGTACTTCCTGTCGAACATGCCGGCGCCCTATGCCGCCCACCTGGAGGCGGCGCACCCCTTGTCGACCTGGTTTGCCGACGGCGTGTTCTCGTCGCGCGTCAAGCTGATCAAGCCCGAGCCGGCCATCTTCCACGAGGCGGCACGGCGCTTCGGCGTGGTGCCGCGCGAGACGCTGTTCATCGATGACTTCGCGCTCAACATCAAGGCCGCGCGCGCCCTGGGCTGGCAAGCGCTGCACTTCCTGAGCGGCGAGCAATGCGAGGCCGAGCTCGCGTCGCTCGGCCTGATCTGACCCCCGCTACTTCGTGGCCGCAGCGGTGCGCGCCGGCGCGGCCGCGGCAGGCGGATGCCAGGCGGCCACCGCCTTGGCCAGGTCCTGGTACTCCTCGCACGACTCGCCGCAGATCTGCTTGAGCGCCGCCAGGTGCTCACGCGCCTTGGCGGGCTGGTTGGCCTGCAGGTAGGCCTCGCCGATGTACTCGTGCGCGCCCTTGTGCCTGGGGTCGATGCGCAAGGCCATGCGGTAGCTGTCGAAGGCGTCGTCGAGCTGGCCGCTCTTGCGGTAGCTGTAGCCCATGAGGTTGTGCACGTCGGCGTTCTTGCGGTCCTTGCGCAGCGCGCGCTTGAGTTCGACCAGCGCGCCGGTCCAGTCCTTGCGGTCCATCAGCTCGTGCGCCTGCGTCAGCTCCTGGCTGACCTCGGGCGTCTCGGATGCGCCGCCGGCTGCCCGGGCCGCCGGCAGCGCCACGAAGAGCACGATCGAGATCGCAGCGGCCGCGGCGCCGCGCTGATGGAGGGCCATCCTTGTCTCCGTCGAGTGATTTCGCGCAAGGGTAGGCGAGTGGCCCGCCGCAATCAAGAGGGACCGGCGCGCGGTGCCGCGTCGCGCGGCGAGCCGCCCCAGTGCCGCCCCCAGGCCCGACGCAGCTGCAGGTCGGAAGAGAACCCTGCGGCCTCGGCCGCTCGGGTGACGCTTGCACCGTGCTGCAGCGACTGGCGTGCACGCTCGAGCCGGATCTTCTCGAGGTAGTGCAGCGGCGACACGCCGGCATGCTCGCCGAACAGGCGCGAGAGGTGACGTTCGGTGACATGCGCAACCGCCGACAAGCTGGCCATGTCCCAGTCGCGGGTGGGGCGTTCGGTGATCGCGTCTTGCACCCGATGGACCGCCGGGTGCAAGTGATGGCGGTGGGCGAGCATGGGCGACAGCTCCGGATCGAGCGGCGTGCGCCGCAGGTAGACCACCATGTCGCGCGCGACCGCGGCCGACAGCGCATCGCCGCCGACCTGCGCGATCAGGTGCAGCGACAGGTCGATGCCGGCGGTCACGCCGGCGCTGGACGCGAGCGCGCCGTCGAGCACGAACACGCGGTTGTCGACCACCTGCGCCTCGGGAGCCAGGCCGCGCAGCATGTCCAGCAGTTCATGGTGGGTGGTGCAGCGGTGGCTGCCCAGCAGGCCGGCGCGCGCGGCCAGCAGCGTGCCTGAGCAGATCGTGACCAGGCGGTGGCCGGCCGTGTCGTCGTGCAGCAGCGGGCGCATGCGCCGGTTCAGCCAGTGTGCGGTGGCCAGCGTGGCCGCGTCCGGCTTGACCAGCGTGGCGCTGGGCTGGCCGACGAGCACCAGCCAGGTCGGCGCCTGCAGCGCGTCGGGCAGCGGCTCGATCGCCGCCATCACCAGGCCGACCGAGCTCTCGACCTGCGCCGACGGCGCGGCATAGCGCAGCCGGAAGCGCGGCGCGCGACCGGCGTCGACGAGGTGCTGGTTGGCGAGCCGGAAGGCTTCCGCGGGCCCTGCCAGGTCGAGCAGCAGGGCCCTCGTGGACAGCACGAAGAGGACGTCGATCAGGGCGCGCTCAGGCGGCACGGTCCAGGGACTGCTCCACGCTGCAGATGGTGGCGAAGCGCTGGCTCAGGACGGCGCTGGTGCGCGCCACGATGTCGGCGCTCGGCAGCAGGGAGCCGTCGAGATGGCGCATGTCGAAGGTGAGCGTCGCCTCGGGCACGAAGTCGACCTCGAAGCCCTCGTCGCTCGCATGGCGTGTCGTCGTCTCGCAGCACTGCTCGGTGCGGATGCCCGCGACGATGAGGCGCCCGATGCCGCGCTCGCGCAGCCACACGGACAGGCCGGTGCCCACCAGCGCGCTGTGGCGGGTCTTGTGGAACTCGGCGGCGGCGTCGAATGGCGCCAGCCCGGCGAGCGGCCGCACGTGGCCGGAGGCGATCGAAAACGGATTGGCCGCGTCGCCCTCGTCGACGTGGAGGATGCGAACGACCGGGATGTCGCGGCTGGCGCAGCCGTCGAGCAGGGCGTTGGTGCGCGACAGGAAGGCGGGCAGCGCCTCGGCGCTGAAGTAGGGCCGGTGGCGGAAGGATTCCTGGACGTCGATCAGCAGCAGGGCGGTGTTCATGGGAAAGGCTCCTCGAATCAAAGACAGAGCCGGAACGATAGGGAGGATGGTTCAACACGTCGCGTCGCGACCAGACAGCATTCGATCATTTTCGGACCACCCTGTAGCCCGGGTGCAACCCGGGTTGCACCCGGGCTACGAGGACAATCCCAGGATTGCCGCGTTCGCACAGTCCTGCGCCTGTGCGACCACCATGCGCTTCCAGTCGTCCTCGTCGACGTAGAACGCATCGCGCAACTGCTGCTTGATGTGGCGCGCCATCGCCGCGGGCGCCTCGGGGTGGTTCTCGAGCCACTGCTCGGCCCGCAAGGCATTGATCACGTCGAGGATGGGCACGGTTCCGAACTCCAGCGCGATGCCGGTGTACTCGGCTTGCGGGCATTCGTCGTAGGCGGCCAGCCACATGAGGCCGGTGAGCATGGCCGAGGTCGAGCTGCCGTCGTAGATCGAGGTCACCTGCTCGCCCCACCAGACCCGGGCGCGGGCCAGCGCCGCGGCGTCGTCGCGGCAGGCGAAGATGCGCTCCCCGTGGCCGCGCGGGCCCAGGCCGGTGTGCAGGTCGATCCAGCCCAGGCGGGCGCAGCGCCGGCCGTTATCGCGCAGCACCTGGCGCAGTGTCTGGTTGCTCCAGGTCGGGTCGTGACCGCCGTAGAACAGGCCTTCGGGGTGATCGTACTGACCGCCGGAGGTGGCCGACTGCAGCGCGGCCATGCCCCGCTCGGCGATGAGCTGCGCCACCTTCGCGTTGATCTCGTCCGACGGCGGCCAGGTTGGCGGCGCCAGCAGCGAGGCGATCTCGTCGTATTGCGGGTTGGGCGGCAGCGGCTGGCCGAAGTCGTGGAAGTTGCGGTTGAGGTCGACGTTCTCCTGCGTCACGCGCCGCCACCACGAGAAGCCGTAGGGATTCAGGCCATGGATGTAGAGCACCGCCACACCGGCGTCGCGTGCCCGCTTGCGCCAGTCGGAGTCGGACAGCAATGCGACCTGGATGCCCGAGCCGCAGAAGCCCTCCACGCCGTGGCAGGCGCTGCTGACGAGCAGCAGCCGGCTCGCGTCGCGCGGGCCGTCGAGCGCCACGTCCATCGCCAGGGTCTCGCCGTCGCGCCCGCGCAGCGGGTGGATGTGCGACTCGACGTCGAGGTCGGCGGCGTCGGCGACGGCGAGGAACTTCTCGCGCGCCTGCTCGTAAGTCTGGGCGAAGGCCGCGCTCGGGTCCATCGCCGGCTCAGCGCTTGGCGGCGAGCCACTGCTCGGCGATCCGCACCCACAGCGTCGCGCCCAGCGGGATGAGCTCGTCGTTGAAGTCGTAGCTGGGGTTGTGCAGCATGCACGGCCCCATCCCGTGGCCGCTGCCGCGGTGGCTGCCGTCGCCGTTGCCGATGAGGAAGTACGCGCCGGGCTTCTCCAGCAGGAAGTAGCTGAAGTCCTCGGCGCCCATGGTCGGCTCGAACTCGAGCACGTTGTCGGCGCCCACCACCTCGCCCATCACGCGGCGCGCGAACTCGGTCTCGGCGGCGTGGTTGATGGTGGGCGGGTAGTTGCGCACGAACTCGAACTCGCAGCTCGCGCCGAAGGCGGCGCTGGTGTGCCGGGCGATGTCGCGCATGCGCTGCTCGATCATGTCGAGCACCTCCAGCGTGAAGGTGCGCACCGTGCCCTCCATCACGCAGGCATCGGGGACCACGTTGGTCGCCTCGCCGGTGTGGATCATGGTCACCGAGATCACGCCGGCGTCGATCGGCCGCTTGTTGCGCGTGATGATGGTCTGGAAGGCCTGCACCATCTGGCAGGCCACGGGCACCGGGTCGATGCCGTTGTGCGGCATGGCCGCATGCGCGCCCTTGCCGCGCACGGTGATCTTGAATTCGTTGCTGGAGGCGAAGCAGGGCCCGCTCTTGATCGCGAACTGGCCCACCTGCATGCCGGGCCAGTTGTGCGCGCCGAACATGGCTTCCATCGGGAACTTGTCGAACAGGCCGTCGCGGATCATCTCGCGCGCACCGCCGCCGCCTTCTTCCGCGGGCTGGAACACCAGGTAGACCGTGCCGTCGAAGTTCCGGTTCTTCGCCAGGTGCTTGGCCGCGGCGAGCAGCATGGCGGTGTGGCCGTCGTGGCCGCAGGCGTGCATCTTGCCGGGATGCTGGCTGGCGTGCGCGAAGGTGTTGTGCTCGGTCATGGGCAGCGCGTCGATGTCGGCGCGCAGGCCCACGGCGCGCGGGCCCTGGCCGTTCTTCACGATGCCGACCACGCCGGTCTTGCCCAGGCCGCGGTGCACCGGGATGCCCCAGGCCGTGAGCTGCTGGGCGATGACGTCGGAGGTGCGTTGCTCCTGGAAGCAGAGCTCGGGATGGGCGTGGATGTCGCGTCGGACGGCGGCAATCGCGGCCGCGTCGGCGAGGATGGATTCGATCAGGCGCATGGTGTGCTCCGGGCCCGCAGGCGCCGCATTGCGGGCGCCTCGAACGACCCTCGGGTGGAGCGACCCAGTTTACCCGCGGGTCTTGCGGGCTGCCATCGAAGGCCCCAGCGTCCGTGCTAGTGCCGCACGCGGCCGTCGTCGGTGAGGATGGTCAGGTCCACGTACTTGGAGCCGGTGTGCTTCTGCGGTCCGAAGTCGACCATGAAGCCGCCGAGGTTGAACTCGTGCATCGACTCCAGGCCGGCGATCAGGCTGTCGCTCGTGGGCTTGCCGCCCGCGCGGCGCAGGCCTTCGACCATCGTCTTGGCAGCGACATAGCCTTCCATGCTGCTGTAGTTGGGATCGAAGGCGTCGCCGGCACTCGCCTTGCCGGCGGTGAGGTACTCGCCCGCCACGGGTGTGAGCGAACTGAACGGGAAAGGCATCACCTGGCTCACCACGACGCCGCGCGCGTCGGCGCCGAGCTCCTTGGCCAGGGCCGCCGTGCCCACGAAGGACACGTTGTAGAAGGTGCCGCCGAAGCCGGCCTTGCGCGCGGCGCGGATGAAGGCCGCGCAGGACCTGTAGGCGCTGATCTGCACGATGGCGTCGGGCTTGCTGGCCATGATGGACTGCACCGCGGCGTCGACGTCGACGGTGTTGCGCTCCACCGTGCCCAGTCCCGCCGGCGACAAGCCCAGCGGTTGCAGCGCCCGCGTCACGCCGTCGAGCCCGGCCTTGCCGTAGCTGTCGTTCTGGTGGAAGACGGCGATGCGGCGGATGCCCACCGCGGTGAGCTGCTTGACGATCTCGGCGGTCTCGTTGAAGTACGAGGCGCGCACATGGAAGGCGTAGCGGTTCAGCGGCGTGCGCAGCGCCTCGGCGCCGGTGAAGGGCGCGACGAAGGGCAGCTGGGCCTGGGTCGCCAGCGGCAGCGCCGCGATGCTGGTGGGCGTGCCGATGTAGCCGAACAAGGCGAAGACGCCCGAGTCGATGAACTTCCTCGTGTTGGCGCTGCAGCGGTCCGGCTCGTAGCCGTCGTCCAGGCTTTGCAGCTCGATGCTGCGGCCGTTGATGCCGCCGCGTGCATTGACCTTGTCGAACAGCAGCATCGCGCCCTTGCGGAACTGATCGCCGAGCGCGCTGGCCGGGCCGCTGAAGGCGGCCGACTGGCCGAGCACGATCTTGTTGGTGGACTGCGCCAGGGCCGGCAGCGCCAGCCGGGCGGTCAGCAGGCCGGCGCCGGCCTGGATCAGTCGTCGGCGCTGCAGCATGGGGCCCCTCACCGGCGAACCTTGCCGTCGTCGGTCAGCATCGACAGGTCGACGAAGCGCGAAGCGACGTGGGTCTTGGGCCCGAAGTTGACGTGGAAGCCGCCGAAGTTGGCGTTCTGGATGGTCTCGAGCGCGCTGACCAGGCTGTCGCGCGAGGGGTTGCGTCCGGCGCGCTTGAGCCCTTCGGCCAGCACCTTGGCGGCGACGTAGCCTTCCATGCTGGAGTAGTTGGGCTTGGCATCGCCGCCGGCACGGCGCACGGCATCGAGGTATTCGCGCGAGATGGGCGTGGTGGTGGCAAACGGGAAGGGCATCACCTGGCTGATCATGATGCCCAGGCCTTCCCTGCCCAGCTCGTCGGCCAGCGCCTGGGTGCCGACGAAGGACACGTTGTAGAAGGTGCCGCCGTAGCCGGCCTTGCGGGCTTCGCGGATGAAGGCGGCGCAGGAGCGGTAGGCGCTGATCTGCACCACCGCGTCGGGACTCTTGGACACGATGTCCTGCACGGCCTTCGCCACGTCGACGGTGTTGCGCTCCACGGTGCCCAGTGCGACCGGCTCCAGGCCCAGCGGCTTGAGCGCGCGCTTGACGCCTTCCAGGCCGGCCTTGCCGTAGCTGTCGTTCTGGTAGAAGACCGCGATCTTCTTCAGGTCGAGCGCGGTCAGCTGCTTCACGATCAGGCCGGTCTCGTCGTAGTACGAGGCGCGCACATGGAAGACCGACTTGCTGAACGGCTCGCGCAGCGCCTCGGCGCCGGTGAAAGGCCCGAAGAACGGGATCTTCGCGTCGTTGACCAGCGGCAGCGCCGCCAGGCAGGTGGGGGTGCCGACGTAGCCGAAGAGCGCGAAGACGTCGTCCTTGATGAGCTTTTCGGTGTTGGCCTTGCAGCGTTCGGGCTCGTAGCCGTCGTCCAGGGTGCGCAGCTCGATCTGCTGGCCGTGGATGCCGCCCGAGGCGTTGAGCATGTCGAAGAAGATCTTGCCGCCGCGGTTCATCTGGACGCCCAGCTGGGCGGCCGGCCCGCTGAAGGCGGCCGACTGCCCGAGCACCAGGGTCTTGGCCTGCGCCCAGGCAGGCAGGGCGAGCGCAGTGCTCGCCGCGGCGAACTGCTTGATCGCGTCACGACGCTTCATGGAGAACTCCCGACGGTGCAGTGCGGTGCGGTCCCCGGAGCGAGGGACCGCTTTTCTTGCTATGCAGCATAAGCGTCCGGGATCGGACTTGCACGCGCTTTCTCACGCCCTGCGCACAACCGTGGAAATCGTCTGTGCAATAGTTGACGCCATGAATCAGCTTGTCACGGTGCGGGGCGCCTGCCCTCACGATTGCCCCGACACCTGTGCCCTGCGGGTCACGGTGCAAGATGGCCGGGCGATCAAGGTCCAGGGCGATCCGGAGCATCCGCCGACGCACGGTGCGCTGTGCACGAAGGTCTCGCGCTACACGGAACGCGTCTACCACCCGCAGCGGGTGCTGCATCCCGTGCGGCGCAGCGGACCCAAGGGCAGCGGGCGCTTCGAGCGCGTGGCTTGGGACGAGGCGCTGGACGACATCGCGGCGCGCATGGCGGCCATCGCGGCGCGCGACCCCGAGGCCATCGTGCCCTACAGCTACGCCGGCACCATGGGGCTGCTGCAGGGCGAGAGCATGGACCGGCGCTTCTTCCACCGCCTGGGCGCCTCCCTGCTGGACCGCACGATCTGCTCGAACGCCGGCGGCGAGGCGCTGCTGGCGACCTACGGCGCGAAGATCGGCATGCACCTCGAGCACTACGCCGAAAGCAAGCTCATCGTCATCTGGGGCAGCAACTCGATCGCCTCCAACCTGCACTTCTGGACCTTCGCCCAAGCGGCCAAGCGCAACGGCGCCAAGCTGGTCTGCATCGACCCGCGCAAGACCGAGACGGCCGACAAGTGCCACCAGCACATCGCCGTGCTGCCGGGCACCGACGGCGCGCTGGCGCTGGGGCTGATGCACGAGCTGGTCGTCAACGACTGGCTGGACCACGACTACATCGAGCGCCACACCGAAGGCTGGCCCGCGCTGCGCGAGCGTGCACTGCAATGGCCGCCCGAGCGCACGGCCGAGGTGTGCGGCATCAGCGCCGACGAGGTGCGCGGCCTGGCGCGCGACTACGCGACGACCGCGCCGGCGGCGATCCGCCTCAACTACGGCATGCAGCGGGTGCGCGGCGGCGGCAACGCGGTGCGCCTGATCGCGATCCTGCCCTGCCTGATCGGCGCCTGGCGGCATCGCGCCGGCGGGCTGCTGCTGTCTTCGTCGGGCTGGTTCCCGGTCGACCGTGCGGCGCTGCAGCGGCCCGACCTGCTGGGCCCGAGACGGCCGCGCACCATCAACATGAGCACCATCGGCAACGAGCTGCTGCGCGAGTCCTCGCCGGCGTTCGGGCCGCGCATCGAGGCGCTGGTGGTCTACAACAGCAACCCCGTGGCGGTCGCGCCCGAGTCGCCCAAGGTCGTGCAGGGCTTTGCGCGCGAGGATCTCTTCACCGTGGTGCTCGAGCAGTTCATGACCGACACCGCCGACCATGCCGACTACGTGCTGCCGGTCACCACGCAGCTCGAGCACCTGGACGTGCACACCAGCTACGGGCACTCCTATGCCCTGGTCAACGAGCCGGCCATCGCGGCGCTGGGCGAGGCGCGCCCCAACACCGCGGTGTTCCGCGAGCTCGCGCGGCGGATGGGCTTCGACGACCCGTGCTTCGCCGACAGCGACGAAGACATGGCGCGCGTGGCATTCTCGAAGGACGTCTCGCTGGACGGCCTGCGCGTCACCGGCTGGACGCGTCTGCCTCTGCCCGACGCGCCGCTGGCCGACGGGCAGTTCCGCACGCCCAGCGGCAAGTGCCTGATCGACTCGCCGCAGTTCGGCGTGCCGGACTACGTGCCCAACTACGAGTCCGCGGCCAGCACGCCCGAGCTGGCGCGGCGCTATCCGCTCGCCATGATCTCGCCGCCGGCGCGCAACTTCCTCAACTCCAGCTTCGTCAACGTGCAGAGCCTGCGCGACATCGAGGGCGAGCCGCTGGTCGAGATCCACGCGTCCGATGCGCAGGCCCGCGGCATCGTCGACGGCGCCATGGTGCGGGTGTTCAACGATCGCGGCTCGTACCTGTGCAAGGCGCAGCTGAGCGCGCGGGCACGTCCCGGCGTGGTCAACGGCCTGGGCGTGTGGTGGCGCAAGCTCGGCGCGGGCGGCACGAACGTCAACGAGGTCACGCACCAGCAGCTCACCGACATCGGGCGTGCGCCCTCGTTCTACGACTGCCTGGTGGAGGTGCGGCCCGCACCCTCCGCCCAGCCGTGAAAAGCCGACTCCTGATGGCCGGTCTGGGCTTGGCAGGCACGGTCGCGCTCGCCGCGGTCGCGGTGTGCGCAACCTCCGGCTGCAGCACGCTCGGCTACTACATGCACTCGGTCGGCGGCCACCTCGACCTGCTGCGCAGCGCGCGGCCGGTGCCCGACTGGCTGGCCGAGAACGACACGCCGGCGCCGCTGAAGGAACGCCTCGCGCTCAGCCAGCGCATCCGTGACTACGCGGTGGCCGAGCTGAAGCTGCCCGACAACGCCAGCTACCGCCGCTACGGCGACGTGCACCGGACCGCCGCGGTGTGGAACGTCGTCGCCGCGCCGCAGCTGAGCCTGACCTTGAAGACCTGGTGCTTCCCGGTGGTGGGCTGCGTCGGCTACCGCGGCTACTTCGATCGCGACCGGGCCGACGCCTTCGCCGAGGATCTGCGCCGCGAAGGGCTGGAGGTGAGCGTCTACGGCGTCCCGGCCTATTCCACGCTGGGCGCGCTGCCCGGCGACTTCTTCTCCGATCCGCTGCTCAACACCTTCATCCAGTACCCCGAGGGCGAGCTCGCGCGGCTCATCTTCCACGAGCTGGCGCACCAGATTGCCTACGCCAAGGGCGACACCGAGTTCAACGAGTCCTTCGCGACGGCAGTCGAGCGCATCGGCGGCCAGCGCTGGCTGAACGAGCGCGCCGCGCCGGCGGTGCGCGAGGAATACGAGCGCTACGACGGCCGCCGCCGCGACTTCCGCGCGCTCACGCGTCGCTACCGCGAGCGCTTCGAGGCGCTGTACACGAGCGACGTGTCCGACGAGCGCAAGCGCGCCGGCAAGGACGAGCTGATGGTGCAGCTGCGCGCCGACTACGAGGCGATGAAGGCGCAGCGCTGGGGCGGGTTTTCCGGGTATGACGGCTGGTTCTCGCGCGCCAACAATGCGGCCTTCGGCGTGCTCGCCGCCTACACCGAGCTGGTGCCTGACTTCGAGCGCCTGTTCGAGCGCGATGGCCGCGACTTCCTGCGCTTCTATGCCGACGTGAAGCGGCTGGCGGCGCTGCCCACCAAGGCCGAGCGTCGCGCGGCGCTGGCTTCACCAGGAGGTTGATCGATGCCCGACATCCGCATTCACCGCGCGCACAAGCTGGGCCTGGCCAAGGCCCGCGAGGTCGCGTGGCAATGGGCCGAAGAGGTCGAGAAGAAGTTCGACATGGAGTGCACCGTGATCGAGGGCGAGACCCAGGACACGGTGGAGTTCACGCGGCCGGGCGTGAAGGGCGAGCTGCTCGTCGCCGCCGATCACTTCGATCTCGACGCCAAGCTGGGCTTCCTGCTCGGCGCCTTCAGCAAGACGATCGAGAGCGAGATCGAAAGAAACCTCGACGACCTGCTGGCGGCCGAAGGAAGAAGCAAAGCGGCGGCCAAGAAGGCCGCCAGCAAGAAAACCCCGAAGAAGTAGCTCAGCGGGTCACTTCAGCGATTCGATCAGGTCGATGTAGGCCTGCATCGCCTCTTCGCTGCCCTGGCCCTTGACCTCGTTCCAGGCGTCCCACTTGGCGCGGCCCACCATGTCGGTGAAGCCGGGGCGCTTGCCGTCCACGTCGCCGCTGGTGGCCTGCTTGTAGAGCGCGTAGATCTTCAGCAGGGTCATGTTGTCGGGCTTCTCGGGCAGGGTCTTGGACTCCGCCACGGCTTGTTCGAATTGGGCTTTGAGATCGGCCATCGCTGTGCCTCCGTGGGTGAAAATCGCCATTGACGGGCCGGATGTTACCCACCATCGTGGCCCGCGAATAAAGCCCACCCTAGAGGAGACTCTCTCGATGCCAGCCGTCGCCGCCACCACCGAGCGCATGTCGCGCGTGGACACCGCATGGTTGCGGATGGACAACGACGTCAACCTCATGATGATCGTCGGCGTGTGGCTGCTGCAGCCGGCGATCACCTACGAGGCGCTGGCCGAGCGCATCGCCGACAAGCTGCTGAAGTACGGGCGCTTTCGCCAGAAGGTCGTCGAGGACGCCATGGGCGCGAACTGGGTCGCCGACACCGGCTTCGACCTCTCGCAGCACGTCGTGCGTCACACCCTCAAGCGCCGGCGCGGGCAGAGCGAGCGGGCGGCGCTGCAGGAGCTCGTCGGCCAGCTCTCGACCACGCCGCTGGACCCGTCGCGGCCGCTGTGGCAGTTCCACTTCATCGAGAGCTACGAAGGCGGCAGCGCCCTGGTCGCGCGGGTGCACCACTGCATCGCCGACGGCATCGCCCTCATCTCGGTCATGCTCTCCATCACCGACGGCGGCGCCGACCCGCCGCCGCGCAAGCTGCGTGCGGCCGGCGACGACTCTGGCGGCGACTGGCTCACCGACGCGGTGGTCAAGCCCTTCACCGACCTCACCGTCAAGGCCATCGGCGTGTACGGCAGCGGCGTCGCCAAGTCCATGGAGATGCTCGCCAACCCCTACCAGCCGCTGTTCGGCTCGCTCGACATGGCCAAGAGCGGCTACCAGGTCGTGAGCGACGTGGCGGCGATGGCCCTGATGCCGGACGACTCGCCGACCGCGCTCAAGGGCAAGCCGGTGGGCAGCAAGCGGGTCGCGTGGGGCGAGCCGATCTCGCTCGAGCAGGTCAAGGCGGTCGGCAAGGCGCTGAACTGCTCGGTCAACGACGTGCTGCTCGCCTGCGTCGCCGGCGCCATCGGCGGCTACCTGGGTGAGCAGGGCGACGATCCGCAGGGCAAGGAGATCCGCGCCATGGTGCCGGTCAACCTGCGTCCGCTCGAGAAGGCCTACCAGCTCGGCAACCGCTTCGGCCTGGTGCCGCTGGTGCTGCCGATCGGCATCGCCAATCCCATCGAGCGGGTCTACGCGGTGCGCCAGCGCATGACCGAGCTCAAGGGCAGCTACCAGCCGGTGCTGGCCTTCGCCGTCCTGGCGGTGGCGGGCCTGCTCATCAAGCCGGCCCAGGACGCGCTGCTGAACATGTTCGCCAAGAAGGCCACGGCGGTGATGACCAACGTGCCGGGGCCGGCCAAGCCGCTGAAGTTCTGCGGCGCCACGCTGCGCCAGACCATGTTCTGGGTGCCGCAGTCGGGCAACATCGGCGTCGGCGTGAGCATCCTGTCGTACGGCGGCGGCGTGCAGTTCGGGCTCATCACCGACGAGAAGCTGTGTCCCGACCCGCAGCACATCATCGACCGCTTCGAGCCGGAGTTCGAGAAGCTGCTGATGGTGACGCTCATGCTGCCCTGGGGAGAGGCCGCGTAGCAACCGCGACGGCCATGGACCTGGCTCACTTTCTGGCGCACTTCCATCCGTAGCCCGGGTTGCACCCGGGCTACTCTTCAAGCTCCGCCTTGGCCATCTCCACGTCGAGGCGCTCCATCGCATCTTTCGCCTCGCAGGCCGCGGCTTCGGCGTAGAGCTTCTCGGCCTCCTTCATCTTCTTCTCGCCCTCCAGCATCACCAGCCCGTTGGCGTATTCGACCTTGGCGATGGCCGAGTCGGGATTGAGCTTGAGCGCCTGCTTGTACATCGACAGCCCCGCATCCTTGCTCGCGCCTTGCGTGCGCCCGAGCAGCGAGCCGACCTTGTCGATCACCTCGGCGTGAAAGGCCCCGAGCGCGATGTGCGCGTCGGCATGCTTGGGCTGCAGCTTGATCGCGGTCTCGAGCGCTGTCTTCACCTTGCTGCCGAGCCCCTGCGCCAGTGCCTTGGCCACGCTGATGCCCTGGCTGTAGCGGCCCAGTGCATAGGCCATCAGGTAGTGCGCATTGGCGTTCTTCGGGTCTTCCGCGGCCTGCGCCTCGGCCCGCTCGGCCACTTCCATGAAGAGCGCCAGCTTGGTCTTCTCGCTCTTCTCGAGGTAGTTGGCGTAGATCGCCTGGGCCTTGTTGGCCACGGTGACGCCGGCGCCACCGGCTTTCAGGCCCGCCTCGGCGGCCTTCTGGAATTCGCCGGCGTGGAACAGCGCCCAGGCGGCGAGCACCTTGTCGTCCTTGGGCATCGGCTCGGCGTCGCCCGCATGCAGCCGCGCCCAGTTCTTCTTCAGGGCGGCGGCGTCGTAGGTGTAGTCGTCGCTGTCGTAGGGGAAGGCGGTCCATTTGGCCATGAGCGTGTCTCCTTGAACTCAGCTCGCGTTGTAGTTGCCGACCAGGCCGAGCAGGTGCTCCTTCTGGGCGGGTTCGAGATAGGGCATCAGCAGGCTCAGCACGTGGAAGGCGCCGCGCAGCAGGGCGGCGCCGGCGCTCTCGGGCTCCAGCGCCTTGCGCGGGTCGCGCACGTATTCGTAGCTCAGCCAGTAGGTCAGCACCACCACCATCGAGGTGGCCACCGGGGCGGCCTCGCGCAGCTCCATGCGCATGGCATTGCCGCGGCCCAGGCCGTCGAGCACGCTTTGCACGGCGCGCGACTTGTTCTTCAGCACGAACTGGAAGTGCGTCTCCAGGCGGCGGTTCTTGGACAGCAGGTCGTTGAGGTCGCGGTACAGGAAGCGGTACTGCCAGATCAGCTCGAACAGCATGTGGAAGAACAGCCATGCGTCTTCCACGTTGCGCACGTTGTCGGCCGCGTGGAGCAGCTCGTTGAGCCCGCGCTCGTAGCGGTCGAACAGGCTGTTGATCAGCTCGTCCTTGGCGGGATAGTGGTAGTACAGGTTGCCGGGGCTGATGTTCAGTTCGGCCGAGATGAGGGTGGTGGAGACGTTGGGCTCCCCGAAGCGGTTGAACAGGTCCAGCGTGACCTCGAGGATGCGCTCCGCCGTGCGGCGCGGCTTCTTGGCCTGGGTTGCCATGGTTTTCTTGTCTGCCTGCGGTGTGGCGGGCAATCTAGCACCAAGTCGGGGGGCGACCAACGCGGGCGAAGCACGATTTGGGGGCGCTGCCTACAATCCCTGGCCCTATGCCGGATGTCTGTTCAGTCCTTCTCCTTTTGTTGCGGGCCGAGCGCCGGGCCGCTCCCAAGCCGGCCCGCGTCCCCTCGGGGGACCGGCCGACGTGCTCGACGGACGAGGGGCTGTCGTGACTCCAGCGATCTCTTTTCAGGACGTTTCGAAGACCTATCACGGCCAGCGCGGCAGCGTCCATGCGCTGGACCACGTCTCCTTCGACATCCAGCCCGGCGAATTCTTCGGCCTGCTCGGCCCCAACGGCGCGGGCAAGACCACGCTGATCAGCATCCTCGCCGGCCTGGCGCGCGCCAGCGGCGGGCAGGTCCGTGTGCTCGGGCACGACGTCGTCATCGACTACGCGGCGGCCCGCCGCAGCCTCGGCGTCGTCCCCCAGGAGCTGGTGTTCGATCCCTTCTTCAGCGTGCGCGAGGCGCTGCGCATCCAGAGCGGCTACTTCGGCGTGCACGACAACGATGCCTGGATCGACGAACTGCTCGCCAACCTCGGCCTGGCCGACAAGGCCAACGCCAACATGCGCCAGCTCTCGGGCGGCATGAAGCGGCGGGTGCTGGTGGCGCAGGCGCTGGTCCACCGCCCGCCGGTGATCGTGCTGGACGAGCCGACCGCGGGCGTCGACGTGGAGCTGCGCCAGACCCTGTGGCAGTTCGTCGCGCGCCTGAACAAGCAGGGCCACACGGTGCTGCTGACCACGCACTACCTCGAGGAGGCCGAGGCGCTGTGCAGCCGCATCGCCATGCTCAAGCAGGGCCGCGTGGTCGCGCTCGACCGCACGTCGGCGCTGCTGGCGGGCACGGCCAGCACCATGATGCGATTCAAGATGGACACGCCCCTGCCCGCGTCGCTGGTGCCGCAGTCGCGCGTCACCGGCCGCATCGTGCAGATCAAGGCGCACGACGCGAAGGAAGTCGAGTCGGTGCTTGCCGCGCTGCACGCCGCCGGATGCGAACCCGAGGACCTGGAGATCGGCCGCGCCGACCTGGAGAATGTGTTCCTCGAGATCATGCAGGGCGAATCCAGGCCGCTGCCCATTCCCCAGGCCATCCAGGCGGCCGCGGCATGAGCGTCATCCCCACGTCCACCGTTGCCGGCGGTCCGCTGTCGGGGACCCGCACGCTGCTCTACAAGGAGGTGCTGCGCTTCTGGAAGGTGAGCTTCCAGACGGTGGCGGCACCCGTGCTCACCGCGGTGCTGTACCTGCTGATCTTCGGGCACGTGCTGTCCGACCGGGTCAAGGTGTTCGACAGCGTCGGCTACACGAGCTTCCTCATCCCGGGCCTGGTGATGATGAGCGTGCTGCAGAACGCCTTCGCCAACAGCAGCTCCTCGCTGATCCAGAGCAAGATCACCGGCAACCTGGTGTTCCTCCTGGTGGCGCCGCTGTCGCACTGGGCCTGGTTCGTCGCCTACGTGGGCGCGGCGGTGGTGCGCGGGCTGGCGGTGGGCCTGGGCGTGCTGCTGGTGACGCTGTGGTTCGCGCCGCTGTCGGCGGTCGAGCCGTGGTGGATCGTGGTCTTCGCGCTGCTGGGCGCCGGCATGCTGGGGTCGCTGGGGCTGATCGCCGGCCTGTGGGCGGAGAAGTTCGACCAGATGGCGGCCTTCCAGAACTTCATCATCATGCCGATGACCTTCCTGTCGGGCGTCTTCTACTCGGTGCACTCGCTGCCGGCATTCTGGCAGGGGGTGAGCCACCTGAACCCGTTCTTCTACATGATCGACGGGTTCCGGCGCGGGTTCTTCGGGGTCAGCGACGTGTCGCCGTGGGTGAGCCTGGGCGTGGTCGGCGCGAGCTTTCTGGTGGTCGCGGGCGTCTCGCTGCACCTCTTGCGCATCGGCTACAAGATCCGCCACTGAACGGACGACACCCCGATCGTCGAATACGACGATCGACCCTCCGAGAGGGTCGGGCCTTGCTTGGGGCGGCCCGGCGCGGCGGCCCGTGCGGGTCTGCGACCCTTCGATGAGATTGGCGGCTGTCGCCACGTAAAATGGAACGCACCATGGCCGATCCCACCCCCGCCGACGTCCAGCGCTTCATCGCGCAAGGGCTGGCCTGCGAGCACCTCGAGGTCGAAGGCGACGGGCGCCACTTCTTCGCGACCATCGTGTCGGCCGAGTTCGAAGGGGCCAACCGCGTGACGCGCCACCAGAAGGTCTATCGGGCCCTGGGCGATAGAATGCGTGAGCAAATCCACGCCCTGTCGATGAAGACGCTGACCCCGGCCGAGTGGGCATCCGCCTCGGCCGCCACTCATCACCACTGACACCCGCCGCAGTGTTCACTGCGGCTGGCGGGCCTGCGCCAGCGGGTTCGGTGGCCGCGATGAGCATGGGCCCACACGACGCTCATGGACAAACTCCTCATCCGCGGTGGCCGCCGCCTCCAAGGCGAAGTCACCATCTCCGGCGCCAAGAACGCCGCCCTTCCGGAGCTGTGCGCCGCGCTGCTGACCGCCGAGCCGGTCACGCTGGCCAACGTGCCGCGCCTGCAGGACGTCAACACCACGCTCAAGCTGCTGCGCAACATGGGCGCCGGCGCCGAGCGCAGCGAGTCGCAGCCTGACCGGGTCACCATCAGCGCCGGCACGGTCAGCAGCCCGGAGGCACCCTACGACCTGGTGAAGACCATGCGCGCCTCCATCCTGGTGCTGGGGCCGCTGCTGGCGCGCTTCGGCGAGGCGACGGTCTCGCTGCCAGGCGGCTGCGCCATCGGCTCGCGGCCGGTCGACCAGCACATCAAGGGGCTGCGGGCGATGGGCGCCGAGATCAGCGTCGAGCATGGCTACATCCTCGCCAAGGCCAAGCGGCTCAAGGGCGCGAGCATCACCACCGACATGATCACGGTCACCGGCACCGAGAACCTGCTGATGGCCGCGACGCTGGCCGAAGGCGAGACGGTGCTGGAGAACGCCGCCCAGGAGCCCGAGATCCCCGACCTGGCCGAGATGCTCATCCGCATGGGCGCGAAGATCGAGGGCCACGGCACGGGTCGCATCCGCATCCAGGGCGTCGAGCGGCTGCACGGCCTGGCGCCGGACCGGGCGCATCACATCATCCCCGACCGCATCGAGACCGGCACCTTCCTGTGCGCGGTCGCCGCGACCGGCGGCGAGGTGGTCCTGCGCAAGGCCCAGGCGGCGCACCTGGGCGCGGTGATCGACAAGCTGCGCGAGGCCGGCATCGCGGTCGAGGCCGGCGAAGACTGGATCCGCGTGAAGGGCAACGGCCGGCCGCGCGCGGTGGGCTTTCGCACCAGCGAGTACCCGGCCTTCCCGACCGACATGCAGGCGCAGTTCATGACGCTCGACTGCATTGCCGAAGGCAGCGCCAGGATCACCGAGACCATCTTCGAGAACCGCTTCATGCACGTCAACGAGCTGGTGCGCCTGGGGGCGCGCATCGAGGTCGACGGGCACACGGCCATGATTCACGGCGTGGACAAGCTCTCCGGCGCGATCGTGATGGCCACCGACCTGCGCGCGTCCGCCAGCCTGGTCATCGCCGGCCTGGTGGCCGACGGCGAGACGGTGATCGATCGCATCTACCACCTGGACCGCGGCTACGACCAGATGGAAGCCAAGTTGCGCGGCATCGGCGCCGACATCGAAAGAATCAAGTGATGCTGACGCTGGCCTTGTCCAAGGGACGCATCTTCGACGAGACCCTGCCGCTGCTGAAGGCCGCCGGCATCGAGGTCAGCGAAGACCCCGAGAAGTCACGCAAGCTCATCATCGGCACCAGCCGGCCCGACGTGCGCGTGGTTCTGGTGCGCGCCACCGATGTGCCCACCTATGTGCAGTACGGCGGCGCCGATCTGGGCGTGACGGGCAAGGACACGCTGCTCGAGCACGGCGGCGAGGGGCTGTACCAGCCGCTGGACCTGAAGATCGCGAAGTGCCGCATGAGCGTGGCGGCACGCGCCGACTTCGACTATGCCGCCGCCGTCAAGCAGGGCTCGCGCATCCGCGTGGCCACCAAGTACACGCTGACAGCGGCCGAGCACTTCGCCAACAAGGGCGTGCACGTCGACCTCATCAAGCTCTACGGCTCGATGGAGCTGGCGCCCCTGACCGGCCTGGCCGACGCCATCGTCGACCTGGTCTCCACCGGCAGCACGCTGCGGGCCAACCACCTGGTCGAGGTCGAGGAGATCATGCAGATCTCGTCGCGCCTCGTGGTCAACCAGGCCGCGCTCAAGCTCAAGCGCGAGCCCATCCGCCGGATCATCGACGCCTTCGCCGCCGCCATCACGCCATGACCGCCGACATCCGCCTGCTCCGCACCGACGCGCCGGACTTCGAGACCGGGTTCCAGCGCGTGCTGCATTGGTCGGCCGAGGAGGACCAGGCGATCGAGCAGCGCGTGGGCGAGATCCTGGCCGACGTGCAAGGGCGCGGCGATGCGGCGGTGCTGGAGTGCACGGCGCGCTTCGATGGCATGAATCCGGCGTCGATGGCCGACCTGGAGCTCGCGCCGGCCGACCTGCAGGCGGCACTGGCGGGCCTTCCGGGCGCGCAACGCAACGCCCTCGAAGCCGCCGCCCGGCGCGTGCGGAGCTACCACCAGCGCCAGCTCGACGCATGCGGTCGCTCCTGGAGCTACCGCGACGAAGACGGCACCCTGCTGGGCCAGAAGGTCACGCCGCTGGACCGCGTCGGCATCTACGTGCCCGGTGGCAAGGCCGCCTACCCGTCGAGCGTGCTGATGAATGCCGTCCCGGCCAAGGTGGCCGGCGTGGACGAGATCGTGATGGTCGTCCCCACGCCGCGCGGCGAGCGCAACCCGCTGGTGCTGGCGGCGGCCGCGGTCGCCGGCGTCGACCGCGTCTTCACCATCGGTGGGGCGCAGGCGGTGGGCGCGCTGGCCTTCGGCACCGCCACCGTCCCGCGGGTCGACAAGATCACCGGGCCGGGCAATGCCTACGTCGCCAGCGCCAAGCGGCGGGTGTTCGGGCAGGTCGGCATCGACATGATCGCCGGCCCCAGCGAGATCCTGGTGCTGGCCGACGGCAGCACGCCGCCCGACTGGGTGGCGATGGACCTGTTCAGCCAGGCCGAGCACGACGAGCTGGCCCAGAGCATCCTGCTGTGCCCCGACGCCGGCTACATCGCCCGCGTCAAGGAAGCGATCGACCGGCTGCTGCCCGGCATGCCGCGCCAGGCGGTGATCCGCGCCTCGCTGCAGGGCCGCGGCGCGCTGATCCACACCCGGAGCATGGAAGAGGCCTGTGCCATCAGCAACCGCATCGCGCCCGAGCACCTGGAGGTGAGCTCGCGCGAGCCCGGGCGCTGGGAGCCGCTGCTCAAGCACGCCGGGGCGATCTTCCTCGGCGCCTTCACCAGCGAGAGCCTGGGCGACTACTGCGCCGGTCCCAACCACGTGCTGCCCACCTCGGGCACCGCGCGCTTCTCGTCGCCGCTGGGCGTGTACGACTTCCAGAAGCGCACCAGCCTCATCGAGGTAAGCGAGCAGGGCGCCCAGGTGCTGGGGCCGATCGCCGCCGAACTGGCCTACGGCGAGGGCTTGCAGGCCCATGCGCGGGCCGCCGAATTCAGACTGAAGGGAGATGCGCCATGAGCCCCGCCCGGCCGCCCGAAGGGGCTCGCACCGCAGTGCGAAGCACGGAGGTTTTCCAATGACCGCCACGTTGGACGAGCGGGTGAAACGAGTGATCCGGCAGGACATCCAGTCCATGCACGGCTACGCCATCCAGCCCTCGGCCGGCCTGGTCAAGCTCGACGCGATGGAGAACCCCTTTCGCCTGCCGCATCCCATGCGCGATGCGCTGGGGCGTCGCCTGGCCGAGCTCGCGCTGAACCGCTATCCCGCCGGCGGCGGCGATGTGCTGCGCGCCAAGCTCGCCGAATACGCCGGCATGCCGGCCGGCTGCGACATCATGCTGGGCAACGGCTCCGACGAGCTGATCTCGCTGCTGGCCATGGTGTGCGACGTGCCCGGCGCCACCCTTCTCGCCCCGGTCCCCGGCTTCGTCATGTACGAGATGTCGGCCCGCCAGCAGGGGCTGAAGTTCGTCGGCGTGCCCACCACCGACCGCTTCGAGCTGGACCTTCCGGCCATGCTGGCGGCAGTGCGCGAGCACCGGCCGGCGCTGGTCTACCTGGCCTATCCGAACAACCCGACCGCCAACCTCTGGGACGACGCTTCCATCGAGGCCATCATCGAGGCGTCGCCCGGCCTGGTCGTGATGGACGAGGCCTACCAGCCCTTCGCCGCCCGCGACTCCATGGAGCGCCTGAAGCGCCACGAGCACGTGCTGGTGATGCGCACCCTGAGCAAGTTCGGCCTGGCCGGCGTGCGCCTGGGCTACATGATGGGGCGCGAGAAGCTGATCGCCGAAGTCAACAAGGTGCGCCCCCCGTACAACGTGAGCGTGCTGAACTGCGAGACCGCGCTGTTCGCGCTCGAGCATGTCGACGAGTTCGCCCGCCAGGCGGCGGTGATCCGCACCGAGCGCGACGCGCTGCTCGCCCAGCTCGCCGAGCTGCCGGGCGTGACGCCGTTCCCCAGCCAGGCCAACATGATCCTCGCCCGCGTGCCCGACTCGAAGAAGGCCTTCGAGGGCATGAAGTCGCGCGGCGTGCTGGTCAAGAACATCGCCTTCCTGCACCCGCTGCTCGCCAACTGCGTGCGGCTCACGGTGGGGACGCCGGAAGAAAATGTGAAGATGATGGACGCCTTGAAGGCCAGCCTGTGATGAGCGCAGAACGCAAAGCGGATGTCAGCCGCAACACCGCCGAGACCCAGATCCGCGTCGCCCTCGACCTCGACGGCACCGGCGTGGCCACGCTGTCCACGGGGATCGGCTTCTTCGACCACATGCTCGACCAGATCGCCCGCCACGCCCTGATCGACCTCGAGATCGACGCCAAGGGCGACCTGCACATCGACGGCCACCACACCGTGGAAGACGTCGGCATCACCCTGGGCCAGGCCATGGCCAAGGCGGTCGGTGACAAGAAAGGCCTGCGCCGCTACGGCCACGCCTACGTTCCGCTGGACGAGGCGCTGTCGCGGGTGGTCATCGACTTTTCCGGCCGGCCGGGCCTGCACATGCGGGTCGACTTCAAGAGCGGCATGATCGGTGCGCTCGACACCCAGCTGGTCTTCGAGTTCTTCCAGGGATTCGCCAACCACGCGGGCGTCACCTTGCACATCGACAACCTGCACGGCGACAACGCCCACCACCAGTGCGAGACCATCTTCAAGGCTTTCGCCCGGGCGCTGCGCATGGCGGTGGAGATCGATCCGCGCGCCGCCAACGTCATTCCGTCGACCAAGGGAACGTTGTGAGGCCCCCACGTCGCTTCGCTCCTGCCCCCCGAGGGGGTGCGGTCCCCCTTGGGGCGGCCCGGCGGGGGACCTGAAATGAGCCGCCGGACCGTCGCCGTCGTCGATTACGGCATGGGCAACCTGCGCTCGGTGTCGCAGGCGGTGCGCCACGTGGCGGCGGATGCGGGCGTCGACGTCATCGTCACATCACGGCCCGACGAGGTCTACGCCGCCGAGCGCATCGTGCTCCCCGGCCAGGGCGCCATGCCCGACTGCATGCGCGAGCTGCGCGATTCCGGCTTGCAGGACGCGGTGCTGCACGCCGCCGCGAACAAGCCGCTGATGGGCGTGTGCGTGGGCATGCAGATGCTGCTCACCCGCAGCGAGGAGGGTCCGACCGATGGCCTGGGACTGATCCCGGGCGAGGTCCTGCGATTCAGGCTCGAAGGCCGGACCCAGCCCGACGGCAGCCGCTACAAGGTGCCGCAGATGGGCTGGAACGGCGTGTTCCAGGCGCAGCCGCACCCGATCTGGACGGGGGTGCCCGACGGCGCCTACTTCTATTTCGTGCACAGCTTCTACGCCCGCCCCACCGATCCGGCGCACAGTGCGGGTCTCACCGAATACGGCGAGCGCTTTACCTGCGCGCTGGCGCGGGATAACATTTTCGCCACCCAGTTCCACCCCGAGAAGAGCGCAGAACACGGCCTCGCGCTGTACCGCAATTTCCTGCACTGGACACCCTGACCGGACATCCACGGCCTTCTCGGGCGCCGCTTCCCACCCCCCACTCCCCCTCATCGGCCATGCTGCTGATCCCCGCGATTGACCTGAAAGACGGCAAGTGCGTCCGCCTCAAGCAGGGCGACATGAACGACTCCACCACCTTCGGCGACGATCCGGCGGCCATCGCCCGGCGCTGGGTCAATGCGGGCGCCAGACGCCTGCACCTGGTGGACCTGAACGGCGCCTTCGCCGGCAAGCCGGTCAACGAGGTGGCCATCAAGGCCATCCTGGCCGAGGTGGGCGAGGAGATCCCGGTGCAGCTCGGCGGCGGCATCCGTGACCTCGACACCATCGAGCGCTACCTCGACGACGGCCTGAGCTTCATCATCATCGGCACGGCCGCGGTCAAGAGCCCGGGCTTCCTGAAAGACGCCTGCAGCGCCTTCGGCGGCCACATCATCGTCGGGCTCGACGCCAAGGACGGCAAGGTCGCCACCGACGGCTGGAGCAAGCTCACCGGCCACGAGGTGGTCGACCTGGCGCGCAAGTTCGAAGACTACGGCGTCGAAGGCGTGATCTACACCGACATCGGGCGCGACGGCATGCTGAGCGGCATCAACATCGACGCCACCGTGCGGCTCGCGCAGTCGCTCACCATCCCGGTCATCGCCTCGGGCGGGCTGAGCAGCCTGGCCGACATCGAGAAGCTGTGCGCCGTGGAAAACGAAGGCATCGAGGGCGTGATCTGCGGCCGCGCCATCTACACCGGCGACCTCGACTTCGCCGCCGCGCAAAAGCGCGCCGACGAGCTCGCCGCCTGATGCTCGCCAAGCGCATCATTCCCTGCCTCGACGTGACCGGCGGGCGCGTCGTCAAGGGCGTCAACTTCGTCGAGCTGCGCGACGCCGGCGACCCGGTCGAGATCGCGGCCCGCTACAACGAGCAGGGCGCCGACGAGCTCACCTTCCTCGACATCACCGCCACCAGCGACCAGCGCGACCTCATCCTGCACATCATCGAAGCGGTCGCGGCGCAGGTGTTCATCCCGCTCACCGTGGGCGGCGGCGTGCGCACCGTCGAAGACGTCCGGCGTCTGCTCAACGCCGGCGCCGACAAGGTCAGCTTCAACTCGGCGGCGGTGGCCAACCCGCAGGTCATCCGCGATGCCTCGGCCAAGTACGGCGCGCAGTGCATCGTCGTGGCCATCGATGCCAAGAGCCGGCCCGGCGGCGACGGCTGGGACGTCTACACCCACGGCGGCCGCAAGAACACCGGGCTCGACGCGGTCGACTGGGCGCGCCGCATGGCCGAGCATGGCGCCGGCGAGATCCTGCTCACCAGCATGGACCGCGACGGCACGCGCATCGGCTTCGACCTGGCGCTGACCCGCGCAGTGAGCGACGCGGTGAGCGTGCCGGTGATCGCCTCGGGCGGCGTCGGCACGCTGGACCACCTGGCCGACGGCATCCAGCAAGGCGGCGCCGACGCGGTGCTGGCGGCCAGCATCTTCCACTACGGCCAGCACACCGTCGGCGAGGCCAAGGCCCTGATGGCGAGCCGGGGGATTCCGGTCCGCCCATGACTTCCGCCCAGCGGCGCGGGCCGCCGCGGGAGGTGCGCATCGTCGGGGGGCAGTGGAAGCGCAGCAAGCTCCCGGTGGCCGACCTGCCGGGCTTGCGTCCCACGCCCGACCGGGTCCGCGAGACGCTCTTCAACTGGCTGGGACAGGACCTCAGCGGCTGGCGCTGCCTGGACGCCTTCGCCGGCAGCGGCGCCCTGGGCTTCGAGGCGGCCTCCCGGGGCGCCGCCGAGGTGGTGCTGGTCGAGCGTGAAGCGCAACTGGTGCGCAGCCTGCGCGCCTCCAGGGAACGGCTGGGCGCGTCAGGACTGCGCATCGAGGCGGCCGATGCCCTCGCCTGGATGCGGCGCGCCCCCGCCGGCCACTGGGAGCTCGTCTTTCTCGACCCGCCCTTCGACGCCGGCCTGTTCGAGCCCGCCCTCACGGCTGCGGCGCCGCTGGTCGTGCCGGGGGGGTTCGTCTACCTGGAGGCCGACCGCCTCTTCGACGACGCTGCCGTCGCCCCGCTGGGCCTCGGCCTGTACCGCCACGGGCGGGCCGGCACGGTCCACTTCCACCTGTTTCAGCGCCCTGCGGCCGCCGACACGGCCTGACACCCCCGCTACACTGGCGCCGACCACTGCGCGAGGGGAGCGCACCTTGACTTCCGTGACCAAACTGACCGCCGTCTATCCCGGCACCTTCGACCCGATGACCTTGGGCCACGAGGACCTGATGCGTCGCGCCAGCCGCCTGTTCGAGCGGCTGATCCTCGCGGTCGCCGCCGGCCACCACAAGCGCACGATGTTCACCATCGCCGAACGGCTGGAGATCGCGCAGGAGCTGGCCGACAAGTACAAGAACGTCGAGGTGATCGCCTTTCGCGGCCTGCTGCGCGACTTCGTGGTTCACCACGGCGGCAAGGTGGTCGTGCGCGGGCTGCGCGCGGTGAGCGACTTCGAGTACGAGTTCCAGATGGCCGGCATGAACCGGCAGCTCATGCCCGAGGTCGAGACCCTGTTCCTCACCCCGAGCGACCAGTACCAGTTCGTTTCCGGTACTTTCGTGCGGGAGATCGCCACCCTCGGCGGCGACGTCTCCAAATTCGTGTCACCCTCGGTGAACCAGCGGCTGCAGCGCCGCGTCAAACACGCCGAACCCGAGAAGTAGCCCGTCGAGTCGCGCCATGGCCTTGATGATCACCGACGAATGCATCAACTGCGATGTGTGCGAGCCCGAATGCCCCAACCAGGCCATTTCGATGGGGCCGGAGTTCTATCGAATCGATCCGGCCCGCTGCACCGAGTGCGTCGGCCACTTCGACGAGCCGCAGTGCGTGCAGGTGTGTCCGGTGAGCTGCATTCCGATCAACCCGGAACATGTCGAGTCGCGCGAGACGCTGTGGCAGAAGTACCAGCGCCTGCAGCAAACGGCAGTCAAGCCGGCGGCGCCGGGCGCCGCCTGAGCTACTTGCGCTCGGGCGCCTTCTTGGCGACCTTGACCGCCGATGCGGCCGCCGGGGCCGACGCCGCGGCTTCTTCTGTTGCAGGTGGTTTTTCGGCGGTTTCGCGCGCCTTGCGCTCACGCTCCGCCTGCACCGCCTTTTCGCGGGCCGCGACGCGCTTCGCTTCGGCACGCTGGGCGGCCGTGCGCCCGTCGTTGACCTCCAGTTGACGACCGCCGTCGCAAGGCGTTTGCGAGTAGGTCTGGCCGCACCGGAAGATCGGCGTGGCTGCGCTTGCCGAGCCCGCGGCCAAACAAACGAACAAGGCGATGCTGCAGCGTGTCATGAAGGCGTCTCCTGGGCATCCGGCGCCGGCTTGGGCGGCTTGGGCCGCGGCGGCTTGGCGTGGATCTTCATCATCGCCCGCTCCATGTCGCCCGAGAGCACCGAATCGAGCGCCGACAGCGACTGCTCGATGGATTTGTCGATTGCGTCACGCTGTTCGAGGGGCGGTTTGCGCAACACGTAGTTCACGACCTCGGCCTTGACGCCGGGATGGCCGATGCCCAGGCGCAGCCGCCAGTAGTCGGCGCTGCCGAGCTGGGCGTGGATGTCCTTCAAGCCGTTGTGACCGGCGTGGCCGCCGCCCAGCTTCATCTTCATCTGGCCGGGCATCAGGTCGAGCTCGTCGTGCGCGACCAGGATTTCCTCCGGCGCGATCTTGAAGAAGCGCGCCAGCGCGGCCACCGATTTGCCCGACAGGTTCATGAAGGTCATCGGCTCGAGCAGCCAGATCGGGCCGGTCGGACGGTTCACGCGGGCGACCAGGCCGTAGTAGCTGCGTTCGGGCACCAGTGAGGCCTTGAGCTGGCGCGCGACCTCGTCGATCCACCAGAAACCGGCGTTGTGGCGGGTGGCTTCGTATTCGGGGCCGGGGTTGCCCAGGCCGACAAGCAGTCGAATCATCCGGCGATTATCGATTCGGGTGGGCAAAAAAAAGCCCCGCCGGGGCGGGGCTCGATGCGGTGGGCGGCCGAGGAGGGCCGCGCCACCATCACTTCTTGTTCTGCTTCTCGTCCTTCTTGCCCTTGTTCGGAGCGGCTGCCGGGGCGGCCACGACCACCGGGGCCGCAGCGGCCTCCTCTTCAGCGGCCTGGACCGACACCGACACGATCACTGGATTCTTCTTGCCGTGCGTGACGATCTTGCTGCCGGCGGGCAGCTTGACGTCGTCCACGTGCAGCGACTGGCCCTTCTGCAGGTTGCTCAGGTCCACCTCGATGAACTCGGGCAGCTGGGCGGCCAGGCACTGGATGAGCAGGTCGGTCACGACGTGGTTCACCAGGCACTTGTCGGTCTTGACGGCCGGCGAGTTCTCCTCGTTCACGAAGTGCAGCGGCACCTTCTTCGTGATGCGGGTGGAGGCGTCGATGCGCTGGAAGTCCACGTGCATGACGATGGGCCTGAACGCGTGCATCTGGTAGTCGCGCAGCAGGACCTGCTCGGTCTTGCCCTTGAGCTCCATCTCGAGGATGGAGGAATGGAAGGCTTCCTTCTTCAGCGCGAAGAACAGGGCGTTGTGGTCGAGCTCGATCATGGCGGGCTCGCCCGCGCCGTAGACGATGCCCGGCACCTTGCTGGCATTGCGCAGGCGGCGGCTCGCTCCGGTCCCCTGCAACGTGCGCTCGAAAGCGACGAATTTCATGGTTGACTCCAATCATGGCGAAGCGCCCGCGACCAGGCGCTTCATTGACAAGGGCCTTGCGGCCCGGCGAATGCGGCCGGCCTCGCGGCCGGCTGCGTGCTGCGGTTCAGAAGTTGTTGTTCTGCTCCGCGAACAGGGACGTGACCGATTCGCCGTCGGAAATGCGGCGGATCGTCTCGGCAAACAGGAAGGCCACCGACAGCTGGCGCACCTTGGGACAGTTCTTGCCGTCCTCGGACAGCGGGATGGTGTTGGTGATGACGACTTCGTCCAGGGCCGAGCCCTTGATGCGCTCGATGGCCGGACCGGAGAACACGGCGTGCGTGCAGTACGCGTAGACGTTCTTCGCGCGGCGATCCTTCAGCACGTCGGCGGCCTTCACCAGGGTGCCCGCGGTGTCGATCATGTCGTCCATGATCACGCAGTTGCGGCCCTCGATCTCGCCGATGACGTGCATCACCTCGGACACGTTGGCCTTGGGACGGCGCTTGTCGATGATGGCCAGGTCGCAGTTGAGCTGCTTGGCCAGCGCGCGGGCGCGCACCACGCCGCCGACGTCGGGCGAGACCACCACCAGGTTCTCGTAACGCTTGGTCTGGACGTCCGACAGCAGCACCGGCGAGGCGTAGATGTTGTCGACCGGGATGTTGAAGAAGCCCTGGATCTGGTCGGCGTGCAGGTCCATGGTCAGCAGGCGCTCGACGCCCACCGCTTCCAGCATGTTGGCGACGACCTTGGCGCTGATGGGCACGCGGGTCGAGCGCGGGCGGCGGTCCTGGCGGGCGTAGCCGAAGTAGGGGATGACGGCGGTGACACGGCGGGCCGAGGCGCGCTTGAGCGCGTCGACCATGATGCACAGCTCCATCAGGTTCTCGTTGGTCGGCGCGCAGGTGGGCTGGACGACGAAGATGTCGCGCGCGCGCACGTTCTGCTGGATCTCGATGTCGACTTCGCCGTCGGAGAAGCGGCCGACCTTGGCCTTGCCGAGCTCGATGCCGAGATGGGACGCGATTTCCTGCGCCAGCGCGGGGTTGGCGTTACCGGTGAAAAGCACGGTGTTGAAAAGCACGTTCCCTCCGTCGAGGCTTTCGGGATCAGCCCCGGCGTGCATCAAGCTGACGCACCGGGATCACACACAAGGTTTGGCAGGGGAGGAAGGACTCGAACCCTCGCATGTCGGAATCAAAATCCGATGCCTTAACCAACTTGGCGACTCCCCTACACAGGTCAGCGGCCTGCGCCGCCCACCTCAACGCTTCAGTCCCGAGCCCAGCCGACCAGCGGATGACGCTCCAGACTGCGGCACATCCGGCCCACCCAGCCCGCCGGGAGTTCCGGCGGCAATGTCGCCACGGGTGCGCTTTCACTGCCTTCGATCCTGCCTGCTCTTGCAAACACCGCGCTGCCGGAACCGGTCATGCGGCTGTTGCCGTAACGCGCTTCCAAAAGCCGGGCGGCCTGGGACACTTCGCTGCAGGCCGCTTGCGCGGGGGGCTGCAAATCGTTGCGCCCGTATCCCTGCATCAACCCACTCGTTCCGACGTCTGCAAGAAAGCCCGCAAGTATAGCAGCATCGGTGTCTCGCACGAGCAGCGGGCTGCTGAAGATGTCCTGTGTGGCAATGGCCGCAGCCGGCTTGATGACCGCGAACCAGTGCGGCGGCAGGTCCAGCGGGGTGAGGCGCTCGCCGACGCCTTCGACCCAGGCGTTGTGGCCGCCGAGGAAGAAGGGCACGTCGGCGCCCAGCGTCAGCCCCAGGGCCAGCAGGCGTTGCAGCGGCCAGTCCAGGCCCCACAGGCGGTTCAGCGAGAGGAGGGTGGTGGCGGCGTCGGAGCTGCCTGCGCCCATGCCGGCGCCCCAGGGCACCTGCTTGTCGATGGAGATGTCGGCGCCCAGCGATGTGCCGCTTTGCGCCTGCAGCGCACGGGCAGCACGCAGGCACAGGTCGTCGGCGGGCAGGGCGGCGCCGAGGTCGTGGCGCGCCAGGGCGCCGTCGCCACGCGATTCGAAGTGCAAGGTGTCGCACCAGTCGATCAGCACGAACACGGACTGGAGCAGGTGATAGCCGTCGGCGCGCCGGCCGACCACGTGAAGGAAGAGATTGAGCTTGGCCGGCGCAGGAACGTCGTACAGCGTCATGGGCGATCGAGCTTGGCCCGCACCGTGACCTTGGGCGCCATGTCGCGGCGCGCCGAGATCCAGCCTTCGTCGAAGCGCGCCAGGCTGACCGCCCAGCCCAATTGCTGGAAGCCGGGCTCGCCCGCTGCCGAGGACGTGCTCGGCGCACCCGGCCACGGACGACCGCGCAGCCAGTCGAACAGCGCCGCCACCGGCACGCTCTCGCCCAGCACCTCGCGGGTCAGCTCGTCCAGGCTGGCGAAGCGGGTCTCGCCCTGCGAGGTGACCAGCGCCACCCGCCCCGGCGCCCAGCGCGCCTGGGCCAGCACCGTGCCCAGCGGGGTGCTCATGTCGAGCCGGCCCTGCTGGGGAGTGCCCTGCAGGTCGAAGGTGGCGGTGACGCTGCGCGGCTGCGTGGTGGGCGTGGCCTCGACCTGCACCGTCATGCGCCCGGCCAGCGTGTCGGACGAGGCCGCCGGCACCGCGCCGGGCGGCGCGGTCGCGCAACCGGCCAGCGCGGCGGCCGTCAACGCCCAGGCCGCCAGCCTCACAGGTCGCCGACCCTCAGCCGCGCCAGCGTTTCGCGCAGCACGTCGTTGGCCGAATCCTTGCTGCGGGCCTCACGCCACACGCGACGTGCCTCGTCGCGGTGGCCGCTCACCCACAGCACCTCGCCGAGGTGGGCGGCGATCTCGGGATCGGGACGCGACTGGTAGGCGCCGCGCAGGAGGCGCAGGGCTTCGTCGCGATTGCCCATGCGGTATTCGACCCAGCCCAGGCTGTCGGTGATGAAAGGCTCGCCGGGCGCGATCTCGAGCGCCTTCTGGATCAGCGCCTTCGCCTCGGGCAGGCGCATGTTGCGCTCGGCCAGCGAGTAGCCCAGCGCGTTGTGCGCATGGTGGTGGTCGGGCTTGAGCTGGATCACGCGGCGCAGCAGGCGCTCCATCTCGTCGAGCCGGTTGAGCTTCTCGGCCATCATCGACTGCTCATACAGCAGGTCGACGTCGTCGGGAAACTTCTTGTTGGCGCTGACCAGCAGGACGTTGGCCTCGTTCCAGTTCTTGGCGTCGCGCAGGAGATTGACTTCCGCCAGCAGCTTGGCGCGCGCGTCGTCCTCGCCCTTCTCGGGGGCGCGGCGGATCAGCTCGCGCGCTTCGCGCAGCTTGCCCTGGCGGGCCATCAGCGAGGCGCGGCGCGACAGCACCTCGAGCGCGCGCTGCGGGCTGTCGACCTTCTTCAGCCAGGCCTCGGCGCCCTTGAAGTCGCTCTGCTGCTCCGCGGCCTGCGCGAGCATCAACCAGGCCTGGGTCAGGCCGCGCTCCGGCGTGGCCGGCAGGTCGTCGTCGTCGTCGACGGCCGCATGCGGGTCCGCGGCCTTGGCCGCGTCGGCCTGCACCAGCTGCACATAGCGCTCGAGCGCGGCGGTGGCCGCCTTCGGCTGGCGCAGCTCGAGCTGCAGGGCACCCAGGGTGAGCCAGGGCGGCGCCAGCTGCGGCTCGTTCTGCGTCACGGCTTCGAGCTGGGTGACCGCGTCGCCGTAGCGCTGCGAGCCGCTGAGCACGCGCGAGTAGATGAGGCGCACCGAATTGCTCTTGGGATTCGCCTTCAGGTGCTGCGCCACGATGCTCTCGGCGGCGGCCGTGCCGGGCAGCATCTCGAGCGCCAGCATCGGCGCGCCTTCGAACGCCGGGTCTTGCGACTGGGCGCGGCGCGCCATGTCGAGCGCGCGGGTGTTGTCGCCGGCGATCATCCAGGCGCGGCCCAGGGCCACGCTGACGGCGGCCCGCGTTGCCGGCAGGTCGGCATAGGGCTGCAGCACCTGCTCGAGCAGGCCGGCGATCTGCTGCTTGTCCTGCAAGCGGGCGAAGAACCGCGGCAGGCTGATGATGAGATTGGTGCGCTCGGCCTCGGGCGTGAGGTGCAGCAGCGAGCGCAGGGGCTCGATGGTCTCGGTGGGCCGGTTGAGCGCGATCAGCAGCTGGACCAGGTAGCGATGCGCATCCAGCGACTGCGGCAGCTCGGTGCGCCATTGCCTTGCCGCGGCCAGCGCCTGCTCGCCGGCGCGCGCCTGCAGCGCGATGTCGGTGGCGCGGCGATACAGCTGCTCGTCCTTGGTCTTGCGGGCGGCATCCAGCACCACCTCGTAGGCCGCGCCGGCCTGGCCCGAGCGCAGCTCGATCTCGCCGATCAGCAGCTGGTAGAAGAGTTGGGCGTCGAGGCTGGAGCGGGTGTCGGGCTCGACGGCGCGCTGCGCCGACACGCCGCCGGGGAGCATCAGCACCGATGCGGCGGCCAGGGCCAGCGCTCGCATGCGGATCGGAAAACGGGCTGGCATGAAAGACTCCTGAAGGTCGATCGATTCTAGTGGTGGCCCTGTCGGGCCGGATGCCGATGGACCCGGCCCGACCACGATAATTCCCGCCATGCCGGAGTTGCCAGAAGTCGAAGTCACCCGCCTGAGCTTTTGCGATCGGATCCACGGCGCCCGGGTGACCGGCGTGCGCCTGGGCAAGCCCTTGCGATGGCCGCTGGGCGTGCCTCCCGACGCCTTGGTCACGCGCACCGTCGGCGAGGCGGCGCGCCGCGGCAAGTACCTGTGGCTGCCGCTCGAAGAGGCCGGCCAGCCGGCGGGCGGGCTGCTGATGCACCTGGGCATGTCGGGCTCGCTCGCCTTCAGCGACGCGCCGGGCGAGGCCGGCACCCACGATCACTTCGACCTCGTCACCACCCGCGGCACCTTGCGCCTGACCGACCCGCGCCGCTTCGGCGCCGTGGTCTGGTCGCCCAGCCGCGACGACGGCATGGCGGCCAAGCTGCTCGCCGGGCTGGGCCTCGAGCCATTCGATGCGGCCTTCGATGGCGCCCACCTGCATGCCGCGCTGCGGCGCCGGCGCGTGGCGATCAAGCTGGCGCTGCTCGCCGGCGACATCGTCGTCGGCGCCGGCAACATCTACGCCTGCGAGGCCTTGTTCGCCGCCGGCATCGACCCCCGCACGCGCAGCGACCGGATCAGCCGCCCGCGCAGCGAGCGCCTCGCCGCAGCCGTGCGCGACACCCTGGGCCGCGCCCTCGCACTCGGCGGATCGACCCTGCGCGACTTCCGCGACGCGCACGGCATGGAAGGCCGCTTCCAGGCCCAGGCGCAGGTTTACGGTCGCGCCGGCGAGCCTTGCCGTGTGTGCGGCACAACGATCCGCCGCGTGGTGCAAGGCCAGCGCGCCACGTTCTTCTGCCCGCACTGCCAAAGGCGTTGAACCTGTCACGACCTGCGCCCAAGGATTTGGTGTGCAGATGTTTCCGGGGGTGTCCCGAGAGGGCCTTGCGCTACATTTCTTTCACCCCTTTCAGGCCCCTGCCGATCACACCGTTGCCCCTGCAATGACGCCCACGTTTGCCAGCCATTTCGACGCACTCAGCGGCTGGCGCTCCACACTGGGCCGGCGCCTGACGGACCTCACGCGCTACCTGAGCGAGCACGACCTCGCCGACGGCCCGATCAACGAGGCGCTGGCCTCGCTGGGCCGGCAGCTGGCGGGCGAGAAGCTCATCGTCGCCTTCGTCGCCGAGTTCTCGCGCGGCAAGTCCGAGCTCATCAACGCCATCTTCTTTGCCGACGCCGGCAAGCGGGTGCTGCCCGCCACGCCCGGTCGCACCACCATGTGCCCGGTCGAGCTCGCCTACGACCCCGAGGAGCCGCCCACGCTGTCGCTGCTGCCGATCGAGACGCGCCTCGAGGGCCTGTCGCTCGGCGAGCTGCGCACGCAGCCCAAGGCCTGGACCCACCTGCCGCTCAACGTCAAGCAGCCCGACGAGCTGTCGCAGGCGCTCACCCAGGTGATGCGCACCCGCTGGGTCACCCAGGACGAAGCGCGCACCCTCGGCTTCTGGGACGACGAGCGCCCCGACGACAACCCGCCGCTCGATGAAGACGACCGGGTCGAGGTGCCACAGTGGCGCCACGCGCTCATCAACTACCCGCACCACCTGCTCAAGCAAGGGCTGGTGGTGCTCGACACCCCGGGCCTCAATGCCATCGGCGCCGAGCCGGAGCTCACGCTCAGCCTGCTGCCCACGGCCCACGCCACCGTCTTCATCCTGGGCGCCGACACCGGCGTGACCAAGTCCGACATGGCGATCTGGCGCGATCACCTCGACACGCACAACCTGGCTCGTTTCGTGGTGCTCAACAAGATCGACGCCCTGATCGACCCGCTGGCCACGCGCGAGCAGGTGGCGGCGCAGATCGAGTCGCAGCGCCAGGCCACGGCGCGCACGCTCGAGGTCCCGCCGGAGCGTGTCTTCCCGCTGTCGGCGCGCCAGGCGCTGGCCGCCCGCGTGGCCGGCGATGCCGAGATGCTGGCTGCCAGCCGCCTGACCGAGCTCGAGGAGGCGCTGTCGTCGCAGCTGCTGCCGCAGCGGCGGCATGTCATGCAGCAGACGGTCGACGACGCGGTGGCGCAGGTCGAGACCCACGTCTCGCGCCGACTCGGCGACTCGCGCCGCCAGCTGGCCGAGCAGCTGCTCGAGCTGCGCGGCATTCGCGGCAAGAGCAGCGCCAAGGTGCGCCTGATGCTCAAGCGCGTCGAGGAAGAGACGGCCGAGTTCGAGCTGTGCACCACGCGCCTGCAGGCGCTGAGGGTGGTGCACAGCCGCATGCTGAAAGACACGCTGATCGGCTTGTCCAGCGACCGGCTGCGCGAGGAAGTCGCCCAGATGCAGAGCGAGATGAGCGCCTCGCTGCTCAACCTGGGCGCCAAGAAGGCATTCATGGGCCTGTGCAAGCGGCTGCGCGCCTTGCTCGACGCCGGCCAGGCCAGCAGCAACGAGATCCGCGACATGCTCTCGGCCTCGTTCGGCAAGCTCAACGCCGAGTTCGGCTTCGGGCTGTCGCTGCACAAGGGCGCCGACCTCGAGCGCTACGGCCGCGAGCTCGACCTGATCGAGCGCAACTACGTGCAGTACCTCGGCCTCACGCAGGCCCTGCGCCTGTCGCAGCCCAAGTTCATGGAGCAGTTCCGGCGCATGCTGGTGTCCAAGCTGCGCGTGGTCTTCGAGAACGCCTGCGGCGAGCTCGAGCTGTGGAGCAAGAGCGCGTCGGCGCAGGTCGATTCGCAGCTGCGCGAGCGGCGTCGGGGATTCCGGCGCCGGCGCGAGGCGCTGGAGCGCATCCAGAATGCCGCCGGCGAGCTCGACCAGCGGCTGACCGAGATCGAGTCGCAGGACCAGCGCCTGCACCAGTACCTGGCCCGCGTCGGCGAGCTGACCGCCGCGCTGCGCGAGCACAGCGAATCGCAGCCCATGCCGCTGGACGACACCGGCGACCACGACGGCCTGATGCACATCAACCTGCCGCCGAGCGACGAGCCGGCGCCCATGCTGCTGCGTCACGCCCGAGCGTGAGCTTCTCTGCCCGCGTGATCGAGTGGCAGCGCGGCCACGGCCGCCACGCGCTGCCCTGGCAGAACACGCGCGATCCGTACCGCGTCTGGCTGTCCGAGATCATGCTGCAGCAGACGCAGGTGGCCACGGTGCTCGGCTACTACGAGCGCTTCCTCGGCCGCTTTCCCGACGTCCAGGCGCTGGCGGCCGCGAGCATCGACGATGTCTTCGCCCTGTGGAGCGGGCTGGGCTACTACAGCCGCGCGCGCAACCTGCACCGCTGCGCGCAGGCGGTGGTGGCCGAGCACGCGGGCGCATTCCCGCGCAGCAGCGCGGCGCTGGCCGAGCTGCCGGGCATCGGCCGCTCCACCGCGGCGGCGATCGCGGCCTTCTGCTTCGGCGAGCGCGTGGCCATCCTCGACGGCAACGTCAAGCGGGTGCTGACGCGCGTGCTCGCCTTCGACGACGACCTCGCGGCGCAGGCCAGCGAGCGGCGCTTGTGGGAGGAGGCGACGCGGCTCCTGCCGGCCAGCGGCATCGAGGCCTACACGCAAGGCCTCATGGACCTGGGCGCGACCGTGTGCCTCGCGCGTTCGCCGCACTGCCTGCTGTGTCCTGTTCGCGTCGACTGCGTCGCGGCGCGCGACAGCACGCAGGAGCGCTATCCGGTCAAGACGCGAAAGCTCAAGCGCGGCCGGCGCGAGCACGTGTGGCTGTGGCTGCAATGGCGCGACGAGCTGTGGCTGGCGCAGCGTCCCGACAGCGGCGTGTGGGCGGGGCTGTGGAGCCTGCCGGAGTTCGAGTCGGATGCGGCGTTCGAGGCGGCGAGCCGCGAGTGGCCGGGCGAGGGGGAGGCGCTGGCCAGCTTTACGCATGTGCTGACGCATCTGGACTGGACGCTGCATCCGCTGCGCTGGCGGCTGCCCGATCGGACCTCCGCGGCCCGGATTCAGGCCATCACCGACGGGTTGGCAACGGGAGGCTGGTTCGGGCTGGACGAGGCCTTGGCGATGGGATTGCCGGCGCCGCTGCGCAAGCTGCTGGTGTCGTCACGACCCGGGTTGCACGAGGACGCGTCGTAGCCCGGGTGCAACCCGGGTCGTCCATCACTTCACCACGCCCTTGCTGCGCAGGAACTCATCCACCAGCTGCAGGCGCATCTGCCCGTCCGGCAGCTCCATCAGCTTCTGCTTGGCCGCCAGCGAGATCGGCAGGATCTCGCACCACCGGTTCGCCACCCATCCGGCGTCGTCGAAGCGATAAGGCGCCAGGAACGGCTCCGAGCCCTGCGCCTTCAGCGTGGCGATCGCATTGGCCAGCCCCTTCACCGTCTCGAGCAATCCTTCGGCCGGGGCGACCAGCTCGTCGTCGGGCAGGCTCTCGATGCGCGCGATCCAAAGGCCGTCATCCTGCTGGCGGCTCTTGCGCACGCTGAACCGCTGCTTGCCGCGGCAGCGCACCTGCAGGATGCCGGCCTGCGCGCTGTCGACGTCCAGCAGCTGCGCCAGCGTGCCCATGGCCTCGAAGTTGACCGTGTCGCTGCTGACCTTGCGCGCTTCGGTGCCCTGCTTGAGCGCGACCACGCCGAACGGCGTGCCTTCGCGCAGGCAGCTGCCCATCAGGTCGAGGTAGCGCGCCTCGAACACCTTGAGCGACAGCAAGCCGTCGGGGAACAGCACGGTCTGCAGCGGGAACAAGGGCAACTCGATGGGGGCGGGAGAAGACATCGGAGGACAGCGGAGACCGCGTGACGGAGGGAGGAGACGCGGCGTGTTGAGGGGGATCAGTCCTTGGCGTCGAGCTCGCGGTGCCGGACCAGCGTGGCGGCACGCGAAGCAAAGCGGCGCGACAGCGACTCGACGAAATACACCGACCGGTGCTGGCCGCCGGTGCAGCCGATGGCGACGGTGAGGTAGCTGCGCTGGTCGTCTTCGAAGGCGGGCAACCAGCGTGCCAGGAAGACCTCGATCTGGGACAGCATCTCGCCCACCTCGGGCTGCTGCTCCAGGTAGGCGATGACATCGGCGTCGCGGCCGGTGTGAGGCCGCAGCTCGCGGATGTAGTAGGGATTGGGCAGCACGCGCACATCGAACACGTAATCGGCATCCAGCGGCACGCCGTGCTTGAAGGCGAAGGACTCGAACACCAGCGTGAGCTGGCTCGCCGACGCATCGACGAGGTTGCGCACCCAGGCGCGCAGCTGGGCCGGTCGCAACTGGCTGGTGTCGATCACGGTCGACACCTCGCGCAGCTCGGACAGCAGCTCGCGCTCGAGCTCGATCGCGTCGATCAGGGCGCGATGCTTCTGCGGGGTGCGGTCTTCCCTGCGCCGCGAGGGCTGGCCGTCGGGGACCTGCTGGGTGAGCGGATGCGAGCGGCGCGTCTCGGAGAACCGGCGCACCAGCGCGTCGGTGGTGGCGTCGAGGAAGAGCGAGCGGATGTGCACGCCCTCGCCGGGCAGCTCGTCGAGCATCTGCAGCAGGTGCGGCAGCGACTCGGCGCTGCGCGCGTCGACGGCGATCGCGACGCGCCGCTCGGTGCGCTCGCTGCCGAGGTTGAGGAACTCGCGCAGAAGCTCGGGCGGCAGGTTGTCGACGCAGAAGAACCCGGCGTCCTCGAGTGCGTGCAGGGCGACCGACTTGCCCGAGCCCGAGATGCCGGTGACGAGCACGACGACACGTTGCGGGGTGCCGGAGGGGCTCATGACCGCTTGCGCCCCCGCCCGCCGCCGGCCGCTTCGGCGCCGACCGAGAGCATTTCCTGGGCGTGAGCGAGGCTGGTGCCCGACAGGCGCTCGCCGCCCAGCATGCGTGCGATCTCGCGGACGCGGGCCTCGCCGCTGGCGGCGTGGATCTCGCTTCGGGTGCTGCCGTCGCGCGAGGACTTGGTGACCACGAAATGATGGTCGGCGCTGGCCGCGACCTGTGGCAGGTGGGTGACGGCCATCACCTGGCGATCGCGACCGAGCTGCTTCATCAGCCGGCCCACGGTCTCGGCGACCGTGCCGCCGACGCCCGCGTCGATCTCGTCGAAGATGAGCGTGCCGGCCTCGCCCAGTTGGCTGGTCGTGACGGCAATGGCCAGCGCGATGCGCGACAGCTCGCCGCCCGAGGCCACCTTGGCCAGCGGCCGCGGCGTGCTGCCTTCATGGCCCGCGACGAGGAACTCGGCCGACTCGAGGCCGAAGGACTGCGGCGCGTCCTGGGCGACCAGCGACACCTCGAAGCGCCCGCCGGCCATGCCCAGCTGCTGCATGGCCTGGGTGACCGAGGCGGCCAGGCGAGGCGCCGCCTTGCGCCGCGCGGCCGAGACCTGCGCGGCCAGGGTGTCGAAGGCCGACTGCGCGGCCGCGAGCCCGCGCTCCAGGGCGTCCAGGTCGGCGGCGGCGTCGAGCGCTGCGAGCTCGGCCTTCCACTCGGCCAGCAGCGCCGAGAGCTCCGCCGGCGAACGCCGGTAGCGCCGCGCCAGTCCCATCCAGGCCGACATGCGCTCGTCGACCTGCTGCAGCCGCTCGGGCTCGACCTCGGTGTGGTGCAGGTAGCTCGACAGCGTGTGGGCAGCGTCCTGCAGCTGCGCCTGCGCGCCTTGCAGCACCTCGATGACGGCGGCCAGCTGCGGATCGAAGGTGGCCACGTCGTGCAGGGTGTCGATGGCGCGACCGGTCAGCGACTCGGCGTTGTCGTCGGCCTCGTTGACGGCATCGAGTGCGCCGCGGGCCGCGTCGATCAGGGCCTGCGCGTGCGACAGCTTCTGGTGCTCGGCATTGAGCTCGTCCCACTCGCCGTGGCCGGGCGCGAGCTTGTCGACCTCGCCGATCTGCCAGGCCAGGCGCTCGCGTTCGCGCGCCAGGTCGGACTGGCGCGTGCGGGCGTCGGCGAGGGCGTCGGTGGCGGCTTTCCAGCGCGACCACGCGAGCGCGAGCGGCGCGGCATCGACGCCGCCGTAGGCATCGAGCAGGGCGCGCACCGACACGCCGCGAGTGAGGCTTTGCCAGGCGTGCTGGCCGTGGATGTCGACCAGGTGATCAGCGGCGTCGCGCAGCTGCGCGACGGTGGCGGGGCTGCCGTTGACCCAGGCGCGGCTCTTGCCCTGCGCGTCGATCTGGCGGCGCAGCAGCAGGGTGTCGGAGCTGGCGTCGAATCCGGCGTCGTCCAGCCAGGGGGCCAGGCTGGCGGGCGTGTCGAACTCGGCGGTGATCTCGGCGCGCGGCGCGCCTTCGCGCACCACGCCCGCGTCGGCGCGGCTGCCGAGGGCGAGCTGCAGGGCGTCGATCAGGATGGACTTGCCGGCGCCGGTTTCGCCGGTGAGCACGGAGAAGCCGGCGTCGAGCTCGACCTCGAGCGCGGTGACGATGACGAAGTCGCGCAGGGCGAGGCGGCGCAGCATCAGTTGACTCCGGAGTGCCAGTGCAGCTTGCGGCGCAACGTGGCGTAGTAGCTCCAGCCCAGCGGATGCAGGAAGCGCACCTGGTGCGCCGAGCGTCGCACGGTCACGCGGTCGCCGTGCAGCAGGCTGGCCAGGGCCTGCATGTCGAAGTTCACGCTGGCGTCGCGGCCGGCGACGATCTCGATGCTGATCTCGCGCGAGTCGGGCAGGGCGATGGGGCGGTTGGACAGGTCGTGCGGCGCGATGGGCACCAGCACCCAGCCGGCGATGCCCGGATGCAGGATGGGGCCGCCGGCCGACAGCGCGTAGGCGGTCGAGCCGGTCGGCGAGGCGATGATGAGGCCGTCGGCGCGCAGGTTGGCGACGAACTCGTCGCCGACGTCGATCTTGAGCTCGACCATGCTGGCGGTGGCGCCGCGGCTGACCACCACGTCGTTCATCGCGAAGCCTTCGAAGATGACCTCGCCGTCGCGGCTGACGCTGCCTTCCAGCATGGTGCGCCGCTCTTCTTCGTAGTCGCCGGCGATCATGGGGGCGAGCGCTTCGGCGAACTGGCCGATGGGCACGTCGGTGATGAAGCCCAGCCGGCCCTGGTTGATGCCGACCAGCGGGATGCCGAAGCGCGCGAGCTGGCGCGCGATGCCGAGCATGGTGCCGTCGCCGCCCACCACGACGGCGAGGTCGCACTGGTGGCCGAGCTCGGCCGGGGTGAGTGCGCCGTGGTCGACGATGCCGGTGTTGAGTGCCGTTTCGCGCTCCAGCGAGACCTCGAGGCCCTGGCGGATGAGGAAGCGTGCGACCTCTTCGAGCACGCCGCGAATGCCTTGAGCGTGGTATTTGCCAACGAGTGCAGCGTGACGAAATCGACGAGTCATCGCGCATCCTCCGTGCTGCGCACTCCGGAATTCGACTTGGGAGCGGCCCGGCGTCTCATGCGCGGGATTACACCACAGCGATACGACGGCAACGACGCTGAAAATGGCCCAGACCTACAATCGAAACCATGCTGGACGAGCGCGCGAAAACACTGCTGAAGGCGCTGGTCGAACGCTACATCGCGGACGGCCAGCCGGTGGGCTCGCGCACCTTGTCCCGGGCCTCCGGACTGGAGTTGTCGCCGGCGACCATCCGCAACGTGATGGCCGACCTGGAAGAGCTGGGCCTGATCGCGAGCCCGCACACCAGCGCCGGTCGCATTCCCACGGCGCGCGGCTACCGGCTGTTCGTCGACACCATGCTCACCGCGCAGCCGCGCCAGTGGAGCGACCCGCCGAGGATCGAGCCGCAGCAGCTGCAGCCCGACCAGCCGCAGCGCGTGATCGCGCATGCGGCGCAGCTCCTGTCCAACCTGTCGAACTTCGTGGGCGTCGTCACCGCGCCGCGCAAGGCGAGCGTGTTCCGCCACATCGAGTTCCTGCGCCTGGGCGAGCGGCGCGTCCTGGTGATCCTCGTGGCCCCCGATGGCGACGTGCAGAACCGCGTCATCTTCACCGCCACGGACTACAGCCAGTCGCAGCTCGTCGAGGCAAGCAACTTCCTCACCCAGCACTACGCCGGACTGACCATCGAGGAGGTGCGCGAGCGCCTGAAGAACGAGATCGACGAGCTGCGCGCCGAGATCGCGACGCTCATGCAAGCGGCGGTGCAGGCCGGCACCGAGGCGATCGAGGAGAGCCAGGATCAGGTGGTGATCTCGGGCGAGCGCAACCTGCTCACGGTCCAGGATTTCTCCAGCGACATGGGCAGCCTGCGCAAGCTGTTCGACCTGTTCGAGCACAAGACCCAGCTCATGCGCCTGCTCGACATCAGCAGCCGCGCCGAGGGCGTGCGCATCTACATCGGCGGCGAGAGCATGGTAGTGCCCTTCGAGGAGCTGTCGGTGGTGTCGGCGCCGTACGAGGTCAACGGGCAGGTGGTGGGCACGCTGGGCGTGATCGGGCCGACGCGCATGGCGTATGACCGGATGATCCAGATCGTGGACATCACGTCTCGCCTGGTGAGCAACGCGCTGAGCCAAAAGTAGAGGCAGGTGCCACCTACAATTTGCGCCGCGGGCCGTTAGCTCAGTTGGTTAGAGCAGAGGACTCATAATCCTTTGGTCGCTGGTTCGAGCCCAGCACGGCCTACCAATGAAACGTCGGCGCCTCGCGCGACCGTATTTGCGTTACGTTGCAAAGTGGTCGCCATACAGGTTGCCATAGCGAGTGCCACGCGTGCCGCAGGCGGTGCGGCCTTCTCCGCACCCGTCTGCCCTCAGCGCGACTGTCTTCAAGGTCCTTGCCAGTTCGCGGCAATCACCGGGGCCAACTGCTGCCGATAGTCCTCCGGCAAAGTGGTCTGCCCAGCACTCGGCGGTGAAAACGCCGCCATCGCGTTGACGAGGTTGGCCACCTGCGCGCTGAGGAGATAGTGCCCGTCGCTCAGCTGGATTCGTTCGATGCCCGGAGCGGGACTGCCTCCCATCGTGTTGTAGACCGACACCCGGTCGGCTGTGCCGATGATCCCGACTTCGACAGCCATCCCGACCTGCCGGAACCACAGCTGATCCGCCTCGACGCCGTCGCCGACGAGCAGGACATCGGTGGCGCCGTCCGGCGCCCTGTCCATGATGACGTCGGCGCCGGTGCCCGCGCCGAGGTGGTAGGTGTCGCTGCCGCCCGGGTCCATCAGCCAGTCGTTGCCGGCACTGCCGCCAAAGTTGTCATTGCCGGCCGACCCCGAGATGACGTCGTTGCCCGGTGTGCCGTCGAAGGCTTGCGACACCATGTCGCCCAGGCTCCAGACCGTGCCGTCCGCGAACTCGAAGCGCTGCACAGGGTTGCGCCCGTTGGTCGGACCTTCGCCGCGGAAGAAGGCGTCGATGGTGATGGAGTCTTCTGCACCTGCGATGCTCACCTGCAGCGCCGTCAGTGCATCTGCCGCGCCCTGGTCGTAGCCGACACTCAGCGTGATGTCGTTCGGACTCACACCTTCCTTGAAGCGAATCGTGCTGAGCCGGTCGGCGGCTCCATCGAGGCTCATACCGACGATGCGGTCCTGGCCGCTGCCCCGTCCGAAAAGGTAGATGTTGCTGCCAAGACCACCATCCAGGATGTCGTTTCCGACGCCTCCATTGAGCAAGTCGTTGCCGCTGCGGCCTGTCAGCGTGTCGTCGCCGTCCGTACCGATGAGAGTGCGATCCGTCGTGAGTTGCGGAACCTCCTGCGCCGCGCTTCCGAATGCCGGATCCGTGAGGCCCTCCAGGATCTGCGCTTGGGTCAGACCCCGCGTGGTACCCGTCGTGGCGTATTCATAGGCCAACGCGCCGCCGAGTGCTGAATCGCCGCTGATGCTCACTTGATGCTCGATGAGCGCTGCCTGTGCCGACCAAGGCTCCGAGTTCGTGCCTTGTTGCCAGGTTGCCAGGTAGTCGGCGACCACGGCGCCCAGATCGAAAGTTCGGACCGTTGTGCCATCGATCAGCTGGAGCGTGGCGCCGGGGTTCGTTGCACCGCTTTGGTCGACCTCCGGCATGCCGTTCGTTCCCTCGCGGGTGAACCATCCGGAAAGTTGAATGCTTCCGGTCGGCCCCACGTGAACGGTCAAGCCTCCGCCGTCGCTCATCGAAAGAGAGATGTCACCGAGCGTCGCTCCGCCGCCCAAAGACAGCACGCCGAAGTTGCCCAACGACATCCATCCCCTGTCGACGACGTCGTCGCCATCGCCGAGGTTGTAGGCGATGACGTTCGTGGTGCTTTGCCCGCCGCCTTCGTAGACGAAATCGTTGCCCGTTCCGCCGGCGACGAAATTGCCGGGTGTGCCCACGTAGACGTAGTCGTCGCCGCCATCGCCCTCGACGGCGTTGGTGCCTTCCGGCGCGTAGATATCGTCGGATCCCTCGCCACCGCGGGACACGTTGACGCCCGCCCCAGGCGCGATGCTGTCGTTTCCAGCCTGGGCATCGAAGATTTCGTTGCCGGACCCGCCATACAGCATGTCGTCGCCGGGTGATGTGTGCGACGGGTTGAGTCGTGCTTCCAGTGCGGCAGCATCCCAGACGGTGCCATCGTCGAACTTCACCGTGAAGTCCTGCGCTTGTTCGGAATACCACCCGCCCAGCCCCACTCTGTCGGAGCTGCCGTCGACCAACAAATACAGGTCATAGGCGTCACGCGACACGGTCACGTCCTCGGGAGCCACGCCCTGCAAGAGCACCGTGCCCATCCCCTGGGTGTCATAGATGTAGTCACGACCAGAGCCAGACGAAAACACATAGGTGTCCGCGCCTTCATCGCCTTGAAGGTAGTCGTCTCCAGCACCGCCGGTCAAGCGGTCATCACCACCTTTGCCATAGAGCTCGTCCGGCCCCGCTGTGCCTGTCAGGAAGTCATCGGAGTCGGTTCCTTCGATGATGTCCCCCGGCGGGGGCGCAGAGGTTTGTGCGATGGCCTGCATCTGCGCCATCGACAGCACCGTGCCGTCAGCGAAGGTGAACCGCTCGATACCGAAGCCGAGCGGGTCGTCGTCGTTGGCCAGGACAACTTGGACGCCGCGGTCGTCGCCCCAGCTGATGTCCATCGTCCTTCGTTCGGCCCACGCACCCCAGTCGAAGTGCAAGTCCGCGAGAGTGATCCCAGGACCGAAGGCGATGGTGTCCTGCGGAATGGTTCCGTTCTCGTAGAGAGGGCGCAGTGCAGCAGTGTCACTTGCAAAAGGCAACGACGACCCGCCGAATGCTGCAATGCAAGCGGCAGCCAACGGCGAGAGGTTGTTCTCGATCTGCACCGCACTGAAGCGAGATGCAAAGTCCCGATTCACGTAGTACCGACCCGGGCCTGCTTCGAGCAGTCCTGTGAGGTCGGGCGGCGCGCCGTCGAACTCGCCGCCGAATCGGGACGTGATGGCACCGGAGTCGAGCACGGTGTCCCACCCGGGCGTCATGGCAAAGATCCGGTAGACATCGCCGCTGGCGCCGCCATCGAGCTGGTCGTATCCCGCACCGCCGATCAACTCGTCGCGGCCGGCCCCACCCACCAGCACGTCGTTGCCGCTGTTTCCATAGAGAAAGCTGCCCAGGCTGTCGTCGGACCAGTATCTGATGCTGCTTCCCCCGATGAGCCAGTGGTCGCTGCCTTCTCCGCTGATTCCACCGGATTGATTCCAGTCGTCTGCATGAAGCGCATCGTCGCCCGCTCCCGCATCGACCAATGCATGGATGCCGCTCGCGCCGTCGGACCACCACTCGATGCTGTTGGAGCCACCTCCGCCGGTCACCCGGTCGGTGTGCAGATCAACGCCAACCCGCCGTTCCCGTAGCGGCACGGTGATCGTTTCGGTCTCCATCCGATCCCGACCTGCTGCGCTGTCCCAGGCGCCATCTGCATATAGCCGAGCAACGTGTTGTTGCCCTGATCATCTTGCCCGTACGTCGCGACATATTCGCTCGGATCGAACGACTGGCCGCCGAACATCTGGCCGAAACGATCGAGGGGAATGAAGCGGATCGGCGAGGCAGAGGTCACCACCGTGTCGGTGACGCGCCGGCTTTCCGTCCGCGTCCGGCTTCCCGTCTCAATCCAATCCTCCGTTTGCTGCAAGCCGTCAGAGGTCAGCTGCAACCAGGCCGCATTGGTCATCGTCTCGCGAACGTCCAGGCTGACGAGGAACGATTCGGTGACGTTCGAATTGGTCGCTGACGGTCGGCTGTACCGATAGGTGCCGTCGCTGTCGCGCGTGAAGCCTTCACCCATCGTGCGCAGCAAGCGGTCTTGCTCGAGACGTTCCGCAAAGTCGGCCATCGCGAGGGCCGCCTGCTGCTCGTCGGACATTTGGGCCCGCTGGTCCTGCAGCTGCGAATAGAGGTCGGTCAGCGCCACAGCGGCCTCGCCGTCGCTGGCGACGCTCCACAGCGACGGTGCGTCGAAGTAGCCCCTGACCGTCAGCGATGCGCCGGCGCCGCCCTCGAATCGCATCACGAGGTCCTGACCCGAACGGTCGAGCACGAGTTGATCGAGTGACGCGCCCGCGCCGAGCTGAATGAGGCTCGAACCTTCCGTGTCGACGACAGTGTCGTGGCCAGAACCGGGCGAAAAGATGTAGGTGTCTTGCCCGATTCCGCCCTGCAGCAGGTCGCTGTCGGAGCCGCCATCGAGAACATCGTTGCCAGCTTGACCGAACAGGGTGTCGGCTCCGGCACCGCCTTGGAGCGTGTCATCGCCCGCCCCTGCGCGAATGACGTCGTTGCCCTCCAAGCCATCCAGGGAATCGGCGTTGGCCAGACCGAAGAGCTGGTCGGCTCCCGCGGTGCCGACTTGCTCGGGCACGGCGGCCAGCGCCACGCTGAGCCAGTCCCCGAAGTTCAGCTGTGTTCCGTCGGCAAACAGAAGCCTGGAGACCGGCGCGTTCAAGCCGCCCTGAATCCGAATCTCGTCACCTGCGCCGCCATAGCCGACGATAAGGTATTGCTGCCCGTCGCTACTCGTTTCCACCGATGCCGTGAGGCTGGCCGCGGAAATTCCGCCCCCGAAACGCAGCGCATTGGACGCGCCTTCTTCGTCGACGATGATGTCCTGTCCATCGCCCACGTTGAATGCATAGACGTCGTTGCCTGCCCCCCCGAACAGCATGTCGCCGCCGACGCCGCCGATGAGCGTGTCGTCGCCAGCATAGGCGCGAAGCGTGTCGTTTCCCGAGCCGCCCAGGAGGGCGTCGGAGGCGTCACTGCCGACCGGCGCCAACCCTCCGCTGCTGTGATTCAGGTTGCGGAGCTGATCGTAGGTCAGCACTGTTCCGTCTGCGAACCGATAGTTCTCGACGATGCCAGCCTGACCGGCCCTGATCGTGATGCTGTCGCCGCTGCTGAATGCCAAGCGCAGGTCACTGGTGTCGGGGACGAGAACCACCTCGAGGCTCGCCAGGTCCAGCCCGGACCCGAAGCGGATTTCATCCGTGCCGGCGCTGTCGAAAAGGAGGTCTTCGCCATCGCCGAGCGCCATCACGTAGACATCGTCGTCGGTTCCGCCGTAGAGCGTGTCGTTCCCGGTGCTACCGACGAGCGTGTCGCGGCCCTCGCCACCGAGCAAGAGGTCGGAGCCGCCGTCACCTTGCAGCGAGTCGTCGCCCACGGCACCATCGACCTGATCATTGCCAGTTCCACCGAGCAAACGATCGTTCCCAACGTCCCCATAGACAACATCGTCCCCGCCGCCCGCATCGACCGTGTCGGCACTTTCGCCAGTCGTGTACAGCACACCTTGGCTGCCGCCGTAGAAGGTGTCAGCGGCACTCGACCCAATGACCTGATGCGACTCCGCTGCGTCCTTCAGTTGACTCGCTGTAAGCGTCTCACCATCGCCGAACTGAACAGAACCGGCCAATTGACCGGGGGCGCTGACACGGATCTGCAAGGAGCCAGCAGCTGATGCAATCGCGAGATAGCCCGGCGTGCTCGGATTGCCACCAGCGCCTTGTACCGATCCGACCTCCCAAACCTGCAGGTCCCCCAGATGCACACCTGTGAGGAGCACCGAGTTGTTGCCGTCGACATCGACGATCGCGCTGGCCGAGCCGGTGGACAAGTCGATCTCGTACGAGTCGTCACCGGCGCCGCCATCGAGAACATTTGTCATCGCGCCCGCGACCAAGACGTCGCTGCCTGCGCCACCCAGCAGGACGCTCTGGTCTCCACTGCCGATCAGTACATCGTTCCCGTCGCCCCCATCCAGAACGTTGTTGCCTTCGCCGCCGTCGAGCGTATCGCTGCCTGCTCCGCCGTACAGCGAGTCGTTCCCAATCCCTCCATACAGCGCGTCGTTTCCACCCCGACCGAAGAGGATGTCATTGCCATCTTCTCCATCGAGATAGTCGTCGCCGTCGAAGAACGCAGCGAGCTCTGTCTCGGCAGCATCGCCGTCGAGGTAGTCATCGCCGGAGCCGCCGACCAGCGTGTCGGCGCCGCCATATCCGGCGAGTTGATCGTTGCCTGCTTGGCCGTCTAGGTAGTCGTCGCCATGGCCGGTGGCCTCCAGGTTCTCCTGGACGTCGTCACCGAGCAAAGTGTCATTGCCCGTGCCGCCGTACAGCATGTCATTTCGGCCGCCGCCGACCAGGCGGTCGTCGCCTTCTTCCCCGTCGAGGTAGTCGTCACCCTGGTAGTTCAGCGACAGGTCGTTCTTCTGGATCGCGTCGCCCCAGAGCCGGTCGTCGCCTTCCCCGCCGAATAGGGTGTCGTCCTTTCCGCCACCAATGAGGTCGTCCGCGCCCGCCCCGCCATCGAGAAAGTCGCTGCCATGGATGCTTTCGGGCGTGTCCTCCAGCAACAGATCATCACCGATGAGCAGATGTTATCGGTACCGCCATAGAGCTTGTCGTCACCTCCCTGACCGACCAATTGATCGTTTCCCGCGCCACCCCACAGAATGTCGCCGCCGTGTGCTTCTGCTGGAGTGAGGTAGGCCTGAGCTTCATCGCGTTCGCTGCCGTCACCCCAAAGGAAGTCGTTACCTTCATCGCCGAACAATACGTCGCGATCCCACATGCCGAAGATGTGGTCGCTGTCGGCCCCGCCATGCACGGTGTCGGCTCCCGTGCCTGCGAAGATGTAGTCATCGCCAGCTCCGCCGTCGATAACGTTGCCCGATGCTTCGTAGTAGATCGTGTCGACCGGCCCTTGCTCAACCGGAACATAGCTGAAGCCGACGAACGTAAAGAAGTGACGCCCGGTGCCATCTGGCGGCACGTCGTAGATTCCCCACGAGAACCCGTGCGCAACCTCCACGCCTGTCACTGCCCCTAGGTCGAAGTCCACTTCTCTTGGCTGGCGAATCAACCCATGTGCGCTGCCGAAGATGAAGTCTCCGCCCAGTCCACCGAGGAGAGTGTCCGAGTCGTAGCCGCCGAACAGCACATCGCTCCCATCGCCGCCGTCGATCAAGTCGGCACCGGCGCCTCCCTGCAGTCCGTCGTTGCCGCCGAAACCGTAGATGGCGTCATCTTCGTACCCACCCTTGATGATGTCGGCTGCATTTGGCAACGGGCCGTCCTGCAAGTAGTTGTGCGTCTCGGCGATAGTGTCTTGCTGGTAGTAGGGACCGATGATGCGCTTCAGGTAGTCGCCGAAATATGTTGTGGTGGTCGTCGGCAATGAGACTGTGTCGCTCAGCGTGATGCCGAGGTTCTTCTCCTGACTCCAGTTGCGAATCGTGATTACATCAGCACGGTCGGAAAAGGTGATCAGCAGGTTCTTGCTGGATTCGTCATCTACTAGACATCATGGTCGCTCGCTAGGCGACGGCAGGGCTCGCCTCCCGTATCGTGGATTGCGCACCGAGGTGTGCCGAGCCACATGCGGCTGGACGGGCCAGCCGCAGCTGTTTTGGGAGACGAGCCATGGACGAGCGTATCAAGTTCTTTGTTGGTTTGGACGCGCACAAGGACAGCACGTCGATCGGAGCATGCGAGGCAGGTCGGGAGGCGGCGCGCTTTGTGGGCACGGTGGGGCCGGATGTGCACGGGTTGCTCAAGGTACTGGCCCCGGCGGGCGATCCGACTCAGGTCAGCGTGGTCTACGAAGCGGGCCCAACGGGCTATGGGCTGTACCGCGAACTACGCCGGCGGGGCTACCAATGCGAGATCGTGGCGCCGTCGCTGATCCCGCGCCGGCGAGCGAGTCAAGAACGACCGACGCGACTGCCTACGGCTGGCCGAGCTTTCGCGTGCCGGCGAGCTCAAGTCGATCTGGATACCTGACGAAGCGCATGAGGCGATGCGCAATTTGTGGCGCGCCCGCGAGGACGCCGTTGGGATGCGACTGAAGGCACGCCAGCAGCTCAAGGCGTTCCTGCTGCGCCAGGCGCGGCGCTACCCTGGCAAGACGTCTTGGACCAAGAGCCATCACCGCTGGATCGCCGAGCAGCGCTTCGAGCATGAAGCCGATCGCATTGCGCTGGCCGAGTACCAGTTGGCAGTCGAGGCGGCCGAGCAGCGCGTACAGCGGCTGACCGTGGCGTTGACACGCGCTGCGCAGGGCTGGCGCTTCGAGCCGGTCGTCGCCGCCTTGCGCGCACTGCGCGGCATCGACACCGTCAGCGCCATTGGATTGGTCAGCGAGATCGGCGATATTGCCCGCTTCGGCAGTGCGCGCCAGCTCATGGCCTACCTCGGCTTGGTGCCTTCTGAGCACTCCAGCGGCAACAGCATCCGGCGCGGCTCGATCACCAAGACAGGCAACGGGCACGCCAGGCGGCTGCTGACCGAAGCGGCGTGGAACTACCGCTTCCCCGCAAGGCTGAGCAATCACTTGAGGCAGCGAAGCAGCTCACTGCCCGAGCCCGTGCGCAACCACGCCTGGAAGGCCCAGCTGCGCTTGAGCGCACGGTTTGCCAAGCTGTCATCTCGAGGCGTGCAGCCCAACAAGATCTGCGTCGCAGTCGCACGCGAACTGGCCGGCTTTGTGTGGGCTATCGCGCAGCAGGCGCCGGTGCCACCCCTTGTTCACTGAACCGCAACACGCAGCGAGCGGCCCGGAGTGATGCGGTGCGCATCAACGATGGGAAGAACCCTCATTCACACTATCCACAGAAGGCCCTTGGGCAACCTGCGACGCTAGAGCGAGGCAGCTTCCCTGACGGATCGATGCACGGTGGTAGCCAACCCACGGATATCAGTCTGATCCATCGTCGCTGCAGCAGACATGCACCGCACCACCCCAGGCCGCTTGCCGATCGTGTAGGAATTCAGTCTTGACGAGAGCGACCATATCAGCGTGTAGTTGATTCGCTTGTCGATGGTCTGCCAAGCGTTCTCTGCGACCCTATTCGCATTGGCGCCGGTGATAAGGCCGATACCGTCCACGTCGATGCGGCCTTTGCCGTCGGCGTCTTCAATGGTGTCAGACGCACCGTTGCCAGCGAAGAACTTGTAGGTGTCACTTCCGGTACCGCCCTTCAGTACGTCGTTGCCCAAGCCGCCGTCGATGGTGTCGTCGTCCTCGCCCCCAAGCAGAACATCGTTGCCTTCACCACCGTCGAGCAAATCCGCGCCAGAGTTGCCCTCGATGTAGTCGGTTCCTCCAAGGCCGTTGAGAGTGTCGTTCCCCGCTCCACCGAACAGTCGATCACTCAATCCCCCGCCATTGCGCTGGTTCGCGCCAGCACTGCCGAAGTAGATCTGTTGCCTCGTCGTAGTTGCGCCTACCAGCACTTCGGTGCCTGTCGTCGCGTCAAGGTAGTAGGCGTTCTCGGCCACAGGACGCCCGAGCACAATCCCCGCAGTGTTATCTCGCGCATTCTTGGCGACGAGCTCGAACATTGCCGAGCGCTCGCTCAGGAACATGTCGGTAAAGTGAAGCGAGTCTTGTTTGGCTCCTCCAGCGATGGCGGTACGATCGGAGAGCCATTGTTCGTACGCTGTTCGATGAACCGTATACAGCGCCAACGAGCCGGCGGACGTCGGCGATGGGTCAGTCAAGCGCACTGAGAACGGCAGGCCCTGCAACAGTGAGACAAACGCGGCGAAATCGCTTCGCACAACAGACGTGCTATGTGTAGTTGCCACTTGCAACTGGCCCGATCGATCGCGAATCGCCGGCCAGAGCCTGGAGAGTTGGTCCACATAGTCGGAGAGACGTGTCGCTTCCCCGATGTCGACACCCAACAGCACGCGGCCAACGCCTCGTAGGAGGCTTGAGGCTTCTCGAAGCTTGCCGCCTTGAAGCCAAGTGCCCAAGTCGGCCTGATCAACCAACGCAACAGCTTGCTCGAGAGACAACCTCGGGTCTATGGCGTGTATTACCTGCAGCGCGGGGCCCATAACCGGGTTGCTTCGATAGACTTGATCAAAGGTTTCACCGTCCTTGAGCGCCCACTTGTAGTCTTCGAAGCCATTCATCTCGGTCAGGATGTTGGTACTCCATCGCATGACCAAGTCGTTTTCCACTACCTTCTCGCGAATTCCTACGGTTGTGCCGTATATGGACGCCGCCATTCCGGCGACCGCCAAGCCGCCAGCGAGTGTGACGAGCACCGGCGCGGCGACGCCAGCGGCCACAGCTGCTGCTGCAGTCACGAACGCTGCACTTGACGCAATAGCAGAAAAATCGCTCACGATGCCAAACACAACGGCTGGCGAGATGCGCCCATCGCGATCCAGTTGCTCACCCGCCGTCAGAATGTTGGATGACAAGCTGAGGGCATTGAGCGCGGATCCGAGTATCGGAATCTCGCGCACCAATGAGGCAACTGCCTCGGCTACCTTGAGAAAGTTCACCGATGCGTTAAAGACATCCTGCGTGCCGCCAGTTGGGCCACTGGCCGCTTGAGAGTTGACAAATCCTGCGTAAACGTCACTTGCCGTGCCGTACTGTTTGATCAACGTTTCAATGGATTGGACAAGGTTGGTCTGAGCCACGTTAGTTCCCCGACTTGTTTGCGTCGTTTGCGGCGAACGGGATCGCCGCGGAAGCTCTATGGTTGATCGAGCGGACGAATAGCCACAGCGAGACGGCCAGCCCAGCCAAAGCGACCAGTAGCTTCGTGACGTATCGGCTATAGAAGAAGTTTTCGCGAAAGAAGGACTCTCGGTCCGCTATCGCGCGCTCCTCGACCTTGCCTGCATGCTGGCCGCGCTGGATGGTGAACCGCCACTGCAATGCGCCGAAGACTGGGTGGTACCAGACCTCACCAGTAGCGCCATCAAGAAGTTGATAGTTTGCGCATGGAATGCGATGGCCGATGTAGCCACACTTGAACTCGTGACGACCACTTGACGTGATGATGAAGTGCTGAGGAATTGTGTCGCTCACGGTCCCAATTCGGAAATCACCACGCGTCTCCACTCGGCCTTCCCAATGAGTCGCGTCCGCCAGGCCCGGAAATGGCAAGAACAGCTTTACAAGCAGTGGTGCTGCCGAAGACAGCGCGATGGCAGAGGCCACTAGCCCGGTGACGGCCCCAAACAGATAGCCCCACCCTAACCGCTTGTGAAAGGAAGCGCTCGATGCGTTGTCGAAAGTGGTCAACGTGCTTTCTCCAGACCTGGTATTGGTTTCAATTCAAAGCTTGTCAGCTCGCAAGCAGGCGCACCTGCTGCTCGCAAGACGGCATCGTAGCCAGCCAACGCAGTGCGACGCCCGAATTTGCCCATGTCGGAGACCGGATGGTCCTGAAGCGACTTGGTGCGGCGTGGTTCGCGGAGCGTTGCTACCAGCGTCCTTGACAGTGCCGCTTCGTCGAAGAAGTCGACGAGAAGCGCACTCGATCCATCTGCATTCAGTTCTCGCACCGGTGCGGTGTCAGATGCAACAACAGCTGCTCCGCATGCCATGGCCTCGAGCACTGACCAACTGAGGACGAAGGGATATGTGAGGTACACATGCGCTGCCGAGACCTGCAGCACCTTCAGGTACTGCGCATGAGGAATCCGCCCAAAGAAGTGAGTACGCGACGGATCCAGCGACACCTCGCGCAGCATCTGCTCGCGCCAGTTCGGCGCATCCTTCGGCCTCCGACCGTAGCTCACGCCATCGCCGCCCACGATCAGCGCATGGCAGTGCGGATGCATCTTCTGGATGCGCTCCAGCGCCCGCATGAAGATGTGAAACCCGCGATACGGCTCCAGATTGCGCGCCACATAGGTGATCACCGGATCACCCGCCTTCAGCACCGCGCCGCTCGGCGTCTTGATGACCGCCGTTGGATCCGGCCCCAGCACATCCGTCGCGATGCCCTCGTGCTGCACTGTGATCTTGGGCTGGAAGATCTCCGGATGCCGGCTGCGCTGCCAGTGCGTCGGGCTGACGGCCGCATCGCAGTTCGTCAGGTTCAGCGTGTGCAGCGCGTTCCAGGTGCGGATGCGCGCCCGGTCGTCGAAGGTCAGTGGAAATTCCGGATCGAAGCCCAGGTCGGCGCCCTCGGCGTTGTAGTACCACTCGCACAAATGGATGAGCCGCGCGTCGGGAAACACGTCCTTCGCATACAGCGTCTCGCCCCACCCCGGATGGGCCAGGATGACATCAGGAACGAAGCCGCCGCGGCGCAGTTCGATCATGGCGCGCGCACAGGCTTGGCCATGCAGCGTGGCGTCTTCCATCTGCCTCAGGTAGGGATGCTGCTCGGGATGGCCGCGACGCGCGAGTTTGTAGCGCACGAGTCCGTTGAAGCCCGGCAATCCCGGCGCGGTGTCGCGGCCCAGCGCACGGACGTCCCAACCGGGCCGTTGCGCCCAGGCCTGGACCAGATGCCCGAACTGGCCGGGGAAATTCTGATGAATGACGAGCAGGCGCATCTCAGCGTTCCCCCATGCTCTCGCTCACGGCCCTTTGCACCGGGCTCAGCAAGTAGTCGATCACCCGCCGCTTCCCAGTCTTGATCTCCACCGTCACATTCATCCCGGGACTCAAGCGAATCCGCTTCCCATCCACATCGATGTGCGTGCGCCGTAGGTTCAAAGTCGCCGGGAAAATCGCGCCGCGCTTCTCGTCGTTCACCGCATCCGCCGTCACTGTGTCGACGGTCGCCTCCACCGTCCCATAGCGCGTGAACGGAAACGTCTCCAGCTTGATGGCCGCTACCTGTCCGGCCTTCACGAAGCCGATGTCCTTGTTGTCCACGACCACCTCCGCCGTGACCTGCGCATCCTTGGGCACGACGATCATCAGCACCTGCGCCGGCGTCACCACGCCGCCCTCGGTGTGGATCGCCATCTGCTGCACGGTCCCCGCCACCGGTGCGCTCAGCTGCGTCAAGCGCTGGCGCTGTTCGGTCTTGCTGCGTTCCTGCGCGAGCTGCTGGCGCTTCAGCCCAGCCTGGGCATGGCGTTCGCTGAGCAGCCGCTGCGTCTCGGCGACGTAGGACGAGCGCGCGTTGTCGGTCTCCTTCAACGCCGCCTGCGATTCGACCAGCCTCGCGCGCTGGGTCGCCAGGTCGCGCTCCTGCTCGATGCGCTCGCGCGTGCGGTCCTGCCCCGCGTGGCTGGACATGAAGCCCTGGTCGCTCAGGCTCTTGAAGTCCGCCTCGCGCTGCCGGGCGATCGGCAAGGTCGCCTCGAGCTTGGCGATCATCTCCCGCACGGTGGCCATCTCCGCCTGGCGCCGTGCCTGCTCGGCATCGAGCTTGGCGAGCTTGGCGGTGATGTCCTGCCACTCGGCCTGCAGCTGAGCCGCCTCGCGCACGTCGGCCTCCCTGGCCGGCACCGGCGCGCGATGCGACTGCATCGCCACCCGCAGCGATGCGGTGCGACGCTCCTCGGACACGGCGGCGGTCCACTGCTCCTGCACGCTGCGGCCGTCGGCGCTGGCGTTGGTTGCATCCAGCTCGACCAGCACCTGGCCCGTCTGCACGTTGTCGCCATCCTTGACCAGCACGCGCTTGACCACGCCGGCCTCCAGCGGCTGCACCGTCTTGCTGCTGTCGCTGACCACAATGCGCCCCTGCGCCACCGCCACGATGTCTAGCTGCCCGACGATGGACCACACCAGCGCGATCACGAACAGCCCGCAGATGGCCCACGCCGCGCGTCGCGGCGCCGGATGCACCGGCGTCTCCTGCAGGCTGAGCGCCGCGGGCAGGAAGGCCGCCTCGTCCGACAGCCGCTTCGGTCCGGCCAGCTCATGCCGCACCGCCCACGCCGCGGCGAAGACAGCGCGGTAGCGCGCCAACAGCTCGACGACCGGATGGCGTTGTGCGGTGCTGCTCATTGCGCACCCCCTTGCATCGACCACAGGTGCGCATACAGCCCGCCGGACCGCTGTCGCAGCGCGTCGTGCGGCCCTTCCTCGACGATCCGCCCCTTGTCCATCACGACGATCCGATTCGCCTGCCGCACCGAGCTCAGCCGGTGCGCGATCACGATCACCGTGCGCCCGCGGCAGATCGCCGCCATGTTGCGTTGGAGAATCGCCTCGCTCTCGTAGTCCAGCGCGCTGGTCGCCTCGTCGAGGATGAGGATGCGCGGATTGGTGAACAGCGCCCGCGCGATCGCGATGCGCTGCCGCTGACCGCCGCTCAGGCTCGCGCCCTGTTCGCCTACCATGGTGTCATAGCCCTCGGGCAGCTCGCTGACGAACTCGTGCGCTCCGGCCAGCTGCGCAGCGCGCATCACAGCCTCGATGGGCGCGGCCGGGTCCACGATGGCGATGTTCTCGCGCACGCTGCGGTTGAACAGCAGGTTCTCCTGCAGGACCACGCCGATCTGGCGGCGCAGCTGCGCCGCGTCGATGAGGCTGATGTCGATGTCGTCGACCAGCACGCGTCCCTGCTCGGGCGTGTACAGCCGCTGCACCAGCTTGGTCAGCGTGCTCTTGCCCGAGCCGCTGCGCCCGACGATGCCGATGACTTCGCCCGGGTTGACCGCCAGGGTGAGCCCGTGCAGCACCGGAGGCGCTTCGGGCCGGTAGCGAAACGCCACGCCGTCGAACTGGATGCGGCCCTTGAGCGGCGGCAGCTGCGCCGCGGTGCTGGGCGGCACCTCGGTGCGCGTGTTGAGGATGTCGCCCAGGCGCGCCATCGAGATGCCGGTCTGCTGGAAGTCGTCCACAGCTGCGCCATGCGCATGTTGGGCTGAGCCACGCGCTGCGCGAACATGTTGAAGGCGACGAACTGGCCCACGCTCAGCTCCTGGTCCATCACCAGCCGCGCGCCGTACCACAGCGTGGCCGCGCCGATGAGCTTGCCGATGAGGTTGATGCCCTCGTGCCCGACGTTGGCCAGCGTCTGGGTGCGAAAGCTCGCGCTGACGTAGGCGGCGAGCTGGTTGTCCCAGCGCCGCGCCAGCGCCGGCTCCAGCGCGCTGGCCTTGACCGTCTGGATGCCGCTCACCGTCTCGACCAGCAGCGACTGGTTCTCGGCGCCGCGGGCGAACTTCTCGTTCAGCCTGGCGCGCAGGATGGGCACCAGCACCAAGCTCAACGCGACGTACAGCGGCAGGCTCACCAGCACGATCAGCGTCAGCGGCACGCTGTAGGCGAACATCACCGCGATGAAGATCACCGAGAACGCGAGGTCCAGCACCAGCGTGATGGCGTTGCCGGTGAGAAAGCTGCGGATGTTCTCCAGCTCGCGCACCCGAGCCACCGAGTCGCCGACCCGGCGCGCCTGGAAGTACGCCAGCGGCAGCTGCACCAGGTGGCGGAACAGGCGTGCGCCCAGCTCGACATCAATGCGGCTCGTGGTGTGGCCGAACACGTAGCTGCGCAGCGTGGTCAGCACGCTCTCGAACAGCACGATGATGATCAGGCCGATTACCAGAACGTCGAGCGTGCTGAGGCCGCGGTGGACCAACACCTTGTCCATCACGACCTGGAAGAACAGGGGACTGATCAGCGCGAACAGCTGCAGGAACAGCGACACCAGCAGGACCTCGCCGAGCAGCCTGCGGTACTTGACCAGGCTGGGGATGAACCAGCTGAAGTCGAACTTGGCCAGCTCGCCGGCCAGCGAGGCACGGCTGGTGACGAGGATTAGCTCGCCGGTCCAGTGCTGCGCAAAGACTTCCATCGGCTCGATGACCGGACGGCCGCCCTGGACTGAGCCACCGGGGTCTTGCATAAGTACCCGCTGGCCGTCGCATTGGGCGAGCACGACCACGCGGGTGCCGCCGGATTCGTCGCACAGCACGGCCAGGGCGGGGAGGGGCGAGAGGGTCAGGCGATCGGCGCTGGTGTTCACGCGCTTGGCCTTGAGCCCGAGGTGCTTGGCCGCCAGCAGCAGGTCGGTCAGGTCGGGCCAGTGGCTGGCAGGCCAGCCCAGCTGGTGGGCGAGGTGGGCGGGATCGGCCGCCACGTGGTGCAGGCGGGCGATGAGACACAGGGCGGCAAGCGGTGAATGCGCGTGCCCAGCTTCTGGTCTATCGCCGGACGAAGGTTCGACGACATATGCAGCCGCCCTCCCGGCCGCATTGACAGGTTCCCCCACAAGACTCCCTACTGCTCATTGTTTTGCGCCAACTACAACTGCAGGCGCCGCCGGACTCTACCCGAGGTGGGGGTCTTCTGCGCAGTCCCGCAACCGAGTGTGGCGTGGCAATTCGTGATCTGTTACCAGCTGCACGTGCGAGGAGCAACTTGGTAGCCATGCGGGTCGCCATAGCGCACTGGCTTCAGCGGGACGAACGTGGACGACCTTGGACGACGCACGTTACACAAAGGAAGCGAGTCTCGACAATGACTCGGCCTGATCGATGGACAGTCCGGGATGTCTCGGAACGACTTGAGTCGCGACCTAGTGTGGGAACTAGAGCTCTGCCTATCCCACTACACCTTCGAGCCTTCTCTCGACAGCAACCGAGGCCCGAGACATGACCACCCCTCCCATCATCTCGTCGCGATCCGGCGCGCCGCTGATCGCCGCAACGCCTCCCCATGGCGTCATTGCCCGATCTGCATCGCCGCGGCCCCTCGATGACCGATCAGGGCAGCGGCCGGCAGTGCGAACTTCGAGCGCGAGCTCCATCGAGTCCGGACCGCCCCAGGAAATCAGGCGTGGGTCGACTTCCTTCACGCTTCCATTTGGGTCACGCCATGCGGAGATAAGGATCCTGCACATCGGCGCGAACGTCGCAGAAGGGGTCGAGATGCCGCACAACACGTTCGTCGATCATCACGACACCCAGGGCGCGAGCTCGATGGAGCAACTGAACAGGGGTCTGGAGCGGCTGGGTTCGCATGGGGCGGTTGTCTATGCAGTGAAACCGGAGAACGTGGTAGCGACGGCGAACCGCCTGGCCTGGACAAGGACCATCCCTGTGCCGCTCATCGTCACCGCCGTCGGAGGTCAGCCCGAGTCGGCGAGGAATCTTGCAAGAGCGTACCGGCTGGGAAAGACGGCCGCCAACAGGCCTGACCTGCAAGACCGGGTATTGGTCAATGAGCAGAACACGATCTTGGCCGCACCGTTCACGACGCCGAACCCCAACCCCATCGGCTCGATCCGCAGGAGCAGCGTGCGCCACAGGCTCAAGGCCGACATCCCCGGCGAGGTGCGCACGGCGGCCCCCGCTCGCCTGAACCCCGGCGAGGAACTGCCGCCCGTCAAGGTCGTGACAACCGAAGCTGCCGAGCCCAGCGCAACCATCACAGAGATCAACGACGCCTTTGCGCGGAGCGGGGCACAGGGCATGGTCATTTCCCATGAGGACCCCCTCCACGATTCCGTGGAAAACGCGCTGTCCAACTGGGCCAGCCAAGGGAAGCTCATCGTTCGCGTGAACCCGCAAAGGATGGTGCCTGAGACCGCAGGCCTGCTCCTGCAGATCATCCTGGGCCAAGTTCGGACCCAAGCGGCCAGCGAGGGTACTCAGCCAGATCTGACGCTGGTCAAGGAGTTCGTCAACGCGCGCTTTTCGGAGTACGAATCGCCGCAGCTCTGGCCGGAAGACGCCGCCGTGACGGCCTCAAGTGCTTCGAGAGGGGGACCCGGCATCAGCACCGCAGGGCCGGAGCACACAGCCGAGATAGCAGCCTTCTGCAAGGGTTTGAGTTACCCCGCGCTGGCGGAGCGGTTCGGCGTGGAATACGGCGGCAGCCAGACGACAAGAGACGACTTGGACAGAAGCGTCGCAGCGAGGCTCATGCCCACGGCGGACACTGTCGTGATCATGCACCGGGACGAGAAGAGCAATTTGGCCGGTTTGGGCCATCTGTATCTCTATCCGCCGGACGCGCGAGGTTGGAAGTCGGCCGAGGTTGCAATCGTGGTGCACCAACGAATGCAGGGGCGGGGAATCGGCACGCAGCTGATGCAGGGGTCCATCGACCAAGCCAAGAGGCTTGGGCTCGATGAACTGACGTTGGTGACTTCGACAAGATCCGGTCCTGGAGCAGGCAACTTGCCGAGGAGGTTCGGTTTCGTGCACGACCCAGAGCAGTCCAACGGCCAGACCCAATTCTGGAGACTGAAGCTCAACGAGTCAGCGCAACCGACCGGCACCGCTTCGCAGGTGCCCAGAGCGCAGCCGCAAGGGGCACCGTCCGGAGACGGGCGACCACCATTGGACGACGAGGATCTGAATGCAACCTACTTTGGGTACTGATCGTCAGGCGGCCGCAGCAAGATTCCGGAAGATTCTCGAGCGCTTGCCCCCAAGGCTTCGCAAGGCCGCGCCGCGCCGAGAGAGACATTGCTTTCGAATCAATGGTTTGCACTCTGTCCGGCAGTGGCACACGCATTGCGAGAGCGGAGCATTTCTTCAGAGGGGCATGATGTGGAACCAGTACCAGGGATCGTCCACACGACCAATTTGGAATCGACAGGTGAAGGCCGCCCCACGGGCATCGGTTCCTCGGGCGGCGTGCGCCTTCACCACGTCGGATCCGAGTCTGCGGCCGTGGCGCCGCTCGCGCAGCGCAATGTCTCGCCCTCGCTGACCGCCGGTGCCCGCGACCTCGCGGCAAGCCTGCGCGTCGCGGATGCGCGAAGCGCAAGCGCTTCGCAGGGGTTCAACCAGACCGTGTTGACCGCCATCGGCGGACGGCCGCGACGGGTCCTGCGGCCAACCGACCAGGAATTGCAAGTGTTCTCGGCATCGTCGTCTTCAGAACTTCCACGAACGCCCACAGCGCCGATACCCCATCCCAGGTTGTCACGCCCCATCGCAGCATCTTCCGCGTCCGGCCTGGATCGCACTTCGACGCGCGCCCCCCTTCAGGTTTCTTCGTCCGTGGTGGATCTGTCCGATGAGGCCAAGCTCACGAGAGTTGCGACCTTGATCGCAGAGACGTCCTTGAAGAGCGGGCAACCGCAGGTCTATTTCCTCGGCGGACATGATCCGGAGACGATCACCGATCAGGAAAGAGATGAGTTCAAGGCAAAGCTGATTCGATATGTTGGATTTCAGATCCAGTTTCTCGCCGAATCCGGCGGAATCTGCAGGGAGTTCAAGGATGCCCAGGGGAACGTGACAGGCATCTGCATCTATGAACTCCCGGAGGGATCACAAACGGGCGCATCGCTGGGGGGGAGCGTGCCTTCGTCCGTGTTGACTCGTTCATCGACAGTGCGATCACAAATCGACGCTGCGCAGCGTCGCGCCAGTCTCGCCCTGGCCGTCAGTCCGGCCAGTCTCGGCGGTTTGGCCGTCAGTCCGGCCAGTCTGCCCGGACTGGTCAGTCATGTCAGGCGTGCCAGTCACTTGAGTCTGGGGTCCCCGCGGATTCAGCCGCGTCGACCCAGTCTGGGCAGTCTGAACGTTCCTCAGTCGGAAAACGGGGACGATTTTTCCGCCGTGTCGTCGGTGATGCCACCGGATGACCAACTGCAGCAGCTCATGGCCAACTTGGAGAGTGTCTTCGGCAAGGAGAGGGTGGACCAATTCAACGAGATCTGCGCCCCCTTGGAGCCGTTCATTCTCGACGCCGTCGACAGCAAGACAATGAGCATCGAGTACCACTATGCGTCTCCTGATCACATCGGCAGTGGCATCGGCAGGGAGATGGTGCATCAGATCCTGTCTGAGCGAAACGCCGAGGACGACGAAAGCGTCGCTTGCGTCACTTACAAGAATCCGGGCTTCTGGAACGGAATCGGGATGGTTCAGGTGCCGGGCGGGGTGGTTCAAGTGCCGGCCACCGGTTCTCTCAAAGAATTCGCCATGACCGTGCACAAAGGAAGGATTGCCGATGTCTTGAGCATCCTGAATCAATCCAGGGCGTGATCGGACACATCGTGGGTGACCGGTCATGGCCTTGCAGGCAGCGGGTCGACGGCGTGGTCGCGGTCATCCAAAGAACTGCTGCCGGATCGCGCCGCGAAAGGCCTCATCTCCAATCTGCAGGCGCGCCGAATAGGTCGCGGCGGCGTCGGCCCCCGCCACATAGCGAAGCTGGCCCTTGCCGTCCGTCGCAGCCTCGTACACGACCTCGGCGATCTGCTCCGGCGTCGAATAGCTCTCCATCCCGATGCTTGTCCTCACGGGCGAAAAGGCCTCCGGCGAATTCCTCATCAATCAAGCGCGCATGGTGGACAACAATGTCGAGGGCATCGTCATCAGGGGTTCGGGACACTGGTTGATGGAAGAAGCGCCTGATCAGGTCATTCCAAAGTTGGTCGACTTCCTGAACAGATCGGAGTGAGGCACCGGGCGGGACGGCTTCGGCGGCGGCTTGCCCGACGAGCAGGGACAGTTCACAACTAGCGACCCACCCAGCGCTCCTCGGACGCCTTCAAGTGCGAGAGGATCGCGACCTGGGCTGCCAGCGGGTCGCGCGTCTCGAATGCGCGCAGGATCGCCTCGTGCTCCCGCAGCGCCAGGTTCCAGGTGCGCGAGTTTTCGTAGCGTGAGCTGAGCTTGGCCGAGATGGGGCTGTGCCGGCTCTCGAACATCTCGCCGATCAGTCTCACCATGACGAGATTGCCGCTCATCTCGGCAATCGCCAGATGGAACTGGCGGTCATGGTCGAGCGGCGTGCGATTGTGGGTGATCTCGCGACGCATCGCCTCGACGATCTCGCGCAAGCGCTGCACCGCATGCTCGGTCGCGTGCGCGCAGGCCAGCACGACGGCAGATCCCTCCAGCGCCGCGCGCACCTGCATCAGCTCGCTGGGGCTGTCGCCGAGCGACGCGGTCGGCCTGGCGTTGTGCTCCGGGCGATGCCGCACATAGACGCCCGAGCCGCTGCGGATCTCGACCGTGCCCTCGATGTCGAGCGCGATCATTGCCTCGCGCAGCGAAGGCCGCGAGACGCCGAGCTGCTGCGCGAGATCGCGCTCGGGCGGCAGCCGCGTGCCCGCCTCGAATCCACCCTGCTCGATCAGCTCGCGGATCTGGTCGGCAATCTGCTGGTACAGGCGCTTGGGCTCGACCTGCTTGAGCTGAGTCGTCATGCGGGCGCAAGGAAAGTGGCCTGACCATGATAGCGCCCATGTCCTGTGCGCCCGGCTCCGTCCTCGGGATTGTCCTAGGACAGTCCTCTCGTTTGGTCAGGCCAAATAAACGTTTGTCGGTCGGGTGGCCTGACCATTTGATTGAAGATTGCTCTGGCCGAATGACGCTGCAAAACGCAAGAACCTGGGACGACGCCGTGAGCTCGGGGGCTTCGGCCGGTGAGGTGCTGCTGACACTGTCGGGCGTCAGCAAGTCCTTCCTGACCGTGCGTGCGCTCGATGGCGTCGACCTCGAGCTGCGCCGTGGCGAGGTGCACGCGGTGTGCGGGGAGAACGGTGCCGGGAAGTCGACGCTGATGCGGATCATCAGCGGCCAGCTCGCGCCTGACCGCGGCGAGATGCGGCTCAAGGGAGAAGCGGTGCGCTTCGGCTCGACACGCGATGCCGAGGCGGCCGGGATCGCGATGATCCACCAGGAGCTGAACCTGATTCCGCACCTGTCGGTGGCCGAGAACATCTACCTGGCGCGCGAGCCGCGTCGGGCCGGGATCTTCATCGCCCGAGACCGGCTCCATGCCGACAGCCGCCGCTGCCTCGCCCGCCTGGGCCTGGACATCGACCCGGCGGTGCCGGTGGGCAGCCTGCCGGTCGCGCAGCGCCAGATGGTCGAGATCGCGAAGGCGCTGTCGCTCGATGCCGAGCTGCTGATCATGGACGAGCCGACCTCGTCGCTGAGCGAAGCCGAGACGGCCCACCTGTTCCGCGTCATCGGCGAGCTGCGCCAGGCCGGCGTGACGGTCGTCTACATCTCGCACCGGCTCGACGAGATGGCGCGCATCGTCGACCGCGTGACCGTGCTGCGCGACGGCCGGCATGTCGGCACGGACCGCTTCGCCGAGACGAGCGTCGACGACATCGTCGTGCGCATGGTGGGCCGACCGCTCGACGACAAGTTCCCGCCGCGCACGTCGACGCCGAGCACCGAGGTGCTGCTGTCGGTGGAGCACCTCGGCCGTGAAGGCGTGTTCGAGGACGTCGGCTTCGAGGTGCGGCGCGGCGAGATCCTCGGCTTCGCCGGCCTGATCGGCGCGGGCCGCACCGAGGTGGCCCGCGCAGTATTCGGCGCCGAGACGCCCGACACCGGCGTGGTCCGGCTGCGTGGAGAGGCGCTCGCGATCCGCTCGCCGCGCGACGCGATCCGCCACGGCATCGCCTACCTGTCCGAAGACCGCAAGGCCGAGGGGCTGGCGGTCGACATGAACGTCGCGCACAACATCAGCCTCGCGAACCTCGCGGCGCTCGCCAACCGGTTCGGCTTCATCCGCTTCGCCGCGGAAGACGCCGCGGCGGCGCGTTACGTCGATTCGCTCTCGATCCGCACGCCGCATGCGCGCCAGCGCGTGCGGCTCCTGTCCGGCGGCAACCAGCAGAAGGTGGTGATCGCGAAGTGGCTGTTCCGCGACTCGCGCGTGCTGTTCTTCGACGAGCCGACGCGTGGCATCGACGTCGGCGCGAAATACGCCATCTACGGCCTGCTCGACGAGCTGGCGGCTCGCGGCATCGGCGTCGTGCTGATCAGCTCGGAGTTGCCTGAGATCCTCGGCATGACCGACCGCGTCGTCGTCTTTCGGGCCGGCCGCGTCGCAACCGTGCTCGAGACACGCCGCACATCCCAGGAAGAAATCATGCACCACGCCTCAGCGCGCGGCGCGACCCACTGACCCGCCATGACCGACAAGCAGAAGGAACTCTTCCAGAAATTCGCCGCGCTCGCGAGCCTGATCGCGCTGACGATCGTGTTCTCGTTCGTCAGCCCGGCGTTCCTTTCGGTCGGCAACGGACTGACGATCGCACTGCAGGTCACCTCGATCGCCTACCTCGGCATCGCGGCGACCTGCGTGATCATCACCGGCGGGATCGACCTGTCGGTGGGCGCGATCCTGGCGCTCTCGGGGGTCGTCGCGGCGCTCGGAGTTCGCGCCGGCGTTCCGGTGGCGCCGGCGATGGGCCTGGGCGTGCTGGCCGGCGCGCTCTGCGGCGCCGTCAACGGGCTCGCGGTCACGTGGCTGGGGCTGCCGCCCTTCATCGCGACGCTCGGGATGATGCTCGTCGCTCGCGGCATCGCGCTGCAGATCACCGACGCGAAGGCGATCGGCGGGCTCGGCGACGGCTTCGCCGAGCTCGGCAACGGCTCGCTGTGGCGCGTCGCGAACATCGGTGCCGACGGCTTCCCGGATGTCGTCTTCCCGGGCATTCCCTATCCCGTCGTGTTGATGGTGCTGCTCGCGCTCGGCGTCGCGGTGATGCTCAACCGCACGACGCTCGGGCGCTACCTCTACGCGGTCGGCTCGAACGTCGAGGCCGCGCGCTTGTCGGGTGTCCACGTCAGCGGCGTCACGCTGTTCGCCTACGTGCTGTCGGGCACGCTCGCCGGCCTGACCGGGTGCGTGCTGATGTCGCGCCTGGTCACCGCGCAGCCGAGCGAGGGGCTGATGTACGAGCTCGACGCGATCGCGGCGGCGGTGATCGGCGGCACCTCGCTGTCCGGTGGCGTCGGAACGATCTCGGGCACCGTCATCGGCGCCTTCGTGATCGGGATCCTGCGCAACGGCTTGAACATGGGCGGCGTGTCCGCCTTCACGCAGCAAATCGTCATCGGCCTGGTCATCCTGCTCACGGTATGGATCGACCAGTTGCGGCACCGACGATGAACCCCGCGGGCGGGCCCGCCCGAGTGTTCCCCTGGAAACAGCTCCAGCGAAGAGAGGACGACATGAGACACCTGATGACCACCCTGTTCTGTTCCGCGACGCTGTCGCTCGCCGCCGCCTCGGCGGTGGCGGCCGACAAGGAGATCGCGGTCATCGTCAAGACCACCAACTCGGACTTCTGGCAGAACGTGAAGAAGGGCGCCAACGACGCCGTCGCCGGCATGAAGGGCTACAGCGCGACCTTCCAGGGCGCGGCGTCGGACACCGACCTCGCCGGCCAGGTCGCGCTGGTGGAGAACGCGGTGAACCGCAAGGTCGCCGGCATCGTGCTCGCGCCGTCGGACCCCGACGCGCTGATCCCGGCGATGAAGAAGGCCTGGGAGGCCAAGATCCCCGTGATCCTGATCGACTCGGCCGCCTCCGACGCCGGCAAGAACTACTACCAGTCCTTCCTGGCCACCGACAACAAGCTCGCCGGCGAGCTCTGCGCCAAGGCGCTGATCGAGAAGATCGGCACCGAGGGCAAGATCGCGATCATGTCGTACACGGCCGGCTCGGGTTCCGAGATCGGCCGCGTCGGCGGCTTCAAGGACTACGTCCAGAAGCACTCGAAGCTGCAGATCATCGGCCCGTTCTACTCGAACTCGCAGATGGGCACAGCGCTGAACCAGACCACCGACGTGCTGGCCGCCAACGCGGACCTGAAGGGCCTGTTCGGCGCGAACGAGCCCACCGCGATCGGCATGGGCCGCGCCGTCGTGCAGGCCGGCAAGGCCGGCAAGGTGGTGGCGATCGGCTTCGACGGCAACGCGGACCTGCAGGGCTTCGTCAAGGACGGCACGATCGAGGCGATCGCGGTCCAGAGCGCCTACCAGATGGGCAGCCTGGGCGTGAAGACCGCCGTCGAGGTCGTCGAAGGCAAGAAGGTGCCCAAGTTCCGCGACACCGGCGTCGTGATGGTGACGAAGAAGAACATCGGCTCGGCCGAAGCGAAGAACGTCCTGTACTGATCGTCGATGAACCGTTCCGAACGTCGTCCCCTCGGACGCAGCGGCCTCACGCTGCCGGTGCTCGGCCTCGGCTGCGCGCAAGCCGGTGGCCTGTACCGCGCGATCGGCGACGACGACGCCCGGGCGCTGCTCGACGGCGCCTGGGACTGCGGGCTGCGCTGGTTCGACACCGCGCCGTACTACGGCTACACCCGCTCCGAGCATCGCGTCGGCCGCGCACTCGCGGCGCGGCCGCGCGATGCGTTCGTGCTGAGCACCAAGGTCGGCCGCCTGCTGAGGCCGGACGCCTCGGTGGCACCGGGCGTCGACGGCTGGGCCGATCCGCTGCCGTTTCGTCCGGTCTTCGACTACAGCCACGACGGCGTGCTGCGATCTTTCGAAGACAGCCTTCAGCGCCTCGGCCTCGCGCGCATCGACCTGCTGCTGGTGCACGACATCGGCGAACGCACCCACGGCAGCGCCCACGCGTTGCACTGGGACGCGCTGACGCGCGGCGGCGGCTTCCGTGCGCTCGACGACTTGCGGCGCTGCGGCGCCGTCGCGGCGATCGGTCTCGGCGTCAACGAGTGGCAGGTCGCGCGCGCGGCGCTCGATGCCTGCGACCTCGACTGCACCATGCTCGCCGGGCGCTACACGCTGCTCGAGCAGGCTTCGCTGTCGCCGTTTCTCGACGTTTGCACGCGGCGCGGCCATGCGGTGATCGTCGCGGCGCCGTTCAACTCCGGCGTGCTGGCCGGCGGCAGCACCTTCGACTATGCCCAGGCCCCGCCGGGCGTGCTGGAGCGCGTACGGGCCCTGCATCGAGCCTGCAGGGACTTCGACGTGCCGCTCGCCGCCGCCGCACTCCAGTTCCCGCTTGCGCATCCGGCAGTGGCCGGCTGCGTCGTCGGCGCACACAGCGCCGACGAAATCCGGCAGAACGTCGCTGCGTTCGAGCACGTGATCCCGCCTGCGTTCTGGGCCGCGTTGCGCGACCGTGCGCTCGTCGATGTGAACGCGCCGCTGCCACTGCAAGGAGTCCCATGCTGACCGTGACCTGTGACATGCCGCGGCGATTGAGCCTCGAGGAACGCCCGCTGCCCGAGCGGCGCGACGGCGAGGTGTTGCTGCGCGTGCGCCGCGTCGGGGTCTGCGGCACCGACCTGCACATCTACACCGGCGACCAGCCTTACCTGCAGTACCCCCGCGTGATGGGGCACGAGCTGTCCGGCGTCGTCGCCGAAGCGGATCGAGGCAGCAAGCTGGCGGCCGGCGATGCCGTGCTCGTGATGCCCTACCTTTCCTGCGGCCACTGCGTCGCCTGCCGCCAGGGCAAGACCAACTGCTGCGTGAACATCCAGGTGCTCGGGGTCCATTGCGACGGTGCCTTCACCGAGTACCTGAGCGTGCCGGAGGCCTTCGTGCACAAGGTCGACGTCTCGCTCGACGAGGCGGCGATGGTCGAGTTCCTCGCGATCGGCGCGCATGCAGTGCGCCGCGGCACCGTGCGGGCGGGTGAACGCGTGCTGGTCGTCGGCACCGGACCGATCGGCATGGCCGTGCTGGTGTTCGCGCGGCTGCGCGGCGCCGCCGTGACCGCGCTGGACACGCGCCCCGATCGCGTCGCGTTCTGCCTCGATCACCTCGGCGCGCACGCGGGCGTCACCCTCGGCGCGGACGACGAGGCGCAGCTCGCGCGCCTGACCGACGGCGAGTTCTTCGACATCGTCTTCGACGCGACCGGCAACGCGCGTGCGATGGAGCGCGGCTTTCGCTTCGTCGCGCACGGCGGCCGCTACGTTTTCGTCTCGATCGTGCGCGACAACATCACCTTCTCGGACCCCGAGTTCCACAAGCGCGAGACCACGCTGATCGCCAGCCGCAATGCGACGCTCGAGGACTTCGAGACCGTGCTCGCGGCGATGCGCGCCGGCCACGTGCCGACTGCCGCGCTGAACACGCATCGACTGCCGCTCGCGCGCGTCCCCGCGGAGTTCGAGCGGCTGCTCGACCCGGCGCAGCATGTGGTCAAGGCGATCGTGGAGTGTTGAGGCGGCGCGATGGCACAGCCGATCCTGCAGTTCGGTACCGGGCGCTTCCTGCAGGCGCACGTCGACCTGTTCGTTTCGCAGGCGCTGGCCTGCGGCCAGGCGCTCGGCGGGATCGCGGTCGTGCAGTCCACCGCCAGCAGGCAGAGCAGCGCGCGGCTCGCTGCGCTCGCGCTGGGCGGCGGCTACCCGGTCGAGATCCGCGGCCTGCATCGCGGCGAGGCCATGGCCGAGTATGTGCATGTCGACGTGGTGCGCGAGGCCTGGCAGGCGGTGCGCGACTGGCAGCACCTGCTGGACGCGCTGGCGACCGACGTGCAGGTGATCGTTTCCAACACGGCCGAGAGCGGCTATGACCTCGACGAGGCCGACGGCCCGCAGCTGTTGAGCGCCGATGCCGGTGCGCCGGAGTCGTTCCCGGCCAAGTTGCTCGTGCTGTTGCAGCACCGCTGGCGCCGGCAGCCCCAGGCACCGCTGTCGATCTACCCGTGCGAGCTCGTGTCGCGCAACGGCGACGTGCTGCGCGAACGCGTCCTCGCGCTGGGGCAGGCGTGGGGCGCGCCGGTCGCGCTCCTCGGCTGGATCCGCGAGCACTGCGTCTGGCTCAATTCGCTCGTCGACCGCATCGTCGCCGAGCCTTTGTACCCGGTCGGCGCCGTGACCGAGCCGTATGCGCTGTGGGCGATCGAACGCCAGGAGCGCATGGTGCTGCCGTGCCGGCACCCGGCCATCGTGCTGACCGACGACCTCGCGCCGTTCGAGCGCCTCAAGCTGATGCTGCTCAACCTCGGCCACACCTACCTGGCCGAGCGCTGGCTGGTCGATGCGCGCGACCCCGCCGAGACGGTGCGCGACGCGATGGTCGACGTGCAGCTGCGCAGCGATCTCGAGGCAGTCTGGCGTGACGAGGTGCTCCCGGTGTTCGACGCGCTCGGGGAGGGCGCGCGCGCTCGCGACTACCTCGACGGCCTGCGCGACCGCCTGCTGAACCCGTTCCTGCAGCACCGGCTCGCCGACATCGCGCGTGACCACGCGCTGAAGAAGGTGCGGCGCATCGCGCCGGTGGTGGCGCTGGCGCGCGAGCACCGCCTCGGCTTGCCGCAGCCCCGCCTCGGCGCCGCGCTGGCGAGCCACGCCGGGGGTCTCTGACCAGACGGCTCGCGCATCCGCTCCTCGTAGCCCGGGTGCAACCCGGGACACCGCCATGTCGATGGCCGGCGTCGGGAGAAAGCGCGGTCCCAGCAGATGCCGGACGGCTCTCTGCTGTCTCAGCGGATGGGAGCGGCGTGGCCGCCGTGATAGCGAAAGCGACGGAAACGAACCTCTCCGTTCCCGGTTGCAAGCAACGCGATCCGCAGGCTCAGGAAGCCGCCGAACACGTTGTGATGGAAGCCGGAGACCTCCATCTGCCAGGGATGCCGCGTCCACTGCTGCCCGTCGCGCGAATGGTGGAAGCTGATGACGTTCTCGCGGTTGACGACCTTCACGTGCACGGTGGTCGCATCGAAGGGCTGGCGCATCCAGGTCACTTCTTCGCGGTGGTAGGTGTGCAGCTGCCCGTTGCCGAAGCCGACGCCGACGAAGGCGTGCGAGTCGTAGTACAGGCACAGCCCGCCCTGCGCTTGGCCCGTCAGTTCGAGCACCACCGAGGCTTCGTAGCTGCGATCGCCCGGGATGCAGGTCAGGGGCGAGCAGTCGGCCGGCGTCGTGCCCTTGGCCTGAAGCACCAGCGCCTGGTTCTCGAAGCGCAGGCGCCGCATCTCGTCGGCAGCCGGCGCGAAGAAGCTCCACTGCAGGCCGAGCTTGCCGCTCGCGAAGTCGTCCGACAGCGCGATGCCCGACGGGCCGGCGACGCCGCCCTTGGGCTTGCGCAGCGGCGTCGACAGCGTCCCGCCCTTGGCGCGGAACCAGCCGTCGCGCGTCCATTCGATCGGCTCCATCAAGGTCTGCCGGCCCAGCGTGCGAAAGCCGTTCTCGTAGCCGTGGTAGACCATCCACCAGTCGCCGGCCGGCCCCTCGACCAGGCTCGCATGCCCGCGCGACCACCACGGCTCGTCGGCGCTCCGGGTGCGCACCACCGGGTTGTGCGGGCAGTCTTCCCAGGGCCCGTGGATGGACTTCGAGCGTGCGACCGTCACCATGTGGCTGGTGGGCGGCCCCGAGGTGCCACCCACCGCGGAGATGAGATAGAACCAGGCGCCGCGGCGAAGAATCTTCGGGCCTTCGGGGGCGAACATCTCGACCACCCAGTCCTCGGGATAGCGCCATGGCGTGTGCGCGTGCTCCAGCGTGCCGTCGGTCGAGAGCCCGTCGTCCGCGAGCCGCACGCGGCGGATGCCGTTGACGAACAGGTAGCGCTTGCCGTCCTCGCCGACCGCATGGCCGGGGTCGATGCAGCCGGGCAGCTTCAGGTCGATCGGATCGCTCCACGGGCCGCGGATGTCGTCGGCCCAGACGACGTAGACCGCGCTGCCGCTGTCCTGCAGCACCGGGATGTAGATGTAGAAGCGCCCGCCATGCTTGACGAGGTCCAACGCCCACACGGTGCCGATGGGCTTGGTGAGCGCGGCGGCGACGGGCGCCCAGTTGACGAGATCGGTCGAGTGCCAGATCACCGCGCCGGGATACGACTGGAACGACGAGAACGTCATGTAGTAGTCGGCCCCGTCCTTCAGGATGGTCGGGTCGGGGTGGTCGCCGGGCACGATCGGGTTGCGGTAGGTGCCGTCGCCGAGGTCGGCCTTGCGCTGGCCTTCGATGCCCTGGCCGAAGCGCGGTGCGCGGGCGGCTGCCGCCGACGCCGCGGCGGGCAAGGCGGGGGCCGCGGCACCAGCCAGGGCCGTCTTGAAGAGCTTGCGTCGCGACAAGGGATCCATAGGGCGCCTTTCCGTCACGCCGCGGCATCCAACCTGAACTCGATCACCGTCACCGGCGCGCCCCGGTCCTGGGCCGCGACCGTCACTGCCAGTCCGCGCTCGTGCTCGCGCCAGCCGACCCCGGCGCCCGACAAATTGCGCGCCGCGCGCACGCGCCTGGGCAGCGCGGGCAGCTCGAGCTCCTCGGCCGGCCAGCGCAGCACATGCAGGTAGACAAGGTCGCCGCGCTGCGTCGTGCCCCACACGCCGTCCACCGGTTGCAGCGGCCCGGCACGCGTGCCTTGGACCGCCTCGCCATGGCGGCGCATCCAGGCGCCCACCTCGCGCAGCGTGCGCTGCTGCGGCGCGGGGATCCTGCCGTCGGCATCGGGTCCGACGTTGGGCAGCAGGTTGCCGCCGCGCACCACGGCCTCGACCAGGCGAACGACCACGTCGTCGCCGCTCAGGGTGTCGCCGTAGGTCGTATAGCCCCAGCCGCCCCGGTTGATCGAGAAGCACTGCTCCCAGGCGCGCGCGCGGATCGGGCCGGTCACGATCCTGTCGCCCTCGGTGACATCGAAGTCGCCTTGCCAGCCCGAGCGCGGGCTGATGACGACCTGCGGCTGGTGGCGACGCACCATGCGGTTCAGGCGGTCGGGCTCCCAGAACCACGCGGCGTCGGCATCGGTGCCCTGGTGCGCCAGCCATCCGCCGTCGTACCAGAGGATGTCGATGCGCCCGTAGCGGCTCATCAGCTCCTCGACCTGGCCGTAGCCCTGGCGCTTCATGGCATACGCATTGGCGGTCAGCTCATGCGGCTTGAAGTAGCCGGGGAAGCGCCAGTCCATGGGCGAGTAGTACAGGCCCGGGTGCAGACCGGCGCGACGCACGGCGGTCACGAACGGCGCCACCAGGTCGCGCCGTGCCGCCGCGTGGCGGGCGTCGAACCGGCCGACGCTGGCCGGGCTGTCCCAGAGCGCGAAGCCGTCGTGGTGGCGCGCGGTGAGCACCATGTAGCGCGCGCCGGCGTCGGCGGCGAGCGCGGCCCAGGCATCGGGATCGTAGTGCTTGGGGTCGAAGCGTCGCGCCAGTTGTGCGTAGCGCTGCGCCGGCACCTTGTCGTTGTCCATGTGCCACTCGCCGCGCCCGGGAATGGCGTACAGGCCCCAGTGGACGAAGACGCCGAGCTTGGCGTCGCGCCACCACGCCATGTCTTGTTCAGGCAGCAGCAGGTCGGGCGCCAGCGTGGGGTCGGCATTGGCCTGCTTGAGGGCAGAGCGCTGCTCGTCGGTCAACGCCGACGGCTGGGCGAGCGTGCGTGCGCCGGCCAGGGCGAGGCCGGCCCCCAGAACACTGCGGCGCGTGGTTCGTACTTCCATCATGCGGGTCGCATCCGGTTCACTGCGTCACGCTCACGACGACCACCGACTTGGGCGGCAGGTCGAGCGCGAGCGGCGCGCCATTTGCACCGGCGCGGTACGGTGCGGGCACGAGTGCACTTGGCTGGGCGAAGGTGTTGTGAGCGTCCATCGCCGCCGCGGTCAGCACACGGCCGCGCGCGGCTCCGGCGAGGTTGGTCTGCACGCGCGCCGGCCGCTGGGGATCGAGGTTGACCAGCGCGAGCACCATGCTGCCGTCGGCGGCACGGGCCACCGACGCATCCACGGCCGGCAGCTCGACATCGCCTTCATGCCAGCGGGGTGCCTGCAGCTCGGCCTTCAGCGGCGTCGCGCCACGGAAGGGCTGGTAGAGGTCGAAGGCGTGGTAGGTGGGCGTCAGCACCATGCGAGGGCCGTCGGTCAGCGCCAGCGCCTGCAGCACGTTGACCATCTGCGCGATGTTGGCCATCTTCACGCGGTCGGTGTGGCGGTGGAAGGCGTTGAACGACAGCGCCGCCACCAGCGCATCGCGCAGCGAGTTCTGCTGCTGCAGGAATCCCGGGTGGGTGCCGGGCTCGGCGTCGTACCAGGTGCCCCATTCATCCACGTACAGCGCGATGCGCTTCTTCGGATCGTGCTTGTCCATCAGGCGGCTGACGGTCTCGATGCGGGGTTCGATGCCGATCGCGCTCTTCAGCGTCTTCGCCCACTCCTGCGCATTGAAGCCGGTGGCGCTGCCTTTCTTGCTCCAGTCGCCGGGGATGGTGTAGTAGTGCAGCGTCAGCGCGTCCATGTGCTGGCCGGAATGCTCCATCAGCACGTCGACCAGGTGGTCGTTGCCCTGGCCGTCGCCGGAGGCCACGCGCACGACCGGCGCGTGCAGGAAGGTCGCGAACTGGTTGTGCAGGTCGGCCTGGTACTCGGGGCGCATGTTGCCGCCGCAGCCCCAGCTCTCGTTGCCGACGCCGAAGTACTTGACCTTCCAGGGCTTGTCGCGGCCGTTGCGGCGGCGCTCTTGGGCGAGGCTCGATTGGCTGCCGGAGGTCATGTACTCGAGCCACTGGCTCATCGAGCGCGGCGGCAGCGAACCCATGTTGCCCGCCAGGTAGGCCTCGGCGCCGAGCTGATCGACGAGGTCCATGAACTCGTGCGTGCCGACGCGGTTGGGCTCGATCACGTTGCCCCAGATCTTGTTCAGCCGGGCAGGGCGCTTCGCCGGTGCACCGATGCCGTCGCGCCAGTCGTAGTCGTCGGCAAAGCAGCCGCCGGGCCAGCGCACGACCGGCACCTGCAGCCGGCGCAAGGCGCCGACCACGTCGTTGCGCCAGCCGCGCGTGTTCGGGATCGTCGATTCCGGGCCGACCCACAGGCCGCCGTAGATGCCGGTGCCCAGGTGCTCGGCGAAGTGGCCGTAGACCTCGGGCTCGATGCGCGGGCCGGCGCTCTCCCGGGAGACGGTGAGGCGGACTTCGACGGGTTCGGCGGCCACTGCCGTGGCGGCGATGGACAAGGCGAAAGTGATGGCGTGCAGCAGGTTCTTCGTTTTCATTTCAATCTGTCGGGCTTCAATCAACGAGCGCGGCGTAGTAGCTGTGCTCCATGTCGGCCGTTTGGCGGGACGGGCGCAGGTCATGGCATCGGTTCGAGGATCACGACGCTGCCGCCGGCCAGGGCCAGCTTCAGCACGAGTGCGTCGGCGCGCGTCACGATGCGTTCGCTGCGCCGCAGCGCGTGCGTCGTGTCGCCGTCCTCCCAGATCGTCGCGCGCCAGCGCCCGGGGGGCAGGAAGCGAAGCGGCACGCGCTCGGGGCGTGCCTCGTCGGAGGTCATCGCGCCGATGTACCAGGCTGTGCCGTTGCGCCGCGCCAGCACGATGTCACGCCCCGGTTCACCGGAGACGAAACGCGTTTCGTCCCAGGCCGTCGGCACGCGCTTGATGAAGTCGAAGCCGGGCTCGCCGCTCGAACAGATCGGGCTTTGCCCGTCGGCTCGACCCTCTCGGGGGGCGGGCCTGGCGCAGCCAGGACCTGGGGGCAGGGTGTACGCCGCCGGATCGTCGGACACCATCTGCAGCGGGCTGTCGTAGACCACGTACATGGCCAGCGCCTGGCCGCGGGTGTTCTGCACCAGCGGCATCTCGGCGCGCACCTCGAAGCTCGACGGTGTCGCGTTGCGGAAGCCGCCGGGCGTGTAGTCCATCGGGCCTGCCAGCATGCGCGTGTAGGGCAGCATGAGGTTGTGGCTGGGCGTGGCCCGCCGGTCCATCTTGCTCCACTCGGCGCCGAGCACGCCTTCCTGGGTGATGTAGTTGGGGAAGCTGCGCTGCAGGCCGGCCGGGACATACGCACCGTGCAGATCCAGCAGCAGCTTGCGCTTGGCGGTGGCGGCGGCGATGCGCTGGTAGAAGTCCACCACCTGCTGGTCGTCGCGATCCATGAAGTCGACCTTGACGCCCTTGATGCCCCAGCGCGCATAGGTGTCCAGCACCTCGTCCATGCGTGCATCGACGTGCTTCCAGTGGGCCCACAGCAGCAGGCCGACGCCCTTGGCCTCGGCGTAGCGCACGAGTTCGGGCATGTCGATGCCCTGGGCCGGGCGGGTGATGTCGGTGTCCGGATTGGCGTCGCAGCAGCCGCTGGGGCCCCAGGCCCAGTTGACGTCGATGAGGTAGTAGGGGAAGCCGGACTCGGCCGCGAAGTCGATGAAGCGCTTGTAGGCGGCCATGTCGGGCTTCATGCCCACCAGCGGCCCCGACCACCAGTCCCACGCCGCCTTGCCGGGCTTGACCCAGCTGAAATCGCCTTCCGGCGGCGGGTTGAGGTTGCCGACCAGGTGCGACTCGATCAGCTCGCCGGCGCGGTCGGCCACCATGACGACCCGCCACGCGGTGCGCAGCCCGCCGTTGGAGACGAAGGCCGGCCCGGGCCGGTTCGGCACCGGCGACAGGCGCATCCGCAGCGCATCGCCTTCGCGTCGCAGCGCAGCGCCCGTGTAGCCGTGCAGGTGTGCCTGGGTGATCGCGAAGGACGCGCGATTCGAGCGAGCCGTGCAGACCAGCGGCACGTCGTAGAGGATGTCCGCGGACAGCTGCGAGACCGGCAGGCGTTCGAACGGCATCTCGTGCGACCCGCTGGCCTGGCTGGCCAGGCACTCCGGATCTCCCGGGAGCACGAAGGCGGTGTGCTCGGCCTTCAGGCGCACCGGCGCCGGATCGTCGATGCGGTAGCGGAACGCGACGCCATCGTCGTAGGCCCGCACGTCGATGACGAGTCTTCGCGCAGGCGCGCCCGTCTCGCGGAACGTCAGCGTGGCGCCGCGGTAACGGTCCCGCGCCTGGGCTGCCTTGGTCGCTACGAGCGCGAGGGTCCGGTCGACCGTGACGTTCTCGCGACTTTCGAGCGCCAGGGCGCCGAATGCGGGCGCGCCGTCGAGCTCGAGTCCGAGCGGGGAGGGGGCCACGATGGTGTTCCCGCGCCACTGGATCGAGAACCGGCTGGCGTCGTTCTCGATCCGGATGACGGCACGGCCTTGCGGCGATGCGATCGCCTGCGTCCCTGCCACGGCCCATCCCGTCGCGGCGGCCCAGGTCAGCGCCGCGATGCCCGCGAGCGCAGTTTTTTGCAGACCCATGCTCACACCAGCCCGTTTCCGCGGATCTTCAAGACGACCGCGATCGAGCCGGCGAGCCCCTCCGGCAGCCGCACTTCGAGGCCCTTGCGGTCGCGCTTGAAGGGCAGGCTGTCGGTCGATCCGAGCGCCTCCACGCGCTCGATCGCACCCGGCGCGAGCGCCGAATCCTGCGCCAGCGAGGCGATGCGCAGCACGCCACCGGAAGGCCAGCCGAACGCGATCGCGTAGAGCGCGCCGGCCTTGGTGGTGAAGCGGATGTCCTCGGCGGTGAAGGCCTGCGACTGCCCCTCGCTGAACATGCCGCCGGCCACGCGCGTGGGCCCTTCACCGAACGTGCGCCACGGCCGCGTGCCGTGAATGGCCTCGCCGTTGCGGCCCATCCAGTCGGCGATGTCGCCGAGGATCTTGCGCTCGTCGGCATCGATGCTGCCGTCGCCGCGCACCGGGATCGACAGCAGCAGGTTGCCGTTCTTCGAGACGATGTCGCACAGCCGCTGGATCACGATGGCGGCCGACTTGTAGTGGTGGTTGGTGAAGACGCCGCGGTTGTAGTGCCAGTCGCCGATGCAGGTGTCGGTCTGCCACGGCAGCGGCTCGATGCCCTCGCGGAAGCCGCGTTCCACGTCTTCCACCAGGCCCGCCCGGCGCTCGGACGGGATGACCTTGGCGTTGACCACCGCCTCGAGCTTGCCGCCGTGCCAGGCCATGCTGGCGTTGTAGTAGTGGGCCGTGATGTCCAGGCCCGCCTGTCCCAGCGGCAGGCCGGAGTTGTCGAAGTAGACGAGGTCGGGCTTGTAGCTGTCGATCAGGTCGCGGCAGCGCAGGAACCACGAGCGCGTGAACGCCGGGTTCTGGGGCGGCGCCTTCTCGTCCCAGACGCGGTCGTTCTGCTCATGCCACTCGTTGGCGGTTCGCGCCGTCGTGATGCCGTCGGGCATCACCATGCTGCGGCCGGTGTAGAGCTCCTGCGGGTCCAGGCCCTCCCACCAGGTGCCGCGGCCGTCGGCCCTGGTCAGCCGGAACGCGTCGTAGCGCTGGCCGGCCAGCGGGCCTTCGGCGTCGTAGCCGTAGGCGACCTGCAGCCAGTGCCAGGCGTGCGCCGAATGGTTGCTGACACCGAAGCGCAGGCCCTTCGCGCGCGCGACCTTGGCCCAGGTGCCGACGATGTCGCGCTTGGGGCCCACCCGCACGGAGTTCCAGCCGTGGTACCTGGAGTCGTAGGCATCGAAGTTGTCGTGATGGTTGGCGAGCGCGACGAAGTACCTGGCGCCGGCCTTCACGTACAGGTCCATCAGCGCCTCGGGCTCCCAGGCCTCGGCCTTCCAGCGGTTCTGCATCTCCATGAAGCCGACCTTGGTGGGGTGGCCGTAGGTCTTCAGGTGATGCTCGTACTGCCAGTGGCCCTGCAGGTACATGCTGCGCGCGTACCAGTCGCCCATCTCGGGCACGCATTGCGCGCTCCAGTGCGCCCAGATGCCGAACTTCGCGTCGCGGAACCAATCCGGCGCGCGGTAGCCGTCGACGAGCGAGGCCCAGCTGGGTGCGAAGGTCGCGGGCGCGGCGTTCGCGTGCCGCAGCCCGAGGGCCGCCGCGCCGGCCGAGGCCTGCAGGAAGGTGCGTCTCGACCAGGGGGCGCCGGGGTGTCTGTCGTTGGTTTGCATAGTCATTGGGTCCGCACCGACGACCGTGGCGCCAAATGCCGCCCCGGAAAACGTGCTCGCCGTCACCCGACCGCGTCGGCGGCCGGGCGACGATTTCAGAACTCGTAGCGGGCAGTCAGTTCGTAGGTCCGTCCCGGCTTGAACCACTGGCGCGGCATGTAACCCACTGTCTGCTGCTGGGTCTGGCGGGTCACGACGTCGGTCAGGTTGGTGACATTGAACGACAGCTTGAACTGGTCGGTGAGCGTGTAGCTCACGCCTGCATCCCACTGTCCCTGGTCCTCCGCCCACACCGGCAGACCCCAGCCGACGTCCCTGGCACCGGCACGGGCCGGATCGGCGCTGGTGGCGTTTGTTCCGCTGGTGCTGTTGGCGTTGACGGCCTGCAGGTATCGGCTGCGCCAGTTGTAGGCCAGACGCGCCGACAGCGGCCCCTTGTCATACATCAGCGCGAAGTTGAAGGCGTGGCGCGACAACTCCGGCAGCGGCAGATCCCGGAACGGCATGCCGTTGGTGTCGCAACCGTAGATGAACAGGCTCGCATTCGTGGTCGCATTGCCCGGCGGGCAGTACTGCAACGCGTAGTCCTTGTACAGCTGCTGCTTGCCGTCGATGTAGGTGTAGTTCGCCGACACGCCGAAGCCCTTGGTCCACTCGGGCATCGCATCCTTCAGGAAGCCCACCTTGTCGAAGTAGGTGGCGCCCGCAATCTCGATGCCCGACACCTTGCCGCGCGCCACGTTGTCGGGCCCGGTGATGGCAAAGGTTTGCGGATTGCCCTCCACGCTGTTGAAGGTGCGCGTGTACACGCTCTTCATGATGATGTCCTTGACATCCTTGTGGAAGACCGCGGCGGTCAGCGACTGGCCGGCTTGCGGATACCACTCCAGCGACACGTCGACGTTTTTCGACGTGATGGGCTTGAGCTTGACGTTGCCCTCGTTCGTGCCCGTGTAGCTCACCGTGTTGTTGTTGGAGTCGTATTTCTGGTTCAGCGTCACGTACTCGCGCAGATCGCCGAAGCCCGGGCGATAGATGGACTGCGCAAGCGCCAGGCGGCCTTGCAGCTTGTCCGTGAAGTCCGCCTTCAGGTTCAGCGACGGCAAGCCCTTCACATAGGAATGGTCCTTCTCGATGGGCCGCGCGATGGCATCGAAGCGCGGCAGATCGGGTGGCGTCTGGGCGTTGTAGTCCGTCTTGAGGATCTCGTAGCCGTGCGCCACGGAGGTCGAACGCACCACACGCAGGCCGAGGTTGCCTTCGACCGGCACCTTCCAATCTTCAAAGGCGAAGCGCAGCGTGCCATAGATGGCCTGCGTGTCCTCCGAGTGGCTGCCGATGTTTTTCGGGTCCTCGTCGTAGGCCAGTGGCGTGAAGAGGTGGCTGGCCCTCCATGCGGCGGAATCGCACGTCGCCTTCGGCGTACCGTAAGGCAGGGTGGAACTGTCCACGCACTGCTGGTAGGACACCATCTCGGAAAGGTTCTTGTAGCCGTTCGGGTAGTCCCGGGCGATGGACACCCCGGGGAACACGACGTTGGGCAGCGCTCCGACCAGGCCGCTGTAGAAGTTTCCGAATCCACGCACTTCGACCGGAGCCAGGCCCGCGTAGCGCGGATCGCTCAGGTAGCCGAAGGTGCCTCGTGACTGCCAACCTTGTGGGTCATTGACGCCAGGCTGACTGCCCGGCGTGGAGGTCTGCCTGACTTCCCATGGGTAGGCCATGGAGTTCCAGCCGCTGCCGCCCGCGTTCTGGTGGGTGGACGTCCGGTGGGTCAGGCGGGTGCCGAAGCGCAGATCGCGCAGCACCGGGTCTTCGAACCTGAAGCTGCCGTCCATCTTCCATGCGACCAGGTCGGCCTTGGCCTTGTCCTTCATGGCGAAGGACGAGTCCCAGTAGTAGTTGCCCGGGTCAGCCAGCCGTGCCTTGGCCGCATCGTCGAACGAGATGCGCACCGGCCCCGTGCCGCCGGCGTCGACCATCATGCTGGGCACGAAGGTGTGCAGATAGACGTTGGCCGACAGGTTGTCGAAGGTGGAGTGCACCCACTGCACGTCGTTCTGCACCGCCCAGCGGTCATTGATGCGCCACTTGAAGTTCCAGGCCAGTTCGCCGGTCCGCGAGCTGCTCTCGCTGAACGCCCGGTTGGTGGCGAACATGATGCCGCCGTCGGCGTAGTTGTTCGCGCCCAGGCCGCCGCTCGGCATGCTCAGCGTGCCCGACTGGAAGACGCCGCGGGAGTCGAAGACGCCGTTGGTGATCCGGTTCTTGTAGGGATCCTCGTTGGCGGAGAAGAAGGCCGCCTCGGTCGAATGCTGGCGCGAGTCCGACACGAAATAAGTCAGTGCCGACTGCATGTCGTTCTTCTTCCACTGCAGCGCGCCGTACAGGCCGGCGCGCTCCGTGTCGCCGGTGGTGGTGCGCCACGAAGCCGACTCGGGCGCGTAGACGGTCTTGCCTTCCTGCCCGACCACGTCGGTGTGCGGGAAATACGCCCCCACCTGCAGGGCCTGGTTCACGTACGTCGAGCGGTTGTACGCGAGGTCGACCAGCACCCCCCAACGGCCCGACTCGGCGTCCCACTGCGTGGTGAACAGGCCCGACGTGCCGGGCGACAGCTTCTTGCCCAGTTCGGAGTAGTTGCCCTTGACGGTGATGAAGGTCTTGGTGCCCTTGAAGTCGAATGGCAGCCAGGTGCGCAGGTCCACCAGGCCGCTGACGCCGCCCTCGATGCGCTCGGCCGACGGGTTCTTGTACACGTCGACACCGGCCATCAGCTCGGGCGGCACGTCGGCCCAGCTCAGCTCACGCCCCGGCCAGCCAGCCGAGAACATCTCGCGGCCGTTGAGGTTGGACGCACCCCAGGTCAAGCCGCGCACGCTGATGCCCCCGCCCTCGACGGAGAAGTGCTCGGGATCACCGCGCGAGCGGTTGCGGTTCATGGTCACGCCGACCACCCGCTGCAGCACTTCGGTGATCGACTTGTCCGGCAGCTTGCCCGCCTCTTCGGCCACGACCGAGTCGACGATCTCCTCGGCGTTCTGCTTCAGCTTCTGGGCCGATTGCAGCGCCGCGCGCTGGCCGGTCACCGTCACCTCGCTCAGGGGCACGGGATCGGGCGTGCTCTGCGCATGAACCGCGCCTGCACCGAGCAGGATCGCCTGCACCACGGCACCGGAGATGGCCGTCCGCTTGAACTGTCTCATTCGCTTGTCTCTCTCATTGGTTTGTGGTGAGGCCGCGGGGCGTCTCGATCGAGGCCCTGCAGCAAGGTTGCGAAGCGGACGCCTTCAGCCCGCCACCCGAGTGTTCGGCGCCGCGCTCACTGCACGGTGATCGGGCCGTAGACGGTGATGTTGGTGCTGAGCGTGTAGGCCGGGTCGTTCGGGCCGGGCACCGAGCCGTCGGCGTTCGGCGTCGGCGTGCCCAGGTTGATCGAGCCCGCCGCGAACTCGATGGCCCGGATCCCGTGCGCCCGGATCTCGGCGAGCGCGGCCGCCTTCGATTCGGCCGAGACGCCCCAGTCGAACATCCAGCCTTCGGTCTGGGGCAGGTCGGCGATCTCGCACTTGTTCGTCACCGCGAACTCGTTGAAGGGCAGGAGGTAGGAGGTCGGCGCGATGGAGGAGGGATGCAGGTGGGCCGAGACCGTCACGTAGCAGTCGGAGTTGTCCGACGCCTTCTTCTGGAAGTGGTTGGTCCGGATGCGCACGAAGACATCACCCCCGTTGGCGAGGAGCTCCGGGTTCACACCGAGGGTGAGGAACAGCGAGTCCTCCGTCGGCACGTCGAACGGCTGCAACTGGTAGCCGGTGCTGCCGTCGGAATTCGTGACCTTGGTCCGCGGCGCGCCGATGTCCCAGCCGTAGTAGGACCACCAGTTCGAGGTCGACCCCGTCCAGTCCGAGCTCTGCACCGGCTTGATGTCGAAGCCGAACGACGCGGAGAAGCTGTTCAACGACAGGTTGCAGTACGACGGCGTCGCGCCGCCACACCAGCTCGCGATCGGAACGCCGGCAAAGAAGTTGATCTCGCCGAACTCCGCCGTGCGTCCCAGCGCCGCGTTGTAGCCGGTCGCGAAGAAGCGCGGGTCCACGCTCACCACGAAGTTCTCGGACGCGCCGCCGGCAATGGACAACGACAGGGCACAGGTGCCCTTGGCGAGCAGCTGCAGTTCACTGCCCGCGACCTTGCACACCGCCGGGGTGCTGCTCGTGTAGCTCAGCGCCTGCCCGCCGGCATCCGTCGCGCCCAGCGCGATCGTCTGGGTCTTGCCTCCCGTCTGGACGACGGTGGGCGGCATCGAAGAAACCACCAGGAACGCCGTCGCCGTCAGCGCGGCGTGGGTGGCGTCGGTCGGTGCGGTCACGGTGAGCTGGCACAGTCCCTGGCCCGGGAACGACAAGGTGTTGCCGCTGACCGTGCAGACCGACTCCGTCGTGGACGCGTAGGTCGCCGCTTGGCCCGCGTCGGTGGTCGCCGACAGCGTGAGGGTCTGGCTGCTCGCACGCACGACCACGCCGAGCGGCAGCACCGGCGCCTGCGCGAGCTTGAGCACGTTGAACAACTGACTCGTGTCTTCCGCGGCCGCCCACTTCGTGCCGTCGGCCCCGACGCCGCCCGGCTGGCTGGCCAGGACCAGGCACTCACCCGCAGCGACCAGCGTGAGCTTGTCACCGGACACCGTGCACGTCGACGGCGTTCCCGAGCGGAACGTCACCGGCAGGCCGGACGAAGCGGTCGCCTTGAGCGTGACGTCGCTCTGCAGCGTCGAGCCTCCCGGGTAGCTGAAGTCGATGACCTGGATGCGCCCCTCCGAGCCGCCGCTCCCACCGCCGCCGCCACAGGCGGCCAGGAGTGCGCTGCAGGCCAGTGCGGCCATGGAAACCCGAAAGGGCACGGTGACTTGTCTCATGTCATTTCCTTTTATGTCGGCGGCTGGTGATGGCCGCCGGATTCAATCCATGGATGACCCGGTGGGGAGCCGAGGACATCTGTGTGAATTATTAGTTTGATCGCTGAACGAAGTAAGGGAGGTGAAACACCTAGTGATCACGACCCGCGCGTCTACAGGTTCACGGCTGCGCTGCCGCGCAGGCAGGCACACAGGCCGCAGTGAGCGGGCGCCTGCTCACAGCACCGCGCCGCGGATCCTCAGCGCGACGGCCGGCGAACCCGCCAGCCCGTCGGGCAGCTGCACCTCCAGCCAGCGGTGGTTGCGCTTGAAGCTCAGGCTGTCCGCTGCGCCGACGGCCTGCACGTTCTCGATCGCGCCCGGCGCGAGCGCCGAGCCTTCGGCCAGCGTCTGGATGCGCAGCAGGCCGCCGCGCGGCCAGCCCATCGCGATGGCGTACAGCACGCCGCCCTTGGTCGTGAAGCGGATGTCCTCGGCGGTGAGGGGCTTGGACGAGCCCTCGCTGAACATGCCGCTGCCCACCCGCGTCGGCCCCTCGCCGAACGTGCGCCACGGACGCGTGCCGTGGATGGCCTCGCCGTTGCGCGCCATCCAGGCGGCGATGTCTTCGAGGATCTTGCGCTCGTCGGCATCGATGCTGCCGTCACCGCGCAGCGGCACCGACAGCAGCAGGTTGCCGTTCTTCGAGACGATGTCGCACAGGCGATGGATGACGGTGCTCGCCGGCTTGTACTGGTGGTTGTCGAAGAGCGAGCGGGCGTAGTGCCAGTCGCCCAGGCAGGTGTCGGTCTGCCAGGGCAGCGGCTCGATGTTCTCGCGGAAGCCGCGCTCCACGTCCTCGACGACACCCTCGCGCCACTCGGTCGGCAGCTGCTTGGCGTTGATCACCGCCTCGAGCTTGCCGCCGTTCCAGGCCATGTTGGCGTTGTAGTAGTGGGCAGCGATGTCCAGTCCGGCCTGGCCCAGCGGCAAGCCGTGGTTGTCCATGTAGATCAGGTCCGGCCGGTAGCTGTCCAGCAGGTCGCGGCAGCGCAGGAACCACTGACGCGTGAAGGCCGGGTTGTGCAGGGGCGGCTTCTCATCCCAGTGGGCCGTGTGGCTCTCTTGCCAGGCTTCGACGCTGCGGATGGTCTTGAAACCATCGGGCATGACGATGTTGCGGCCGGTGTAGAGCTCCTGCGGGTCCAGGCCTTCCCACCACTTGCCGCGGCCGTCGGCCTTGGTCAGGTGGTAGGCGTCGTAGCGCTGGCCGGCGTAGGGGCCTTCGGGGTCGTAGCCGTAGGCCGACTGGAACCAGTGCCAGGCGTGTGCGCCGTGGTTGCTGACGCCGAAACGCAGGCCACGGGCACGCGCCGCCTTGGCCCAGGTGCCGATGAGGTCCTTCCTGGGACCCACGCGCATCGTGTTCCAGCCGTGGTACTTCGAGTTGTACGCGTCGAGGTTGTCGTGGTGGTTGGCCATCGCGACGAAGTACTTGGCGCCGGCCTTCACGTACAGGTCGAGCAGCGCATCGGGATCCCAGTTCTCCGCCTTCCAGCGGTTCTGGATCTCCATGAAGCCGGACTTGGTCGGGTGGCCGTAGGTCTTGATGTGGTGGTCGTACTGCCAGTTGCCCTGGATGTACATGCGGCGCGCGTACCAGTCGCCCATCTCGGGCACGCATTGCGCGCCCCAGTGGGCCCAGATGCCGAACTTGGCGTCGCGGAACCAGTCGGGCGTGCGGTAGCCCTCGACGAGCGAGTCCCAGGTGGGCGTGAAGGTCGCTGGCGCGGCATTCGCGGCCTGCAGGCCCATGGCCGCAGCGCCGGCCGATGCCTGCAGGAAGGTGCGCCTCGACCAGGAGGCGCGTGCGTGCTTGTCGCGCGTCTGCATGGTCATTTCACGTAGCGGGCGAGCAGGCGGATGTAGGCTGTCTGGTAGCCGTTGGAGTTCTCGGTGATGGGCCAGGAGTTCAGCGGCCAGCCGGTGTTGAAGTCCTTGTAGGCCTTTTGCGCGGGCTGACCGTAGGGCGGCGTCGGCCGCGCCGAGCCGCACTGCGGCGAGATGCCGGGGCAGCGGCCGTCCCAGTCGTACTGCGATGGGTTGGGGCCGCCGACGAGGAAGCCGGGCGGCGGGCCGTAGGTCGATTGCTTGACGCTGTCCCACAGCGCGCTGCCGTCGACGAACCAGCTGTGGAAGAACTGGTCCACCGAGTTCGTCGCGCCGTAGGCGCCCATGTTCGACAGGTACACCTTGCCCAGCGGGTTGACGCCGTGCAGGTAGTGCAGGTAGGCCGCGCCCGCATCGGCGATTTCCGCTGCGCTGTGCGTGCCGAGCCCGTACAGCCCCTCGTCGGCGAACATGCCGCCGGCCAGCGCCTTGGTGCCGTTGCTGCCCCAGGTGTAGTCGTTGACGAAGGCGCGGTAAGGATCGCGCTGCGCCTTCACGGCGCCCCAGCCGCTGTAGTCGTCGCGGGCCCACAGCTGTGGATAGCGGCTGCGGATGGCGTTCGCCGTGTCTGCGGTCGCGCCGGGCAGCGATGCGTAGTACAGCAGCGGACGCGTGACACCGGCGGTGAAGGGCGACAGCCACCATGAAGCGAACATCGGCGCCTCGGTGTAGTGCGCATCGACGTAGCTGCGATAGGCGGCATCGCCGGTCAGCGCATAGAGATAGACCGCCGCCACGAGCTTGAGTTGCGCGCGCCCGTTGTCGTCGGTCTCCTGCTGCCCGGCACCCAGGCCGGCCGTGCCGCGCGAGCTGTCGTTGTTGTAGAAGAGCACGTCGGGATTGGCATTGGCCCAGTCCCAGGCCTTCTTCGCGCGCTGGGTCAGGTCGGCGGCGTAGGTGTCGAAGGCGGGCGTGTTCAACCCGCCGAACACCTTGGCGCCATGCGCATAGGCCGCTGCAGCGGCCAGCGTGGCGGAGGTGCTGGCGTCGCCGTAGAGGCTGGGAGCGGTCGCGCTCGAGGGCGGGCTGGCCGAGGCCAGCCCGACGATGGAGAGCGCCGAGCCGTCGCTGTTCTGCATGCGCACCAGCCAGTCCAGGCCCCACTTCACTTCGTCGAGCACGTCGGGCACGCCGTTGCCCGACTCGGGGATGTTGAAGTCGTCGCTCCAGATCGCCTTGTTCTCGGAGTAGGCGTGCAGCAGATCGACGACGTAGCTGGCCGCCCAGCTGGTGTACTTGTTGTAGTCGCCGGCGTCGTACCAGCCGCCGTGCAGGTCGCGCTCGGTGGAGGCGTCGCCGGGCGCGTTGTAGCGGCGCGCGTTCGCGTCCTGCAAGGGGCCCAGGTGGCTGGCCGCATCGGCCCAGCCCGCGCCGGCGAATTGCGCCGCCTTGGCGTGGCCGGCGCGCTGGTAGAAGAAGGTGCGCACCGCCTGGACCAGGACGGGACGGTAGACGTTGGCGCCGATCGTGAAGCGCGCGGAGCGGACGTTGCGGTCCACGTCGACGATCTCGTAGGTGCCTGGCGTGGTGACGGCGCTGAAGTCGAACGACCATGCGCGGTCACCGGAGGAGGCGTCGGTGGCGCCGGCGCTCCACGCCGCGGCCGTGCCGGTGAAAGCCACTGTGCTGCTGGCAGTGTCGACCACCTGCAGCGTCGCCCCTGGCGTGTACGCATCGCCGCCGTCATAGCCGTCGACCGGATCGCGCAGCACGGCGACCTTCTGCTGCGAGGTCAGGTAGCCGAACTGGTCCACCACGATGAGCGGGCCGCTGCCGACGACGGGCGTCGGGGCGGGGGCGGGCGCGGGTGCGGGTGCCGGAGCCGGCGCGGGTGCGGGTGCGGGTGCAGGGGCGGGTGCAGGTGCAGGTGCAGGTGCAGGTGCAGGTGCAGGTGCAGGTGCAGGTGCAGGAGGCGGCGCGGTAGCAGTCTCACCGCCTCCGCCGCCACCACCGCCGCAGGCAGAGACGCTGCCGAACAGAAGGGCCAGAACGATCGCCCTGGGCTGGCGTTTCATTGTCAACATGACTTCACTTCTTGCTCTCACAGGGTCCAGGGCCGGCGTCATCGGCCGGCGTCTTACTGCGTCGCGCCAACGATCGCGGCGATCACGTCCGCAAAGGCCTGCGCGCCGGTCGCGCGGTTGAACAGGCCCATCTGAAGGTCCGCGGTGTAGCCGTTGTCCCAGTAGACCGGCACCAGCCCGTGCTGGAACGCCGACTTCGTGATGGTCTGGTCCCAGTACTTGCGGTAGGTGCCCGCGGGGTCATGCTGCTTGCGCAGCATCGCGCCGTACTCCCCGAGCAGCACCGGCACGCCCTTGTCGACGAACGTGCGCTTCAGCTTCTGGAACTGCCTGTCGACGTGGGCCTCGTCGGCCCAGGTCTCGGTGGCCGCTTTGTCGGTGGCGATCGAGCCCCACTGCCAGATGTCGCTCTTCTCGTTGATCGTGAAATTGAAGGGGTCGTAGTAGTGCACTTCCATGAACAAGCGGCTCGTGGCCGAGTCCCGGGGCAGCGTTGCATTGCACTTCAGCGCATGGTCGACGTTGGTGTTGAACGCCTGCACGACCAGATGGCGCCTGGCGTTGTTGCCGCCCGTGGCTCGCACGGCGTCGACGAAGACCTGGTTGAAGCCGTTCTGCACCGCGCAGAGCTCGGCGGTCGGCGGGCTGTAGTCGCCATCGACCATCACTTCGTTGGTGCCGGCGAACAGCAGGTGGTCGTCGTGGTCCTTGAAGGCGTCGCCGATCTGCGTCCAGAACTTCGTCAGGCGCGCGTTGGCCGCCGCCTGCTGCGCATGGGTCGGCTGCATCCAGCCGCCGTCCCAGTGGACGTTGACGATCGCATACAGCCCCGCGTTGCGCGCGTAGCCCACCACTTCCTTGACGCGCGCCATCCACAGCGGGCTGATGTTGTCCTGGGCGTCGGCGTACTGCTTCCATGAAGCCGGAATGCGCACGCTCTTGAAGCCCGCGGCCTTGACGGCGCTCAGCAGGTCCTGCGTCACCTTGGGGTTGCCCCAGGCCTGTTCGTTGAAGCGGCTGCTGCCCCACACGTACGGGGTGTCCTTGTCGATGGCCTCCAGAGAGTTGCCGAGGTTCCAGCCGGGCGACATCAGCTTCGAGAGCTGCAGGCTGGTGAGGTCGCGCATGGCGGGCGAGGCACCGCTGCCGAGGCCGGCGGGCGTCGCGGAGAGGAGGCGTTGCAGCGCTGGCTCCATCGCGCGCTGCCAGATCGCATAGCCCTTGGCGTTGGGGTGCAGCAAGTCCGGCATGACGTCCTTGCCCAGCGTGCCGTCGGCGTTCAGCAACTCGGCATTGATGTCGAGGAAGTGAACGCGGTCGTCGGCGTAGCCGGCGATCATCTTGTTCACCCGCTCGTTGACACCGCGCAGGTAGTCGTCGGGCTTCTCGCCGCGCGGGAAGATGGCCAGCAGCAGCACCTGGGTCTGCGGCAGCCGCTGCCGGATCTCGTCGAGCAGCCGCTTGATGCCGGCGGCGATGGCCGCCGGGGTGTCGCGGCCGCTGTTGTTGGTGCCGATCATCAGCACCGCCGCCTTCGGCGCGATGTCGTCGATCTCGCCGTTCTGCAGCCGCCACAACACGTTCTCGGTGCGCTCGCCCCCGAAGCCGAGGGACAGCGCACGACGCGGCGCATAGTGGCGCTGCCACACCTCGCGGCCTTCCTTCTCCCAGCCCTGGGTGATCGAGTCGCCGATGAAGACGATCTCGGGGCCGGTGCCGGCGGCGACGAGCTTGCCCTTCTCTTCCAGCTTCTGCTTGTGCAGCGGCAGCCACCAGTCGATGGCAAACCACTCGGTCTGCATGGCGGCCGTGACCGCCTCGGTGCGGTAGTCGGGGCAGTCGATGCCGCGCTTGGCGGCGCGCGTGATGCGCACGTTGGCGATGCTGACGCGGCCGGTGCCGTTGCCTTCGAGCGAGAAGGGCAGGCTCACCTTCGAGAAGTCAGCGCCTTCGCGCGCGAAGCAGCTCATCGCCAGCGCCATGCGACGCCAGCCCTTGCCGGCCGCGGCGCGCGCCGGCTCGATGAGGTTCACGCTGCGCTCGCAGCCCTCGCCGCAGGCCAGCTTGACCCGGACGCCGCCCTTGGCGAGTTCCACGACGTCGAGGTCGAACTCCAGCGTGCCGCCCATGTAGGGGCGCAGGTCCAGCGGCTGCCGGCTTTCGATGCGCAGCGTGGAGTACCACAGATCCTGCCAGTCGAACAGCATCGCCTCGCGCCGGCCGTCCTTGCCGACCGCTGCGGCGGCCGCGCGGCCAGAGCGCGCCCACTCGGCTGTGGGCTTCGGCGCGGCGACGGTGTCGCCGGTCAGCTCGGCCTGGCCCTCCCAATGGCCGACGACGGTGCGCCACGCCGACGCAAGCGCCGGAAGCATCACGATGTCGGGGCTCGCCTGCGCCCACGCACCGGCGCAGGCGGCGAGGCACGCGCCGAGAAGCGCCCAACGGATCGTCTTCATCGATACGTCGCCATCTTCACCTTCAGCACGCGCGGCTGCGCGGTGAAGTTCAGGCCCCAGTCGACCTGGTCGCCGTTCCAGCGCCGCTCCATCACCCACTTGCCGCCGGCGTCGAATCGGCCTTCCTCGGCACTCACGAGCTGCGCCCGGCCGCTGGCTTGCGCGTCTTCCAGACGCACCCGGGCGTACTGGCCGACGAGCAGGAACTCGTCATCGCCGATCTGCGCGATCGCGACGCCGCCGGCGGTCATCGCGGCATGCGGCGGCGACTCCTTCGCGTTGCCGGGCCACTCCTTCTCGCCGAACTGCCACTGCCCGAAGGTGACGTGGGCCTTCCAGCCCTTCATCGCCACGTGCTGGTCGGCGTGGTCCTCGCCCTCGGCCACTCCGTAGGTTCGTCCGTCGAATGCCCAGCGCGCCCACTGCCGCTGCATGGTCGCGAACGCGGCGTAGACCTTGGCGAAGGGCTCGACCATGGCCTTGTCGCCGCGCTTGGCGCCGAGCGGGAAGTTCGAGTAGTCGAAGTAGTCGATGCCGAACGGCGCCACGCCGATCGCGCCACGGCCGAGGATCAGGTAGACGTAGCGGGCGTAGACCTCCGCGTTCCCCAGCTCCGGCACCCACAGCGCGTTGTCGGGGCGCTGGAACTGCGCCAGGTGGGCCGTGACATTGGCCCACTCGGGGTGGTAGATGTCGGGTCCGACGATGTCGATGTGGGGCGCGGCCGCCTTGTAGATGTCGATCACGTCATGGGTCGGTCCGCCGCTGGCGAAATTGCTCTTCCACGGCTGCGGCGGCTGCTCCAGCGGATCGCGCAATGCGTTGTTGACGTACAGCGGCAGATCGTGGACCGCGCGCCCCGCTTTGGCGATCTCCTCGATGTAGCTGGCGATTGCCCAGGCGTGGAAGTACTCGTCGGCATAGTCGCCGTAGACGGCACGCCAGGAGCCCTTGTCCGCCCCGGCCACGGGGGCCTTCTTCCCGGCCAGCACGGCGGCCGGCACGTCGCGCTCGAAGGCGGCCTGCGCCTTCGGCCCGAAGTCGCGCACCAGGCCGAAGGTGCCGACCTCGTTCTCCACTTGCACCATGACGACGGTGCGTTCGCGCCCGTCGATCTTCTTCAGGTGGCCCATCAGGGCTGCGAAGGCCCGCTTGTCGGCCTTCATCGTCTCCTCGCCGAATGGCGAGAGGCAGTAGCTCGGCTTGCCTTGCGGGTCGACCATGCGCGGGAAACGCTGGTTGTCCAGCTTCACCCACGCAGGCGTGTATTGCGGGCTGGTGTTCTTCCAGGTGCCGAACCACAGCAGCACCACGCGCACCTTGTGCTGCCGTGCCTGCGTCACCAGCGTCTCGAGGAAGCTGAAGTCGAACTTGCCTTCTGTCGGCTCGACCTGCTCCCATGCGAGCGGCACTTCCACCGTGTTGGCGTGGATGTCCTTGACCGCGGGCCACACCTTTTCCAGTGCCTTGGGATAGTTGCTCGAGTTGTGCACTTGCGCACCGAGCACGAGGAAGGGCTCGCCGTCCACCATGAGGGCGTGGCGGCCGTCCCGCTGCACGAGGTGTGTCGGGTCGGCAGGAGCCGCGACGGCGAAGGCCAATGGGCAAAGGGCTGTCAAGGCGATCTGGCCCAGCCTTCGGCAGAGAGTGTTCGGCATGTGTTTCAAGCCGAAGCCGGAAGGAGGGAGTTGACTTGTCTCATGTCGTGTCCTCGAGGGATCTGTTTGTTTTGATTATTAGTTTGGGCAACGAACGAAATAAGAGAGGTAAAACACCTAGGACTGCGGCCCGGGTTTGTCTACGAGTTCACGAACAGGCCCCGGCCGGCGAGGAGCGCGCGGCCGGCTCCATCCAGCGTGACGGCGACGGAGCGTCCACCGCAGCGCAAGGCCAGCCGGGTTCGTGCCGGTCCCCGCAGCGCCACGCGGACCGGGCGGCCGCCGGACCAGCGGACATCGAGCTCGATGCCGCCGCGCACACGCACGCCGCGCAGCTCGCCTTCGTCCCAGTATTTCGGCAGTGCGGGCAGCAGGTGGATCTGGCCGCCCCACGACTGCACGATCATCTCGAGGATGCCCGCGGCACCGCCGAAATTGCCGTCGATCTGGAACGGTGGATGCGAATCGAACATGTTCGGGTAGGTGCGCACCGGCCCGAGCAGTCCCTGCAGGATCGAATGTGCGCGCTCGCCCTCACCCAGGCGCGCCCACAGCGCGAGGCGCCACGCGGTCGCCCAGCCGGTGGACTGGTCGCCTCGCGCGTTCAGCGTGACCTTGGCCGCCTGTGCGAGTTCCGGCGTGTCGCGCAGGTTGATCCGCCCGCTGGGGTACACCGCGTACAGGTGCGACACATGGCGATGGCGCGGGTCGGGCGCCGCCGCATCCCAGTCGTCCAGCCACTCCTGCAACTGGCCTTGCGTGCCGATGCGATCGGCCGGCAGGCGCGCGCTCGCGTTGCGCAGCGCGCGCATGAAGTCGTCATCCGGCTCGCCCAGCAGCGCGTGAGCCCGCATCGTGTGGTCGAACAGGTCGCGCAGGATCTGGCGGTCCATGGCCGGGCCCGCGCACAGCGCGACGCCGGGGTGGTGCTCGTTCTCCGGCGAGATCGAGGGCGAGGTGACGAGACCGCGGCCCTCGGGATCCTCCACCAGCGTGTCGAGGAAGAACAGCGACGCGCCCTTGAGCAGCGGATGGAGGCGCCGCAGCGTTGCCGGATCAGGGTGGTATTCGTAGTGGTCCCACAGCGTGTTGCACAGCCACGCGCCGCCGCACGGCCACAAGCCCCACAGCGGCCCGTCGACCGGTGCGGCCGCGCGCCACAGATCGGTGTTGTGGTGCGCGACCCAGCCGCGCGCGCCGTAGCACGTGCGAGCGGTGCGTGCGCCGGTGATCGAGAGCTCCTCCACCATGCGCAGCAGCGGCTCGACGCATTCGCCCAGGTTGCCCGGCCCGGCCGGCCAGTAGTTCATCTGGGTGTTGATGTTGATCGTGAACTTGCCGCCCCAGGGCGGATGGTTGCCCTCGTTCCAGCGGCCCTGCAGGTTGGCCGGCTCGCTGCCGGGCCGCGACGACGAGATCAGCAGGTAGCGCGCGTACTGCACGTAGAGGGCGGCGAGCGCGGGCTGCACTTCGGTGGCGGCAGCGAAGATGCGCTCGTGGGTCGGGCGCGGGTCGGCGGCGCCGCTGCCGATGCGGATCGACAGGCGCCGGAACAGCGCCCGGTGCGACTGCACATGGCGCTGCTTCAGCCGTTCGTAGGGCGTGCGCGACGCGGCCTCGCTGCGGGTGCACACGGCGGAGACCGGATCGCCGCTCACGTCGTCGAAGCGGACGTGGCTCGTCGCCGCGGCGACCAGCAGCGTCAGCGTGCGTGCGCCGCGCACCTCGATCCGGTCGCCGACCGCGTCGATGAGGCCGTCGCTCACGGCCTTGATGCGCACGGCGAAGCGCAATGCCGAGGCGATGCCGGCATCGGCCACGTTGCGGCCCTGCACCAGCAGCGCAGCGTCGCCGTCGGGGCCGATCGCCAGCGTGGTGGGGCGCTCGCCTTCGCGCAGCGGTTCGCGGTGGTTCCATGGGGCGCCCACCAGCGACACGGCGCCCGTCCTGGCGTCGGAGGGCTTCGCGCCGTATTCGGCATCGGCCGGGTGGCGATAGCCGAGGTCGAGGTCGAAGCTGCCCCCTTGTGTCGAGAGGCGGACCACCAGCACCTGGTCAGGCTCGCTGCAGAACACCTCGCGCAAGTGGCGCACGCGCCCATCGGTGAAGCGCGTCGCCGCGATCGCGCTGTCGAGGTCGAGCCAGCGGCGCAAGCCTGCCGGGGCTCGAAGGCCCTTCGTGTCGAGGAACAGGTCGCCCGCCGCGCCGTAGGGCATCTGCACCATCGGCCTGGCCATCATCGTCGTGCCGGCGAGGTCGGAGGCCTCGTGCCAGCGGCCCTGCTCGAGCAGCGCACGCACGCGCGGCAGCGCCTCGAGCGCGGCAGGGTTGTCCGGCGTGTAGGGCCCGCCGCCGGACAGCGTGTCGATGTTCAGCTGCACGCGCTCCTGTGCCATGCGGCCGAACACCATCGCGCCGACCCGGCCGTTGCCGACCGGCAGCGCCTCGATCCAGGGGCCCGCGGGCTGCTCGTACCACAGCGACAGGTCTTCGCGATCGCCGCGCTCGGTGGCGACGACCTTGGCGCGCGCGAGGCCGGGCAGGGCGAGCGCCAGCCCGGCGGTGGCCAGGAAACGACGTCTGCTCTTCATGTGCTCGGATTTTCGATGCGGCTCACTTCGCCGAGTACGTCGGCACGACGCCGTGAGCGCGCGCGGCGCTGGCGATGTACGGGTCCCAGGGTGTGCGGTACGTCCTCACGCCATCGACGCTCAGCCGCCCGGCCGCAGGCAGTTCGCCGACCAGCACCGGCACGCCGAGCCCGTCGATGAAGCGCTGCCTCATCCTGTTGAACTGCGCGGTGACGTGGCCCCCGCTGGCACGCGCCGGACCGTCGCAGTGCACCTCGACCATCAACCGGCCCGCGACCGTGTCGGTCGGCACGGCGAGAAAGTCGCAGGTGTGGTCGATGTGGCCGTTGTAGCCCTGCACGACCAGGTGGCGCACGGCGTTGTTGCCGCCCGTGGCGCGCACGGCGTTCACGAACGTCTGGTTGAAGCTGTTCTGGACCGTGCAGGACTCGAACGTCGGCGCGTGGTGGTCGCCGGCGCCCATCACCTCATGGTGGGCGGCAAACAGCAGGTGGTCGTCGTAAGTCCGGAAGTGATGTGCGATCTGGGTCCAGAGCTTCCCGATGCGTGCGTTCGCCGCGGCCTGCCGTGCATAGGTGGGCTGCATCCAGGCGGAGTCCGAGTGGATGTCGATGATGACGTGCAGGCCGGCGTTGCGCGCCTGGTTCACGACCTCGGTCGCACGGGCCATCCGGTCGGCGCGGAGGTGGTCGTTGGCATCGGCGTACCGCGTCCAGGACAGCGGAATGCGCACCGAGTTGAAGGCGGCGGCCTTGATCGTGTCGAGCAGCGCCTTGGTGACCGTGCGATGGTCCCAGGCCGCTTCGCTGCCGATCGCCTCGCGCGAGGGGGCCAGGTTCCAGCTCGGCGCCAGGTGCTGCGACAGCTGCAGGCTGGTGATGTCACGCATCGGGCCGGGCATGGCGGGTGTGCCGCCGCTTTGCGCCCGCGCGAAGGGATTGGCGCACAGCGCGAGCACGAATTGAGCAACGGACAACACCTGTTTCATGCTTGAGCTCCGGGAGGTGAAGGCCTCGGCGGTCTCTCAGACGACGGTGCGGGTGCGCATCACATCGGCGTAGTAGCGTGCCGAGACCTTGCGCGTGCGTTGCGGCGAGCTCAGGAAGTGGCCCTTGATCGGCACGCCGTCCGCGATGGCGCGATGCACCTCGCGCAGGCAATTGCGCAGGCACTCGCGCCGGTGCAATTCGATCAGCTCGCCGTCGACGGCCTGCTCGTCGTTGTGGCCGCAGCCGTTCTCGGTGATGTAGATCGACTTGCAGCCGTAGAGCTTGTGGCACATGCGCGCTGCCCAGTAGATGCCCTGCGGTACCAGGTTGAGCCCGGGGCTGTCGGTGCGCGGGTCGTCGCGCGGCACCGGCAGCGCCTCGTAGGGCTCGCCGTTGTGTCCGGCGCGCACGTAGGTGGCGGTGTGGATGTTCAGGCCCAGGAAGTCGGGGGGCAGGTTGATCAGGTCGAAGTCGCCCGGCTGTGCTTTCGGCGCGTCGGCGGCCACGGGCCGCGCGCCGCGGCGGTGGATGGCGCCCAGCACCTGCGCGTTCCTGTCGAGGAACCACGCCTTCGCGGCGGCGATGTCGTCGGGCGTCTCGGCGACGGGCACGCTGACGTGGCAGTTGTCCGCGAGACCCACGCGGGCGCCCGGGCCGCCGAACTCGCGCACCGCACGCACGGCATGGCCGTGGGCGAGCAGCGCGTGGTGGCAGGTCTGGTTCGCCATCGCTTCGCTGAAGCAGCGGATCCTGTTGAGCGTGACCCAGTTCTTCACGTTCGCACCGAGCTCCTTGACCACGGTGTCGGCATAGCGTGCGAAGGCGTACGCCGTGCCGCGCGCCGTCCAGCCACCGCGGTCTTCCAGCGAGCGCGGCAGGTCCCCGTGGAACAGCGTCACCCAGGGCGTGATGCCGTGGCGCGCCATGCTGGCGAGCACGCGGCGGTAGAACTCGAGGCCTGCCTTGTCGACCGGGCCCTCGCCCTGCGGGTAGATGTGCGGCCAGGCGATCGACAGGCGGTAGTGCTTGACGCCCAGACTTGCCATCAGCGCGAAGTCCTCGTCGAAGCGGTGCCAGTGGAACGCCGCACGCTCCACTTGCGCCGCGGCGGCGGCCACGCCGAAGACGAACGATGGCGGGAACGGGCTGGAGTAGGTGAACGTGCCCATGTCTTTCGGTGCGGCGAAAGCTATCGCGCCGCCTTGAGCCGCTGGTAGGTCTCGCGGAAGCGCTGCAGGCGCGGCTGCAGCACGGCATGACGCTCGCTGTCGGGCCGGAAGCGTCCAGCGATGTCGGGCTTGGCGCACACCTGCGCCTGCGCGCCGCCGGCAGCCATCCAGCCAAGCCGGGCCGCGCCGAGCGCGCCGCCGGCTTCGCCGCCCGTGTGCGTGACGATCTCGACGTTCAGCGCGTCGGCAATGAGCTGTGCCCAGTAGTCGCTACGCGCTCCGCCACCCACCAGCGACAGCCGCGACACCTCGGTGCCCGCGGCCTGCAGCGCGGCCAGGCCGTCGGCCATGCCGAAGGCCACGCCTTCGAGCACGGCGTAGCCGCACAGCGCGCGGCTGCTCTCGTGCGTGAGGCCCTGGAACGCAGCTTGTGCGAAGGGGTCGTTGTGCGGCGTGCGCTCGCCCGCGAGGTAGGGCAAGAACAGCGGCGCCTCGGCCAACGCGGCCGGCGGCAGCTGGGCGACGTCGGACAGCAGCGAGGCCTCGTCGCCCGCGCCGCTGAAGTTCACGAACCACTTCAGGCAGCTCGCGGCCGACAGCATCACGCTCATCTGGTGCCAGCGCTGCGGCAGCGCATGGCAGAACGCATGCACCGCCGAAGCCGGGTTGGGCCGGAACCTGTCGTTCACCACGAACAGCACGCCGGACGTGCCGAGGGACAGGAAGCCGTCCCCCGCAGAGATGGCACCGATTCCGATGGCACTGGCGGCGTTGTCGCCGGCGCCCCCGGCGATCACGACCTCGGGTGCCAGGCCCCAGGCTCTGGCGAGCTCGGGCCGAAGCACCGCGCTGGGCTGGTTGCTCTCCACCAGCCGTGGCATCTGCGAGCGGCGCAGGCCGCAAGCCGAAAGCAACCCGTCGGACCAGTCGCGAGCGGCCACGTCGAGCCACAGCGTGCCCGCGGCGTCAGAAGGATCGGACACCTTCTCGCCGCTCAGGAGCATGCGCAGGTAGTCCTTGGGCAGCAGCACGCTGCGCACCTGCGCGAACACATCCGGCTCGTGCGCTTTCACCCACAGCAGCTTCGGTGCGGTGAAGCCCGGCATCGCGAGATTGCCGGCCACCGCGTGCAGCGTGGGTGCGCGGCGCGTGAGCTCGTCGCACTCCGCGTGGCTGCGGCCGTCGTTCCACAGGATGGCCGGCCGCAGCACCTGGTCGTGCGGGCCCAGCAGCACCGCGCCGTGCATCTGGCCGGAGAGCCCGATCGCGCGAACCTGCCCCCAGGCCACGGGATGCGCCTGGCGCAGTTTCGATACCGCGCTCTCGGTCGCCTGCCACCAGTCCTGCGGCGATTGCTCGGACCAGAGGGGTTGCGGGCGGGACACCTGCAGCGGCGCGCCGGCCTGGCCCACGATGCGGCCCTGCGCATCGAGCAACAGCAGCTTGACCTCGGAGGTGCCGAGATCGATGCCGAGATACGTCATGCGAACTCCTCGAATGCCGATGCGCTGCCGATCAGCGGCCGCGTCAGGCGATAGCGCACCAGGGCCGCCGCGCCCACGGCCGCCGCGTCGGCGCCGAAGCGCGAGGTCCGCACCGTCGGCGGCTCGAGCTTGGCCGCGGCGGCGTATTCGTTCAGCGTGCGCAGCGCGGGTTGCAGGAACACGTCGCCCAGGTCCACCATCGCGCCGCCCAGCACGATGCAGGCGGGGTCGTAGGCCGAGGCCAGGTTGTTCAGCAGGACGCCGAGGTAGCTGCCCGCCTTCTGGGCCGCATCCTGCTCGCTTGCGCGCAGCACCGCACGCGAGCCGATCAGCGCCTCGGCGCAGCCGCGCCGGCCGCACGAACACAAGGGACCCTCCGGCTCCAGCACCATGTGGCCCACCTCGCCGGCGAAGCCGTGGCTTCCGGTGAGCAGCCGGTCGCCCACGACCACGCCGGCACCCACACCCTGGTTGATGCTCAGGTACAGCAGCGGGCTGCAGACCTGCGCGGCGTTGAACTCCAGCTCCCCGAGGGCGGCCACGTCGGCTTCGTTCAGCAGATACAGCGGCAGCCCTGCGAGCGCAGAGCCGGCGAGCCTCTCGGCCAGCAGCGCGCCGACGGGAATGTCGCGCCAGCCGAGGTTGGGTGCGAAGTTCAGGAAGCCCTGTGCCTCGTCCACGCCGCCGGGCAGGCCCACGCCGATGCCGATGACCCGGTGCTCGGACGGGCTGAGCTGCTTGCGAAGCGCGAGCAGCGCGTCGGCCAGCGAGCCGATGCAGGCCACGGCGCTCTTGTCGAACTCGAAGCCGGACACGGTGCTCGTCAGCACGTCGCCGGTGAGCGAGGTCGCCACCACGCGCACCGACTCGACGCCCACCTCGGCGCCCAGCAGCAGCAGGCGGCGTCGGTCGATGAACAGCGGCGTGGGGCGGCGTCCGAGCTCGCCGGTGGCCACCACCGCGCGCTCGACCAGCCAGCCTTCGTCGATCAGCTCGCGCACCAGCAGGCTCACGGTGGATTTGGTGAGTCCGACTTCACTGGCCAGGTCGGCACGCGAGAGGCCCGGGCGGGTGCACAGTTGGCGCACCAGCACCATGCGGTTGATGTCCTTGAGCAACTGGTGACTGCCGGTGGCCTCGATGGGCAAGGCGTTTCTCCTGTCCTGCGCTGGGGCGACGCGACTTTGTGTGGGGCGGATTATTAGTTTGTCCGTCAAACGAAATAAATCGGCGTAAACACCTAAGTGCCGGGCGTCGGGGCGGGCCCAAACTTCCTCCCACCCAAAGGAGACAAGCACCGCTGCGTGGCGCGCATCCGCCGCACCAGCGACTGCACCTTGATTCGGAAGCCTTGAATGAACGACAGATTCGTCAGCAGGACCGCCCGCGTGAGCGGGCCCCTGCTTCGCAAGACATCGGTGGCGTTGGCGCTGGCCGCCTCTTGCATCGCCGCCGAGGCGGGCGGGCCTGCACAGCGGCACGTGCAGCTCGACGTGGCGCACGCCGCCAACCCGGTCGACCGCTTCTTCGACCACTCGGTCGGCGCCGACTTTCCCGGCACGCTGATGCGCGACGACAGCCAGGCGCAGCTGAAGACGGCGGTCGACGAGCTGGGCTTTCGCTACATCCGCTTCCACGCGATCTTCCACGACGTGCTGCGAACGGCGAGGCAGGAGGGCGACGCGCTCGTGTTCGACTTCAGCGGCGTCGACAAGCTGTACGACGCGCTGCTGGCCAAGGGCATCCGCCCCTTCGTGGAGCTGGGCTTCACGCCCGAGGCGATGGCCACCTCGCCGCAGACCATCTTCTACTGGAAGGGCAACACCTCGCATCCGAGGCCCGAGCCGTGGCGAGCGCTGGTGGAGGCCTTCGTGAAGCACGTTCGCCAGCGCTACGGAGAGGCAGAAGTGCGCCGCTGGTACTTCGAGGTGTGGAACGAGCCCAACCTCGACGGCTTCTGGGAGCGCGCCGACCAGACGGCCTACTTCGAGCTGTATGCGCGCAGCGCCAAGGCCATCAAGGCCATCGACCCGCAATTGCGCGTGGGCGGGCCTTCCACTGCCGGCGCGGCCTGGGTGCCGGAGTTCCTGGCCTACGCCAAGGCCCACGAGGTGCCGGTGGACTTCGTCACCACCCACACCTACGGCGTGGAGGAGGGCTTCCTCGACGAATACGGGCAGTCCGACCGCAAGCTGTCTCCCAATCCCGACTCCATCGTCGGTGACGTGAAGCGCGTGCGCGAGCAGATCGAAGCCTCCGCCTTCCCGGGGCTGCCGCTGTACATCACCGAGTGGAGCACCAGCTACAACCCGCGCGACCGGGTGCACGACAGCTACGTCAGCGCATCGTGGATCCTGACCAAGCTGCGTGGTACGCGCGGCCATGCGCAGGCGATGAGCTACTGGACCTACAGCGATCTCTTCGAGGAGCCCGGACCGCCGGACCGGCCGTTCCACGGCGGCTTCGGCCTGATGACGCGGGAGGGCGTGCGCAAGCCGGCGTGGTTCGCCTACAAGTACTTGCACCGGCTTCGCGGCAACGAGATTCCCAGCGCCGATCCGGCCGTGCTGGCGTCCACCGATCACCGCCGCACCGCGGTGCTCGCATGGGACTGGCAGCAGCGCGAGCAGCCCACGAGCAATGGCGTGTTCTTCGGCAAGCCGCTGCCTGCGGTCGGCGCACCCGCGCTGCAGTTGGACCTGCGGCACCTCGCACCCGGTCGCTACCGGCTGCAGGTGCGGCGCACCGGCTACCGGTCCAACGATGCGCACACGGCCTACCTGGAGATGGGGTCGCCCCAGGCGCTGAGCGCGCCGCAACTGCGGCAACTGCAGGAACTCACCGCCGACAAGCCGGAGACCGATCGGGCGGTGCGCGTGCGCGCCGACGGTCGTCTGCAGTGGAAGCTGCCGATGCGCAGCAACGACGTCGTGCTGGTCACCCTCGAGCCGAACTGAGGCATTCGTTTCACAACCCATTCCCGATTGCGATGAAATTCACCGATGGACAGTGGCTGCTGCAGCCGGGCGCCGCTGCGCACTACGCCTGCGAGGCCTATGACGTGCAGGCCCACGACGACAAGCTGGTCGTCTTCGCCACCACCCGCCCGATCAAGCACCGCGGCGACACGCTGACCGGCCCCGCGCTCACCGTCACCCTCAGCTCGCCGATGGAGGGCGTGATCCGCGTGAGCGTCGAGCACTTCTCGGCCTCCGAGCCGCCGCGGCTGCACGTGCCCATGCCGGGCGCCGGCAAGCCGGCCGTGCGCATCGAACAGACCGACACGGACGTGACGCTGCACTCCGGCCCGGTCTCGGTCACGGTGCGCAAGGGCGAGGGCTGGAGCCTCACCTTCCGCGAGGGCGGCAAGCTGATCACGCGCAGCGACTGGCGCAGCCTGGGCTACGTCCAGTGGCCCGGCAAGGGCAACTTCGTTCACGAGCAGCTGACGCTGGCCGTCGGTGAAACCGTGTACGGACTGGGCGAGCGCTTCACGCCCTTCGTGAAGAACGGCCAGGTGGTGGAGAACACCAACAAGGACGGCGGAACCGCCTGCGAGCAGGCCTACAAGAGCGTGCCGTTCTACCTCACCAGCCGCGGCTACGGCGTCCTCGTCAACGAGGCGGGTCCGGTGTCGTTCGAGGTGGCGTCGGAGAAGACCGCGCGTGTGCAGTTCAGCCGCGAAGGCGAGAGCCTGGACTACTGCGTGGTCGCCGGTCCGACGCCCAAGGACGTGGTGGCGCGCCTCACCGCGCTCACGGGCCGGGCGCCACTGCCGCCCGCCTGGAGCTTCGGCCTGTGGATGACGACCTCGTTCACCACGCAGTACGACGAGGCGACCGCGACCCATTTCATCGACGAGATGAAGCGGCGCGAGCTCCCCTTGAGCGTCTTCCACTTCGACTGCTTCTGGATGCGCGAATTCCAGTGGTGCGATTTCCAGTGGGACCCGCGCGGCTTCCCCGCCCCCGGGGCCATGCTGGAACGCCTGCATGCCAAGGGCCTGAAGACCAGCCTCTGGATCAACCCCTACATCGCGCAGAAGTCGCCGCTGTTCAAGGAGGGTGTGGACAAGGGCTACTTCATCCGGCGCACGAACGGCCTCACCTGGCAGACCGACCTCTGGCAGCCCGGCATGGCCATCGTCGACTTCACCAACCCCGATGCGGTGACCTGGTACCAGGGCCACCTGCGACGCCTGATGGCGATGGGCGTGGACTGCTTCAAGACCGACTTCGGCGAGCGCATTCCCGACCAGGACGTGCGCTACCACGACGGCTCGGATCCGGTGGAGATGCACAACCTCTACCCGCTGCTGTACAACCAGGCGGTCTTCGAGGTGCTGCAGGAGGTCAAGCGCGAGGACGCGATCGTCTTCGCGCGCTCCAGCTATGCCTCGGGCCAGCGCTTCCCGGTGCACTGGGGCGGCGACTGCTGGTCCAACTTCGAATCGATGGCCGAGAGCCTGCGCGGCGGCCTGTCGCTCACCAGCTGCGGCTTCGCGTTCTGGAGCCACGACATCGGCGGGTTCGAGGGCAACCCGCCGCCCGCGGTCTACAAGCGCTGGATCCAGTTCGGCCTGCTGTCCTCGCACAGCCGCCTGCACGGCAGCAGCTTCTACCGCGTGCCCTGGCTGGTGGACGAGGAGAGCTGCGATGTCCTGCAGGCTTTCACGAGGCTGAAGCACCGGCTCATGCCCTACCTCTACGCCAAGGCGATCGAGGCCTGCGAGACAGGCGTTCCCATGATGCGCTCGATGCTGCTGGAGCATCCGCACGACCCTGCCTGCGCCACGCTGGACCGGCAGTACCAGCTCGGCGAAGCGCTGCTGGTCGCGCCGGTGTTTACCGAAAGCGGCGAGGTCGACTTCTACCTGCCGCAAGGCCGTTGGACGGGCCTGCTGTCCGGCGAGGTGAAGCAGGGCGGCCGCTGGCACCGCGAGACGCACGACTTCATGGGCCTGCCGGTGTACGTGGCGCCTGCCACCGTCCTGCCCTGGGGCCGCGAGACCGAGCGGCCGGACTACGACTACGCGAGCAGTGTCACGCTGCGCGTGTTCGGGCTCGACGACGGTGCCAGCGCGCCGTTCGCGGTGGCATCGTCCGATGGGCGCATTGCCGCGCGCGGCACTGTGCAGCGCGACGCCCAACGCTACACCGCGACGATCAGCGAAGGCGGCTTGCGCGATTGGTGTCTGGAGGTCGACGGGCAGCGCAGCCCCGTGCAGGCCGGATCGACGGTCGTGACTCTCCACATGGCCTGAGCGGGTGGGCGCCACGATGGCAAGTCGGGCCTTGCGCGCCGCTCTCGGCGCCGCCGCGCTGCCGCTGCTGCTGCGCACGCTCAAGGCGCGGGGCTGCCGCGTCGTGCACCTCGAATGGCAATGAAAGCGATGGACATGACTTCGAAAGCCATCCGGACGGGTTGGATCGCGCTGTGCCTGCTGGCCCTGGCGCTGGCCACCGGCAACGCCCGCGCCGAGCGCCTGTCGCTCGACCCCGGCTGGCTGTTCCATCTTGGCGATGTGCCCATGCCGGTGGTCAAGGGCCACGGCATGAGCTACCAGAACGGCAAGGCCAACGGTGCCTGGGGCGCTGCCGCTGCCGACTTCGACGACTCGGACTGGCGGCACCTGGACCTGCCGCACGACTGGGCCGTCGAAGGCCCGTTCGACCCGAAGGAGAACGCCTCGCAGGGCTACCGCCCGCGCGGCATGGGCTGGTACCGCCGCTACCTGCAGCTGCCCGAGTCCGACCGCGGCCGCCACATCGAGCTCCAGTTCGACGCCATCGCCACCCACGCCACGGTCTGGGTCAACGGCATCGTCGTCGACCGCAACTGGTCGGGCTACAGCGGCATCCGCATCGACATCACGCCCTACGTGCGCTACGGCGCCGGCGTGAACACGATCGCGGTTCGCGTGGATGCCGACGAGCAAGAGGGCTGGTGGTACGAGGGCGCGGGCATGTACCGCCACAGCTGGCTGGTCAAGCGCGACGCGCTGCACATCGCCACCGACGGCGTGCATGCCGACCCGGTGAAGAAGAACGGGCGCTGGACCGTGCCGGTCGAGGTGACGCTGGAAAGCAGCGCGAAGGCCGCGCGCGATGCGGTGGTCGACGTGGCCTTGGTCGATCCTTCGGGCCGCGAGGTGGCCAAGGGCAGCGCGCGCTCGCGCGTGGGTGCGCTCGACTCGGCCGTCGCGCGCATGAGCCTCGAAGTGCGTGATCCGGCGCCGTGGACGCTCGGGCGGCCGAGCGTGTACCGCGTCCGCGCGGTGCTTCGCGAGGGCACGAAGGAGCTCGACCGCGCCGAGGTGCAGACGGGATTCCGCACGATCCGCTTCGACGCCGACCGCGGCTTCTTCCTCAACGACGAGCCGGTGAAGCTGCAGGGCGTGTGCATCCACCAGGATCACGCCGGCGTGGGCGTGGCAGTGCCGGAGCCCATCTGGGAATTCCGGCTGCGGCGCCTGAAGGAGATGGGCGTCAACGCGATCCGCTTCTCGCACAACACGCCCGCGGCCGAGGTGCTGGACATGGCCGACCGCATGGGCCTGCTGGTGATGGACGAGAACCGTCACTTCAACCCATCGCCGGACTACCTGCGGCAACTCACGTGGATGGTGCGGCGGGACCGCAACCATCCGAGCGTGATCCTGTGGTCCATCTTCAACGAGGAGCCCCTGCAGAGCACGGAGCCGGGCTACGAGATGGCGCGCCGCATGGTGTCGGCGATCAAGAAGCTCGATGCCTCGCGGCCGGTGACAGGGGCCATGCACGGTGGCCTGTTCACGGATCCGAATGCCGCGGATGCGCTCGACGTCGTCGGCCTGAACTACCAGATCGGCGCCTACGACACCTACCACCGCAAGCACCCGAAGCGGCCGATGACGAGCACGGAAGACACCTCGGCGTACATGACGCGCGGTGCATTCACGAGCGACCGCGCCGCGCAGGTGCTGGGCAGCTACGACGACGAACCTTCGTCGTGGGGCAACACGCACCGGCAAGCCTGGCGCGCGATCGCCGAGCGGCCCTTCATCGCCGGCAGCTTCGTCTGGACCGGCATCGACTATCGCGGCGAGCCCACGCCCTACGAGTGGCCGAGCGCGAGCTCGTTCTTCGGCGCGATGGACCTCGCGGGCTTCGCGAAGACGGCGTTCTGGATCCACCAGGCGCAGTGGGTGAAGGACCGGCCGGTGGTCAAGCTGGTGCCGCACTGGAACTGGCCGGGGCGTGAAGGCCAGCCCATCCACGTGATGGTCGCGAGCAATGCGCCGCGCGTGCGGGTGCTGCTCAACGGCGCAGTCGTCGGTGAGCAGGACGTCGACCCGTACGAGATGGCGCATTTCCAGGTGCCTTATGCAGCGGGCCGCATCGAGGCCGTCGCGCTTCGTGGAGGCGCCGAGATTGCACGCGACGTCGTCGAGACCAGCGGCGAGCCGGCGCGGCTGGTGCTCACGCCGGATCGCAGCGCGCTCGCCGGCGACGGGCTCGATGCGCTGCCGGTCACCGTCAGTGCAGTCGATGCGCAGGGCCGGCCGGTGCCGACCGCGAACGTGCATGTGCGTTTCGAGATCGAAGGCCAGGGCGCGATCATCGGCGTCGGCAACGGCGACCCGAATTCGCACGAGGCCGACAAGGCCGGCGAGCGCAGCCTGTTCAACGGCCTCGCGCAGGTGATCGTGCAAAGCCGCCGCGACGGCGGCGGCGCCTTGAAGCTGCGAGCGTCGGCGTCGGGGTTGCAGGGCGCGGAGACGGTGCTCGCCCTTCGGACGGCGGGCGCGCCGCCGAGCGTGCCGACGGCGGAGCCGGCGACGCCGCTGCTCAGTTGGCGCGTCTCGCCGCCGTTTGCCACGCGCCCCGACCCCAAGCTCGTGCTGGCCGAGACCGACATGAACTCCTGGGGCTGGGACGAGCCGCCCATCCGCCGCGGGCCTGAAGCCGAACCGTTCCGCCTGTACCGAAGCGGGCTGCCCGTGCGCGCCGACCGCAACGACGGCCGGGCGCGCCTCGCGTTCGGCGCCATCGCCGGCAAGGCCGAGGTGTGGGTCGACGGCGTCAAGCTCGGCGAGAAGACGACGCCCGAGCCGGCGCCGTTCGAGGTGTTGCTGCCCAAGGGCGCGGCCCGCCGGGAGCTCACGGTGCTTGTCGAGGCGCAGCCGGGGCAGCCATCGGGGGTTTGGGGCCGGGTGGCGCTGGAGCGGGGGGCGCGGTGACCTTGAGTCGTGTGGTCGGCATCGTGTTGCTCGCGTCGTGCGCCGCCGCGCACGCGTCGGCGCGGCATGCGACTCCGCTCGATGCGGCGTGGCGCTTCGAGCGCGCCGATGTCCAGGGGGCCGAGGCCGCGGGCTTCGACGACTCGGCGTGGCCGGTGGTCACCCTGCCGCACACCTGGAACGCGAGCGACGGCGAGGCCGGCGGCGCCTACCACCGCGGACCGGCGTGGTATCGGCGCGTGCTGGATCTGCAACCTGCGGCAGGGCGCCGCTTCTTCCTCGAATTCGACGGCGCGGCGCTGGCGGCGGACGTCTGGATCAATGGACGCCATGCGGGCCGCCACGAAGGCGGCTACGCGCGTTTCCGCTTCGACGTGACTGGCTTGCTGAAGTCCGGGCCCAACACCTTGGCGGTGCGCGTGGACAACGGCGCGCTGCCCACGGTGGCGCCGCTCGGTGGCGACTTCACGGTCTTTGGAGGGCTGTACCGGGGCGTGCGGCTGGTCGAGACGGCGGCAGCGCACCTCGACCTGCTCGACCATGGCGGCCCCGGCGTCGAGGTCGAGGCTGCGCAGGTGTCGGCTGCCGGTGCGCGGCTGACGGTGAAGGCGCGTCTGCGCAACGACATGCCGCTCACGCAGCGGCTCGCGCTGCGGGTGATCCTGGAGGATGCACGGAGTCGTCCGGTTGCACGCGTGCAGCAGATGCTCACTGTGCAAGGCGCGTCGACCGAAGTGGCCCGGATGGTGCTGCAGGTAGCCAGTCCACGGCTGTGGCAGGGCGTGCACGATCCCTATCTCTATCGGCTCAGGACCGAGGTGCTGCAAGCGGGCTCGGTGATCGACGAGGCGAGCTTGCCGGTCGGCATCCGCACCCTGGCGATGGACCCGGGGCGCGGCTTGCTGCTCAACGGCAAGCCGTACGCGCTTCAGGGCGTCAACTACTTCCACGCCGGCCGGCCGGGCCAGGGGCTGGCCGTCGGCGACGCGGAGATCGAGGAGGACTTCCGCATCCTCCAGGCGCTGGGCGTCACGGGCCTGCGGCTCGTGCACTTCCAGCATCCGCAGCGCGCCTACGAACTGGCCGACGAGCTCGGTTTCGTGCTCTGGACCGAGATCCCTCTCAACGCGGCGATGAGCGAGAGCGACGCCTTCCGCGCCAACCTGTTGCAGCAGCTGCGCGAGCTGGTCCGGCAGAACCGCCACCATGCCTCGGTGGCCATCTGGGGCCTGGGCAACGAGGTCTACCGCAGCGACGACGCCGTGCATGCGCTGCTCGCGGACCTGCATGCGCAGGCCAAGAAGGACGACCCGCAGCGCCTCACCGCCTACGCCCACTGCTGTGCCGCCGACGACCATCCGATGGCGCTGCAGGCCGACCTCACCGGCTACAACCGCTACTGGGGCTGGTACGACGGCGAGCTGTCCGACCTCGGCCCCTGGGCCGACGCGCTGCATGCGCGCCTGCCCGCGCGTGCCTTCGCGATCAGCGAATACGGCGCCGGTGCCAGCGGGCTGCAGCAGCAGGACCCCCCGCAGCGGCCCAAGCCGTCGGGGCCTTGGCACCCCGAGCAATACCAGGCGCTGTTCCACGAAGCCTACTGGGCACAGATCCGCACGCGGCCCTGGCTCGCGGGCAGCTTCGTCTGGCTCGCCTTCGACCACGCATCCGCGGGCCGCAACGAGGGCGACCGGCGCGGGATCAACGACAAGGGCCTCGTCAGCTACGACCGAAAGATGCAAAAGGACGCCTACCACTTCTACCGCGCGCACTGGAGTCGCGCGCCCATGGTCCACGTGGCCAGCCAGCGCTTCACGCCCAGGCCCGCCGGGCCGGTCCCGGTGAAGGTCTACACCAACGGCGAGCGCGTCACGCTGCAAGTCAACGGTGTGGTGTGGGGAAGCGCCAGGCCGGTGGACCGCATCGCCGTCTGGCAGGACGTGCCGCTCGTGGCGGGCCGCAACGTGCTGGTGGTGCGCAGCGACGCCGGCGCCACCGACACTGCGGTGTGGGAGGGAACGCCATGAGCCGCGTTTCCGTTGCCGTCGCGCTGCTCGCCCTGGTGCTGCAAGCCTGCGGCACGGCGCCGCCCGGCCCCGCGGCAACCATCTCGGTGAACCAGGTCGGCTTCCCGCCCGAGGCGGCGAAGTGGGCTGCGGTGCCGGTCAACGGCGCTGCGAGCTTCGCGGTGGTCGACGCGCACAGTGGGCGCGAGGTGTGGCGAGGCCCGCTCGGTGCGGCATCGGTGTGGGCGCCGTCGCAGCAAGCGGTGCGCCTGGCCGACTTCTCGGTGTTGCGAACGCCCGGCGAGTACCGGCTGCACGTGGACGGCCTGGCCGACTCGCCGCGCTTCACCATCGCCGGCGATGCCTACGCGGCGCTGAACGTCGCGGCGATCAAGGCCTACTACTACAACCGGGCCGGCGCCGAGTTGCGAGCGGAGCATGCCGGCCCCTGGGCACGCGCGGCCGGGCACCCCGACACGCACGTGCTCGTGCACGCGTCTGCCGCCGGCCCCGCGCGCGCCGAGGGGAGCGCGATCTCCGCGCCCAAGGGCTGGTATGACGCGGGCGACTACAACAAGTACGTCGTCAACTCGGGCATCACGGTCTACACGCTGCTGGCCGCGTACGAGCACTTTCCCCGGTTCTTCCAGAGCCAGGCGTTGAACATCCCGGAAAGCGGCAACGGCATCCCCGACCTGCTCGACGAGGCGCTGTGGAACCTCGACTGGATGCTGGCGATGCAGGACCCCGCCGACGGCGGCGTCTACCACAAGCTCACCAGCAAGAGCTTCGACGGCGGGGTGATGCCGCACCAGTCCACGGGCGACCGCTACGTGGTGATGAAGGCCACCGCCGCGACGCTCGACTTCGCGGCGGTGATGGCCCAGGCCAGCCGCGTCTTCGCCGCCTACGAAACGCAGCGGCCGGGGCTGTCGGCGCGCATGCTGGCGGCGGCGAAGGCGGCCTGGGCCTGGGCGCAGGCGCACCCGGCGGTGACCTACCGCCAGCCGCCCGACATCCACACCGGCGGCTATGGCGATGACAAGCTGTCCGACGAGTTCGCCTGGGCCGCCGCGGAGCTGTACGTGACCACGCGCGACGACGCCTACCTCGCGGCCATGGAGCGGGCGCAGGCGCCGGTCGGCGTGCCGGGCTGGTCCGACGTGGCGACGCTCGGCTGGATCTCGCTGGCCCACCATCGCGAGCGCCTGACGCCGGCGGTCGACCGCGCGCTGATCGAGCGCCGCATCACCGGCCTGGCGTCGAAGCTGGCTGACGCCTGGCAGGCCTCGCCCTACCGCCTGGCGATGCAGACGGACGACTTCGTCTGGGGCAGCAATGCCACGGCGCTGAACCAGGCGCTGGTGCTGATCCAGGGCTACCGCATGACCGGCGAGCGGCGCCTGCTCGATGCAGCGCAGTCGGCGCTGGACTACGTGCTGGGCCGCAATCCGCTCGGCATGTCCATGGTCACCGGCGTCGGGGCCGCCTCGCCGATGCACCCGCACCACCGCCCTTCGCAGGCCGACGGGGTGGCCGCGCCCGTGCCGGGGTTCATCGTCGGCGGGCCCAATCCGGGCCAGCAGGATGCAAAGGACTGCCCGGTGCCGTACGCGTCGAAACAGCCCGCCCTCTCGTACCTCGACCACGATTGCAGCTACGCGAGCAACGAGGTGGCCATCAACTGGAATGCGCCGCTGGTGTACGTGTCGGCCGCGCTGCAAGTGCTGACCAAGTGACCCCGCCATGACCGACTCCACGCTTCCCTTGCCGCTCGCACTCCCCGCCACCCCAACACGGCGACATCCGCTCGCGTGGGTGCCCTCGCTCTACCTGGCGATGGGCCTGCCCAACGTGATGGTCGGCGTGGTCGCGGCCATCCTCTACAAGAACCTCGGCATCTCCAACGAGGACATCGCGCTCTACACCTCCCAGATGTACCTGCCCTGGGTGCTGAAGCCGCTGTGGGCGCCGCTGCTCGAGCCCGTGCGCACCAAGCGCTGGTGGGTCATCTGCATGCAGTTCACGATGATGGCCTCGCTGGGGCTGGTCGCGTTCTGCCTGCCACTGGACGGCTTCTTCCGGCTGTCGCTCGCCTTCTTCTGGATCACCGGCTTCGCCTCGGCCACCCAGGACACGGTGGCCGACGGCGTGTTCATGACGACCATGCCGGCGCGCGACCAGGCGCGCTACGCCGGCCTGCAGGGCATGTGCTGGAACCTCGGCGCGGTGATCGCTTCGGGCCTGTTGGTCTCGCTCACCGGCTGGCTGCACAACCGTGCGGGGCTGTCGTGGGTGCACTGCTGGATGGTGGTGGTCAGCGGCGCTGCGCTGGCGATGGGCGCCTTCGGCCTGTGGCACCTGCGGGTGCTGCCCCCCGGCGCGCCGTCGGCGGTGCAGGGCCAGGGCTTCGGGGCGGCCATCGCGGCGCTGCGAAGCTCCTGGGTCTCGTTCTTCCAGAAGCCGCAGATCTGGATGATGCTGGCGGTCATCTTCTTCTACCGCTTCGGCGAGGGCTTCATCGAGAAGTTCGGGCCGCTGTTCATGCTGGACCCGCGCGATGCCGGCGGCCTGGGCCTGGATAACCAGCTGCTGGGCCACATCAACGGCACCGCAGGCACCGTCGCCTTCATCGCCGGCGCGTTCCTCGGCGGCTTTCTCGTCGCGCGGCGCACGCTGCCGCGCTCGTTCTTCGTGCTGGCACTGGTGCTGAACGTGCCGCACTTCACCTACTTCTACCTGAGCCAGGCGCTGCCCGACAACGCGCTGTGGATCGGCGCGATCGTCGCGGCCGAGAAGTTCGGCTTCGGCATGGGCTCGGTGGGTCACATGCTTTACATGATGCAGCAGGTGGCCCCAGGCCCCTTCAGGATGACTCACTACGCCATGGCCACCGGCGTGATGGCGCTCACCAAGTGGGCCACCGGCATGGCCAGCGGCTGGGTATGGGGCTGGGTGGCGCACGACTACCGGACCTTCTTCGCGTTGGTGCTCGTGCTGTCGGTGCCGCCGGTGCTGCTGGCCTGGCGAGCGCCGTTTCCACACCAGGCGTGATGCGAGCCGGGCTTGGCTTCGCCATTCACAAGGGCTTGAAGCGGGGCTGGAAGCGCCGATAATCCGGCGCGAGCCTCTGGGGACAAGGATGTTGCTACGCAGGCTGGCCATCGCCATCGCGGCACTCATGACGGGGTGGATCGCAAGCGCGCAGACTGCGGTCGGTCCCGAGTCCAGGCCGGCGCCGAAGCCGGAAAGCACGACCGTGACCGTGGTCAAGCCGAGCGAGTCGACCGCTCCGCGCGTCCTGCCGCCCTGCGCGCCCGGGAAGTGCCCGTTCCCGAACCAGAAGGTGACGGTGATCGCCACCAAGAGCGCGATCAGCCTCGCCGTCGTCGAAGTGAAGGACGAGTTCGAGGCAGCCACCGGGGCACAGCTGGAGATCGTGCGCCTGCCGGGCATCGAGCACTTCCCGACCATCATCTCGGACATGACCAACCGCGTCGGCAAGTACGACGCGTCGATCGCCGGCGGCTGGTGGCTGGGCGACATGGTGGCCGGCGGGCACCTTCTGTCCTACGACAGGTTCTACGACGACCCGCGCTTTCCGAAGTGGAACATCGACGACGTGCTGCCCGGCCCGCGCAGCTTGCTGTCCTACGGCGGGAAGAAGTACATGGTCGCCTACGACCACGACGGCCAGGTGATGTACTACCGGCGCGATCTTCTCAACGACCCGCGTCACCAGGCCGCGTTCAGGCAGAAGTACGGCTACGCGCTGGCGGTCCCGCAGACCTGGGCCCAGCTGCGCGATGCGATCGAGTTCTTCAACGGGCAAGACCTGAACGGCGACGACGTCCCGGACCACGGGATCGTGCTGGCGCTCAAGCCGGGCAGCCAGGGCATGTTCAACTACATGTCGCTGTCGGCATCGTTCCTGATCGGGCCGACCAACCCGAAGCTGTACTGGTTCGACCCGCACACCATGCAGCCGCTGATCGAAAGCCCGGGCCATCTGCGGGCACTCGAGGTCTTCGTCGACCTGGTGAAGTTCGGCCCGCGGGAGATGCTGGGGTGGGACCACGGCCGTGGCTGGGACCACTTCCTGTCCGGCCGTGCCGCATTCGCGCTGACCTGGGGCGACCTGGGCGCGCTGGCCCAGCAAGCGGGCAGCCGCGTGAAAGGCAGGACGGGTGCAGCGCCGATGCCAGGCACCTCGGAGTACTACGACATCGGGCAGGCGAAGTGGATCCGGACCGACGCCATCAACCGGGTCGGCAACACGACGGGTGCCTCCTGGGCCGGCGTGATTTCGAGGTACTCGAAGGCGCCCGAAGCCACGTACTTCCTGCTGGCCCTCCTGGCGAACAAGGAAAAGTCGCTGGTGTATGCGGCGCGCGGCTCGGACGGCGTCGACCCGGGACGCAAGTTCCACTTCCTGCCGCCCGAGGGCACCGGAACCCTCGCGCCGTATCTCGACGCGGGCTGGGACGAAGCCGACGTGCGCGAGTACCTGAGTGCGTTTCAGCGCACCTTCAGCGACAAGCAGCAGTTTCCTTATCTGCGCATTCCCGGAACGTACAGCTACTGGCTCGCGCTCGACCTGCACCTGGTGGAGGCGGCCAGCGGGCAACTGAGCCCTGCCGCCGCGCTCAAGGCCACCGCCGTCGACTTCGAGGAGATCACCATCCGACTGGGACGCGAGAGGCAACGCGAGGCGTACCGGACGTCGCTCGGATTCTGAGCCCGCATGCGCCGAATCCTCCATGCCGCGCAGGTCGGCATCGGCACCAAGCTCACCGTGGGCTTCGGCATCCTCGTCGGCCTGACCCTGCTGGTGGTGGCATTGGCGGTGGTCGCCGGGCGCGACGCGACACGCGACATCGAAGTGAGCGAAGCAGTGCGGGCGCCCGCCTCGCTGGCGTCGGCGCAGGCTCAGGAGGCGCTGCTGCGCATGCAGCTTCACTTGCGCGGCTACCTCGTGCTGTCGGACGCGGACGACATCGAGCAGTACCAGGTGGCGCGGCAGGAATTCGAGAAGTCGCTGGCGTCGTTGCAGGCATTGGCAGGCGCCTGGCAGGAAGACGACCGGCGCCGGGTGCAGGCCCTGGGCGAAGGCTATGCGCGCTGGAAGCGCCTGCCGCCGCAGCTGTTCGCGCTGCACGAGGACAGCCTGCGCAACCGGCCGGCTCTGCGCTTGTCGCGCGTCGACGTGCAGGCGCGGCGCGTGCGCGTGCTGGCGGAGACGGAGGCCATGATCGCGCTGCAGAAAGCGCGCGGCGCCGACACCGCGAGTCGCGAAACCTTGGCGGCGCTGTTCAACTTCCAGAGCTCGTTCGATGCGCTGGCCACCAACGTGATGGCCTTCGGCGCATCCGGCGAAAGCAGCTTCAAGCTGACCTACAGCCCTCAGCTGGTCGCCAACGCCGCCTTCTGGAACGCGCTGGAGGCGCGCCGGCCGTGGCTCACGCGGCAGCAGCGCGAGCACCTGGACCGCATCGCCGCGGCCCGCGTCGAGCTGACCGAGCTGGCGCTGCAAGTGCGCGCGATCCTGGACAGCGACCGTGCCTTCGAGGACCTCTACCTCTACAGGACCGAGGTGGTGCCGCAGGCGCTCGCGCTGATCGGCCTGCTGCAACAGGTGACGGTGCGGCAGCAGGCGCAGCTGCAGGTCGACCTGGCGCGGGCCAAGGACAGCCTGGTGCGGTCGCGCGCCCAAACCATGGCCGGCGGCCTGCTGGCACTCGCGCTGGGAGTGGCGATGGCCTTCCTGCTCAGGCGCAGCATCGTCGGGCCGGTGCAGCGCCTGACCAGCGTCGCCGGACAGATCGCCGGGGGCGACATCAACGCGCGGGCTCGTGCGGAAGCGCGCGACGAGATCGGCATGCTGGCGGCCAACTTCAACACCATGACGGCCCGCCTGGCGGAGACCATCACCAACCTGGAGGCGGCCAAGAACGCGGCCGAGACGGCCAACCGCGCGAAGAGCGCCTTTCTCGCCAACATGAGCCACGAGCTGCGCACGCCGCTGAACGCGATTCTTGGCTACGCCCAGATCCTGCGCCGCTCCGAGGGCTTGAGCGCGCGCGACGCCGCCGGCGTCGTGACGGTGCAGCGCAGCGGCGAGCACCTGCTGCTGCTGATCAACGACATGCTCGACCTGGCGCGCATCGAAGCCGGCAAGGTCGAGCTGTACGCCGAGAGGCTGGACCTGGGCGCCTTGCTTCTCATCGTCAACGACATCATCCGCGTCGAGGCGCACCGCAAGGAGTTGGCGTTCGACTACCAGGCCGTGGGCGAGCTGCCGACGGTGGTGCGCGCGGACGAGAAGCGCCTGCGCCAGGTGTTGCTGAACCTCCTGAACAACGCCGTGAAGTTCACCCGGCACGGACGGGTGGCCCTGCGCGTGACGACGCTGGAGTCCGACGACAAACACGCGCGCCTGCGCTTCGAAGTCGAGGACACGGGCATCGGCATCCGGGCCGAGCACCTCGAGCGCATCTTCCGTCCGTTCGAGCAGGCCGCCGACGTGCAGCGGCGCTTCGGCGGAACCGGCCTGGGCCTGGCGATCAGCCGGCAGCTGGTCATCCTGATGGGCGGGGACATCCACGTCGAAAGCCACATCGGCGTCGGCAGCCGGTTCTGGTTCGAGCTCGACCTGCCCGTGTCCGCACACGGGTTGTCGGAGCAGGTGTCGGCGGTCGAAGGCATCACCGGCTACGAGGGTGCCCGGCGCAAGGTGCTGGTGGTCGACGACATCGATGCCAATCGCGCACCGGTCATGGAGTTCCTCGGCTCGCTCGGCTTCGACATGATCGAGGCCGACAACGGCGACGCCGCCATCCAGTGCGTGAAGGCGGCCGGGCCCGATCTCGTGCTGATGGACAGCGTGATGCCGGTGATGGACGGCATGGAGGCGATCGGCCGCCTGCGCGGAATCGACACCTTCCGCGATCTGCCGATCATCGTCGTGTCGGCCAATGCATCGGGTGCCGACCGGCAGGCCAGCCTGGCCGCCGGGGCCAACGGCTTCCTGCCGAAGCCGATCGATTTCGAGCGCCTGCTGCCGGAAGTCGCAGGCCTGCTCGGATTGACGTGGACCTACCGCAGCGTGGCCGCGCCCACGGCGGACCCGGACGCCGCCGGGCCGCTCGTGGCGCCGCCCGCGCAGGAGATGGAGGCGCTGCTGCGCCTGGCGCGGATCGGGAACATGCGCAACCTGCGAGCCAACGTCGAGCACGTGTCGTCGCTGGACGTGCGGTACCGGCCGCTCGCCGCGCGCCTGCTCAAGCTGATCGACGGGTTCGAAACGATGGCGATCGTCAAGCTGCTGAACGCGCTGCAGGAAGGGTCGGAGAGCGAAAACGAATCCCAGGACGTGTCCGGGTCGTGAGCGCGCGCAAAGGTCTGGGCAGACTGGACAATCCCCGCCGGGAGGTACATCGTTCGTACCGGGCAAACGCAGCGGGAGCGCCATGAGGGTTGCTATGCGCGCGGCCAGTCTCCACACCAAGCTGATGCTCGCGCTCGCCGTGGTGGTGATCGCAATGGCGACCGTGTCGGTCACGCTCTTGACCAACCAGGAGCGTGAGCGCCGCATGCGCGAGCTGGACGCCCGTGCCGAGCGGATCGCCGACCTTTTCAGCCGTTCGCTGGCGCCCACGATGTGGACCGTCGACTGGGGCGCCATCCAGGGACAGCTGGAGGCACTGGCGCCGAACCCGGAAGTCGTGCGCTTTCGCGTCACGGCGGCCAACCATGGCACCGTGTCGGAGGTCGTGCGCCAGCCGGATGCCGATCTGTCCAGGATGGTCGTGCGGGTGAGGCCCATCGTCTACACGCCCAAGGGCGGCACGCCGCAGGAAGTGGGGCGGGTGGAGGTGGTATTCACCCGCGCCATCGCCGAGAAGGCCATCCAGCGCGCGCGCGGCACCATCACGGCCCTTGTCGCGACGGTGATGGTGCTGTTGTACGCCGTGACCTTCCTGCTGCTCAGGCGCATGGTGAGCCGGCCGATCGTCGAGATGGAGCGGATGGTCGACCGAATCTCCTCTGGCGACTTCGGCGCCCGCAGCAACGTCGGCACGGAAGACGAGCTCGGCCGGCTGGCCGTCCGGGTCAACGCCATGGCCGAGGCATTGGACCAGTCGACAAGGGAGCGCAATCAGGCCCTCGAGGATCTGCGCCGCCACCGCGACGAGCTGGAGCACGCCGTGCGCGATCGCACCGCGCAGCTCGAAGAAGCCAAGGACCGCGCGGAGGTGGCGAACCAGGCCAAGAGCGACTTCCTGGCCAACATGAGCCACGAGATCCGCACGCCGATGAATGCGATCCTCGGCATGTCGCACCTCGCGCTGCAAAGCGGCCTCACCGCGCGCCAGCAGAACTTCGTGGAGAAGATCTACGCCTCGGCGGAGTCGCTGCTGGGCATCATCAACGACATCCTCGACTTCTCGAAGATCGAGGCCGGCAAGCTCGACATCGAGCACGTGAACTTCGACCTCGCGGACGTGCTCGCCAACCTGGCCAACGTGGTCGGCATGAAGGCCGAGGAAAAAGGCCTGGAGCTGCTCTACATGGAGGCGCCGGACCTGCCGCTGGCGCTCGTGGGCGATCCCTTGCGGCTGAACCAGGTGCTGCTGAACCTGTGCGGGAACGCCGTGAAGTTCACGGAACGCGGAGAAGTGTCGCTGGTGGTGGAGGTCGCCCGACGCCAGCAGCATTCGATCGACCTGCGCTTCGAGGTGCGCGACACCGGCATCGGCATCGACGAGGCACAGCGGGAGCGCCTGTTCCAGGCCTTCGAGCAGGCCGATACCTCCACCAGCCGCCGCCACGGAGGCACCGGCCTCGGCCTGGCCATCAGCCGGCAGCTGGTGCGCCTGATGGGTGGCGAGCTGGAGCTGCACAGCACGCCCGGGCGCGGCAGCCGCTTCTACTTCACCCTGCCTTTCGCCTTGCAGCCCGAACCGGCACGCCAGGCGCCGCTGCGCCACGAGGGCTTGCTCGGCAGCCGCGCGCTGGTGGTCGACGACAACGCGCAGGCCCGCGACCTGCTCGTCGGCATGATCCAGGCGCTCGGCTTGCAGCCGGACGCCGCTGACGACGGCGGCGAGGCACTGCGCCGGATCGTCGAGGCCGACTCTGCCGGGGCGCCCTACGACATCGTGCTGCTCGACTGGAAGATGCCCGGCATGGACGGCATCGAGTGCGCGCGGCGCATCCGCGACGGGGGTCGCCCGGGCCGGCGCTCGCCCACGGTGCTGATGCTCACGGCGTTCTCGCGCGACGAGGTGCTGCGGCGCGTCGAGGAGCAGGGCGTGCAGATCGCCGCGCTCCTGACCAAGCCGGTCACGTCGTCATCGCTGTTCGACGCCTGCTGCAAGGCGCTGGGCCTCGCGTCGCTGGCCGGCGCACGCGCCGAGCGGCGCAAGGGCGCACTCGAGGAGCATCGATCCCGGTTGAAGGGCGCGCGAGTCCTGCTGGTCGAGGACAACGAGATCAACCGCGAGGTCGCGGTCCAACTGCTGAACGACGAGGGCATCACCGTCGAGATCGCAACGGATGGCCGGCAGGCCCTGGAGATTCTGGACAGGGAGGGTTTCGACGGCGTGCTGATGGACTGCCAGATGCCGGTGATGGACGGCTTCGCCGCCACCCGCGCGCTGCGCGAGCGCCCGGCGCTGCGCGACCTGCCGGTGATCGCGATGACAGCCAACGCGATGGTCGGCGACCGGGAGCGTGCGCTTGCGGCAGGCATGAACGATCACATCGCGAAGCCGATCGTCATCGACGAGATGTTTGCCACGCTGGCCCGGTGGATCGCGCCCGGGCGCGGCGCCTCCTCGCCCGCCGTCGCACCCGTCGTCGCTCCGGGTTTGCACTCGCTGCCGGGCGTGGACGCCACCGCCGCACTGGCGCGCATGCGCTCCAACGAAGCGCTCCTTGCGAGAACGCTGCAGCACTTCCTCGAGGCCCATCGCGCCTTCGTCGCCCGTTTCACCTCGACCTGGGCGCAGGGCGATGCGGCTTCGGCTCACAGGATGGCGCATGATCTGCAGTCGCTGGCCGGCACCCTCGGCATGCATGAACTGCGGCGAGGCGCCTTGGCGCTCGAGCAGGCGTGCAATGCCCGCGATGCAGGAGCGGTCGAAGCGCGCCTGCAGGAAGTGACGGCACTGATGGAGCCTGTCATCCAGGGCCTGCGGTCGTGGTCCGAGGATCGCACGCGGGCTTCGGGCACATTGGGTTGATCACAAGGAGCGAAGGTGATGGATCCGATCGCGAACGCTCGCCGCTTCACGCTTTCGACCGCACCAGCACGCAGCCGCCGGCGCTGGCTCGCGGCATGCGCCGGCGCGTGTCTGCTCGGGCCCGCCCTCGTCGCACGTGCGCAGGCGGCGCTGCGGCTGGCGCGCCTGGAGGGCGTTCCGGACCAGGCCGTCGGCGCGGAGATCCTTGCCGCCGTCTACCGGCGTGCCGGCATCGGCGTCTCGTTCGTCGACCTGCCGCCCAAGCGCTCGCTGCTGGAGTCCAGCGAGGGTCGTGTCGATGGCGAGATCCAGCGCATTCTTGCCGTGCAGGACCAGTACCCGTCGCTGATTGCCGTGCACCCGAGCTTCAACTTCATCGAGCCGACGGCCTTCGTCACGGACGCCGATCTCCAGGTCCGGGGCTGGACGTCGATCGCGGACCATTCGATCGGCATCGTTCGTGGCGTGGGCTCGTCGGAGCGCGGGACCGCCGGCATGAGCCGCGTCGAAGCCGTCACCACGATGGAGCAGTTGATGCAATCGCTGGCCGCGAGACGATTCGACGTCGCGGTCAACGACCGGTTCAGCGGCCTGCTGGTGATCCGGCGCTTGAAGCTCGAGCATGCCGTGCGGCCGCTGTCGCCCCCACTGGAACACATTCCGCTGTATCACTTCCTGCACGAGCGGCACCGCGATCTGGTGCCGAGGATCGAGAAGGCGCTGCGCGAGATGCAGGCCAGCGGCGAACTGGAGCGGGTGCGTCAGCAGGCGATGGGCAAGATGCTGAAGGACGCGGAACGCTGAGATCGGCCTCAGCGGAAGAGCCTCTGCGCGAAGTGGTGCAGGTTGTCGGCCCAGCTCTCGCGATCGTGGCCGTGCTCGTCGACGTTCCACACGTGTGGGATGTCGTGCTGCTTCAAGTAGCGATGAAAGTCCTGGGAGAGCCGGATCAGGCCGTCCTGGATGCCGCACGACAGGTACAGCAGCGCGAGCCTTCGCCGCGCGAGGTCGGCATCGGGCAGAAGCTCGGATGCCGGCCGGGTGTTGGGCGCCGACGAGAAGCCGCCGACCCAGGCGAAGCGGTCGAGGTGGCCGAGGCCGAAGTCGAGCGCCTGTCCGCCGCCCATCGACAGGCCGGCGATGGCGCGGTGCTGGCGATCGCCCAAGGTCGCGTACCTGGCGTCGATCGCGGGGAGCAGCACGTCGAGCAACTCGCGCTCGAACTTCGCGAAGCCCGCCACGTGCTCCGGCGTGAAGGTGCGATCCGGCGGCGGCGGCCGGTCGTCGGGCAGGGCGCGGCCGTTGGGCATCACGACGATCATGGGCACGGCCCGGCCGTCGGCGATCAGGTTGTCGAGGATGGCTTGTGCGTGCACGTAGCCGGTCCACTCGTGCTGGTTGCCGGCGATTCCGTGCAGCAGGTACAGCACCGGGAGCTTGCGCGGCGACGGGTAGCCGGGCGGCAGGTAGATGTTGGCCGTGCGCCGCGTGCCGGTGACGGGCGAGTCGTAGCTGAAGGCCTCGACGCGCCCGTGCGCGATGTCGGGCCGCACTTCCGAGAAGCCGGCCGGCGCGGCCGCGAAGGCACGCACGTCGTCGGGGGCGAGCTCAACGGCGCAGGCGAGGACCGGTGCGGCGGCGACAGCCAGCAAGGCGCTGCGGATCAGGTCTTTCACACGGTTCCCCGGCGCCCTTCCAGGGCCACACGGATCTCGTGCATGCGCGGCCCTGTCAAGGGGAAGCGCAGGATCGCCACGAGAGCCACCACCAGCCCGATCACGGGAATCGCCGAAAGAAGGATGCGGATCATGAAGATCGCCTGCTCGCTCTGTATCGGCAGCTTCGAGTCGAATCCCGTGAACTGCAGGATCCAGCCCGAGGCACCGACGCCCAGCGCGATGCCGACCTTGGAGATCCACGACTGGCAGGCCGAGAACGAACCCTCGCGGCGCTGCCCGGTGTCGAGCTCGTCGTAGTCGACGATATCGGCCAGCACCGATCCGTACAGCGTCCAGAAGCCCGAGCCGGTGAAGGCCACGAAACCGCAGGCCAGCAGCTGCAGCACCGGGCGCTGCGGGTCGTAGAGCCACCAGTCGCCGATGAAGGCGCAGATCGCGAGCGCGAGCACCGTGGCCAGCCCCGCTCGCTTGCCGAAGCGATGCGCCAGCCGGTTGAAGAAGGGGATGCCGAGGAAGCCGAACACCATGCCGGAAACGCCCATCGCGGTGTTCCACTTCGTGGCAAGCGCGACATCGCCCTTGCACACGTAGTACACCGTGGCGTAGTACCCGAGCGCGCTCACCATCGCGGTGCCCAGGCCGTAGGCCATCATCATGATCACCAAGGTGCGGAAGGGCCGGCACTTCAGCGTGCGCCCCAGGGTGTCGGCGAGCGCAATCCTGGGTTGCTGTCGTCTGACCAGGTTGTCGTAGTAGCGTTCGCGCACCAGCACGAAGACCATGATCGATACCACCACCATGATGGCCCCCAGGATCGCGCAGTAGGTTTGCGCTCCCCTCAGGATGTCGGGCTTGCCATCGGCCTCATTGAAGATGGCCAGCGTGGTGAACTGCGCCGCGAAGAACATCGCCAGCGCGGGCGCCTGCTGGATCACCATGCGGATCGACATCACGTTGGTCCGTTCGTGATAGTCGGGCGTCATCTCCGCCCCCAGGCTCACCCAGGGCATGTTGAAGCAGCTCATGACCGGCACGTAGAGGACCGTGGAGACGAGCATGAAGATGAAGTACTCCGTGTCGCTCCAGCCTCGGCCGACCGCGAACATCAGCGGCAGCCCGATGCCGGCCAGGATGCCGCCCACCAGGATGAACGGCCGCCGCCGGCCGAAGCGCGTGCGCGTGTTGTCGGAGACCCAGCCGAAGAAGGCATCGGAGGCCGCATCGATGGCGACCTTCACCATCTGGACGGTCGAGATCAGCCCGGGCGCGATGCCCAGGAACACGTTGAACACGTGGAATGCCAGCCCGGGGTACAGCCAGTGGCCCCACAGGTCGACGAAGGCGCCCAACCCCCAGCCGACCTTCTGGGAAAGCGGCAGGCGGTCGGACACCGGTGCCGGTGCAGCGGCGGTGCTGGTGGTGGAGGGAAGGCCTCGCATGGCAATGGTCCTGGCGGTTTCAAACGACGGTGCGCGTGCGCATCACGTCGGCGTAGTAGCCCGCCGAGAGCTTGGGCGTGCGCTTCAGTGTGCGGAAGTCGCAGTGCACGATGCCGAATCGCCGCTGGTAGCCGTCCTCCCACTCGTAGTTGTCGATGAACGACCAGAGGAAGTAGCCGTCGATCGGCACGCCGTCGGCAATCGCGCGATGCACCTCGCGCAGGTGGTTGCGCAGGTAGTCGCGACGGTGCAGGTCGGCCACCTCGCCATCGACGACCGGCTCGTCGTCATAGCCGCAGCCGTTCTCGGTGATGAAGATCGAGGCATGGCCATAGAGCTCGTGACACATGCGCGGCGCCCAGTAGATCGCCTGCGGCACGAGGTTCAGCCACACGCTGTCGGCCCGTGGGTAGTGTCGCGGCAAGGCGAGCGCCTCGTAAGGCTGGCCGTTGCGGCCCGCGCGCACGTAGCTGGCGCTGTAGATGTTCAGGCCGAGGAAATCGGTGGGCTCGCTGATGAGATCGAAGTCGCCCGGCTGCACCGTGGGCGCATCGGCGCCCACGCGATCGAGGTGGACTTGCGAGTACCCCTTGCCGTGGATGGCGCCCAGGATGTGCGCGTTCTTCTCGACGAACCAGGCCTTGGCAGCGGCGATGTCGGCAGGCGTTTCGGTGACGGGCACGCTGACGTCGCAGTTGTCGGTCAGGCCCACCCGGGCGCCGACGCCGCCATGCTCGCGAACCGCGCGCACGGCATGACCGTGGCAGAGCAGGGCGTGGTGAAAGGTCTGGTTCACCACCGCGGCGCTTTCCTTGCGCCCCGGCGCCTTGCTGCCGACGCCGTAGGCCAGCCATGTGAAGCAGCGGATCTCGTTGAGCGTGATCCAGTTCTTCACGACGCCGCCGAATGCCTTCACCACCGTCTCGGCGTAACGCGCGAAGGCGTCGACGGTGCCGCGCGAGGTCCAGCCGCCGCGGTCTTCGAGCGACTGGGGCAGGTCCCAGTGGAACAGCGTGACCCACGGGGTGATGCCGTGCCGGGCCATGCTCGCGAAGAGGCGGTGATAGAAATCGAGGCCGGCCTGATTCAACAGCCCGTCACCTTGGGGATAGAGACGCGGCCACGCGATGGACAGCCGGTAGTGCTTGACTCCCAGCGACTTCATCAGCGCGAAGTCCTCGTCGAAGCGGTTGTAGTGGTCGCAGGCGACGTCGAGCGTGTCGCCGCCGGCCACCTTGCCGGGGATGCGAGCGAAGCGGTCCCAGACGGACTCGCCCTTGCCGTCGGCGAAGGCGGCGCCTTCGATCTGCGCCGACGCGGCGGCGACCCCGAAGACGAACGACGGCGGGAATGGACTGGAATAGGTGAACGTGCTCATGTCTTTGTGTACGGCGATGACTACGGGGCCAGCAATTTCTGCAAGGTCGGATCCATGTTGCGGGCCCAGATGCGATAGCCCTTTTCGCTGAGGTGCAGCAGGTCGGGCAGGACCTCCTTAGACAGCGTGCCGTCCGGGTTCATCAGCGCCTTGTTGATGTCGAGGAAGAACACGCGCCGGCCGTCATCCATGCCGGAGATGAGTGCATTGATCTCGTTGTTGATCGTGCGCAGCAGCGTGTCGGGCTGCTCCTCGCGCGGGAAGATCGCGAGCACCAGCACCTTGGTGCCGGGCAGGCGCTGCCGCAACTCCTCGACGATGCGCCGGATTCCGGCGGCCGTGGTCCGGGGGTCTTCCTGCCGATGGCCGGTGTTGTTGGTGCCGACCATCAGCACCGCCACCTTGGGCGCGATGCCGTCCACCTCGCCGTGCTGCAGGCGCCAAAGCACGTTCTCGGTGCGGTCGCCGCTGAAGCCCAGGTCGAGAGCGTTGAACTTCCTGAAGTACTGGTCCCACACGGGGCGGCCGTTGTCTTCCCATCCCTGGGTGATGGAGTCGCCGATGAGGACGACCTGGGGCTGGAGTCCTGCGGCCTTGAGCTTGCGGATCTCCTGCAGCTTCTGCTCGTGGCGGGGCATCCACCAGTCGAGCGCCCACACCTCGCTCAGCGGCTCGGGCGTGACCGACTCGGTGCGGTAGTCGCCGCAACCCATGGTCGGTTTGCCATGGGCCACGATCTTCATGTCGGCGACCGCCACTTCTCCGCTGCTGCTGCTGTCCACCACGAAAGGCTGGGTGACGGCGCTGAAATCGTTGCCGTTGCGTGCGAAGCACTGCAGCGGGATCGACAGGTGCTGCCAGCCCTTGCCGTGCAGCGCACGCGAGGGCACGACATAGGACACCTTGCGCCCGCAGTCCTTGCCGCAGCCCATGGCGAAGGTCAGGCCGGCCTTCGCCATGTCGAGCGCGTTGACCTCGAACTCCAGCGTCCCGTCCGGCAGCCAGGGCCGCAGGTCCATCGGCTTGTCGGCCACCAGGCGCAGGCTGGCGAACCAGGTGTTCTTCCAGTGCATCGTGAGGGCGTCGCCGGTGCCGTCCTTGCCGGAAACGCGGACGCCGGCCAGGTTGTCAGCCGCGCCCGGCTTGGCCCGCACCTCGACCGCTGTTCCGGCGACGAGGTCCTGTTGGCCCGGCGGTGCGGCCACCTGCACCCGCAAGCCGGCGTGCGGCCGGCCGTCGTACAGGACCAGGTCCTGCGTGTTGAAAAAGGTCATCGCCCCGCACGCGCTGAGCACGGAACACGAGGCCAAGGCCAGAACTGAACGCGCGCGCTTCATTCGGTCGTTCTCGTTTGACGCCGGCACGGAACCTTCAAGCTCCACAGAAGCGGTTGACCAGGTTCTCGAGAAGCTCCTGCCTGCCCGACACCGGCGCCACGTCGACGTTGCGCGCCAGCACCTGGTTGGCCAGCGCCTCGAGCGGCACGCGGCCGCCGAGGATGTCCTGCGCCTCGGGCGCGTCCCAGCCGGCATAGCGGGCCTTGACGGCTTCTTCGAGCTGCCCGTCGGCGATCATCTTCTCGGCAGCCAGCAGCGCGCGGGCGCACAGGTCCATCGCGCCGATGTGGCCGTGAAAAAGGTCCGCCGGATCGATGGACTGGCGCCGCACCTTGGCGTCGAAGTTGAGCCCGCCGCTGCCCAGGCCGCCGGCCAGCAGGATGTGGTACATCGCCAGCGCGGTCTCGGGCAGGTTGTTCGGGAACTGGTCGGTGTCCCAGCCGAGCTGCGGATCCCCGCGGTTCATGTCGATGCTGCCGAGGATGCCCAGCGCCGCGGCCGTCGCGATCTCGTGCTCGAAGCTGTGGCCCGACAGCGTCGCGTGGTTGGCCTCGATGTTGACCTTGACCTCCTTCTCCAGGCCGTAGCGCACGAGGAAGCCGTAGACGCTGGCGGTGTCGAAGTCGTACTGGTGCTTGGAGGGCTCGCGCGGCTTGGGCTCGATGAGGATCGCGCCCTTGAAGCCGATCTTGTGCTTGTGCTCGACCACCATGTTCAGGAAACGCCCGAGCTGGTCGAGCTCCTGGCCGACGCGCGTGTTGAGCAGGGTCTCGTAGCCTTCGCGGCCGCCCCACAGCACGTAGTTCTCGCCGCCCAGTCGCAGGGTGGCGTTCATCGCGTCGCGCACCTGCAGGGCCGCCATGGCGTAGACGGCGGGATCAGGGTTGCTCGCCGCGCCGGCCATGAAGCGGCGGTGGCTGAACAGGTTGGCCGTGCCCCACAGCAGCTTGACGCCGGTGCGCTGCTGGTGCTCGCCGAGCACGTCGACGATGCGCAGGAAGTTCTCGTGGCTCTCGCGCGGCGTGGCGCCTTCGGGGGCGACGTCGCGGTCGTGGAAGGTGTAGTAGGGGGCGCCGAGCTTGGAGAAGAACTCGAAGGCGGTGTCGGCCTTGAGCCTGGCCAGCTCCATCGGCGAGCCGCCCTGGAACCAGGGTCGCTGGAAGGTCTCGCCGCCGAACGGGTCGAAGCCGTTCCAGCAGAACGTGTGCCAGTAGCACACGGCGAAGCGCAGCTGGTCTTCCATGCGCCGACCGAGCACGACGCGGTCCTTGTCGTAGTGATGGAAGGCCAGCGGGGCAGCGGTGTCCGGGCCATGGAATGGGATTCGCGCGATGTCGTGGAAGTAGCTCGTCATGGTGGGAGGGGTTTGAATCGGAAGTGGCTGTCGCTCACGCGTCGCTCGGAGCCGATGCCAAGGAACATCAGGCGGCCTCCTGGGCCACGGGGCGGTGGTTGTTCAGAGGACGCGTCAGCCGATAGCGGACCAGCGCCGCGGCGCCCACGGCAACCGCGTCGGCGCCGAAGCGCGACACCTGCACCAGGGGCGGCTCCAGGTTGGCGGCCGAGGCGTAGTCGTTGAGGGTCGCGAGCGCCGGATCGAGGAAGGTGTCGCCCAGCCCGACCACCGAGCCGCCCAGCACGATGCACGCCGGGTCGTAGGCGGCCGCCAGGTTCTGCAACAGGACGCCGAGGTAGCCGCCGGCCTTCCTGACCGCGCGCACCGTGTCGGCGTCGTGGGCGGCGAGCCGGCGCTCGACCGCGGCGGCATCGGGCTCCTGCTGCGGCGAGCGCAGCATGGCGCGCATGCCGATCAGCGCTTCCGCACAGCCGCGCCGGCCGCAGGAGCACGGCGGGCCGTTGAGCTGCAGCACGATGTGGCCGACCTCGCCCGCGAAGCCGCGGCTGCCGGTCAAGAGCTTGTCGCCGACGATGACGCCGGCACCCACGCCCTGGTTGATGCTCACATACAGCAACGGGTTCGTGGTCTGCTGGGAGTTGAACTCCATCTCGCCCAGGGCCGCGACATCCGCTTCGTTCTGCACGAACAGCGGGACGCCGGCCAGGGGCGAACCGGCGATCTTCTGGGCCAGCAGCGCGCCGATGGGCACGTCGCGCCAGCCGAGGTTGGGCGCGAAATGCAGGAACCCCCCCGCCTCGTCGACCCCGCCGGGCAGGCCCACGCCGATGCCGATGACGCGATGCTCCGACGCGTCGAGCTGCTTGCGCAGCTTGAGCATCGCCGCGGCCAGGCTGCCGATGCACGCCTTGGCGCTCCTGCCCGGCCCCATGCTCGTCACCGCTCGCGCCAGCACCTCGCCGGTCAGCGAGGTGGCGACGACACGCATCGAGTCGATGCCGACCTCCGCGCCCATGAGCAGCAGCCGTGCGGGGTCGATGAACAGCGGCGTGGGGCGGCGGCCGAGATCGCCGGTGGCCACGATCTCGCGCTCGATGAGCCAGCCTTCGGCGAGCAACTCGCGCACGAG
>DASUZE010000067.1:0-61549 GCA_036377015.1 Piscinibacter sp. | reverse complement strand
TAGCCCGGGTGCAACCCGGGACCACCGAACCGGGCAGCTCAAAGCTCCCGCAACGCCGTCGTCACCGGCAGGCGCGCGGCCCGCACCGCCGGGAACAGCCCGCCGATGAAGCCGATCGCCAGCGCCCATTTCAGCCCGGTCCACAACAGCCCGGGCGTGACGTGCAGCTGGAAGCTCAGCTGCCCGACCGTGCCGGCGGCCAGCGTCGAGGCGCCGTAGCCGTTGAACAGCAGCCACGCGAGCACGCCGCCGATGATCCCGCCGATCAGGGCGAGCAGCATGGTCTCGAGCATGACGGCCACCACCACCGGCAGGCCCGAGAAGCCGATCGCGCGCAGCGTCGCGATCTCGCGTGCGCGGGACGCGACCGCGGCGAACATGGTGTTGAGCGCGCCGAACATCGCGCCGATGGCCATGATCACGCCGACGGTGATGCCCATGATGCGGATCACCTGGGTCATGCGCTCCGACTGCTTGCTGAAGTAGTCCAGCGTCGTGCTCACGTCGACCTTGAGCTGCGGATTGGCCTCCAGGGCGGTCTTGAAGTTGGCGAAGGCCTTGGGATCGGACAGGCGCGCGGTGACCGACGCACGCGAGCTGCCGCGGCCGTAGGTGTCGGCCACCACGGCGGCGTCGCCCCAGACTTCCGACTCCATCGCGTCACCCGAGGCGAACACGCCGGCCACCGTCCAGGTCTGGCTGCCCAGGCGGATCTCGCGCCCCGGCACCAGCCCGGCGAACTGCCGTGCGGCCCCGCGGCCCACCACCAGCTCGCGCAGGCCCGGCTGGAAGCGGCGGCCGTCGACGATCTTCAGCTGCGGCCGCACCGCAAAGGCCTTGTCGCCGACGCCGCGCAGCTGGACGCTGCCTTCCTCGTCGGGCCCGCCGTTCTTCAGCGGCAGGTTGGCGGCGACCACCAGCTCGGGCGAGGCGAGCGGCTCTCCCTTGTCGTCGCGGGCGATGCCGGGCGCCTGCGGGATGAGCGTGACGCTGTCGTGGTCCAGGCCCGACATCACCTCCGAGGCCGACGCGCCGCGCATCACGATGGCGGTGTCGGCGCTCCCGGTATTGCGCAGCGTCTCGCTGTAGCCCTCGGCCATGGCCAGCAGTGCCACCAGCACGCCCACCACGCCCGCGATGCCGACGACGATCACCGCCGACGAGCCCAGGCGCTGGCGCAAGGTGCTGATGCCCACGCCCGCCACCGAGCCGGCCTGCCGGCCGCGCCGGGTGAACAGCAGCCAGGCCGCCAGCAGCACGGCCAGCAGCAGCGCGCCCGGCCAGGGCAGCATCACCCACACCGACAGGACCACCACCAGAACGACCAGCAGAAGCAGATTTCGCAGAAAGCCCATGGGTCCTCCTCAGCGGCCGGCGAGTGCGTCGACGATGTTCAGGCGCATCGCGCTCGATGCGGGCAGCGCGCCCACCATCAGCCCGATCAGCACCATGAGGCCGATGCCCAGCACCCAGCTGTCGGCACCGACGACCGGCAGGTTGAGCATGCCGCCGCTGCCGGCGCTCACCGCCGGGATGATCAGGCTGGCCAAGGCCAGGCCGATCACCCCGCCGATGAGCAGGAGCAGCAGCGACTCGGCGAGCACCATCGCCAGCACGCTGACGTTGGAAAAGCCGATGGTCTTGAGCACTGCCAGCTCGTTGGTGCGCTCGCGCACCGCCTGCATCATGGTGTTGCCCGACAGCAGCAGCAGGGTGAAGAACACCGCGCCCATGATCGAGCCGACGATGAGCCCGATGTCGGCCAGCTGCTTCATCCAGCTCGCGGTCGCGGCCTGCTCGGTCAGGGTGCGCGTCTCGTGGTCGGAGTTGGCCGACAGCGCATCGATGGCCTTGGCCACGCGGTCGGCCTGGTTCACGTCGGCGACGCGGGTGACGTACCAGCCCACGGTGCCGCGGTTGTAGGGCGTGGTCTCGTCGAAGTACGTCCAGTGCAGCAGGAACATCTGGTCGAAGAAGCCGCCCGATTTCTTGTCGGTGGCGTGCAGGATGCCCGCGATCTCGAACGACCAGTTCTTGCTGCCGTTGCGGTCGGGGAAGATGGTCGACTGCAGCGGCACCTTGTCGCCCACTTTCCAGTTGAAGCGCCTGGCGAGCTGCTCGCCCACCAGCGCGCCGGTGCGCGTCTCCTCGAAGGCCTTGCGCTCGGCCGGCGACACCGCCACCTCCGGATAGAGGTCGAGGTAGTTGGGCGCGACCGCGAAGCTGAAGACCTGGTTGTGCGGATCCTGGTAGGCGCCGCCGAACCAGTTGGCGTGGGTGACCGCCTTCACGCCGGGCACCTGCTCCATCTGCTGCTGCAGCGACTTCGGCAGGGTCTGGATGAACGACAGCTTGGAGCCGGTCTGCAGCCGCTCGGCGCCGTTGGCGCTCTGGCCGGCCTGGGCGAACGAGGTGCGAACCGCGTCGAGCAGGCCGAACAGAAGGAAGGCCGCGATGATGGACACCAGCGTGAGAACGGTGCGGGTCTTGCGCCTGAACAGCGAAGCCCAGACGAGGTGGAGGTATTTCATCGCCTGCTCCTCAGGCCACGGCCGCCTGCGGCGTCTGCTCGACCAGGGTGCCCTTGTCGAGGTGCAGCGTGTGGTTGGCATAACCCGCGGCCTTGGGATCGTGGGTGACCATGAGCACGGTCTTGCCGTGGTCGCGATTGAGCGTGCGCAGCAGCGCCAGCACCTCCTCCGCCGAGTGGCGGTCGAGGTCGCCGGTGGGCTCGTCGCACACCAGCAGGGTGGGGTCGGAGACGATCGCGCGTGCGATCGACACCCGCTGCTGCTGGCCGCCCGACAGCTCGGTGGGCTTGTGGCTGGCGCGGTCGCCCAGGCCCACCAGCTGCAGCGCGATGGCGGCGCGCTTGCGCCGGTCGGCGGCCGACAGCTTGGTCAGCAGCAGCGGCAGCTCGACGTTGCGCTGCGCCGAGAGCATGGGCATCAGGTTGTAGAACTGGAACACGAAGCCCACCTTGGCCGCGCGCCACTTGGCGAGCGGACCCGAGCCGAGCTGGTCGATGCGCTGGCCGCCGACGTCGATGCTGCCGCCCGAAGGCCGGTCCAGCCCGCCGATCAGGTTCAGCAGCGTGGTCTTGCCCGAGCCCGAAGGGCCCATGAGCGCAAGGAAGTCGCCCTGCTCGACATCGAGGTCGATGTGATGCAGGACCTCCACCTTCTGCCTGCCGCGTTCATAGACCTTCGACAAGTCACGGATCTGGATCAGCTTGCCCATGCGTAGGACCTCTCTCCTGGATGTTGACGTGTGACGCGGCGCCCTTTTAGCGCGCCGCGTCCTCGACCTTCACGCTTGCGCCGTCGTGCAGCGAAGCGGGCGGGGACAGGACCACACGCTCGCCCGCCGCGAGCCCTTGCGGAATCAGCTTCATCTGGCCGACATCCTGCGGCGCCGGTGTGACGGTGCGCTGCACGGCCCGGCCGTCGGCGACGGCGAACACCACGCTGCGGCCGTCGCGCTGCGCGATCGCCTGCGGGGGCACCAGGACGCCCTTGGGCGCTTGCACGGTCGCGCCCTGCGGCTTGCGCCCGAGGAAGGACACGCGCACGCCCATGTTGGGCACGATGCGGGCATCGCGCTGCTCCAGCGCGACGCGCACCCGCACGGTCGCCTTGCCGCGATCGGCTGCCGGCACGATGGCGACCACGTGCGCCGGGATGCGCCAGTCGGCGTAGGCATCGAGCACCGCCTCGGCCGGCATGTCGGGCGAGACCTGGCCGATGTAGGCCTCGTTGACGTCGACGTCGACCTCGAGCGAGTCCATGTCGACGATGGTGCCCACGCCGGTGCGCGTGAAGCCGCCACCGGCCGACAGCGGCGACACGATCTCGCCGACCTGCGCGGCCTTCTCGGTGACCACGCCCGCGAAGGGCGCGCGCACCACGGTGAAGTCGAAGTTGACCTGCGCCTGTGCGAGCTGGGCGCGCGCGGCGTCGGCTTCGCGTCGCCGCGCTTCCAGCAGGGCGGCGGTGGTGGTGGCCGCGGTGCGCGCCTGCTCGGCCGCCTGGCGGGTGGTCATGCCGCTGGCGACCAGCTCGTTCTGCCGCTGCACGTCGGCCTGCGCCTGGGCGAGCTGCGCCTGCGCCTGTGCCACTTGCGCCTGCGAGGCCTGGACATTCGCCTGCGCCGCGTTGAGCGCGGCACGCAACGCGCTGTCTTCGAGCCGTGCGATGACCTGGCCCGCCTTGACGCGGTCGCCGGCTTCGATCAGCACCTGCGTGAGCGTGCCGGTGATCTGCGTGGAAACGGTGGCCTGGCGGCGCGCGGTGACGTAGCCCGTCGCCTGCAGAACGGCGCCACCCGACGCAGTGCCGCCGGTGGCGGTGGCCGCCGCCGTCTGCACGACCACCGGCCGCGCGATGAACCACCAGGCGCCGCCGGCGAGCAGCAGCACGAGCACGACCACGCCCGCCACGACCCAGGGCCAGCGCGGTGCCCGGCCGTTGTCGTCGTCCTCGCGCTGGTCATGCGCGATGCGCAGCTCGTTGAGCAGGTTGGCGTCGATTTGGTCGGCCCTCCATGTCCGGGGGCCGCCATCCTAACGTCTGCCGGCGATCCAGCGTTCGATGTGCGCGTCGAGCAGCGACAACGGCAGCGCGCCTTCGCTCAGCACGGCGTCATGGAACTCGGAGAGGCTGAACTTGTCGCCCAGCTGCGCCTTCGCGCGCTCGCGCAGCGCCTGGATCCGAAGCGAGCCGAGCTTGTAGCCCAGGGCCTGTGCCGGCCAGGCCATGTAGCGCTCGATCTGGCTGCGCGCCTGCTTGTCCGAGGTGCCCACGGTCTCCATCCAGTACGCCATGGCCTGCTCGCGCGTCCAGCCCTCGGCGTGCAGGCCGGTGTCCACGACCAGGCGCGCGGCGCGCGCGATCTCCAGCCGCAGCTCGCCGACGTAGGCGCCCGGATCCTGGTACAGCCCCATCTCGTGGCCCAGCGTCTCGGCATACAGCGCCCATCCTTCGCCGAAGGCATTGATCCAGGTCCGCTTGCGAAACAGCGGCAGGGTCATCTCCTGCTGCAGCGCCATGTGGAAGTGATGCCCCGGCTGGCCCTCGTGCAGGAACAGCGCCGCCATGGTGGTGGTGTTGTAGATCGCCGGGTCGTTGATCACCGCCCAGAAGATGCCCGGCCGCGAGCCGTCCTCGGCGGGAACGCCGTAGTGGTCCGACGCGGTGGCCCGGGTCAGCTCGGGCTCGGACCGCACGTCCAGCGGCGCCTTCGGCATGCGGCCGAACAGGGCGGGCAGTTGCGACTTCACCTTCTCGTTGAGCGCGCGATAGGCCTGGAGGATCTGCGCTTCGTCGCGGAAGGGCAGGAAGCTCGGGTTGGTGCGCACCCAGGCCAGCAGCTGGCGCGGATCGCCTTCATAGCCGAGCTGCGGCGCGATGCGCGCCAGCTCGCCCTGGATGCGCGCCACTTCCTTCAGCCCGATCGCATGGATCTCCTCGGGTGTGAGCTCGGTGGTGGTCTGGTCGCGCACCCATTGCCGGTACCAGGCCTTGCCGTCTGGCAGCGCGCCCCATCCGGCGCTGTCGCGGCAGGCGGGGAGGTAGTCCTTCTCGACGAAGGACGCGAGCCGGCGCATGGCCGGCGCGACGCGCTGTCCGACGGTGGCCTGGTAGGCCGCGCTCAAGCGCTGGCGCTCCGCGGGTGCGAACGACGGCGGCAGGTTGCGGATCGGCGCGAGGAAGGGATTGTCGGCCGCCGAGTCGCTGCCCAGCGCGCGCAGCTGCACCAGCGTGGCCGCGGCGACCGCCTTGGGCTGGACGATGCCGCGGCGCATGCCTTCACGCATGTTCGCGATCGCCTGATCGGACCACGCCGGAAGCTGCGCGATGCGCTTCAGGTAGGCGTCATGCTGCGCGACCGTCTTCAGCGGCTGCTCCGCCTGCCCGCTGCCGAAGATGGCCAGCAGCAGCGGCACGGCGTCCATCTGCTGCAGCGGCAGCAGGTGGTCGTTGAAATGCTCGAAGCCCAGGCGGGTGCGCAGCTCGCGGGCGAGCAGGTCGTGCGTCAGCGCGTCGGCGGGACCGAGCCGCTCGCGCGGGATGGCCGCCAATTCGCGCTGGGCCTGGTGGTACATGCCGAAGCGCTTCTTGCGGTGCGCCGGCGCGATGGTGATGGGCAGCCGGTCGTCGAAGCGGTTGTCGCCGGCGAGCGTCGCCGAATACACCGGGTCCAGCCGGGCCTGTGCTTCGTAGTAGCGCTGCGCGAGCGCGGCCAGCGCCTGGGAGGGGTCGGACGGCGGCGCCGCAACCGCGAGCGATGCCCATGCAAGGGCGACGACGACGAACGAGCGGAGGACGGCGCGAAGGACTTGCATGCGATGTGGCTCATGGCAGCGAAGGGCCGCCATCATCGCGCGCTTTGACTGACACGGTCTGTCAGGTTATGGAGCGCCTCAGGGAAAAAGGGCGCCACGTGCAGCCGCACGCAGCGCCAACCCAATGCAGCCTCTCTCGCGATCTGCTTGGGGGCGTGACGCCGCGCGCTCTCCTCGCCGGCACCACGAACGAACAGCTCGCTCAGAAGCTGTGGAAGACGCCCAGCGCGTAGCCGGACTTGTTGGTGCCGGCCGGGGCCTTGGTGTCGCTGGCGATCACCGCGAAGACGTTCGTGCGCTTGGACAGGAAGTACTTGTAGCCCAGCGACAGCAGCTGCTCGACGCGCACGCCGTTCTGGTTCTGCACGTCGTACGAGGCGATGACCTGGCCCTGGCCCACCGGCGCGGTGACGCCGAAGATCGTGTTCTTGCGGCTCACCTTGGCGGCGTCCTGGCCGGTGCCGTAGCCGGCGTAGAGCTTGGCGACGCCGAAGTCGTAGTTGGCCGCCAGCGAGCTCCAGCGCTCGTCCTTGCTGCCGTCGTTCGAGACCTCGATGCCGGCGCCGACGTACAGGGGACCGTCGGCATAGCTCACGCCGACGTTGGCCGGGTGCTTGCCGCCAGGGGCCACCGCCTCGACGGAGTACTGGACGCCGAAGCTCACCGGGCCCATCGAGTTCTCGTAGCTCACCGAGTTGTTGACCCAGAACGCGCCGAGGCAACCGTTGCGGAAGGCCGGGCCGCAGCCGACCGTCGGGTAGGCGCCTTCACCCAGGGTGCCCATGCCGAACGGGTCGGCGGCGTATTGGGCCTTCAGGAACGACTGCGACCACCACCGGCCGATCTTGATCGAGCCCAGGCCTTCGCTGCTCAGGCCGACCCAGGAGCCACCTTTCCAGAACGTCGATGACGGGTTCCGCAGCGGTCCCTTGGCGGGATCGGCGTTGCCCGCATCGAAGCTGGCGTCGGCTCCAGTGGTCGGATCGAGCCGGTGTTCCAGATAGAAGGAGGCCTTCATGCCGCCCCCCAGGTCCTCGTCGCCCTTGAAGCCCAGGCGGCTTCCGCCCATGTCGTACAGCTTCGTGCCCGGCGGGTCTTGGGTCTGGCGGCCCACCTGCGCCTCGATGAAGCCGAACACCGTCACCTCTGCCCAGGCGCTGGCCGAGCAGGCCAGGGCCACCGCCCCCATCACCACATGTGCTTTCATCACAAATTTGCCTCCGGATTGATTGAATTTCCACTTGAGTTGCCAACTTTGATGCTCAGACGACCCGTTCTGATTCAATCTGTTGCAGCAACATCGCAATAGTAAATCAATCTAAAACAATCAACTAATGTAAATTCACATCAGGCCGATACAGCTGCGGCCAATGTCGTTTTCATGCACCCGGAGACCCCCATGCTTGCCAGTCCCACCTCCGGCTCCCGCGCCACCGTGGCGCGCCGAATCACGTTCATCGGAGGCGGCTTCCTGCTGGCCGTCCTGGCCGGCATCTGTGCCGTGATGACGGTCATGCTCAGCAAGCGCGCACAAGAGCGCACGGTGTCGTGGGTGGATGCGAAGGTCGAGTCGGTCGCGACCGCGGTCGATGCGTACGACCAGACGGCCAAGCTGCTGGTCGAGCGCTTCTTCAAGGTGTTCGGCGACCAGTTCGGCAAGAACTTCACGCTCGACGAGGCCAACGGGCGCATCACGCAACTGGGCATCGCGCTGAACGACTATCACAACCCCTGCGACAAGTTCACCGAGTTCACCGGCGGCGCGGCCGCGGTGCTGATGAAGAAGGGCAAGGACTTCGTGGCCGTGAGCACCTCCTTGAACAACGAGAAGGGCGAGCGGGCGGTCGGCATGCTCGTGGATGCGAGCCACCCGGCCCATGCCGCGCTGCTGCGCGGCAAGCACTACCTCGGGCGGGCAACGCTGTACGGCCGCCCCTTCATCACGCGGCTGCAGCCGGTTCGCGACCTGCAGGAGCAGGTGGTCGGCGCCTTGTTCGTCGCCTTCGATCTGACGGAGTTCGACCGCTCGCTGGAGCAGATGGTGGCCGGCGCCCGTTTCTTCGACACAGGCGGCATCTATGTGCTGGACCCGCGCGGCGGCGACCCGAAGCAGGCCGTGCTGATGCTGCCGGCTGCACTGCGCGGCCGCACGCTCGCCGAGGCCGCGTCGGCGGGCGCCGGCCCCGACCTGCTGGCCGCCTTGCGCGCCGGCGCACCCGGCACCGAGCTGCGCGGCTTCCGTCCGGTGCTGCGACCCGCGGCCACCGACCGCTTCGCCGTGGCCCGGCCCAGTCCCGGCACCGGCTGGACGGTGGTCGGCGAAGTCTCCGGCAACGAGGCCATGCAGACCCAGTGGCTCACGCTCGCGCCCTTCCTCGCGATGTTCGGCCTGGCCGCGCTGGGCCTGTGCGCCGGCCAGTTCCTGCTCATCCGCCGCTGGGTCGGAAAGCCGCTGCAGGTGCTCACCCAGTCGCTCGAGCGGGTGGCCGGCGGCGACTTGTCGATGCCGGTGGAAAGCGGCCGCGACGACGAGATCGGCGGCCTCATGCACGGCGTCGAGCGCATGCGGCTGCGCTTCGTGCAGATGCTGGGTGCGGTGCGCTCGTCGGCCGACGCGATCTCGCTCGCCTCGTCGGAGATCGCCAGCGGCAACGAGGACCTGAGCCGGCGCACCGAGGAAGCCGCCGCCCGCCTGCAGCAGACCACGTCGGCGATGGAGCAGGTGCACGGCAACGTGCGCCAGACCGCCGACGCCACCCGCACGGCCGATGGCCTGGCCAGCAGCGCCTCCGAGGCCGCGGAGCGCGGCGGCGCTGCCATGCGCGACGTGGTCCAGAAGATGGGCAGCATCTGCGCGAGCAGCAAGCGCATCGCGGAGATCACCGGGGCGATCGACGCGATCGCCTTCCAGACCAACATCCTGGCCTTGAACGCCGCCGTGGAAGCGGCGCGCGCCGGGGACAGCGGGCGCGGCTTCGCGGTCGTGGCCGCCGAAGTGCGCAGCCTCGCCCAGCGCTCCGCGGCGGCGGCCAAGGAGATCAAGGAGCTGATCGCCGGCAGCGTCGAGGAAGTCGAGGGCGGCTCATTGCTGGCCGATGCGGCCAGCGAGCGGGTGCAGGAGATCGTCGCCGGCGTCCGGCGCGTCAATGCCACGCTGGGGACCATCACCGCCAGCACGCGCGATCAATCGGACGGGATCGGGCACATCAACGAGTCGGTGTCGACGCTGGATCGCATGACTCAGCAAAACGCCGCGCTCGTCGAGCAGTCGGCCGCCGCCGCGGAAAGCCTCAAGTGCCAGGCCGCGGCGCTGGTCGATGCGATCGCGCAGTTCCGGCTCGAGGCCTCACCAGCGCAGTGACGGCGTGGTCACCGGTGCGTCCCACAGCGAGATCAGCTCGTCGTCGAGCGCCGTCACCGTGAGCGAGGCCCCCGCCATCTCGAGCGACGTGGTGTGGTTGCCGACCAGCCAGCGCTTGACGTTGAGTCCCTGGTTGCGCAGCCGCTGCGTCGCGATCCGGTTCAGCAGGTGCAGCTCGCCGAGCGGCGTGCCGCCGAAGCCGTTGACATGCAGCAGCACCGGGCGGTCGGCGGCCAGGGACAGGTCCTTGAGGATGGGATCGAGCAGCAGCGCGACGATGTCGTCGGCCGGCATCAGCGGCCGGCGGTAGCGGCCGGGCTCGCCGTGGATGCCGACACCGACCTCCATCTCGCCGGGGCCGATGTCGAAGGTGGGCGCGGCCTCTTCCGGCACGGTGCAGCTGCCGAGCGCGATCCCCATCGAGGCGGTGTTGGTGTTGACGCGCACGCCGAGCGCCTTGCACTCGTAGAGGTTGGCGCCGGCTTCGGCCGCGGCGCCGACCATCTTCTCGACGACGAGGGTGCCCGCGACGCCGCGTCGCCCGGTGGTGTGGGTGGAATGCTCGACCGCCACGTCGTCGTTGACCAGCACGGTGGCGCAATCCATCTCGAGCATGTCGCTCGCGACCTGGAAGCTCGCGCAGTCGCCACCGTAGTTCTTCACGATCATCAGCACGCCCTGGCCGGCCTCGACCCGCTGCGCCGCAGCGACGATCTGGTCGGGCGTCGGGGCGGTGAACACCTGACCCGGGCAGGCGGCGTCGAGCATGCCGACGCCGACGTAGCCGGTGTGCAGCGGTTCGTGGCCCGAGCCGCCGCCGGAGACCAGGGCGACCCGACCCTGCTTGGGCACGCGCCGGCAGACGAACAGGGGCGCATCGTTCAGCGCGAGGAGATCCTCGTGCGCCATGACCAGGCCGGCGATGCTGTCGTGCACGAGGTCATCGGGCGAATTGAGGAACTTCTTCATCGCGCAAACCGTCCTTCGCGCAGATTGTGGGGCGCCGCACCGGCCGGTGTCACGCGAGGTTTTCCGCAGTCAGGATCTCGATGCGCGGGTTGTTGATCGCGAGCGCGCCCCGCACGCCGTCGCACAAGGCGCGCAGCACCCGGCTGGCCGCCGTCACCGCGTACTGCACGTCCTGGTGCAGCAGGTAGCTGAGCGCGCCCGACAGCAGCATCGAGCGATGCACTTCGAGCAGGTCGTGGGCCGCGAAGATGAGGTCGTGGCCATAGCCGTGCTCCACCAGCGCGCGGCCGATGCCGAAGCTGCAGGGCCCGACGTTGTACAGCGCGTCCAGGCGTTCGCCCGTCGCGTCGGGCGCCAGCACGGTGCGGGCGTAGTCGTAGGCCTCGTCCTCCGACTCGGGCAGCTCGAACAGGCGCAACGCCCGGGCCTGGGGGAAGCGTTCCTCCAGCACCTGCTGGAACCCGATCCGGCGGTCGATCTCGGCGGCATAGCGGGTGGCCGGCGAGAGCAGCGCGCACAGCGACGGCCGGTCGCGCGGCAGCGAGCGGCCCAGCAGCAAGCCGGCGGTGCGGCCGGCGGCGCGGTTGTCGGCACCGATGGCGGTTTCACGCAAGGAGCCCGGCACGTCGGAGAACAGCGTCACCACATGCACGCCGGCGCGCACCAGGTCGTTGATGGCCAGCTTGACCGTCGGCACGTCGGGCGCGAGCAGGGCCACGCCGTCGAGATCGGACAGCTTGGCCAGCTCGGCCGCGAAGGCGTTGGCATCGACGGCCGGCAAGCGATGCGTGACCTCGGTGATGTGCTGGTGCCTGAACTCCCCGGCTGTCTGCGCCACGACCCGGTCGACCAGGTCGAAGAAGCCCAGGCGGGCCGCGGGCAGCACGAATGCGAAGCGGTAGTTGGACGTCGAGCGCGGGCGGCCCCGCAGTGGCGCGCCGCCGCCGAGCGTCGCCATCGCCTCGCGCACCTTGCGCACCGTCGTCGGGTTCACGCCGGGGCGGCTGTTCAGAACACGATCAACGGTGGCGGTGCTGACGCCGGCGGCCTCGGCGATCTGGGTGATGGTGACCGAGTTGGACATGGGACAGCGGCTGAAAACAGCCAGAAACTAAATCGATCACAGTGTCGCCGAATCACCTCCGGGGGCCAAGCGGGATGATGCGTTGGCCGCACCGTGAGGGTTCCCACAGAGGGAAGGCGAGGCCTAGAATTTGTCCTCCCAGGGGGGCAACAGTGCAGGGGTCCGATGAAGCTCGACCTCCCAGCGGTGCTCAAGGCCTCGCAGGCGATCTCCGCCGAGATCCTGCTCGACCCCCTGCTGAAGACGCTGTTGCGCACCACCATGGAAGCGGCGGCCGCGGACCGGGGCCTGCTGTTCCTGTGGCGCGAGCGCCAGCCGGTGCTCGCTGCCGAAGGCCGCGTCGAAGACGGTGAAGTGCACGCGTCGTTGGCGGGGTCGCAGCCGCTGTCGGCCTGCGATGCGCCCGCTTCCATCCTGAGTCATGTCCAGCAAAGCCGCGCGGCCGTCGTGCTCGACGATGCGAGCGCGGCCCATGCGTTCTCGGCCGACGAACATCTCGGGCGGAACGCGCCGAAGTCGCTGGCGTGCCTGCCAATCCTGCAAGGCGACAAGCTGAGCGGCCTGCTGTACCTGGAGAACCAAGGTCTCGCGCAAGCATTCACGCCCGAACGGGTGGCGGCGCTCGAGCTGCTCGCCACGCAAGGCGCGATCGCGCTGGAGAACGCCCAGCTCTACGCCGAGCTCAAGCTCGAGAACTGGCAGGCCGAGGCCGACCTGCTCGAACGCGAGGCCCACCTGCGGCGCCTGGTCGACTCGAACATCATCGGCATCTTCTTCTGGGACTTCAGCGGCGACATCATGGACGCCAACGACGCGTTCCTGCAGATCACCGGCTACACGCGCGACGACCTGGAAGAAGGCCGCATCGACTGGGCCGCGATGACGCCGCCCGAGTACGTGGCGGCCGACGAGCGGGCGGTGCACGAGCTGCGGCAAGGCGGCACCGCCTCGCAGTACGAGAAGGAGTACCTCACGAAGGACGGCGGACGTGTGCCCGTGCTGGTCGGCAGCGCGCTGCTCGAAGGTTCGCGCGAGACGGGAATTGCCTTCGTGCTCGACCTCACCGAGCGCAAGCGTGCCGACGCCGAGCTGCGCGCGCGCCAGGCCGCCGACTCGGCGAACAAGGCCAAGAGCCGCTTCCTCGCCAACATGAGCCACGAGCTGCGCACGCCCCTGAACGCCATCCTCGGCTATGCGCAGCTGCTGCTCAACGACGAGGGCCGCGATGAGCGCACGGCGGCAGGGCTCGACACCATCCGGCAGAGCGGCGAGTCGCTGTTGACGCTCATCAACGACATCCTCGACGTGGCGGCAATCGAGGCCGGCAAGATGGCGCTGCAGGCCGAGCCGGTGGACTTGAGCGCCCTGCTTCGCGCGGTCACCGACATGGTCCGCATCAAGGCCGAGCAGAAGGGGCTGCTGCTGACACTGCATGCCGCCACGGGCCTGGCGCCCATCGTGCATGTCGATGACCGGCGCCTGCGCCAGGTGCTGCTGAACCTGCTGAGCAACGCGGTGAAGTTCACCGAGACCGGCGAGGTGCAGCTGAACGTCCATCCCCTGGCGCCTGCCGGCGCCACGGCGCGCCTGCGCTTCGAGGTGAAGGACACCGGCATCGGCATCGGGCCCGAGCAGCTCGAGGCGATCTTCGAGCCCTTCGTGCAGGCCCCCGACGTGCAGCGCCGCTTCGGCGGCACCGGGCTGGGACTGTCGATCAGCCGGCAGCTGCTGGGACTGATGGGCAGCGACATTCACGTCGACAGCCGGTTGGGCGAGGGCAGCTGCTTTCGCTTCGACCTCGAGCTGCCGGTCGCCACCGACGCCTCGCGCGTGGCGAGGCCCGCGCCGCGCCGCATCGTCACGGGCTACGCCGGCCCGCGCCGGCGGATGCTGGTGGTCGACGACAACGTGGCCAATCGCATGCCGCTGGTCGATTTGCTGGAGCCGCTGGGCTTCGAGGTGGCCTGCGCTGACAACGGCCAGAAGGGCATGGAGCTGGCCCAGACGCTGCTGCCCGACCTGATCCTGATGGACGTGGTCATGCCGGTGATGGACGGCCTGACCGCGACGCGCCAATTGCGCGCCATGCCGCAGACCCGCGGGATTCCGATCGTGTTCATTTCGGCCAGCGCCACGCCGGAGGACCAGCGAAACGGCCTGGAGGTGGGCGCCAACGCCTTCCTGCCCAAGCCGCTGGACCTGCATCGGCTGCTGGCGGAGATCGGCTCGCTGCTCGGCCTGACCTGGCTGCCCGACGGCGGTGCCGCGTCCGACCCCGCCATCGAGTTGCAGCCGTCATGGGTGACTCCGCCCGCCGAGGAGCTGGAGGTTCTCTACCAGCTTGCCAAGACGGGGAACATGCGTCGCATCGGGGAGCACGCCCAGCACCTCGCCAGCCTGGGAGAGGAGTACCGCGGCTTCGCCGAGACCTTGCTCCAGTTGGCGGGTCGCTTCGAGTCGAGGGCGATCCTCGCCCTGGTCACCCAGTGCCTGGAGAAGGCGACGGCTCGTTAGCGACCACTGACAAAGACGTCGGGAACGGTCCGCTGGCAGTACTTCAAAGGACACATCAGTCTGTTGATTGATTTAGGGTTTTCGTTGAGTGATTTATTTTGTGATGTTCATACACTTCTGTCCAAGGTCGCTGCCCGCCGTCTGAGGGTTGCTTCCCCAAGTCGAGGCCGGCGCCGAGCCGACCCCATGTCACCCCGCGGCAAGAGCCCGCGATTCACTTCGACAGGAGACCGAGGATGAGCTTCAACAAGAGCAAGCTGGCCGTCACCGCAGGCGCGTTTGCCGCGGCGGCGCTGATGAGCGGCGGCGCCCAGGCGCAGCAAAAGCAGCTGACGCTGTGCTGGGCGGCCTGGGACCCGGCCAATGCGCTGGTCGAGCTGTCCAAGGATTTCACCGCCAAGACCGGCATCCAGATGAAGTACGAGTTCGTGCCCTGGCCGAACTTCGCCCAGCGCATGCTCAACGAGCTGAACTCCAAGGGCAAGCTGTGCGACCTGCTGATCGGCGACAGCCAGTGGATCGGCTCGGCGGCCACCGAAGGGCACTACGTCAAGCTCAACGAGTTCTTCGACAAGAACGGCATCAAGATGGCCGACTTCGCGCCGGCCACCGTCGAGGGCTACTCGACCTGGCCGAAGGGCACGAAGAACTATTACGCGCTGCCCGCCATGGGCGACGCGGTCGCCTTCACCTACCGCAAGGACTGGTTCGCCCGCCCCGAGCTGCAGGCCGAGTTCAAGCAGAAGAACGGCCATGACCTGGCGCCGCCCAAGACCTGGGACGAGTTCAAGCTCATCGGCCAGTTCTTCCAGAACCGCGTGATCGACGGCAAGAAGGTCTACGGCGCGGCGCTGTACACCGAGCGCGGTTCCGAAGGCATCACCATGGGCGTGACCAACACCATGTACGCCTACGGCATGGACTACGACAACCCGAAGAAGCCGTACGAGATGAAAGGCTTCATCAACGGCCCGGGCGCCGTCAAGGGCCTCAAGCTCTACAAGGACCTGTACGACTGCTGCACGCCGCCGGGGCACTCCAATGCCTACATGACCGAAGACCTCGACGCCTACAAGTCGGGCCAGGTCGCGATGCAGATGAACTTCATCGCCTTCTTCCCGGGCATCTCCAAGGACCCGCAGGTGGGCGGCGAGAAGACCGGCTTCTTCCCCATCCCCAAGGGTGACAAGCAGCACGCGCAGCTCGGCGGCCAGGGCATCTCGGTCGTCAAGTACTCCGACAAGAAGGAGATGGCGCTCGAGTACATGAAGTGGTTCGCGCAACCTTCCATCCAGCAGAAGTGGTGGGAAGGCGGCGGCTTCACCTGCCTGAACTCGATCCTCAACCAGCCGGGCTTTGCGACCAGCACGTCCTATGCGCAGGTGTTCCAGGACTCGATGAAGATCGTCAAGGACTTCTGGGCCGAGCCGAGCTATGCGCAACTGCTGCTGGCCATGCAGAAGCGCGTGCATGACTACGTCGTGGCCGGCAAGGGCTCGCCGCAGGATGCGCTCGACGGCCTGCTGAAGGACTGGACCGAAGTGTTCAAGGAAGACGGAAAAATCAAGCCGTAACGGACCACCCCCGGAGCGCCTGACGGCGCTCCCCCTCGAGGGGGCGCTGCTGGCGGACCGGCGGAGCCGGATCCGCGGCAGCTGCTCGAGGGGATGTCGCCATGTCTTTAAAACCAAGAACTCTTATGAGCTACGTCCACGCGGGGCCGGCGGCCTCGACCTTTCGATCGCGCCTGCTGCCGGCGCAAGGCCTGTCCGACCGGGCGCTCGCCTGGCTGTTCGTCGGCCCGACCGTCGTGCTGCTGCTGGCGTTCAACATCTTTCCGACGATCTGGACGATCTGGCTGTCGTTCACCAACTTCCGCGCCAACCGCCCGAACCTCGACAGCGTGTGGGTGGGCATTTCCAACTACCAGCGCGTGCTCAACGACGAAGCCATCTGGGAGAACATGCGCGCCACCGCGCACTTCCTGTGCTGGTCGATCACGCTGCAGCTGCTGCTGGGCTTCGGGCTCGCGCTGCTGCTCAACCGGCGCTTCCGCTCGCACAGCTTCTGGAGCACCGCGATCCTGCTGCCGATGATGCTGGCGCCCGCGGTGGTCGGCACCTTCTGGAAGTACTTCTTCGAGCCGCAGTACGGCATCTTCAACTACATCATCAACTTCTTCGGCGGGCCCGGCACCTTCACGATGCTCGGTGACACGCAGCTCTCGCCCTGGGCGATCGTGCTGGTGGACACCTGGATGTGGACGCCCTACGTGATGCTGCTGCTGCTGGCCGGCCTGCGTTCGATCCCGCCCTATCTCTACGAGGCCGCGGAGATCGACCGCGCTTCGGCATGGACCAAGTTCTGGCGCATCACGCTGCCCATGGTCATGCCGTTCATCATCCTCGCGCTGCTGTTCCGCGTGATCGAGAACTTCAAGATGTTCGACCTGGTGGACCAGCTCACCAACGGCGGCCCCGGCTCGGTCACCGAGCTGTCGTCGATCAAGCTCAAGCGCGAGGCCTTCGAGAAGTGGCGCACCGGGTATGCCTCGGCCCTGGCGATCATCATGTTCGTCTCGATCTACGGGCTGTCGCTGGTCACCGTGCGTTTCCTGGACAAGGTGAAGCAGCGATGAAAACCGTCTCTCACGTCAGCCCGAACGCGGGCTTGCTGCCCGAGGCGGGCGCCGACGCCCTGCCGCAAGCGGTCCCGGCGCCGCGCCGCCGCGTCCCGGCCTCGCCGCTGGAGCCCACCAGCCTGTCGAAGTGGCTCGCCGGCATCCTGGTGATCGGCTATGCGGTCGTCTCGCTGATCCCGCTGGCCTGGATCTTCATGACGAGCTTTCGCACGCCCAACGATGCGATCGCCTATCCGCCCAAGGTCGTGACCGAGCAGTCGCTGGTCGGCTTCGTCAACCTGTTCACCACGCGCTCGCGGGTCTCGCAGGAGGAGCTCGCCTCGCTGCCGCCGCCGGCCACCTGGTACGAGGGGCTGGTGCGCGAGCAGCAGATGATCCTGGCCGGCCCGTCGCGCTTCATCGACCGCTACTCCAACTCGCTGCTGATCGGCTTCGGCTCGACCCTGGTCTCGGTGGTGCTGGGCACGCTCGCCGCCTATGCCTTCTCGCGCTTTCGCGTCCCGGGCAAGGATGACCTGCTGTTCTTCATCCTGTCGACACGGATGATGCCGCCGATCGCGATCGCGATCCCCGTGTACCTGATGTTCCGCCACGTCGGGCTCAACGACACCCACGTCGGCCTCATCCTGCTGTACACGGTGGTCAACCTGTCGCTGTCGGTGTGGCTGCTCAAGGGCTTCATGGACGAGATTCCGCGCGAGTACGAGGAAGCGGCCATGGTCGACGGCTACACGCGCTGGCAGGCCTTCCTGAAGGTGGTGCTGCCGCAGGCGGCCACCGGCATCGCGACCACCGCGATCTTCTGCCTGATCTTCGCGTGGAACGAATACGCCTTTGCGCTGCTGCTGACCAGCGGCACCGCGCAGACGTCGCCGCCCTTCATCCCCACCATCATCGGCGAGGGTGGCCTGGACTGGCCCGCGATGGCGGCCGGCACCACGCTGTTCCTGCTGCCGGTGCTGATGTTCACCGTGCTGCTGCGCAAGCACCTGCTGCGCGGCGTGACCTTCGGAGCGATCCGCAAATGACAACCAAACGTGCCACCCCGCGCTGGCTGCAGCGCGCGCCGTGGGAACACACCACCACCGCACTGATCGGGATCGGCCTGGTGATGCTCATGCAGCCCTGGTCCATCGACGTCTACAGCTACGGCTTCACCGTGCTGCTGGCCGGGGTCGTGGGCTACACGATCGCCGGCAAGTTGCCCCAGAACTGAGCTGACCATGGCCGAAATCAGAATCAAGAACCTGCAGAAGCGCTTCGCCGACTTCACCGCGGTCAAGCGCTCTTCGCTGGTGCTCGAAGACGGCAAGTTCGTCGTGCTCCTGGGCCCCTCGGGCTGCGGCAAGACGACCACGCTGCGCATGGTCGCCGGGCTGGAGTTCCCGACCGACGGGCAGATCACGCTCGACGGCAAGGACGTCACCTACCTGCGCCCGCGCGATCGCGACATCGCGATGGTGTTCCAGCTGTTCGCGCTGTACCCGCACATGGGCGTGCGCGACAACCTCGAGTTCCCGCTGCGCAACGAAGGCGTGCCGCGTGCCGAGATCGATCGCCGCATCAAGGAGGTCGCGGCCATCCTGCGCATCGAGCACCTGCTCGGATCGCGCGTCGGCGGCCTGGCCGGCGGCGACCGCCAGCGCGTCGCGCTGGGCCGTGCCATCGTGCGCCAGCCCAAGGCCTTCCTGATGGACGAGCCGCTGGGCACGCTCGACGCCGAGTTCCGCGAGCTGATGTGCGTCGAGCTGCGAAAGCTGCACGAGCGCCTGAAGACCACCACCGTGTTCGTCACCCACGACCAGAACGAGGCGATGGCGCTGGCCGATCACATCGTGGTGATGAACAACGGCGACATCCTCCAGGCCGACGACCCGCACGGCATCTACAACTTCCCGTCCTGCGTGTTCGTCGCCCGCTTCATCGGCCGCCCGCCCATGAACCTGCTCGACGTGCGCGGCGCCGTCGCGGCCGGCGCCGGCAAGGTGCAGGTCGATGGACGCGCCGTCGAGGTGCCCCTGGTCGAGGCGCCGGCCGCCCGTGCGCTGCTGGGCGTGCGGCCCGAGCACGTGCGCCTGGTGGCGTCCGACACGGGACTCGCAGGCAAGGTCGAGCGGATCGAGTACTTCGGCTCGCACTGGATCGCCGAGGTGCAGACCGACGCCGGCGCGCTCAAGGCCCTGGTCGACAAGGCCCACCGCCCCGTCGAGGGCGATCGGGTCGGCGTGGCCTTCGACAAGTCCCGCCTCGTGCTCTTCGACGCCGACACCGAGCGCCTGCTGCCCAGCGTCACGACCACCGCCCACCGACCGAGCATGCGCCATGGCTAGCATTTCCCTTCAAGGCATCACCAAGCGCTTCGGCGACGTGACCGCGGTCGACGACATGCGGCTGGACATCGCCGACGGAGAGTTCTTCGTGCTGCTGGGCCCCAGCGGCGCCGGCAAGACGACGACGCTGCGCCTGATCGCCGGGCTCGAGACACCCGACGCCGGCAAGCTGCTGATGAACGGCGAGGACCTGACCGCGACGGCGCCGGCCCAGCGCGACTGCGCCTTCGTGTTCCAGCAGTACTCGCTGTACCCGCACCTCACGGTGTTCGACAACATCGCGTTCCCGCTGCGCGCGCCGATGCGCCGCCTCGACGAGGCCGACATCCGCCGCCGCGTCCAGAAGGTCGCGGCGCTGCTGCACATCGAGGGCAAGCTGCAACGCAAGTCCACCGCCTTGTCGGGCGGCGAGATGCAGCGCGTGGCGATCGGCCGCGCGCTGGTGCGCGAGCCGCGGGTGTACCTGATGGACGAGCCGCTGTCGTCGCTGGACGCCGGGCTGCGCGAGGAGCTGCGTGTCGAGCTCAAGCGGCTGCAGCGCGCGAGCGGCGCCACCGTGGTCTACGTCACCCACGACCAGGTCGAGGCGACGACGCTGGCCGACCGCATCGCCATCCTCGAGCACGGCCGCATCCAGCAGGTGGGCACGCCGCTGGAGATCTATGACCGGCCGCAGTCGCTGGAGGTCGCGCAGCGGCTCGGATCGCCGGCCGTCAACATCCTGCCCGCATCGTGGTTCGCCGGCAGCGCCGACCCGCACGCCACGCACGTCGCGATCCGCCCCGAGGACGTGGTCCTCGCGCCCGACGACGGCTCGCAGGCCTACGCCGTCATCGAGTGCTCGCTGGTCAAGCACCTCGTGGTGGCCGAGCGCCTGGGCGTCGAGGTCCGGGCGCGAACCATGCTCGACCAGGCCCTGGTCCCCGGCGCCCGCGTGCGCCTCAGCTTCCCGCCGGAGCGCTGCATGTTCTTCGACGCATCCGGGCGGCGACTCGCCGCATGACCCCATCACGCGACAAGGAGACACCTTGAACACCCCCATGATCATCGACGCGCTCGCCGCCGTGCAGCAGGCCATCCTCGCCAACGAATCGCAGATCGAATCGCTCGACCGCGCGATCGGCGACGGCGATCACTTCATCAACGTGCGGCGTGGTTGCGAGGTTCTCGTCAAGCTGAGCCCCGACCTCAAGGGCATGCCGCCCTCGCTGGCCCTGAACAAGATCGGCATGAAGCTGCTGGGCACCATCGGCGGCGCCTCGGGCCCGCTGATCTCCAGCTTCTTCATCGCCATGGGGCAGGCCTTGCACGATGCCCACGAGCCCGACCGGCGCCGGTTCGCCGCGGCCTTCGCGGCCGGCGTCGAGGCGATCAAGCAACGCGGCAAGGCCGATGTCGGCGAGAAGACCATGCTCGACGTGCTCATCCCGGTGTCGCGCCTGCTGATCCGGCTGGTCGACGAGGACACGCCGCTGGCCGCGCTGTGCGCCCAGCTCAAGGACGAAGCCCACCGCAACATGCTGGCCACCAAGGACATGATCGCCAGCAAGGGACGCGCGTACTTCCTCGGCGAACGCGCGCTGGGTCACATCGATCCGGGCTGCAAGACCTGCGAGGTCGCGATCGCCACGGTGTGCGACATGGTGCTCCAGCAGAACACGAAGGAGGTCGTATGAAGAAGTTCATCAACGACGTCGAGTCGGTGATGCGCGAGTCGCTCGGCGGCCTCGTCGACGCGCATCCCGGTCTGCTGCGCGTCGAGTTCGAGCCCACCTTCGTCGCGCGCGCCGACAGGGCGAGCAAGAAGGTGGCGCTGCTGTCGGGCGGCGGGTCGGGGCACGAGCCGCTGCATGCCGGCTTCGTCGGCAGCGGCATGCTCGACGCGGCCTGCCCGGGCCAGGTGTTCACCTCGCCCACGCCGGACCAGATGCTGGCCGCCGCCACCGCGGTCGAGTCGGGCCGCGGCGTGCTGTTCATCGTCAAGAACTACGCCGGCGACCTGATGAACTTCCAGATGGCCAGCGAGATGCTCGACCTGGAGAACGCGACCGTGCTGGTCAACGACGACGTCGCGGTCGAGAACTCCAAGCACACCACCGGACGGCGCGGCGTGGCCGGCACGCTGATGGTCGAGAAGATGGTGGGCGCGGCGGCCGAGGCCGGCGCGGCGCTGCTCGAATGCAAGGCGGTCGGTGACCGCGTCAACGCGGCGACCGCGTCGATGGGCGTGGCCTTCACCAGCTGCACCGTGCCGGCCGCAGGCCGCGCGACCTTCGACATCGATGCCGACGAGATGGAGGTGGGTGTCGGCATCCACGGCGAGCCGGGCCGGCGGCGCGAGAAGATCAAGCCCGCCGGCCTGATCGTCGATGACCTCCTGGGTGCGATCCTGGCCGACCTCAAGCCGGACCGGGGTCGCGAGGTGCTGCTGCACGTGAACGGGTTCGGGGGAACACCACTGATGGAGCTCTATCTGCTGTACCAATGCGCCGCCGAGCGGCTGCGCGCCCAGGGCCTGAGCCCGGTGCGCTCGCTGGTGGGCAACTACACCACCTCGCTCGAGATGGCGGGTGCGTCGCTCACGGTGACGCTGCTCGACGACGAGATGAAGACCCTGTGGGACGCGCCGGTGCACACCGCCGCGCTGCGTTGGTGAGGCCGCCATGCAGCGCCGTTTGCTGCTCCTCGGTCTGCCGGCTGCCTCGCTGCTGCCGTCGTTGATGCTTCCGCGCGCCGCGCACGCGGCGCGCACGAGCGGTGCGCTCCCCATCCGGCTCGGCCAGTCGGCGCCGGTGACGGGGCCGCTGTCCCAGGTCGGCATCGCGGTCCGCGATACGGCCCTCGCCGTCTTCGGCGAGGTCAATGCCCAGGGCGGCATCGGCGGGCGCCCGATCGAGCTGGTCACGCTTGATGACGAAGACCGCGCCGAGCGCACGGCGGTCAACGTCAAGCTGCTCGCGTCCCAGCACCAGGTGATGGCCATGTTCGGCTTCGTCGGCGCCGGGGCCCACCGGGCCGGCGCCCGCGGTGCGGCGGAAGAGGGCCTGCCCTACATCGCGGCGTTCAGCGGCTCGCAGGAGCTGCGCTCGGGCGCGCTGCCCTGGATCTACAACCTGCGCGCCGGCCACAGCGACGAGATCGAGTACATCGCCCGGCACACGCGGCAGATCGGCATCCGGCGCGTCGCGCTGGTGTCCGAGTACAACTCGCAGGGCTGGGAGCTGCGTGACGCGCTGATCGCGTCGTTCGAGGCGCGCGGCGATCGCGTGGCGGCGATCAGCAGCGTCGACCACGAAGGCAGCCGCTACAGCCTGCCCGGCGCGGTCACGTCGGTGCTGGCGGGGGAGCCGCAGGCCGTCGTGCTCGGGGCCGACTACGTGGCCAGCGCCCGCTTCGTCGACGCCGCGCGGCAGGCCGGCTTCACGGGCCTGTTCTACACGCTGTCGACCGTCGGCGGCAATGCGCTGACCGACATGCTGGGCCCGCAGGCGGCCGGCCTCTCGGTCACGCAGGTGGCGCCTTTCCCGTGGACCTCGTCGTCGGCGATCGGCCGTCACTTCCAGGCCTTCTGTGCGCGCCACAAGGTCGAGGCGTCGTTTGCCAGCATGGAGGCCTACCTCGGCGCCAGCCTGCTGGTCGATGCGCTGCGCCGCGCGCGCGACATGACCCCGGCGCGCCTGGCCGAGGCGCTCGACAGCCTGCCGCCGCGCGACTTCGGGGGCTACGTCGGCGCCTTCTATGGCAAGGCGCGGCGCGCGCCGGCGCAGGTCGACCTCACGGTGTTCTCGAAGACCGGGAAGTTCCTCAAGTGACCGCCGCCAAGCTGGTCATCGGCAACTGGAAGTTGAACGGCGAGGTGGCCCGCGTGCGCGCGTTTGCGCAGCGCGCCGCCCGCGACTGGCCCGGGTGCGAGGCGGCGCTGTGCGTGCCGCACACCATGCTGGCGGCGGCACAGGCCGCGTTCGGCGCCACGCCCCTGCGCTGGGGCGCACAGGACTGCTCGGCGGAGGACGAAGGCGCCTTCACCGGCGAGGTGTCGGCGCGGATGATCCGCGAGTTCGGCGCGCGCTACGTGCTCGTCGGCCATTCGGAGCGCCGCACCGCCCTCGGCGAAACCGACGGCCAGATCGTCGCCAAGGTGCAGCGCGCGCTGGCCGCGGGGCTGACGCCCATCGTGTGCATCGGCGAGAAGGCCGAGGAGCGCGACGGCGAGCAGACCGCCATGGTGCTGCGGCGGCAACTGCTGCAACTGGTGCGTGCGCTGCAAGGCGGGCTTGCATCGGTCGTCGTCGCGTACGAGCCGGTGTGGGCGATCGGCAGCGGCGATGCGGCGACGCCGGGCATGATCGATCACACGCTGGGCTTCATCGCCGACACGCTGGCCTTCCATGGCGGCGTGTCGGCGGGTGCGGTGCGCATCCTCTATGGCGGCAGCGTCCATCCGCGCAACGCCGGCGCGATCCTGTCGCGCAAGAGCGTGGCCGGGGTGCTGGTAGGCGGTGCGTCGCTCGTGCCCGACGACTTCATCGAGATCTGCAAGGCGGCGGCACGCTGCTCCGCGCCGCGCCACGAGATCCACATCCAGCAAGGGAGCGTTTCAGCGCAGTGAGGTGATCGTCCCCACTGCACCTCGACGAGGGGACAGCATGTGCATCAAGGTCAAACAGGACGAGGCGTTGCGATCGAAGAACCTCGCCCATGTCGGCGCCGTGGAAGTGGACGCCGACATCCACCCCGGGGAGATCGTCGAGTCGGCCCGCGCCGCGGCCGGCGCGGTCGCGGCGCTGCTGTCCACGGGATCCGCCCTGATCGTGCAAGGCGCGCTGGCCGATTCGGCGCGGGAGCTGTCCGCGGGCATCGTGACCCTCGCGGCCAAGGGTGAGGTCGGGTTGCGCACGAGCTGGGGCACCAAGGCGTCGGCCGGTGTCTGCGCATTGCGCCTGCGGCTGGGCCTGCAGAGCCTGGCGCTGATGCAGTGGGCCGACGGCGCGTGGTTGGCGCTGGTCGATGCGGCACCGTCGCTGGGGTCGTGTCAGCTGAAGGCCATCGCCGAGTCCTTGCACGATCGATGCGTCCTGCATGCGCAGATGCGCGAGGCGAAGGGCCTGACCCAGCGGCTGGAGGACGTGGCGCGCGCCTCGGGCGACTGGAGCTGGGAGACCGACGCCCAGCACCGCTACACCTGGGTTCACGGCACCGTGCCCACGGCGGCGGCGCCCGTGCCGCCCACCATCGGGGAGCTGATCCCGTCGGGTCTGGTCGTCAATTGGCAGGGCGAGCCCGAGACACCGATGCGCGACTTCCATGCGGTGCTGCGCCAGGGCGAGCCCATCGTCCGGATGGTGACCCGCGAGTACTGGCATGGGCGCTCGCGCTATGTCTCGCGCAGCGCCGTGCCGCTGCACCATGCCGACGGCTCGCTGCGGGGCTTTCGCGGTTCGGCCCGCGACGTGACGCAGAGCCTGGAAGCCAAGGCGCAGCTGTGGCGCCGCGACAAGGCCTTGCGCCTGGCCAAGGAGCGGGCCGAGGCCAGCAGCCAGGCCAAGTCCATGCTCGTGTCGAAGGTGGGCCACGAGCTGCGCACGCCGTTGAACGCCATCGTCGGACTGGCGCAGCTCATCCAGATGCGCAACGGACCCGCCGACACCGCCACCGTCGAGCAATGGGTCGCGCAGATCGCCAAGACCGGCTGGCACATGGTCGACGTGCTGGACATGCTCATGGAGCTGGGCAAGGCCGGCGCGCTCGATGCGGCCATCCGCAGCAAGCCGGTCGACCTCGTCGAGGTGGTGCGCGAGGCGATGCACCTCGTCGAGCGCGAGGCGAAGGCGCGCGCCATCGGCATTGCGCTGGACGGCGAGGCGCCGGTGCCGGCGGTGGTCGATCGCCGGGCGATCTGCCAGGTGGTGGTGAACCTGCTGAGCAATGCGATCAAGTACAACCGCGAAGGCGGCGAGGTCCGGGTCCGCGTGACGCAGGGCGAGCACACGCGCATCGAGATCCAGGACACCGGTCCCGGGCTCACGCAGATGCAGGTGAGCCGGCTGTTCCTGCCCTTCGAGCGGCTGGGCGCCGAGTCGTCCAACGTCGCGGGCCACGGCCTCGGGCTGCTGATCTGCAAGGAGCTGGTGGCGGCGATGCGGGGCAATCTCCAGGTGGCCAGCACGGTGGGGCGGGGCACGACCTTCACCGTGTGCCTGCCGTCGCCGCAGGCGGGCGCGGCGGGCGACGCCGCGCTTCAGCGCGCGCGGGCCTCGGCGTAGACGCTGCGGACCAGGCCGGCGATCGAGGCGTCGAAGAACTCGCGGTTGTCGGCGTCCTCGCCCGCGAACAGGCGGCGCGCCTCGGTCAGGTCGATGGACTTCTGCACCTCCTCGAGCGTGAAGCCGCCGCCGTGGCGCGCGAGCAACTCGTTCACCTGGTCGCGCACGTTGCGCAGCAGGGCGGACACGCGCTCGATGTAGCCCTTGCCGCGCAGCGGCTCGCCATGCCCCGGCACGACCAGCGCCGGGTCCAGCGCGGCCAGGCGGTCCAGCGTGGCGATCCACTCGCCGGGATAGCCGCCGAAGGCGTAAGGGACCGGGTGATCGACCAGGTCGCCGGCGATCAGGATGCGCTCGGCCGGCAGCCAGGCCACGACGTCGCCGCCGGTATTGCCCCGCCCCAGGTGCTTGAGCTCGACGACCCGCCCGCCCAGGTCGATGCGCAGCCCGGTCTCGAAGGTGACGCTGGGCGGCTCGATGACGACGTCGCGGAACTCGGCCACCGCGCGCTCCAGGCGCGCCAGCGAAGCGGCGGCGGCGCTGCGCGCGGCGGCGTCGACCTTCGCCCCCTTCTCGTCGACGCCGGTCTGCGCGGTCCGGCGCAGCGCCTCGCGCTGGCGCCCGAAGGTCGAGTCCGGCGCAACGAAGCGGCGCACGTAGGAGCGCACGCGCGCATCGACCATGCGCCGCGTCTCGTCGTGTCCGACCACCTCGGCGCCGGGCCAGGCCAGCCGGTAGCGCTGGTTGCCGCCGACGTGGTCGTTGTGCCAGTGGGTGTTCAGCACCCAGCGCACGGGCTTGTCGGTCCAGCCGCGGATGCGCCCGATGTCGGCGTCGGCGCTGGAAGGCAGGTAGCAGGTGTCGACGACCAGCACCTCGCGATCGCCGACCACCACCGTGGTGTTGCCGTCGGGGAAGTCGTCGGTGGGGTCCGGATGGCGGATGGTGTAGACGCCGCGGGCCAGCTCGCGAACTTGCAGCTCGCGGGTGTTCACGCTGTCCGCGCGGGCCGCGAAGGCGGCGGCCAGGGCGGCGATGATGACGGCGGCCCACGGTCGGCTGATCCTGTGCAGAAAGGTCATGTCGGAGGCTCCGGCGAATCGCGTGGTGATGACGCCCCGCGATTCTCCGATGCACGCTGCCCGGTCCATCCCTAGATGGCCAGTTGCTGCATTGCACAATTTGCGCCGAAGATACTTGGCATGGTCACGTTTCTCGGGAATAGTGACCTTCCCCACCGCGAAGACGGTGGGTGCACAGAGGAAGTGCAACCAACTCAGGGGCGTCATGAAAAGCTGGCAAGAAGACTTGCTGGGCATTGGCGAGGCCCCTTGCGAAGTGGAAGTCTTTCGCAAGGTGGAGGCGGCGGCGGCCGCGCTGGGATTCGAGTACTGCGCCTATGGGCTGCGCATGCCCTTGCCGCTGTCGAATCCGGCCACGGTGATGCTCAATAACTATCCGGTCGCCTGGCGGGAGCGCTATGCGAACGAGGGCTACATCCACGTGGATCCGACGGTGTTGCACGGACGTCAATCGTGTGCGCCGCTGGTCTGGAGCAACGAGGTCTTCGCCAACGTGCCGCAGTTGTGGGACGAGGCCCGGTCATTCGGCTTGTGCTTCGGCTGGGCCCAGTCGAGCCTCGATGCACTGGGCGTGGGCGGCATGCTGACCCTCGCCCGCTCGGGCGGACCGCTGACCGAGGCCGAGCTTCAGAACAACGAGCAGCGCATGCGCTGGCTGGTCAGCATTTCCCACCTGGCGCTGTCGCGCGTCGTGAGCGCGCGGCGCGCGGCGACCCGCATGCCCGACCTCACTGCCCGCGAGATCGAGGTCCTCAAGTGGACCGCCGACGGGAAATCGGCGCAGGAGATCGCCGATATCCTGGTGCTGTCGAAGAACACCGTGGACTTCCATGTCAAGAATGCCGTCAGCAAGCTGCAGACGGCCAACAAGACGGCGGCCGTCGTGCGGGCCGCTTTCCTCGGTCTTCTGAACTAACTCTCAGGGCGGCAGGGCCGCCAGGGTCGCGGCGACGAGCCGGTTCATGCCCTCCACCTCGAAGTCGTGCGTGTGCGCGCGACCCAGCCGGACCTCAGGCCGACAGGCACTCCGGAACGAGCTCGGACCACGGCAATGCGTCGACCACGGTGCCGATGCACTCGAGGCTTTGCGGCCAGGGCTTGTCGGCGCCGCTGTCGTCGGTGAGCAGCACGTTCGTGCGCGGCGCGCCGATGCGACGGCGGCGGCCGGTGTAGGCATCCGGGGCCAGGCACCAGTCCCAGCCGATGGTGATCGCCGGCTGTGTCTCCGACACCCATTCGGTATAGCCGCAGATCGTCGTGAGCCGGCCGCAAGCCTCGGTCGGCAGGTGCTCGTCCGCGTCGATCCCCGACATCAAGTGAATGATCGGCAGCGACAGCAGCTCATCGAGCGAGACGCGTATGTATCCGTCGGGTGACCGCTGCATGAAGGACGTGCGCTGAATTGCCGTGAGCCAACGACGGCGCGGCATGGTACGTCATCCGGGTGCCATGAGGGCGTGCCATCTATGACAAACGGTAGTTCCGCGCCGGTGGAGCGCGGCCATCAGGCTCCGAGACCGGACTCCTGATGCCGGATGCCGGCGCCGCAGATCGCGCGTGCGTCCGTCGCGATATCCGCCTTCCCCGAGCGGGCGTGGAAGTGCTGGTGCGCCATGCCCCAGCGGCGGATCGCTTCTGCCACCGGCAGCAGCGACTGGCCGTGCCGCGTGAGCGCGTAGACCACCGGCGCGGGCACCGGACCGCGCGGTCTGCGGTCGACCAGTCCGTCGGCCTGCATTTCACGCAGTTGCTGCGCCAGTACCTTGGCGCTCATCTCCGGCAGGCTGCGGCGCAGCGCGGCGAAGTGCATCGGACCATCGGAGAGCCGGTACAGGATGAACAATTTCCAGCGCCCGCCCATCGCCGCGAGCGCGGCCGTGAGAGCGCAACCGGACACCGCGTTGGCGCGGGCCGCACCGGGGCAGTTACCTGCAGGTGCCTTCTTGGTGGGCGCGATCGCCGTGGCTACAGTCGTTTCCATGTCCTCGATCCTTGCCCCGCGCGCGATGCGCATCGCCGTCGTTGTCATGGCCGTTGCGGGTGTGGCGGCTTGCGCTGACGCCACGCTGCAACCAGGTCAAGGTCATGATAGGGCGCCAGCGATTCCTCAAACGCCGGCCGGCTCGCCGCACGATTTCGATTTCGAGCATGGCCGCTGGCGCACGACGCTGCGACGGCTCGTGCAACCGTTGAGCGGCTCGCCGCAGTGGGCGGACTACACCGGCACCAGCAAGGTCCATCCGGTGCTCGGCGGGCGGGCGAACCTCGTCGAGCTCGAGGTCGCCGGCCCGCTGGGCCGCATCGAGGGGCTTTCGTTGCGCCTGTTCGACACGCAGCGCCGGCGCTGGACCCTGAACTACGCCAACGTGACCGGAGGGACGCTGGAACTGCCCATGAGCGGCGGCTTCAACGGCAGCCGGCACGGCGTCTTCTACGGCGCCGACACCTTCAAGGGCGATCCGATCCTCGTCCGATTCGTCATCGACGTTCTGGATGCGGACCATTGCCGCTTCGAGCAGGCGTTCTCCGCCGATGGGGGCGCCACCTGGGAAGTCAACTGGATCGCCTTCGACACGCGGATGCCATGACGCTCGAAGTCATCGGGCGGTCCTGCGCACAATGCGCAGCATCCCGACTCTCGAGGCTTACCCATGGCATCCGAAAGAACTCCTGCCACCGTGACGCCTGTCCGGCGACGGCCTCTCACCGTGCCCGACGTGCGCGGTCTCTGGCAGCTCGGCATCGATGCCGGGATCGGCATCACCGACCTGGTCGAGCAGATGCACGGCACGATTGCCGCGCAGCGGGCGCCGCTGGGCGAGCCGCACCGGACGGGAACGCGGGGCGTCACGGGCTTCGTGTACGGCAGCGTCCGTGGCGGCATGCGACTCGTGGGGCGCGGGGTCGACCGTGCCCTCCAGTGGCTCGACGAGCCGAACGGGCATGCGGGCGTCGTGCCGCGACGCGAGGCGGTGCTGGCCGCGGCCAACGGCTTGTGGGGTGACCATCTCGCGGCCTCGGGCAACCCGCTGGCCATCAGGATGAGCCTGAGGGTGGATGGCCGGACGGTCGGACCCGGTCGGGGTGGACTGGCCGAGGCCTTTCCGGCGGCGCGCGACCGCGTCGCGGTGCTGGTCCATGGCCTGTGCATGAACGACCTGCAGTGGGAGCGGCAGGGCCATCACCACGGCCGCGTCCTGCAGCAGGAACTCGGCTGCTCGGTGGCGGCCGTGCACTACAACACAGGCCTGCACGTGTCGCACAACGGCGCGCGCCTGGCGTCGGTGCTGGAGCGCCTGGTGCAGGACTGGCCCGTGCCGCTTCGAGAGCTGCTGCTGGTCGGCCACAGCATGGGCGGGCTCGTCGCGCGCAGTGCCATCTGGCAGGCCGAGCGGCAGAGCCTTGCGTGGCGCGAGCGTCTCCGTGCCCTGGTCTGTCTCGGCACGCCGCACCACGGCGCGCTGCTGGAGCGCGGCGGGCACCTCGTCGATACCGTGCTGGAGATGAGCCCGTACTTCGCGCCCTTCGCAAGCATCGGCAAGGCGCGCAGCGCCGGCATCACCGACCTGCGCTGGGGCAACGTACGGGACGAGGATTGGCAGGGGCGGGATCCGCACCATGATCAGTCGCAGGACGATCGCGTCGCGATGCCGCTGCCCGCTGGCGTGGCGGTGTACCTGCTCGCCGCCACCACGGTCGCGCAGCCGCGCGGGCTGCGTCATGCGCTCGTCGGCGATGGCTTGGTCACGGTGGCCAGCGCGTGGGGCGAGCATCGTGATCCGGTACGCGCGCTGGGCGTGTCCGCGAGCCACAAGCGACTGATCACGCAGGCCAATCACTGGGACCTGCTCAGCCGACCCGAAGCGACCGATGCCTTGCGCGCCTGGCTTGCGTGACACGGGACCCATCCCCATCCCGCTCGACTCCAGAGGAGACCCGACATGGACCGATTCACCGGCGGTTGCCTGTGCGGCAGCGTCCGGATCGTGGCGACCGGACGACCCTACCGCGTCGGCCTTTGTCATTGCCTCGACTGCCGCAAGCACCATGGCGCCCTGTTCCACGCTTCCGCGATATTCCCCCAGGACGCGGTGACCATCGACGGCGAGACACGCGACTACGCCGGCCGGTTTTTCTGTCCCCGCTGCGGCTCGCCCGTTTTCGGACGCACCGCAGACGAGATCGAAGTGAACCTGGGGTCCCTGGATGCCCCTGACCAGCTGATGCCGACCTACGAAAGCTGGATCGTCCGTCGCGAGTCCTGGTTGCCGCCGTTTCCGCTCACGAGGCGATACGAGCACGACCGCGACGCGACCAGCCGCTTCGAGGAGTAGGTCGCACAAGGGGCTGAATCAAGGCCCCGCCGGCCGGGGTGCGGACGCCGCGACGCTGCCGTGCATCACCGAGCTCACGAGCTGCATGCGGTTGCGGACCTTGAAATGGCGCATCAGCTCGCCCAGGTGGTATTTGATGGTGTCGGTGGACAGTTCGAGCTGGTAGGCGATCTGCTTGTTGCTCTGGCCCTGCGCCACCTGGCGCAGGATCTCCTGCCGCGTCGGCGAGACCACGATGCTGCGCTGGCATGCATCGGCGAGCGAGCGGTGCGTGGCGAGCAATTCGTGCAGGCACAGCGCGAACATGAGCGAGCGTCCGATCACGACGTCGTCGATCCAGTGCCGGCCGGTGCGGCCGGACGACAGGCAGACCAGCGCGCGCTCGTTCGCACCGTAGCCTGGCGGGACGGCGACGAGCACGCCGCTGCCGATGCCCATCGCGCGCAGCCGGCGCGCGAACCGGGCGGCCCCGTCGTCCCGCCCTGGCCGCAGCCGCTCGTCCTCGAGTGCCCACACGAACGGCAGGTTCGACGACAGCGCCGGCGCGAGCCGAGGATCGATCTGGTCGAGGCGCTCGCCGAAGTACGCGGACAGCCAGGCCGGATGGGCGTGGCTCGCGAACACCCGCGTGATCGCCGGCAACCCGTGGCCGGCCGGCGCGCTGGCATGGGTCATCCACTGGAACCCGGCGGCGCGGACCGCCTCGTGCACCCGCCGGTGCAGGTGGCGGCTGGTGGGCGCGGCGAGGAAGCGCTGCACGAGCGGCGGCGCGCCCTCGGCGCCGCGCACGCCCGGCACGGGCACCAGGTCCTTCTCGGCAAACAGTCGCGGCGACATGTCAGGGACTCCTTGCGTGAAACGCGGCCTGGACAAGCTCCACCCGGTTGCGTGCGTTGAAGCACTCGCGCAGCCGGCGCAGGTGGTAGTCGACGCCGTGCATCGACATCGAGAGCGACTCGGCGATCTCGCGATCGGTCCAGCCCCGGGCGAGACCGTCGAGGATCTGGTTCTGGCGTGCGGTCAGCTCCGGGCGCACCACGGCTTCATCCTGCGGCCACTGGACATAGCGGCCGTAGAACTCGTGCAGGCAGATCGCCAGCATGAGCACCTGCGCGGTGTGGCCGTCGTCGTCGGGCGGGTCGTCGGCATGGCGGGAGCTCATCGACACGATGCTGCGCTCGTCGGCGTGCGGGCCCGGCAGTGCCAGCATGACCCCGCTGCGCATGCCACTGTCGCGCATGGCGTCGAGGAACTTGCGCACGCTCTCGCCCTTGCGGCCGGTGGTCGCCGTGCGCAGCAGGGCCTTCACGCTCCAGCGGTACGGCAAGGAGGAGCGGATGACGCTGCGCAGGCGCGGGTCGACGCTGTGGTAGCGGCGCGCGAAGTAGCGCCGCACCCATTCGCAGTCGCCGTGAGACACGCAGAACGCCGTCGGGACGGCGTCGCCGCGAACGAAGCTCATGCGGCCGTACGTGAGCCCGTCGTAGCCGATGCGGCGCAAGGCCGCGCCGACGATCTGCCGCCGCGATGCCGGGCCGTCGGCACGCAGCATCTCGGCGAGCAGCGCGGGCTGCGTGACGGCGGGCGGCCGCTCGGCCGCGGGCAGCGCAGGCGGCTCGTCGAACAGCAGCACCAGCCCGCTGAGTCGGTCGGAGGCGTCGGCGGCTTGCATGGTGTGCGGGTGGGATCGCTCCTGAATCGAACAAAAGCACGAAGGAGCGGCCGCACAGCGCAGCGCGTTTCACCTTGATACCAAAGGAAGGGATGGTGTGCGGGGCCCACGCCGTCCTGCGGACGGCATGCCTTAACGCACAGCTCCCCCGAGCCCCCTACCAAGGGGGCTCCAGCATGTCCGACGGCTCCCTCCAGCCTCCCTCCGAGAGGGAGGCTCCAGCATGTTTGACGGGCCGGCCTGACGGCCGGCGGGTGCGCGCTGCATCGCTACAAGCAGCCATGCGCGCGCGACAGCGGCCGGCCGCAGGCCGGCTTTGTCACGCTTGCTGGAGCCTCCCTCTGGGAGGGAGGCTGGAGGGAGCTGTCCAACGAACTGGAGCCCCCTTGGTAGGGGCTCGGGGGAGCTGTGCGATAGATCATGCCGTCCGCAGGACGGCGTGGGCGTCACCAGGTCGGCCCATCTTCCCTGCTCAGTGATACGACAGCACGAGGCCGTGGATCAGCCGGGTCCAGCCGTCGAGCATCACGAACAGCAGCAGCTTGAAGGGCAGGGAGATCGTGGTGGGCGAGATCATCGACATGCCCAGCGCCAGCAGGATCGTCGCCACGATGAGGTCGACGACGACGAACACCAGGTAGATCACGAAGCCGATCTGGAATGCGCGCGTCAGCTCGCTCAGGGTGAAGCTGGGCACCAGCACCATGAAATCGTCGGGCGTCAGGGCGGCGGCGCGCTGCGCCGGCCAGATGCTCTCGGCCGACTTGAGGAAGAAGCGGCGGTCGCGCTCCTGGGTGTGTTTCTCCAGGAAGCCGCGCAGCGGCGCCTTCGCCGCGTCGATCACCGCGACCACGTCGGCCAGCCCCTCGCCGCGCGCGCCGAAGTGGCGCGTGCGCAGCGCGTCGGCCACGTCCATGCCGATGGGCGCCATGATGTAGATGCTCAAGATCACCGCCAGCCCGTTGAGCACCATGTTCGGCGGCGTCTGCTGCAGGCCCAGCGCGGTGCGCAGCAGGCCGAACACGATCACGAGCTTGGTGTAGCTCGTCATCATCAGCGCCACGAACGGCGCGAGGCCGAAGCCCGCGATCAGCGCGACCAGCGTGACCGGCTCGGGCAGGGCGTTCATCTCGGCCGGTGGCGTTACAGGGCGCCGGCGGCGAACTCGGCCACGCGCACGCCGAGCCGGTCGCCCACGGCGACGAGCGAGCCCTGGCCCAGCACGTTGCCGTGCGCCAGGATGCGCACCGTGCACCGGTTCAGCGGCTGCGTGAGATCGAAGACGTGGCCGGGGCGCAGCGCCTTCAGCTCGCCGAGCGTCAGCGACAGCTCGCCCACTTCGAAGCGCAGGACCACCTCGAGCGCGTCGAGCCGGTCCAGCGGCAGCGTGGCCGCGTCGTCGTCGGCCCCCGGGCCGGAAGCAGTGGGGCTGTCTCGGTTCATGGCGGGTTCTCCGATCGATTCGAGGGTGATGTGCGGCCCGTCGGCGAGCCCGGTGAGCACGATGCCGTGGCGGCCTGCGACGACGGCACGCACCTGCAGCGCGCTGCCGCGCGAGGTCCAGCGCTCGACGCCGATCACGTCGCCGGCGGCGATGCGGCGCACCTCGCGCAGCGCGATCGGGGTGGTGCCGAGCGAGAAGCGCAGCGGCACGCGCAGGGCGTCCCAGACCTGCCGCAGCGCGGCGCGTCGCGGCTCGAACGCGGGCACCAGGCCGTCGAGCGCGGCGGGGTCGTCGAACACCGCCACGCCGCGCACGCCGGGATCGCCGGCGCCGTGCGGCAGCACCTCGAAGCCGAGCGCGCCGTCGATGTCGGCGGGCGCTGGCGCTTCGCCGTGCCGCCATTCGAAATGCAGCCGCGTCATGGCCTCGAGCCGCTGCACCAGCGGCTGCAGCGCGTCGGCGAGCAGGATGGTGCGCAACTCGGCGGGCAGGCGGGCGACGTGGCGCTCGCCGACGAGGCGCGCGCAGCCCACCGTGTCGAGGCACAAGGTGCCGGCATGCGCGCCGAGCCGGAAGCGCGTGCGTCCGGCTGCGTCGAGCGTCGACGGCGCGCCGCGGAACGGCATGAAGACGAGCTCGCCCGCGAGCCCCGCACAGTCGAACGGCAGCGCCGGCGCGGTGTCGTAGAGGCGGTTCAAGGCCCGTTGCTGCGCCGGCTGCATGCGGGGCAGCAACGGCGCATCGGCGAGCTCGGTCACGTGATCGCGAATCATGTCGCGGCCAGCGTATCGATCGACATGCGCGTGCGAAAGTACGCAAAACGGTAGTCGTCGTCGCGGGTCGAACCTCTTGCGCCTTACCTGAACTCGTGGTTGTCCGTGTTGCGGTGCAAACCTAGAGTCGGCGCGTGGATTCGACCCGCCCGCAACTGCTGCGTCCCCCTGCCGACACCCGCACGACCGGCGTGGCCACGCGCTCGGCGCGCCCGCTCGACACCATGGGGGCGCTCGCCAGCCGCCTCGGGCGCCACAACGACGTGGTGCTCGCGGCCCTCCTGGTCTGCATCGTCGCGCTGTTCGTGCTGCCGCTGCCCACCGCGGTGCTCGACCTGCTGATCGCGGGCAACCTGGCGGCCAGCCTGGTGCTGCTCATCGTCGCGATGTACGTGCCCTCGCCGCTGTCGCTGTCGACCTTTCCGTCGCTGCTCCTGTTCACCACGCTTTTCCGGCTGTCGCTCAACATCGCCTCGACCAAGCTGATCCTGCTGCACGCGAACGCCGGCCACATCATCGACACCTTCGGGCGGCTGATCGTCGGCAACAACGTCGTGGTGGGCGGCGTGGTGTTCCTGATCATCGCGATCGTCCAGTTCATCGTGATCGCCAAGGGCTCCGAGCGGGTGGCCGAGGTGGCGGCGCGCTTCGCGCTCGACGCGATGCCCGGCAAGCAGATGAGCATCGACGCCGAGGTGCGCGCCGGCGTGCTGTCGTCGGCCGAGGCGCAGAAGCGGCGCCAGCGGCTCGAGGAGGAGTGCACGCTGCACGGCGCGATGGACGGCGCGATGAAGTTCGTCAAGGGCGACGCCATCGCGAGCATCGTCATCGCGCTGGTCAACATCCTGGCCGGCATCTGCATCGGCACGCTGATGCACGACATGAGCATCGCCTCGGCGCTGCAGCGCTACGCGATCCTCACCGTCGGCGACGGCATGGTGTCGCAGATCCCGTCGCTGCTCGCCTCGGTGGCGGCCGGCATCGTGATCACCCGCGTGGGCAGCGCCGACGGCGGCGACAGGCAGCTCGCCGGCCAGATCGCCCGCCAGCTCCTCGCGCAGCCGCGCGCGCTCGTGATCGCCGGCCTCGCGGTGGCGAGCTTCCTGATCGTGCCGGGCTTTCCGAAGTGGGCCTTCGCGCTGCTTGCCATCGTCATCGTCGGCCTCGGGCTCGCGATGCGGCGGCTGCGCGAGCGCGGCCGCACGCCGGCGTGGATCTCGCATCGCGACGCCGCCGGCGCGCCGCAGGACGACGCCCACGACGTGATCGCGGCGCCGCTGGCGGTGCGCCTGTCCGGCGCGCTGCGCGCCGACATCGACCGGCCGGCGCTCGACCGCGCGCTCGGCGCGGTGAAGGCGAGTGTCGAGACCGAGCTCGGCCCGGTGTTCCCGCGCCTGGCGGTGCATGGCGACGACGCGCTCGCCGACGAGGCGTACACGCTGCTCGTGCAGGACGTCGTCGTCGCCGAGGGCCGGCTGCGCCCGGGCCGGCGGCTGCTCGACCCGGCCGCCTCCGCCGACGGCATCGCGGGCGCCGAGCCGGCCGAGCCGTTCGGGCCGTTCGCACGCGTCGTGTGGGTGGCGCATGCGCCGCCCGGCGCGCGCGCCTGGAGCTGCGAGGAGGTGCTCGCCGCGCACATCGACCACGTGGTGCGCCGCCACGGCGCGCTGGCCATCGGCCTGCAGGAGGTGCAGTGGATGCTGCGCCTGGTGCAGCGCGAGGCGCCCGAGCTCGCCGCCGAGACCGCGCGTGTCGTGCCGGCGCAGCGCATGGCCGACGTGCTGCGCCGGCTGCTCGACGAAGGCATCCCGGTGCGCAACCTCAACGCGATCTGCGAGAGCCTGGTGAAGCGCGCGCCGACCGAGCCTGACAGCATCGCGCTCACCGAGCTCGTGCGCATCGACCTCGGCCGCTTCATCACGAGCCGCCACGTCGGTGCGCGCCGCGAGCTGGCCGCGATCCTGTTCGAGTCGAGCCTGCTCGAGCGCGTCCAGCAGGCGATCGAGCGCACGCCGCGCGGCAACATGCTGCTGCTGAGCCCGGCGGTGAAGCAGGACATCCGCGAGCAGGTGCGCGCCATCGTGGGCCCGGTGGCCAACGGCACGGTCGCGATCACCTCGGCCGACGTGCGCCGCTACATGAAGACGCTGCTCGATCCGGTGGTGCCGCAGCTTGCGGTGCTGTCGTACCAGGAGCTCGACGAGGACGTTTCGCTCCAGCCGGTGGGCTGGGTCACCAACCCGAAAGCGCCGTAGGCCACCGTATGACGCCGCAGAACGTGCTCGACGTCACCCGCGAAGGCCTGCTGATCGTGCTGTGGGTGGTGCTGCCGATCGTCGCGGTGGCCACTCTCACCGCGCTCGTCGTGTCGGTGCTGCAGGCGGTGACGCAGATCCAGGACCAGAGCATCGGCCAGTCGCTGCGCCTGGTCGCCGTGATCCTCACCGTCGTGCTCGCTTCGGGCTGGCTCGGACGCGACGTGCTGCGCTTCGCCGAGCGCGCCTTCCAGACCATTCCGGGCTTCCGATGATGCCGCCGCGCCTCGTTCGACACCTGCTGTGCGGCCTGCTCGCGGCGCTGCTCGCGGCCGCCGGCGCGGTCGCCGCCGAGCTGCCGTGGCGCAACCGCCCGTTCCAGGTGGCGGCGAACGAGAAGCCGATCGCCGACTTCCTGCGCGAGCTGGCCGCGTCGCAGGGCACGACCGCGGTGGTGGACTCGAAGGTGAACGGCGCGATCAGCGGCAAGTTCAGCATCCGCACCTCGGCGCAGGCGCTGCTTGCGAGCATCTGCGAGTCGAACGGCCTCACCTGGTACTACGACGGCTCGTTCCTGTTCGTCGAGCCTGCGAGCGACGCACGCAGCGAGGTGCTGCCAGTCACGCCCGGCAGCGAAGCCCGCATGACCGAGCTGCTCGGCCGGCTGAAGATCGCCGACAGCCGCTACCCGCTCGCGGTCAGCGAGGGCAGCATCTTCGTGTCGGGCCCGAAGCGCTACGTCGAGATGGTGCGCCAGGCGGTGCGCTCGTCCGACGGCCGCGCGGCGCGCGTCGACAACACCGAGATCCGCCTCTTTCCGCTCAAGTACGCCTGGGCCGGCGACTTCAAGATCAGCCGCGCCGGCCGCGAAGTGACCATCCCCGGCATCGCGAGCACGCTGCGCAGCCTGTACCTGCGCGGCCACCCGACGAGCACCATGACCGGCGGCCGCTCGGCCGGCGTGCTGATGCGCACCGGCGTCGACAGGCAACTGCGGCTGCGCACCGGCGAGACGGTGAACGCGCCGAAGGTGGAAATCGGCACGCCGGCCGACGGGTCGGACGACACGGCGTCGCTGGCCGAGACCGGGTCGCCCGACCAGCCTGCGTTCCAGGCCGACACGCGGCTCAACGCGGTGCTGGTGCGCGACAAGCCCGAGCGCATGGCGCAGTACGCGCGGCTGATCGAGGCGCTGGACACGCGGCCGCGGCTGGTCGAGATCGAGCTGACGATCATGGACATCAGCACCGACACGCTCGACAGCCTCGGCATCGACTGGCGCCTGCACGGCCACAAGGCCGACCTGCAGATCGGCACCGGCGACCGCCCGGCGCTGACGTGGGGCGGCGCGACGACCGAGGCCGGCCAGGTGGGCGGGTTGGACGCGAAGGGCAACGCCACCACGCCGCCAGGCGGCCTGTTCCACGTGGCGATCGGCTCCGAGTTCCGCAACTACCTTCTCGCCCGCGTCAACGCGCTGGCCCAGCGCGGCAACGCCAACTTCGTGGCGCGGCCCAAGGTGCTCACGCTCGACAACACGGAGGCGGTGCTCGAGAACATGAGCGAGATCCACGTGCGTGTCGACGGCTTCCAGGACGCCGCGCTCTTCTCCATCACCTCCGGCACCGGCGTGCGCGTGACGCCGCTCATCGTCGACGAGCCCGGCGGGCGCAGCGTGATGCTGACCATCAACATCGAGGACGGCAGCGTGAGCGGCACCGCCACCGTCGACAACATCCCCGTCATCAACCGCCGCACCGTCAACACGCAGGCGCTGATGAACGAGGGCACGAGCCTGCTGCTGGCCGGCTTCACGTCGGAGGAGAAGACCAACGCCGTCACCGGCGTGCCGGTCCTGTCCGAGCTGCCGGTGGTGGGCGGCCTGTTCCGCTTCACCCAGAAGAAGCAGACCAACATGGAACGGTTCTACCTGCTGACGCCGCGGCTCGTGCTGCCGTCGGCGGGTGTGCCGCCGCCGGTGCAAGGAGGGTGACCATGAGCTCGAATTGGTGCCTGCGTTTCCTCAACGGCGCCCTGAAGGGCCGAACGATCGCGCTGAAGCCGGGCAGCAACACGCTCGGCTCGGCCAGCGGCTGCGAGGTGATGCTGCCGGCCGGCGAGGCGGCGCCGCGGCACGTGGTGGTCCATGCGGGCGAGCTCGTCGTGTCGGTGCAGAAGGTGGATGGGGCGGCCGCGCGCCTGAACGGCGAGGACCTGCCGGCGCAGCGCAAGACCGTGCTGCCCGGCGACATCCTCGCGATCGGGCAGATCGACCTCGAGCTCGATCGCCATGTCGCCGAGGCCGACGATCCGATGTTCGTCTGGTCCGAGAGCGCGCTCAGCGACGACGACGGACCGCGTGCGCCGACGCCTGTCGCGCCGGCACGCCCCGGCCGGCACATCGGCGCCATCGCCGCGGTCGTCGTGGCGCTCGCGGCGGCGGGTGCATTGGCGGCGTGGCGCGGCGGCGCCGACGGCGCGGCGCGCGAGGCCACGGCGCCCAGCCCGGGCGAGATCCAGTCGCTGCTCGCCGCGTATCCCGAGGTCGAGGTGGTCGCGGGCTCGGGCGGGCAACTGGTGCTGAAGGGCTACGTCGAGTCGCGGCCCCGCCAGCAGGCGCTGGCGCAGGTGATGCGGCCGTTCGGCGCGCACGTGGTGGTGGCCGTGCATCCGGCCGACGAGATGGTGGAGCAGGCGCGCCGCTTCATCGCCGAGCCGGGCATCGCGTTCACCTATGCCGGACGCGGCCAGCTCGTGGTCTCGGGTGCGTCCGACGACGACACCTTGCGCCGCAAGATCCGCCGCCTCGCCGAGGACCTGCATCCCTCGGTGCTGGTGACCGACAAGGTGCAGTACCGCGCGCCGCCGCCGGGCCGGCGCGCCGATGCGCCGAACGCCTGGTCGGCGTGGCAGGAGATCCTGCCGGCGCGCATGGTGAGCATCACCACCGAGGACGCGAGCGGCATGCGCCACATCCAGCTCGCCAACGGCACCCGCTATTACGAGGGCGCGGTGCTGCGCTCGGGCGCCGAGCTGCAGGCGATCGATGTCGACGGCTTGACGATCGACGCCGGCACGAGCGGCCGGCGCGACGACGGCGCACGTGCCGCGCCGGCCCGCGCACCGCGTGAAGAGGATTTCACCCGGCGGCCAGCGGCCGGCGGGTGAGATGAGGTCCCGGCACGTCGTGCCGGGCGGTTCCAACGAGGAAGCAGTAGTCCATTTTTCAATTCAAGGAGCAAGCAATGGCAGCAGACCCCAGCGACGCAATCGCCCAAGCCACCGCCGACTTCCAGAAGGTCGCGCTCGCCGCGCAGCTCGCCTCCACCCAGGTCGCGCAAGCGTCCATGGTCACGGCGGCGATCACCGGCACCAACGCGTCGTCGAACGAAGTCGCGAAGGCGACCGGCAACGACTTGCGGCAGGCCGGCAAATACACCGGCTAGCCGCGTCCGTGTCCGGGGCGCGCCCGCACCGGGCGCGCCGCCGGAATTTTTCCTCCACTTCGAACGGGGAGAAACGACCATGGTCGATTCCATCGCGATCGCCGCCGCACCTTCGGGCATCACCCCGCCCACGCTGTCGCCGGTGCGCATCGACGCCGACGAGGCGCGGCGGTTCGCCGCCGAGATCGCTTCCGTTCCGACGCGCAGCTTCGACGAGATGCGCGCAAGCCTGCTGTCGCAGGTCGACAGCCACGATCCGATCCGCACGATGTACGCGATGACCGACGTGTCGATCGAGGCGCAGAACCTCAGCATGAAGTACAGCCTCGCGACCGGGCTCACCAGCGCCGTCGTCGGCCTCTTCGGCACGATGCTGAAGAGCCAGCAGTGAGGTGACGCGATGAACGCCCTTCGTGTCATCGCGTCGCTCGCGCTCGCCGCCGCGCTTGCCGGCTGCAAGGTGGGTCTCTATTCCGGCCTCAACGAGCAGGAGGCCAACGACATCGTCGCCGCCCTTGTCGCCGAGCGCCTCGACGCCGGCAAGGAGCGGCTCGAGAACAACGAATGGCAGGTGCAGGTCGACGAGGGCCAGCTCGGCGCCGCGCTGGCCGTGCTGCGCGCGCAGGGCCTGCCGCGGGCACGCACCATCAACATGGGCGACGTGTTCCAGAAGCAGGGGCTCGTCTCGACGCCGTCGGAGGAGCGCATGCGCTACATCTTCGCGGTGTCGCAGGAGCTGTCGCAGACGCTGCGCAGCGTCGACGGCGTGATCGATGCGCGGGTGCACGTCGTCGTGCCGGCCAACGATCCGCTCAACGACCGCATCCGGCCGTCGTCGGCGGCCGTGTTCATCAAGCACCGGCCGGACGTCGACCTGCGCCTGCTGGCGCCGGCAGTGAAGGACCTCGTGGCCCACAGCATCGAAGGGCTCGACCACGACGCGGTGTCGCTGTCGCTGTTCGAGGCGCGCGCGGCGCCGCCGCTGCCGGTCGCCGCGATCGCCGACCGCCGGTTGGTGGCCGGCCTGTTCTCGCAGCAGGCGTGGTGGGTGCTGATCGCGCTGCTGCTGGGCGGCGCGGCATGCCTCGTGGCGTTGCCGGCGCTGCTGCGCCGCCAGGGCCTCGACTGGCGGGTCTGGCTGCGGCGCCAGCTCGTGCGCCGCTGAAGGATGCACGCGATGTCGACCGCGCTGATCGGCGAACCGGCGAGCGGCCTCGCGCCGCAGATCCGGCTCGTGCTGCGCTACAACCTGCATCCCGAGCTCGACCTGCATCCGAGCTGGCTGCCTGCCGACTGGCCGGCCCGCCATCGTGCCGTCGCGCGCTTCGGCCCCGCCGGCCGGGCCTTGCTGGCCGAGGCGCTGCGGCGCTGCGGCCAGCTGGATGCCGAGCCGCGCTTCCAGTTCGAGACGCGGCTCGCGCGGCTGGCCCTGCTCGACGTGCCGTCGCTGCGCCGGCTCGCGCTGTACACCGGCTTCGTCGCGCACCAGCCGCTGATGCGCGAGCGCAGCGCGGCAGGCGACGAGCTGCGCCGCCAGGCGCGGCGCATCGATGCCGACGCGGTCGACTTCGTGCTCGATCGGATGCCGCATGCGGCCGCCTTCCGGATGGACACCCAGCCGATGCAGCAGCGGCCGCTTTCCACCGGCCGGCTCGTCGCCGCACGCGGCCATCGCCTGCTGCTGGGCGCGCTGCTGTCCGAGGGACAGGCGCTGCGGCGCGTGGAGCGCAAGCTGCCGCGCCGCCTCGGCGCGCTGCCGATACCGCCGCTGCAGCCGCGCCAGCGGCGGCAGCTCGAAGAACTGATGCTGCTCGGCATCGTGCCCGACAGGTTGCCGCAATGGGACTGGCTTTTCTGATCACCACCGAGAACCTGCAGCTCCTGTCCGAGCGCAAGGTGCTGAAGGAGGCCGAGTACGCGGCCTTGCTGGACGCGAACGACGTGGTTCAGGCGGCGCGCAAGGAAGCGCGCCGCATCGTGCAGCAGGCCGCACAGGAGGCCGAGGAGCGAAGGAGGGAGGGGCATGAGCAGGGTCTGCAGGCGGCCCGTGCCGAGTACGCGCAGCGGCTGGTCACGGAAGCGCTGGCAGCGGAGCGGCGGCTGCGCCAGCTGCGCACGGCGATGGCGGGCATCGTGGTCAAGGCCATCGGCCGCTTCCTTGCCGACGTGGATCCGGCGCTGCTCTTCGAGACGGCGCTGCAGCGCGTCGACGCACTGATCCGCGCCGAGCCGTTCATCAGCATCCGTGTCGAGCCGCGCAGCGAGGCGGCGCTGCGCGGGGTGCTCGGCCGGCTCGCGCGCGAGCACGAGTGGGCGGCCCGCGTGGTGGTGCAGGCCGACGCCTCGCTGCTCGACGGCGGCTGCATCGTGCACACCGGCTCCGGCACGCTGGAGATCGGCATCGACGCCCAGCTCGACGCGCTGCGCCGCGCGGTGGAGGCCGGCACCGACGGGCCGGCGGGAGGGGCACGCTGATGGAGCGCGGGCCGGCCGCCGTTTCGTCGACGATCGGGCACGAGGCGCTGGGCCTGGTCGGCGAGCTCGAGCGCGCGCTGGACCGCGCCTCGCCCGTGGCGATGCGCGGTCGCGTGAGCCGCGCGGTGGGCATGCTCATCGACGCCTCGGGCATCCAGGCCCACGTCGGCGAGCTGTGCGAGCTGGCCACCCCCGGCGAGCCGCCGCTGCTGGCCGAGGTGGTCGGCTTCGCCAACCACACCGCGCTGCTCACGCCGCTCGGGCCCACCACCGGCCTGTCGGCGCTGACCGAGGTGCGGCCCTCGGGGCGCGGGCACGTGTGCCCGGTGGGCCCGGGCCTGCTGGGCCGCGTGCTCGATGCGATGGGCGAGCCGCTCGACGAGCTCGGCCCGCTCGATGCGCGCGCCCGCGTGCCGGTGCATCGCGAGCCGCTCAACCCGCTCACGCGCCAGACGATCACGCGTCCGCTCGCGACCGGCGTGCGCGCGATCGACGGCGTGCTGACGCTTGGCGAAGGGCAGCGTGTGGGCGTCTTCTCGCCGCCGGGCATCGGCAAGAGCACGCTGCTGGGCATGCTCGCGCGCGGCTCCACCGCCGACGTCAACGTGGTGGCGCTGATCGGCGAGCGCGGCCGCGAGGTCAAGGAATTCATCGAGCGCGATCTCGGCCCGGCCGGGCTCGCGAAGACGGTGATGGTGGTGTCGACCTCCGACCGGCCGCCGATGGAGCGCATCAAGTCGGCCTACGTGGCGACGACCATCGCCGAGCACTTCCGGGACCAGGGCCGGCGGGTGCTGCTGCTGGTCGACTCGCTGACCCGCTTCGCGCGTGCGCAGCGCGAGATCGGGCTGGCGAGCGGCGAGCCGCCCACGCGGCGCAGCTATCCGCCGTCGATCTTCTCGATGCTGCCGCAACTGCTCGAGCGCGCCGGGCCGGGCCGCACCGGCACGATCACGGCGGTCTACGCGGTGCTGACCGAAGGCGACGCCGACAACGACCCGATCGCCGAGGAGGTGCGCGCCATCCTCGACGGCCACATCGTGCTGTCGCGCAAGCTCGCGGCCGCCGGGCAGTACCCGGCGATCGACGTGCTGGCGAGCGTGAGCCGCGTCATGTCGCGCGTCGCCTCGCGCGAGCACCAGGCCGCCGCGGCCACGCTGCGTGCGCTGCTCGCGAAGTACGACGAGCTCGAGCTGCTCGTGCAGGTGGGCGAGTACAAGGCGGGCGCCGACCGTTTCGCCGACCGCGCGATCCAGGCGCGGGCGGGGCTGCTGGCCTTTCTCGCGCAGCCGTCCGACACCTCGGTCGGCTTCGACGCGAGCGTCGGCGCCCTGCGCCGCCTCGCCGGTTGAGGAGCGCCATGACGAAGCAATGGAAGCGGCTGGTCGACCTGCACGCGCGGCACGAGGAGGCGGCACGCGAGGCGCTCGCCCGCGAGCGCGCGGCGGCGCAGGCGGGGCGTGTGCAGGCGCAGCGCGCGCAGGAGCGGCTGCAGCAGGAGATCGCGGACAAGGCGGCGCTGTGGCAGCAGGCGGCGGCGCCGGCCGCGGGCGAGCGCTGCGACGTCGCGCGCCTGCGCGATGCGGGCGCCTGGAGCGTCGCGCTCGACCGGCAGATCGCCGCCGCCGGCCGCGACGCCGCCGACGCCGAGCGCGAGGCCGTGCGCCGCGACGGCGAGCTCGACGCGGGCCGGCGCCGCTGGGCCGAGGCGCAGGCCGGTGCCGAGCGGGTTCGCCGCATGCAGGAGCGCATCGCCGCCGAGCAGCGCCGTCGCGACAGCGTGCGCGGCGACGAGGCGGCCGAGGAGGCCGCCTTGCAGGCCTGGGCGCTGCGCCGCGCCGCGTGGGGCCGGTGATGGACGGCAGCGTCGAGATCACCGCGATCGAAGGGTTCTTCGCGCCCGTCGTGTTCGCCATGCCGCGCATCGCGGCGATGTTCATGGTGGTGCCGTTCCTGTCGGGCGGCCTGCTGTCGGGCCTGCCGCGCAACGGCGTGCTGATGATGCTGGCGATCTTCATGTCGCCGGTGGTGGGCGACGTGCACGGCGCGAGCCTGCCGCTGCTTGCCGTCATCGCCGCCAAGGAGGCGCTCATCGGCGCGCTGCTGGGCCTGGGATTCGGCATCTTCGTGTGGGCGATCCAGAGCGCGGGCGACCTCATCGATTTCCAGACCGGCGCCGGCAACGCCGCCTTCTTCGACCCCGCCGGGGGCCACGACGGCGGGCCGACCGGCCGCTTCCTCGGCTGGCTGGTGATCACGCTGTTCGTGAGCGCCGGCGGGCTGCTCACGCTGGTCGCGGTGCTGGTCGACTCGTACCGGCTGTGGCCGGTGGCGTCGTTCTTCCCCAAGCTGGGCGCGGTGCTCGAGGAGTTCGCGGTGCGCCAGGGCGACACGCTGTTCCTGTGGACCGTGAAGCTCGCGTCACCGGTGATCCTCGTCCTCCTGCTGGCCGAGCTCGGCATGGGGCTCGTGGGGCGCATCGCGCCGCAGCTCAACGTGTTCGTGTTCGCACAGCCGCTCAAGAGCCTGCTCGCCGCGCTGATGATGCTGCTCTTCCTGTTCTTCCTGTACGACTCGCTGCAGGTTTTCCTGCGGCCCGACAACGGCGTGCTCGCCTTCCTGCGCTCGACGCTGTGAACGATGGAAAAGCGGCACGCCCCCACCCCGAAGCGGCTGCGCGACGCGCGCAAGCGCGGCGACGTCGCGTTCAGCGTCGACGTGTCGTCCACGGTCGTGTTCGTGGCCGTCGTCGCGGGGTTGTGGGCGCTCGGCCACGCGGCATTCGACGCGTTGCACGCGCTGTGGGTCGAGGCCACCGGCGCCACCCTGATCGAGGCGCCCGACGCGCACCTGGCTCAGCTGCTCGCCCATGCCGCCACCGTGCTGCTGTGGGGCATGGTGCCGGTGGCCGCGCTCGCCGCCGTGGCCGGCATGCTGGGCTCGTTCGTGCAGGTGGGCGGGCTGGCGGTGTGGTCGCGCATCACGCCCAACGCCAACCACCTCAACCCGGTCGAGGGGCTGAAGCGCATCGTCTCGATGCGCAACCTGGTCAATCTCGCGAAGATGCTGGCCAAGACGCTGCTGCTGGCCCTGCTGCTGTTCGTGGTGATCCGCGGCTTCCTGGGCACGGCGGTCACGCTCGGCCACGGTACGCCCGCCGCGGTGATGGCCGCCGGCGCGCATGCCCTGCTCGTCACCTTCGGCTGGGCGGCGGTGGTGTATGCGGCGATGGCCGCGGTGGACTACGTGCACCAGCAGCACGAGTTCACGAAGCGCCACCGCATGTCGTTCGACGACGTGCGGCGCGAGCGTCGCGACGCCGAGGGCGACCCGCAGATCGCCGGGCGCCGCCGCGCGGTCCATGCCGAGGCGGTGTACCTGAGCCTCGCCGACCGCGTGCGCGCCGCCTCGGCGGTGATCCATTCGCAGCGCGTGGCGGTGGCGCTGCAGTACCTGGGCGACAAGGACCTGCCGCGCGTCATCGCGCGCGGCGAGGGCGAGGTGGCGCGGCAGATCGTGCGCCTCGCCGGCGAGGCGCTGGTGCCGCTCGCCGAGGACGCGGGCCTCGCCGAGCGCCTGTACGACGAGGTGCCGGCCGACCAGCCCATTCCCCGCTCGCTGTACGGCGCGGTGGCCACGCTGCTGCGCTGGGCGCAGGGCGACACCTGAACGAACACCAAGGAGAAACGACATGCGCATCGACGACTCCGGCGGCGGCTCCAGCGGCAGCGGCATTGCGGGCGCGGTGGCGAAGGCCGTGCAGGTCCTGGCCGAGCAGGTGCGGTCCGCGCCGACCGGCGCGCTGTCGCGCATGGGCGGCAGCTTCGGGCGCTCCGTTCCGATGGTCGCCCCGCGGTTCACGCAGGCGAGCTACACCGGCAGCGCGACCCAGGGCGTCACGCTGACGCAGTGGGCGCAGAAGATGAGCGTCCACGACGACGACCACGGCGACCCCACGCCGGAGCAGGCGGTGTCGGACGCGCTGGCCGAGCTGAAGACCGCGCAGGAGGCCAAGGCCGAAGCGAAGCGGCGCAAGGACGCGGCCGACGCCGATGTCCTGCAGCACCCGGAAGACCCGGCCAAGCAGCTCGCCAAGATCGACGCCGACTACGACTACAAGATCGCCTGCGAGCGCGAGAAGCTGGCGCAGGACAAGCTCAAGCGCGCCCAGGATCGCAAGGCGAAGGCCGACGGCAACCCGGGTGACCCGCACCTGGACGAGCAGCTGCACGTCGACGAGCTCGAGGTCGAAGGCGACTACGCGACGCTGTCCGCCCTGGAGGCCGACAAGAAGGCGAAGCACGACGAATTCGTCATGAAGTGGCGCGAGGCGCACGGAGGCGCCGTCTTCCCCGGCGCGAAGAGCGACCCGTCGACGATCGAGGCGGCGCCGATGCCGCAGGCGCGGCAGATGCTCGCCGACGACCAGGCGGCGCGCGCGCGCACGGCCGACACCGCGAAGAAGTTCCGCGGCGAGGCCGCCAAGGCGCAGAACGACCTCGAGCTGAAGCGGGCGCAGGACCGCGTCGACCATGCGCAAGGCCCCGAGGAGCTGGCCGCGGCCAAGGCGTACTACGCGATGGTGCTTGCGCAGAACAAGCTGCGCAGCGCGCTCGCCGCCGCGCCGGCGGGCGGGGAAGACAGCGATCCGGCGGTGATCAAGGCGCGCAAGGAGCTCGTCGATGCCGCCGATGGGTACGCCCACGCGGAGAAGGCCGCCGCCGACAAGAGCGGCGATGCGAGGCGCATCGCCGACGCCGACCGGCGGCTCGCGCTCGTCGCGGCCGAGAGGGAGCTGCAGGAGGCGCAGGCCGCGCTCGACCGCATCGACGCCGAGATCGACCGGCGCGGGCCGCACAAGAACCTGATGGACGCCCGCGACAAGGCGCAGCGCCGGCTCGACCAGGCGAAGGCGAAGCTGATGCACGGCGTGGTCGCGACGCGCGGCACCGGCGCCGCCGACGTGCTCGGCGACGGCGTGCTGCCGGCCGACCTGACCGACCCGCCGAAGACCGGCGCCTACGTCACGGTGGGCCCCGGCGACAGCCTGTGGATGATCGCCACCGCGATCCTCGACGACGCCTGGCGCCTCGCGAACCTGCGCGCCGCCGACCCGGTGCTCGACCAGCAACTGCGCGACGACGAGGCGAACGGCCACCCAGCGAGCGCGCAGCAGAAGAAGCAGTGGGTGGTCGATTCGCTGGAGCGCATCAACGGCGGCTTCGACCCGCACCTGCAGGACGGCGACCCGAACACGCCGCGCACGGCGGGGCAGGGGCGCGACCCCGACCTGGTCTTCGACGGCGAGGTGCTGAAGGTCGGCGCCTATGCCGACGACCCGGACGCGCCGGCCGGCATGCCCACCGACTCGCCGCTCTCGTCGCTCAGCGACTCGGACCTCGACAGCCAGATCGCCGCCGGGCAGAAGGCGCTCGAGAACGTGCCGCAGGCGGGCGACCCGGAGGCGGCTTGGCGCGACTACTGGGTCAAGGTGTGCCAGCAGAACGCGCTCAACGCCGAATGGCAGGACCGGCACCGTGCGAACGCGGACGGCTCGCTGCACCGCATCGCGGGCATCGACCCGTTCGATCCGCAGGCCGACCGCTCGCAGGGGCTCACCGCCGCCCAGTGGCACGACCGCGCCGAGTGGCTGCGGCTCGGCGGCGATGCGCAGACGCTGGCCGCCAAGGCCGACGCGCAGGCGAAGGCCGATGCCGACCCGAACCATCCCAGCGCCGCGACGCTGCAGGCGCGCGCGGCCGCGCAGGCCGCGCTGGCGCTCTACGTGCAGAAGACGTGCGAGATCACGGCGACACTCGCGCCGGACGACAAGGGCAACATCAAGGGCGTCGATCCGCTGACCGGCGATCCGATCGAGCTCACGGCCGCGCAGTGGAAGAGCCGCGCCGACGCCTTCGGGCTGGAAGCGACGGCGCTGCAGCTCGAGGCCAACGATCCGCCCGACCCCGCGACCGGGGAGTCGAAGCAGCCCGCCACCCGCGCGGCGCGCGCCGCCGCGAATGCGGCGCTGGCGCACGAGCGGGCCGTCGACGCACGCTGGTACGCCGATCATCCGGGCGACGGCGGCACGCGGGCCGGGCTCGACCCGATCACCGGCAAGAAGGTCACCCTGACGTCGCAGCAGTGGCGCGATCGCGCCGCGCTGTGCGACGCCTATGCCGACGAGGAAAGCGCCAAGCACCTGTACTTCGACGCCAAGGCTCGCGGCGTCGGCGGCGCGGACCTCGACGCGCTGCTGCGCAAGTGGGACGAGGCCTACAACGGCTTCGACAAGCTCCGGCTCGACACCGAGCTGAAGGCGAACGCCGACGAGACGGCCGCGCTGCAGGCCATCGTCGACCCGCTGCGCAAGCGGGTCGCGCTGGGCTCACCGCTCAGCGACGACGAGAAGAAGACCCTGTCCGACACGGAGATCGAGCTGGGCAAGCTGCACGACCAGAAGGTGCAGCTCGACAAGGCGATCGCCATGCGCGATGCCGAGATCGTGCGGCTCGCCAAGGGCGGCGGCGCCTTCGACCCCACCGACCCGCTGGGCACGCGCGGTCCGGGCACGCACCAGGACCCGTACGACCCGGAACATCCGATGCGCATCGTCGAAGGCACGCCGGGGCTGTCGGACTCGTACTCGGAGCCGATCGACATGGACCCGACGTTCGGGCGCGACGCCTCGGATCCGCTGTTCACCCGCATCGGGCCCAAGACCTTCAAGGGCGACGTGGACTACAAGGGCCACCGCTACGACGACGTGATCGTGGACGAGAACGAGTACGGGCAGATCGAGGTCACGTACAAGGACTCGAACGGCACCAAGTTCACGGTGGTCAAGAGCGACGAGGAAGGCGCGCTCTGGAAGGCCGGCGTGACGCTGCTCGATGCCCAGGCCGCGGCGCAGAAGGAGGCCGAGTACCAGGGCCTGGGGCTCACCACGATGAAGCCGGGCGAGACGTCGATCTCGCACATGCAGGCGTTCCTGGACCAGGGCAAGCAGATCGACGCGAAGTACCAGCCCCTGGCCGCCGAGTACGAGCAGCTCCTGAGGTCGCTGCATTCCGCGGTGGAGCACGACGACCCCGCGGCCGCGGCGCGAATCCAGGCCGAGATCGACCGGATCAAGGGCGAGTACGAGTTCTGGATGAAGAAGCACATCGCGCTGGAGCGCTGGCAGGAGGTGGACCGCCTGGTGCGCGCCGGCGCTTCCGACGATGCGGTGGCGAAGGCGCGGGTGGCCGCGATGGAGGCCGAAGAGGAGACGCAGGTTCTCGATCCCGATCCTGCGCTGACGCAGCAGGACCGTACCCGCGCGCAGGGTCGCGCCGATGCCTACGCGGTGATGCGGATCGCGCTGGAGCACCCCGATTCGCCGATCGACAAGCTGAAGCTGACCGCGCAGGTCACCGTCGACGGCTTCTACCGCGACTTCGGCATGGCGCCGATCGACATCAAGTCGGACCAACATCTGCTGAACGTCATCGCGTACTGCCTGTACGGCCCGCCGGAAGGCAAGGATTCCAAGGGCCGCGACTGGTCCACGCTCACGGCCGACCAGCTTCGCGAGGACCTGGCGAGCGAGAACAGCCTGTACGACCGCCTGCACGACGGCGAGAAGGAGCAGGTCCGCAACATCGCCAAGACGATCCACGAGCGGGCCGGCGGCGGCGGCCACGCCCCGCGCGTGACGGTGCTGCGTGGGCTGTCGGTCAACGACAAGGGCGACGTCGCGCCGCTCACGCTGTTCGGCGTGGACGGACCGAAGGGCAAGGCGGCCGACATCGTCGACGTGGACGGCAGCCACTACGCCAACATCAAGGACTACCGCGACAACAACAACACGATGGACCGCCACGGCGCGGTGAGCGTGTTGCCGGTGGATCCCGACGTCAAGCCGATCACGCACTTCGCAGGCAAGGGCTCCTGGATCGAGCATCCGATGGACGCGCGGCCGGTGCGCGGCGCCGACGGGCACATCGTGCTCGACTTCGGCGACGCGCGGCACCTGAGCGACTGGGAGCGCTGGGACGAGAAGTACCACCTCGACGCGTGGATCATGGCGGCGACGATCGTGGTGAGCATCGCCGCGCTGATTCCCACGGGCGGCGCGAGCGGCGCCCTGCTCGCCACGGTGCTCGTGGCGCGTGTCGCGCTGGGGGCGGCGATGCTGTACGGCGCGGTCACCTCGGCCGAAGAGATCTCCAACATGGCGGCGCATGGCCAGAACTGGGCGTGGGTGCCGTTCAAGAGCACGGAGGCGACGCTCGCGTGGGTGAACCTCGCCGCGTCGGTGCTGCCGATGCCGCAACTGCTGCACGGCGCGCTGAAGGAGCTGGCCGGGGCGGCGCGCACGCTCAGCAAGCTGGAGCGCGAAGCGATCCTCGCGCAGCGCGCGCTGAAGGCAGGTGGCCTCACGGGCGAGAAGCTCGCCGCCGCGACCGCCCGCTACAACAACGCGATGCGGCGGCTGATGCCGGAAGGCCCCGGGCTGCAAGCCGCCATCGCCGACAACCTGGGTGGCGCCTTCGTCCAGTTGACGGGCAAGGCCGCTCCGTGGGTCGGCGGCACGGCGTTCGTCCTCAACACCGGCCACATGATTGGCAGCTGGGACAGCATGACCGCGGCCGAGCAGCGCCATGCCTGCCTGATGCTGGTGCTGAACACGGTGTCGATGATCCCGTTCCATCGCGTGTCCAACCGGCTCGGCGAAGGCGGCACGCGCCGCCGCTACGAAAGCCTGGGCATCGATCGACGCAGCTTCGCGCAGGTGCGGGTCGATGCCGACGGGCATGCGGTGTGGCAGGGCCGCGCACGCGTGCCCGGCGCGTTGCAGGCCGACGCCGATGCGCCGCTGCTGCAATCCTTCGACCCGGCGCTGTACACGGGGGTGCGGCCCGAGGCGGAACACGGCGCGGTGACGGTCGCCGCGCACGCCACGGCGGGCGCGCGCGACCATGCGCCGGTGACCGACCAATGGCTGGCCGGCCGGCCCGGGAACGAGCCGCCGCCGGGCCAGCGCCAGGCGATCGCGGCGCTGGACCGCCGCACGCCGCTCGACCCGTACCAGGAGGTCGTGTTCAACGAGAAGCGGATCGCGAAGGAGCTCGCGATGCTCGGCAAGCTGCTCGATGCGCTGCCCGCATCGATCGACCGCGCGACGGGACGTCGCCAGCGCCTGGACGGAAGGCCGGGCAAGCGCGCCGAGCGCCGCCGCGAGGCGCTCGACAAGCAGCTTCGCGAGCTGCGCAAGCTCCAGGAGGCCGTGCCGGTGCGCATCGAGATGCTGCGCGAGCGGCTGGCCGGCATGGCGCAGCGCGACGCCGACCTGGCCGAGGCCCGCGCCGAGCGCGACCCGCTCGTGGTGCGCCGCGAGGCCCTGCAGGCCGAGCTCGACGAGCTGCTGGCCGGCCAGGCCGGCGAGCCGGCGCTGGCACCGGTGCGGGCTCGGCTCGAGGAGGTCGAGACGGCGCTGGCGGCGCTCGAGAAACGCATCGACACGCTGTCGCAGCCGATGGGCCTGGAGCAGCTCGACGTCGACCCGATCACGCTGCAGCTCATGGCGCTGCCGCCGCTGCCGCTGGAGTCGTTCGCCGACATCCACGCCCACCTGTACGGCTACGACCATCGCGCCGCGAGCTTCGCCGAGGTCCATCGCGCCGCCTGGCTGTATGCCGAGGTCCAGACCGTGCGCGGCATCCGCAAGGCCGGCGTGCGCTCGTACCTGGTGGGCTACGTGCCGTCGCGGCTGTGGAGCACGCGCGGCATCGAGCACCTGCTGCGCATGGCGCCCGGCAGCACCCGCATCCTGTTCGGCAGCATCCCGCAGCATTGCGGCGAATCGCACTACTCGAACGCCAATGCGGCCGAGCTGTCGATGGACAACGCGGCGCGCATGGACGACGAGATGGCACGCCAGTTCAAGCGCCTGTGGGTGCGCTATCGGCGTGCCGCCGAGGGGCGGCGGGCCGATGCCGACGAGGCGGCACGCTATGCGCGCTGGCTGGCGCGCGCCGACATGTCGGCCACCGGCGTGGTCAAGGGCGTGAACCCGGCCGAGTACCTCGCCCACCTGCTGATGCGGCACGGCGGCGTGTTCAAGTTCGTGGGCGAGTTCACGATCATCAAGGAGCAGGTGACGGCGCACCTGGGCGACCAGGCGTTCGCCATCGACACCGAGCTGTTCCACCAGCTGCTCGACTTCTGCGCGGAAGCGGGCCTCGGCGTGCTCGTCCACTGCGACTGGGGCAACCCGGCGGTGCGCGCGAGCGACGGCCGTCTCGACCCCACGCGCTCGGCCTACGAGAACGCGCAGGCGCTGAAGGCGGTGATCGAGCGGCATCGCGGCACGAAGATCGTGCTTGCGCACACCGGCATCGGGCGGCTGGTGCGGCCCGACAACGCGGCCTTCGCCGACGCGCCCGGCACCGAGGCCCCGCTCGATGCGGCGACCGTCGGCCCGGGTCCCGTGCACATCGAGCTGATGAAGGAGTTCGCGGCCGCCTCCGACAACGTGTACTTCGACGTGTCGTGGAACGACGTCGCCGAGGTGCTCGCCGGCGACCCGTCGCTGCGCGACGCCGTCGTCGATTTCATCGTGCAGAACCCGGACCGCGTGCTGTACGGCAGCGACACGGTGAAGCCGGTGAACCCGGCGCAGTACCTGCAGTCGCTGCACACGCTGGCACCGCTGCTGGCCGAGGTGGCGGCGCGCAGCCCCGAGGCGGCGTGGAAGCTGCTGCGCGGCAACTACGAAACGCTCATGGGCCGGTGCGAGCAGAAGGTCCTCGAATGGACCCGCGGCGGCTATGCCGCCCAGGAGCGGTGGTCCGACATCGACACGCTGCACGAGATGCGCGACGTGATCTCCGGCGAGCGCGGCACCATGCTGGCGCAGGCGCGCGAGCGCTTCGACCGCTGGCTCGTCGAGCTGCATGCATCGCCGTGGTGGAGCGTGCGCGAGCAGCTCGAGCCGGTGCGCGCGAGCCTCACGCCGCAGGCGTACGCGGACCGCTTCGCCGACCTGCTGCGCGCCCATGCCGACGTCTCGGGCCACGCGCAGGGCGGCTGGCGCCCCGACCATCCCGTGTCCGTGTACCAGGCGCGCCAGGACGGGCTCGCGCCCGCGTCGCACCAGGACGTGCAGACGCAGCCGTACGGCCCGGGCACGGCCTGGGGCCGCCGGCTGCCCGGGGCCACCCGCGTGGGCGCGACGGTGCTCGCCGCCGGCGGCACCTTCACGGTCGGCACGGCGCTCGCGCTCGCCTTCAATCCGTTCCACATCGGTCTGCTGAACAACGGCGCGTTCGTCGTCCGCGGGCTCGTGAACGGCGCCCGCGCCACCTACGTCGATGCGCTGCGCCTCGTGTGGGAGCGCGGCTTCGAGAACGCGCGCTACACCCACCACGACCTCGACCGGTTCGTCGGGCGCATCGTCAAGCTGGCCGCCTACTACCGCATCGACCCCGAGCGCCTGGAGACGGTGGTGATGTTGGCCGAGCAGTTCCGACGCAACATGGTCCACGTGCTGGGACGCGCGCCGATCGACGAGCCCGGAAGCCTCTGGACCACCGAGCACCGGCGCTTCGTGGCGATGGAGGAGTTCGGCCGCTTCCAGATCAACGTCGATCGCGCGCTGGGCGGGCTGCAGGCGTCGTCGATGAACGGCATGGATCCGCGCACGCGGCTCGGGCGCATCACCGGCGTGGTGGTCGGCGCGACGTATGCCCTGAACCTGGGCGCCACCGCGGCCTACTTCTGGCACGGTGCGCCCATCGACGTGCACGGCGGCATGGTGGCCCTGTTCGGCGCGGCCACCGCGGCGCTGGCCGCCACCCACCTCGCGGGCTTCGCGTCGGCGTGGAAGGGCCGCAACTGGGCGGCGTCGAGCAAGGTGATGCGCTGGACGCAGGCGATCGGCATGAGCGTGCTGAGCGCCGGCAGCGGCGTGTGGGCCGGCGACGATGTGCTCCAGATCTTTTCGCCGCACGTGCCGGTCTACGGCAAGGTGGTCCATGCCGGCCTTGCGCTGATGGACCTCGTGTTCATGCGCTACACCTTCCGGCAGGCGGGCATCGATTGGCGCCGTGTGGCGCGCATGCCGATGCACGGGCCCGACTACGTCGCGCGCACCGCGAAGCGAACCAACGCGTGGCTCGTCACCCGCGTGATCGGCGGGGCGGTCGCGACCGAGCCGCATGTCGTCGCCGCGGGCCACTGGCTCGTGACGCAGGCGAACCATGCACTGCTGCACTGGGCGCAGCAGATCGCCCAGATCGGCATGCCGGGAGGCTGGCATGCGCTGCTCGCGGCCGGCGGTGCGACCGCGGGCATGGCGGTCCCTCCGTTCCTCGGCCGCCGGGCCCGCTACGAGCTGCGGGTGCGCAGCGAGGTGCTCGGCGCGCGCAGCCCCGACTACGGCCGCCAGGCCGACGGCTCGCGCTACCCCGGCACCTGGGGGCGCGTGATGGACGACGGCGGCCTCGAGCTCATGGTCGAGATGGAGCTCGGCGGCACGCCGTCGGGCGTGAGCGCGCAGCGCGCGCGCTGGCGCGAGACGATGCGCGAGGTGGTCGAGCTGCTCGGCCGCCGGGTGGCGGAGCACGGCGAGGATCCGGGCCCCGCGGGCCGGGCGGCGTTCATGCGCGCCTGGGCCGGCGACCGCGAGGCCAACCTCGCGCTCGTCGACGCTTTCGCCGAGCGCCTGGAGATCGGCATGCAAGCGCGGGCCGAACTGGCCGGCACCCCGGCCGATGTCGACGGCACGCCGGCGCCGACGTACTCGGTCGGGGCGTACCACGGCGGGAACGACGGCCGTGGCCGCGGCTGGCCGGTGCGCGATGCCGACGGCGGCACCGTCGCCTGGATCGCACGCGGCGGCGACGACCTGGGCGTCCCGTTCGTCGATGAGCAGGGCGCGCGGCTGCCGCAGGACCGGGTCGACGCGCTGCTGCGCGGCGGGCCGCTCGTGCCGCCCGGCGAGCCGGCGCCCGCGGCACGTCCGTTCCGGGCGTCGCGCATTCCCCTGAACGAAGCGGGCACGCTGGTGCTGGACATGCAGGCGCAGGGCGCATCGGTGCGCGCCGTCGATGCCGCCGGCGACCGGGTGCTGTCCGCGCAGGACGTGGTGGCGCTGCTCGCGGCCGGCGGTGACGAGGCGGTGCAGTTGCTCGCCGCCACGCACCAGGGGATGCGGGTCGGCAAGCGCCAGGCCCACGGGCTCGCGGTGATCGACATCGAGGGCGAGCCGAACGACGCCGCGCCGGTGTGGCTCGTCGCCAGCGGGCGCAAGGCACCGCCCGGCGTGCTGGTGGGTGCGCCGCAGCACACCTCGAACGGTGTCACGGCGATGGGCCGCTACCTCGCGAAGCGCGCCGTCACCGAGGAGTCGGCGGTCGACCGCTGGATGCGACGCCTGCCGTCGCCGGCGCGCTCGCTGCTGAGCCGGCTGCACGTGTGGACGCCGAAGCGCGCCCACGACCGCAGCTTCGACGCCGAGAAGTCGCTCTTCGAGGCGCTGCACGCTCGCTTGGCCGAACGCCTGCAGGCCGGCGGCGGGCAGCGGGCCGACGTGCGCGGCTCGGTGCACGTGTTCGTCGACCTGCCGGTCTGCGGCTCCTGCCGCTCGGTCGCGCTGCAGTTCGCGCACGACTTCCCGAACCTGGAGGTGACGATCACCCACGTGCCGCGCCCGGACGACGGCGACCGGCATGCCGTGCCGCGGTGGCGCCGCCTGTTCAAGGGCGCGGCGTCGCCGGTCGCGTTCCACGCCGGCCCCGCCGCCACGGTGCGCGCGCCGTACCGGCCGCAGCGCCCCGCCGACGTCGACGCGAACGGCTGGACCCTGCCCGCGCACACGCTCACGCCGCAGACGCTGCGAACGACGATCGCGAACGTGCACGCGGCCGGAGGGCGGCTCGACGGGGCGGTGTATGCGATCGATCCGGGCGACGCCGGCCGAGGGCCGGCGCTGTGGCACGACACGCTCGATGCGGCGCTGCTGGCCGCGCACGACGGCGACACGATCGTCGCGGCGTCGCGCGACGGGCTGCGCGCCGACGGCCTGGTCGATGCGCACCTCATCGCGACGCTGCGCGTGCGCGGCGACGGCGCGCACGCGCGCGTGCGGTCCACCCGCATGAACCCGGCTTACAGCGGCTTCCTGCGCGTGGCGTGGCCCGACGGCTACGCGCCCGGCGACGCACCGATCGGCGAGCGCGGCGACTTCCTCAACGCCGCGCCCGGGCGCAGCGTGCTGCGGCTGAACCTGTTCAGCCGGCGGCGCGTCGACCTCATGCTCTTCGCGCCGGGCGAGCGGCTGCAGGACCGGCACGGCCTGCCGGTCGACGAGGAGTTCCCGATCCCCGAAGGCATGTACGCGATCAACATGCATGGCGCCGACGGCGGGCGCTGGGCGTACGGGCCGGACGGCCGCCCGCTCGACGGCCGGCAGCTCGCGGCGATCATCCGTGCGAGCGCGGGCTACGAAGGCCAGCCGATCTTCATGCTGGTGTGCCAGGCGGGCGAAGGGCGTGTGCAGCTCGCGCAGGAGCTGGCCAACGCGCTCGGCGTCGACGTGTACGCGGCCGATGCCGACGTGATCTACCGCGGCCGGCAGCAGGTCGACGATCCGGGGCTCGCATTCGGCTCGGTCTCGCTCAACCGCGGCTCGAACGTGCACAACGTGCCGAGCTTCAGCCGTTACCGGCCCGGGCTCGACATCGGGCTGATCCGCGAAGGCGGGCAGGTCGTGTTCGGGCCCGGCGTGGGGCTCGGGCGCCGGCCGGGGCGGGCGCCGGTGTCGTGGCCGCATCGGACGGTGAGCGACGACGGCGACGTGGAGACGACCAGCGGCACGGCTGCTTCCGGCCGGCGCGCCCCCGGCGGGCCGACGCGGGTCCTGCTGGCGACGCTGGCCGCGCAGGGCGCCGCGATCGCCGACAGGGCCTTCGGGACCGACCTCACGGCCGGGGGCGTGACGCTGCCGCACGATGCGCCCTTCGACGACGTGACGGGCGGCCCCGAGCTCGCCTTCGCGAGCCAGGTGCGCGGCACCGGCACGCGCGCGGCGTACTACTCCGCCAAGCGCGGCCTCGAGCGCGCGCTCGCGCTGGCGCGTGCGGGCGACGCGGCCGGCGCCCAGGCACAGATCGAGGCGGTGGCCGCGGCGCGCCGGCGCCTCGGCTTGTCGGACGAGGAAGTCGAGCGCCAGCGGGCACGGCTCGAGGAGCAGGTGAAGCGCTTTGCGCTCGCGGCGCGCCGCTATCTCGACGGCCTGGGGACGGCCCAGATCCCGCCGGGCGTGTCGGGCCGCTACCGCATCCGCATGCCGTCGGAGGCGAACCTCAAGAACCACCACCTCAAGCCGATGCGCGACATGCCCGACGGCCTGCTCTTGCGCGCGGTGCCGATCGACAGCGACCCTGCCGCGACGGCGGTGCGGCAGGCCGCGGCGCGCGATGCCGAAGCGGCCTACGCCGAGCTGCGCGGCATGGTGAACGACCCCGACAACCTGATCCACATGAAGGACGTGCAGAAGGCCTTCGGCAGCACCATGCACATGCACACGCGGCTGGGGCGCGCCTTCAAGTACGGCGCGCTCGCCTTCGCCACCAATGCCGGGCTCGCCGGCGCGTATCGCTTCGCGACCCATCCGTTGCGCAGCACCTGGGCGTCGGGCCTGAAGGCGGCGGGGCTGTCGGGCGAGGTCGTCGGCAACGTGCCGAACATCGCGATCCAGTGGCACTACCTGCGCGCGCTGATCGATGCAGCGCGCTACGCCGACCCCGCCGACACGACGAAGGCGAGCGACGCGCAGGTGCAGGCGTACCTCGACCGGCGCCTCGGGCGCATGGCGCGCCTGGAGCGCGGCTGGGGCGCCCTCGAGGACCGCGTTCTGCCCGGCGCGGTGCGGGCGCGCGCCGATGCGGCGCTGGTCGTCGACGCCGACGCCATTGCGACCGCGCAGGCCGCCGGCAAGGCCGCGCCGCTGGTCAACCGCACCTTCGCCAGGCACGTGCTGGCGCGCCGCCGCCAGGCGCACGAGCGGGTCGAGGCGCTGATGGCAGCCATCGACTCCGGGGACCCGTCGCAGATGCGCGGGGCCGCGCAGGTGGAGAGCAAGAAGGCGGCGAGGTCGATGAACACCGCCAGCGACTTCATGACGCTCACCACCATGTACCGCTACACCGCGATGGGCGTGCTCGGCGTCGTGAGCGGGCAGCCGCTCTGGCTCGCCGCGATCACCGCCTTCCACGGCGTGGTGTCCACGGGCGGCTGGCTGCGGGCGCAGCAGGGCAGCGGGATGATCTACGGCGTGCGCATGGCACCGCGCGGGCTGTACGACGGCAACGGGCTGTTCGGCATCGGCAAGCGCCTCGGCCGCGGCTACAACCAGGCGCTCGACGCCGTGCCGGTGGCGCTGGGCGAGGGTGCGGCAACGCGGCTCAACCGGCTGCTCGACGGGGTGCCGCTCTTGCGCGGGCTGCCGCGCAGCAGCAACCTCGCCGACGATCTCAAGCTGCAATGGTCGGCCGAAGCCGCCGCGAACCGCCGCAGGCTGCGCATGCTGCTCACCGCGACCGCGGTGCCGGTGCTCAACCTCGTCTACGCGCTCTGGCCCGACGACAGCGACGACAAGAAAGACGGCGGCAAGCAGCCCGATTCCACCAGCGCGCCGTCGTGGAGCCCGCCGGTGGGCCCGCCGCTGCCGCCCTTGCCGCCGGGAGGCTTCCGGCCGCCGCCGGTGGATCCCCAGCTGCCGCCGGTGCCGCTGCCCATCGTCGTGAAGGTCGACGATCGGCGGCCCGCGTTCGCCTCGCTGTTCGGCATCGCGCAGTCGAATGTCGACACGCTGCTCACCGACCCCGAGGAGCAGGCGGCCGAGCACGCCGGAGGGCACGCGGCGGTCGTCGATGCCGCGCTCGACAAGCTGTTCGCGATCAACCCCGATCGCCACTTCAGGCCCGAGCTGCTCGACGGCCGGGTGTCCGACGAGCCGGGCGATCCCGACTTCGTGCGCAACGGCTGGCTGATCAACGTGAATGCCGTGCGGGTCTGAGCCGGATCAGGCACAGCGCGCGAGCGCGTCGCGCACGCTGCGCACGCTGACCTGCCCCGGCAGCGCAGGCGTGCTGGCCTCCTTGCGCTCGAGCGCGAGAAGGCCGCGGCGGTACGCCGCGCAGGCCTGCGCCCGATGGGCCGCGCCTCGGGCTTCGAGCACCTTCGCCCGCACGACCTGCGCGACGCCGTGGCTGTACTGGGCGTTGATGTCGTCCCAGATGCCGGCGGGCAGCGCGGCGTAGAGCTCGAGCGAGCGGCGCGACTCGGTCGCTGCGTCGGCGGTGCGGCCGAGGGCGAGCAGCGCTTCGGCGTACAGCGTGCGATAGCCCGCCTCGTTGATCTTGTACTGCGGATTGGACGCGTCCTTCGCGCCGGCGGGGACGACCAGCTCGAGCGCCTGGCGATGGCTCGCGATCGCCTCCTTCGCGCGCCCCATGCGCTGCAGCGCCATGCCGACGCCCGCGTGCGCCTCGGCGAGGTTCACGCTGAGCGCGGCGTCGAGCGGCTGGCGCATGTGCGCCGCCGCCTGCACCTTGACGCTCTGGCGCAGCTCGTCGAGCGCCAGGGCGGCGGCGCGCGGCGACGGGTCGCCGTCGAGCCACGCCACGCCGCGCAGGCCGTGCACGCTGCCGATGTTGAGGTCGGTGTCGATGTCGTCGGGGTGCTTCGTGTGCCAGGCCTCGAGCCGCTGCAGCGCCGTGTCCGATGTCGCGCGCAGCGCCTCGAGGTCGCCGGCCAGGTACTGCAGCTGCACCAGCCGCACGTACTGCGAGTCGGCCATGCGCTGCGCCTCGGGGTCGGCGGCGTTGACGGCGGCCATGTCGGCAGAGACGCGCAGCGCCGCCTGCGTGGTGGCCGCGGCTTCCTTGAACTGCCCGAAGGCGGCCTGCAGGCCGCTCTTGCGCAGGTACACGAGGCCGAGCTGCTCCTGCGCGGCGCGCCGCGTCTGCGGCGTGTCGGGCGCGGCGGCCAGCGGCTCGACCAGGCGCAGCGCATGGTCGTAGCTGACCAGCGCGCCGCGAAGGTCGCCGAGGTTGGCGCCGTACGGATGGCCCTGGATGTCGCCGACCACCCGATAGCCCTCGGCCAGTTCGAGCTGCAGGGCCGGGTCGCGGCCGGTCTCCGCGTCGAGCTGCTTCAGGTACTCGAGCGCGTTTTCCACCACGAGCTGCGCCGCGCCGGTGGAGCCGGGCAGACGCTCGATGGCGCGGTACACGTCCACCATCATCACGTTGGCGAGTTTGCGCACGGAGGCGAAGTGGCGCTCGGCGCGGGCGCGCTGCTGCTCGGCGCGCTGCTGCTGCAGGTGGGCCTGCCAGGCCTCGTAGCCGGCCAGCGCGATGCCCGCGACCAGCGCGATGTTGGCCAGCAGCGCGGCACCCACCATCGCGCGATGGCGCAGCACGAAGCGCCCGGCACGGTAGCCCCAGGCGCCGCGGCGCGCCTGCACCGGCAGGCCTTCGAGGTGGCGGAACAGGTCGTCGCCCAGCTGCTCG
>DASUZE010000066.1:0-16039 GCA_036377015.1 Piscinibacter sp. | reverse complement strand
CACGATCTTGTGCACCGGGTTGTAGATGGCGATGTTGTGGTACGGGCCCATGCTCAGGCCGGTCGCCAGCGTGCTCCAGCTGTTGGTCGATTCCTTGTACAGGTAGGCCGAGCCGCCGCCGGCCAGCACCACGCCGCCCAGTTCAGGGAAGTACTCCAGGCCGATCGCGATGGTGGGGTTCGGCGCCGCGGGCAGCTTGGTCCAGGTCTTGGTGGAGCGCGTCCACCGGTAGACCTCGGTCGAGTTGAAGACGCGCGCGAAGATGTCGCCGGTGGCCGGGTTGATCGTGGTGTGCTCGTAGCCGTGGCCCATGCCCAGGCAGTTGCTCCAGGGCGCGCCGCAGGTCCAGTACGGATTCGCTTCCTTGACCCACTTGTTGGTCGCTTCGCCGTAGCTGATGTGCTTGAGCTCGCGGTAGTGGCCCTTGCCGATGAAGTGCATCTCGCGCGTCAGCGGGTTCCACAAGCCCTTGTCGGCGTAGTTCAGGATCACGTCGCCGCAATCGTCGCCGCAGGACTGGATCAGGTTGTAGTCGAAGCCCGCGCCGTCGCCGGCCTTGTTCAGCGTCGTCCACTGGCCGGCCCCGAGGGCCGCGGCCTTGTCGCCCAGGGTCGACGCCGCTGCCGGCGCCGCCAGGCCCACCGCCAGCAGCGAGGCCGCCAGCAGCTTGGTCAAATTCCTCAACATCGAATAACTCCTGTGTGTGTGCGCCGTGGACGCCATCACTGAATCACTTTGGACACTTCGCTCGAGAACGTGCTCTCGTTGCCTGCCGCGTCGTACGCGGTGACGGCGAAGTAGTAGGTCTTGCCGCTGGCGAGGCCGGTCACGTTCAGCGTGGTGCTGCTGGTGATGACGCCCGCGCCCTTGGCCTGCTGGTAGGTGTTGGGCGAGGTGCCGTAGTACACGCGGTAGCCGGCCACGTCGGTCGCGGTGGACGCCGCCCAGCTCAGCGACGCCGTGCCGGTCGAGGGCGCGGGGGCGGGTGCCGGAGTGGGAGCCGGTGCCGGTGCCGGTGCCGGAGCGGGGGCGGCCGTCCCCTGCACCTGGCAGGACTTGACCGTCATGTAGGCCGGGTCGCTGCCGAAGAAGGCATTGGTGCACTGGCCCGAGCCGCTCATGGTCTTGTTGATCCAGCTCGTGCCGGCGCCGTAGCGCACGGTCTTCGTGCCGCTCACCGAGAAGGACTGGCCTTCGGCGGCGATGGTCGTCCAGCCGGTCGGGGCCGGTGCGGGGGCGGGGGCTGGCGCGGGCGCCGGCGCCGGTGCGGGGGCCGGGGCCGGTGCGGGGGCCGGAGCCGGAGCCGGGGCGGCGACGTTCTGCACGTCGCACTCCTTGGTCACGCCCGGGGCGGGATCCCAGCCGAAGTACTTGGCCGTGCACAGCTTGTCGCCGGTCATGTCCTTCTGCGTCCACTTGGTGCCGGCGCCGAAGCGAACCGTCTTCGTGCCGACGATGGTGAACGGCTGGCCTTGGCTGGCGATCTTGGTCCAGCCGGGAGCCGGTGCCGGCGCGGGCGCCGGGGCGGGGGCCGGAGCGGGCGCAGGAGCCGGAGCCGGAGCGCTCGCGCTCTGCACCTGGCACGACTTCACCGTCATGTAGGCCGGGTCGCTGCCGAAGAAGGCGTTGGTGCACTGGCCCGTGCCGCTCATGGTCTTGGTGATCCAGCTCGAGCCGGCGCCGTAGCGCACGGTCTGCGTGCCGCTGACCGTGAAGGACTGGCCTTCGGCGGCGATCGTGGTCCAGCCGGTCGAGGGTGCCGGCGCGGGAGCCGGCGCGGGCGCAGGGGCCGGAGCAGGCGCGGGGGCCGGCGTCGGCGCGGGAGCGGGTGCCGGAGCAGGAGCAGGTGCCGGCGCAGGTGCCGGCGCCGCCGATCCGCTCGTGCGCGGCTTGACGCCCCACACCGGCTCGTCGTTGTAGGCCGCCGCCTGTTCCGCGAAGTTGGACGCCGAGGTGACGCGGTTGAAGGCTTCCGCCGCGCCGACTGCGCCGTGGTCCACGGCGTAGGACAGCGCAGGCATCAGGTTGCCCCAGTAGCCGGTGGCGGAGGTCGGGTAGCCCGTCTCCAGCGGCTCGCCCAGGTTGCCCGTGGTCGGGTAGCCCAGCGCACGGGCGACTTCGCCCCAGCTGTTGTACCAGGGGCCGACGCCGGTGTTCCAGTTGGCCGTGTTGACCGGCGCGAAGTTGGTCAGGTAGTTGGCGGCATAGCGGTAGGAGTACTGGTCGCTGCCGCTGCCGCCGAGGCGGCCGACGACGGCCCGGTACTTCCAGGCCAGGAACTGGTCGAACTTCGTGGCCACCGTGCTGCTCGTGACCTGCAGCTCCTTCAGGTAGCCGAAGCTCATGGTGACGAAGTCGTCCTGCCAGATGTGCGCCTGCCAGGGCTTGGTCGCGGTCGCGTCGACCATGTGGTCCCAGGGCTCCACCAGGCCCAGCGGGTTGTTGGGAATGGCGATGTAGCGGCCGTGGTAGTAGCTGACGTTCTCGGTGAGGCTGTTGGTCAGCTCGTTGCGCAGTGCGGTGTCGGCGTCGGGCGTGATGGTGGCCGCTTGCGACAGCGAGCGGATGCCCCAGGCGGCGCCGCGCGGGATGTTGGTGCCCGAGGAGCTCTCGAAGATGCCCTTGGCCTGCTTGCGCACGTCGCTGCTGAGCTTGAGGTAGTTGGCCGTGGCCAGCAGCTGGTTCTCTTCGAGGAAGTAGTTCCAGCCCGTCAGCAGGTAGGCCATGTAGCCCATGGACGGGTGGTGCGGCGAGTCGTAGACGGGGGGCGTGCCGCCGCCCGAGGTCGGCGTGTACGTGCCGGTGGACGAGGAGCCGGACGCGTTGATCGCGGAGCCGTCACCCACCACGAGGTTGGGGTAGCTCGAGAACAGCAGCGGCTTGTTGGTCTTCTCGTCGCGGAAGTGGGTGCCGTAGCGGCCGGCCGCGTAGGCGTTGATCATCACGGCACGCAGTGCGCGCGGGTCGCCGCCGGACGTCAGGTAGGCCACGTCCCACTCGGGCAGCAGGCCGATCGACGACGCGTAGCCCGTGTCGGGCATGTTGTCGGGGTAGTTGGCCTGGGCCAGCGGCGTGTAGCTCGTCGCCAGGCGAGAGAACAGCGCGCTGCTGGCGCTGGTGACGCCGCGGTAGTTGGGCACCAGCTTCGAGGCCATCAGGTAGGCCGTGTTGTGGCGCGGCGTGACCTGCGGATCGCCGCCGTGCCAATGCGTGAGGGTGGTGCCGCTGGCCAGCACGGCGCGTTGGTGGTTCAGCAGGTTCAGCGCCTGCGAAAAGCGCTGCGAGCCGTCCAGCGTGAAGGTGGCCGTGCCGCTCTTGGACGTGGGGTTGGGCACCAGCAGGTAGCCGTTCTCGATCCAGGGCATCACCTCGACGCGGCCGCCCTTGTAGGTCCGCACTTCGAGCCAGGCGACCAGGTGCGCATCGCTGCCGATGGGCTTGCGGTACGTGAAGGACGACATCTCCGGACCGCTGACGACGGTCTGGGCGGGGGTGCCCCAGTCGCCGGCGTTCCAGGTGGCCGTGCCGAAGGAGCCGAACTGCACGCTGGCAGTGACGCCGGTGGCGGCGAGGTCGGCGGTGCTCACGGCCGTGGCGCCGGCGGGCGCGCTGCCCACGCTCAGGCCGATCGTCTTCCAGGCGCCGGCCGTCATGTCGGTGCGGCCGGACATGACCGCGAACTTGGCGCTGCCGTCGGGCCAGCGGTTCTTGACGACGAACTGGAAGTTGGGAATGTCCGCGACCACTGACGAGCCTGAAGGCACTTGGCCCTGCTGCAGGGCTTGGCCGGCGGTGAAGGGCAGCATGGTGCCCCCCGCCGCGCTCATCACGTCCAGCTTCAGGGTGCCGGCGGTGCCGGTCGCCGCGAGAGCGGTCGCGGTGCGGGTTTCCGTGGACGACGCAAACGCGCCGGCGACGTTTTGTCCTGTGGACGAGTTCGCAGTCCCGGCCGTCGAGCCGGAGCTCTCGGCACTGTCGCCGCCAGCGCCACCACAACCGGCCAGAGCGAGACAGGCGACAGCCTGCGTGACCGCCAGGGCGGTCTTGTTCAATCGGAAATTCATTCCCAACTTCCTTGCGCGATCTTGTTCATCGGCCCGGGAACGCCAGAGGCGCCGGGCCACGGAGCAGTGCCACGGGCAGGGGACCGACGTGAGGTCGGTGGAACGCACTGCGTAGCCCGCGATCACTGCCGTTCGGTCTTGCCAGACGAAGGTGTCTGGGCTTTGCAAACCGAAGGCATGAAATGCAGGCTGGACATTAGCGGCGGTGCGCCGGGGGTCCGTAACGGGGAACGGCTTGTAACGATCTGGCCCGGATTGCGGCAGGGCGGCGTGTCCACCCCGCGCCACGCAAGCGTCAGCGTCACCGATTCAAGGGGTTGACAGTTGTTCGGCGCGGCCGATACGTCGCGTTCCGTTCTGACGCGATCGGTTACCCCGATTTCGCTTGCGAGCAAATCGGACGGTGAACGTCAGTTGTGAAGACCGAAGATTGTCAGTCGTTCACCGCGTGTGAAGTTTCTGCCATGGAGGTGCGGGAGACGATCCCTGCGCCCGCTCGATGCCGCTGAAGTGCATCGAGGCAGATCCGTTCGAACACGCCGGCCGCCACGCGGTGACCAAATTGGGCCTCGACGCAGCTGCGAGCACGCTCCGAGAGCGCCATGCGCTGGTTCGCGCTGTCCAGCAAGTCGATGACCGCCGCGGCCTGCGCCTCGGCGCTGTCGCGACAGAGGTAGTGCTCGCCGTCCACCACGTCCAGACCCTCGATGCCGATGGCGGTGGAGACCATGGGGCAACCCATGGCCATGGCCTCGAAGGCCTTGATCCGCGTTCCCCCGCCCACTCGCAGCGGGATGACGAACACGTGCGCTGCCTGCACATGCGGACGGACGTCGTCGACGAAGCCGGTGAAGCTGACGGCCGGGCCGCGGGCGCGCTCGACCAGCGCGGCCGGCGGGTGGCGACCCACCACCTTGAAGCGCGCCTGCGGCACCCGGGCCACCACGCGCGGCCACACCTCGTCGAGAAAGAATTGCACGCCGTCGATGTTCGCGGCCCAGTCCATCGAGCCGGTGAACACGACGGTGGGCGGGTGGGCGGCATCCACCGGCGGCGGGGCCCGCCAGGCGAAGAAGTCGAGGTCGACGCCGGTCGGAATGACGGCGGTGTGGGCCAGGCCATGACGCTCGCGGAACTGCTTGGCGTCGCGCTCGGAGACGGCCACCACCGCATCGAAGCGGCTCAGGGCCTCGCGCTCGAAGCGCTGCATCTTGCGCTGCTGCGACGCCCACACCCGCCGCATCAGGGCGCCCTGCGCCTGCGTGGCGTGGCGCGCGAAGATCTCGGCCTCGACGTTGTGGGTGAAGCACACGGTCGCCGCATCGATGTGCGGCGGACGCAGCACCGCGGCATGCACGAAGTCGAACACCGCGACATCGAAGCGCTGCGCGGCCAGCGTGTCGCGCACGACCGCCAGCGCCGCCGGCGTGCGGTCGACCGCGACGTTGACCGGCAGCTCGCCCAGCAGGTCGAGCGCTCGCTGCCAGCGCGGCCGCACGCGCGCCGGCTGCCAGGCGACGAAACGGTCGCAGACCGAACCCAGCTCGGCCGCCCAGTCGCGCTGCTGCTCGGCGGTGGCGGGGCTGATCAGGGTGACGTCGAAGGCGCCGTCTTTCAGCCCGCGCAGGATGTTGGTGGTGCGGATCTTCCCGCCGGCGTCGTTCGGGAAGAGGAACAGCGGCGAGACGAAGGCAAGCCGCGGCCGCGTGCCGCTGGTCACCAGCAGATGCCTTCGTATTCGGCGGCCTTCGCGGCGCGCACGTCGGCATAGCCCGACAGGTCGACGATGCGCAGCTGCGGGGCGCGGGCGATGATGGCCGCGCGGGCGGCCGGGTCGGCATGGCCGATCACCACCACCTGCGCGCCTTCGAGCGCGGCTTCGGGGCTCTCGTGCAGCAGGCGGTCGAGGTGCGGGATCTCGCGGTCGATGAATTCCTTGTTCTTGCCGAGCAGGCGGCTGATCTTCACGAAGCTGTCGTAGAGGGACAGCTCGAAGCCCTTGCCGATCAGGCGCTCGGCCAAGGTGACCAGCGGCGAGTCGCGCATGTCGTCGGTGCCGGGCTTGAAGGCCAGGCCGAACAGCGCGACCTTGCGCCGGCCGTCGCGCGCGATCATGTCGTAGGCGCGCTCGATGTGCGCCGCATTGCTGTCGAGCAGGCCTTGCAGCGCCGGGATGGGCACGTCGCGATCGCGTGCCAGCGTGAGAAAGCCCTTCACTTCCTTGGGCAGGCAGGAGCCGCCGAAGGCAAAGCCGGGGCGCAGGTAGGCCGGCGAGATGTTGAGCTGGGTGTCCTGGCAGAAGATGCGCATCACCTCGCGCCCGTCGAGCCCGCACGCCTTGAGCACCGAGCCGGCCTCGTTGGCGAACACGATCTTCATCGCGTGGAACACGTTGCACAGGTACTTCACCGACTCGGCGACGCGGCACGACGTGCGCACCAGCGGGCCCGGCAGGCCGGCGTACATCTGCTCCAGCGCGGCGTAGCCGGCCTCGTCGAGGCTGCCGATGACGGTCTGGGGCGGATGGTGGAAGTCCTTGACCGACGAGCCCTCGCGCAGGAACTCGGGGTTGAACACCAGCGACAGGCGATCGCCCACCTTGCGGCCGACTGCTTCCTCGAGGATGGGCAGGATGCGGTCTTCGGTGGTGCCCGGCGGCACGGTGCTGCGCAGCACGATGGTGTGCGCGCTGTCCTTCTTGCGGATGGCCGCACCGATGGAGCGGATGACGCCGTCGACGGCGCTGAGGTTGGGCGTGAAGTTGGGGTTCGAGGGCGTGGCCACCGAGATCAGCGACACGTCGGATCCTCGGATCGCTTCTTCGACGTCGGCCGTGGCCCTCAGCTTGCCCGCGCGGACCGCCGCGCCGATCAGTTCGTTGATCCCTTCCTCGACCACCGGCGACTGCCCGTCGTTGATCATGCGAACCTTCAGCGGGTTCGTGTCGACACCGACGACCTCGTGCCCCAATTCAGGCAGGCAGGCGCACGACACCGCGCCGACATAGCCGAGTCCAAAGACGGAGATCCTCACTTGCTGCCCTTCCTTTGTTGAATCTGTGACGCGCGCGAGTGGCGCATGTCCGGCTGCGGCGTGGGGGTGTGCCGAGCAAGTGGGCGATTGTAGGGAGCGACCCGTGCATTCGGGGGCTGCGCGAGGCCCGTTCCACATGAGTTGGGGGGGCGTCCGGCCGCGGGGTGCGGGTAGCATCGCGCGCATTCCATCGCCCCGCTTCATCCACCTCGTGCCGCCTCCTCTCCAGCCCGCGAGTCCGCTCGTCGACGCCCCTGTCGGCGCGGCTTCGCCTGCGTCCGCCGACGTGGCGGTGTACCGCCATCCCGACGAGTTTCCGGCTGACGTCGAGGCCTTGTTCGCGCTCGGCGAGGCCGTGAGCTGCGAGCTCGGCAGCGGGTGGTATCGCAACTACCTGAAGACGGTGGCCAAGCCGGCGGACGAGCTGTTCTTCCATGTGCTGCGGCGTCGCGGCCAGGCGATCGCGGTGCTGCCCATCGGCGTGAAGCGCGGCCGCTTCGGGCGGCAGGTCGAGGCGCTGGGCAACTACTACACGGCGTTCTATGCGCCGGTGCTGCATCCCGAAGTGGATGCAGCCGCATTCGCCGTGCTGCTGGCCGACGTCAAGCGCCGGCATGCACCGATGGCCTCGATGCGCCTGCAGCCCATGGACCCGCAGGCGCCGGGCTTTCGCGTGCTGGTCGAGGCCGCGCGTGCCGCCGGCCTGCTGCCCTTCGAGTTCCACTGCTTCGGCAACTGGTACCTGCGCAACCACGTCGACTGGCCGACCTACCTCGCCCAGCGGACCAGCAAGATGCGCAGCAACATCAAGCGCATGGACAAGAAGCTGGCGCAAGACGGTGGCACGGTCGAGATCTACAGCGAGCCGGTCGACGGCCGACGCGCGGTCGACGCGTTCCAGAAGGTGTACTCGGCAAGCTGGAAGAACGACGAGCCCTATCCCCACTTCATGCCCGGCCTCATCGCCACCTGCGCCGAGCGCGGCTGGATGCGCCTGGGCGTGGTGTGGCTGCGCGGCCAGCCCATCGCGGCGCAGCTGTGGATGGTCAGCCACCGCAAGGCCGACATCTACAAGGTGGCCTACGACGAGACCTTCAAGGACTACTCGCCGGGCACCGTGCTGACCGCGCGCCTGATGCAGCACGTGATCGAGCGCGACGGCGTCGAGGAGGTGGACTACCTCATCGGCGACGACGGCTACAAGAAGCTGTGGATGAGCGACCGGCGCACGCGCTCGGGCGTGGTGATCTACAACCCGCGGACCGTGATGGGCGCGCTCGGCGCGCTGCGCGAGATCGTCGGCCGGGCACTCAAGCCGGCGCTGCAGCGCCTGAAGGCGATGCGCTCGACCCCCAATGAAGCCGGGGCCGATGCCACGCCCTGACGCCTCACTCCTTCGAGCGCTGCCCGCTGCCGAGCTCCGCGAGGCGGCGCTTCAGCGGGTCGGCATCGGGCGCCCGCGCGAGGCCCTGCTCGAGGACTTCGCGTGCCTTGGTCTTGTCGCCGGTCTGCCGGTAGTAGTCGGACATGTGGGCATAGGGCGGCCAGTAGTCGGGCTTCATGTCGATGGCGCGCGAGAACTCCACGATGGCCGCCGGCCCGCGGCCCAGTCGCACCAGGTTCTCGGCCTTCCGGGTGACGATCTCGGGCAGCAGGATGAAGTCGATCGGCGCGCGGTCGATGACGTAGTCGAACTCCTTGTTGGAGTCGACCAGGTAGGAGACCTTGAGCTCCTTCTCGCCGCGGATGAACAGCACCGCGCGGTTCATCTTCATCAGGCCCCAGCAGTAGTGGTGCATGTGCTCGTAGGTGGGGCCCAGCACCGACTTCCACTTGTCGATCTCGTCGCGGTTTCCGCCGCCCGGGATGTGGGCGCGGAAGTCCTGGGTGAAGGGACAGAAGGGCGGCAGCAGGCGCACTTCGCGCGGGTCGTAGCCGGTCACCGCGTCGGGCAGCCCGCTCAGGCCCTGGGCCGACGCCGCCTGCGCGAGCAGCAGGCCCGTCCACACCATCATCTGCCGCATTGTTGGCGCATTCTTCATCGTCGACTCCATGGCGGTCGGCATGCCGCCTCGTCCTGATCTCAAGGCAATGTACAACGAGCCCCTTCCCCTCGGCGACCCCCGGTTGCAGCGTATTCCGCGCAGTCCGGTGCTGGGCACCGGCTCGCTGGGGCGCGCGTCGTCCGAGCGCTGGCCGCGCATCGACGCCCACGGCCGCGCCTGCTACACGACCACCGGACGCGTGGCCATCCTGCAGGCGCTGCGCTGCATCGGCGTGGTCGAAGGCGATGCGGTGCTGGTGCCGACCTACCACTGCCCGACCATGATCGAGCCGGTGGTGCGGCTGGGCGCCGAGCCGCGCTTCTATCCGCTCGGCGCCGACGGCATGCCGCAGATCGACGCCTTGGGAGCGCTCGCGACCGGCCGGGTCAAGGCGCTGCTCGCGGCGCATCTCTTCGGCCTCCCGCAAGACTTCAGCGCGCTGCGCCGCTTCTGCGACGAGCGCGGCATCGTGCTGATCGAGGACTGCGCGCACGCCTTCTTCGGCCGCTCGGCCACCGGCCCGGTGGGTTCGACCGGCGACCTGGTGATCGGCAGCCTGCCGAAGTTCTTCCCGGCGGTGGAGGGCGGCTGCCTGGTCGTGCGCAAGCCCGGGCTGGCGCTGCCGTCGCTGCGTGCGCCCGGCCTGGTCCACGAGCTCCGGGCGGCGTGGGACAGCCTGGAGCTGGGCGCGGCCGCGGGTCGCCTCGGGTGGCTCAACGGCATCGTGTCGGCCTTGTCCGCTCTCAAGAAGCGGCTGCGCGGCGGCGCCTCGCCGGCGCCCGCGGCCGCGACGCCCGACGCGCAGGCCGAGGCGCTCGAGACCATCGTCTCGCACCGCATCGACCAGCGTGCCAGCGCGGTCGTGCGCTGGCTGGTGCGGCACACCGACGTCGAGCGCAGCGCGGCCCGGCGTCGCGCCAACCACCAGGCCTTCGCGCGGCTGCTCGCAAACGAAACCGCGGTGCGCCCGCTGTTCCCGCAGCTGCCCGACGGTGCGGCGCCGTATGTGTTCGCGCTGTGGGTCGACGACCCCGAGCCGCTGTACCGCACGCTGCGCGAGCGCGGCGTGCCGCTGTACCGCTGGGACATCGTCTGGCCGGGCACGCCGGTGCGCGCCGGCGACGTAGGCCCCGCCTGGGCGACCCAGGTGTTCCAGCTGTGCTGCCACGAAGACATGGCAATCGAGGACGTCGAGATGGTCGCGAGCACCATCCGGCAGGAGAGTCGGAGGACGAGTCGGTGAAGCGGGTTCTGATGGTGGCCTTTCATTTCCCTCCCGCGACGGGGTCGAGCGGGATCCAGCGCACGCTGCGCTTCGTGCAGCACCTGCCCTCGCTGGGCTGGGAGCCGGTGGTGGTCACGGCGCATGCGCGGGCCCACGAGCGCACCAGCCCCGATCTGCTGCGCGACGTGCCGCCGGGCGTGAAGGTCGTGCCGGCCTTCGCGCTCGACACTGCCCGCCACCTCGCGCTCGGCGGCCGCTATCCCGGCTTCCTGGCGCGGCCCGACCGCTGGCAATCGTGGCGCTACGGCGGTGTCGCCGCCGGCCTGTCGCTGATGAAGCGCCACCGCTGCGACGTCATCTGGTCGACCTATCCGATCGCCACCGCGCACGTCATCGGCGCGTCGCTGCACCGGCGCACGGGCGTGCCCTGGGTGGCCGACTTCCGCGACCCGATGGCACAGGACGGCTATCCGGCCGACCCGGTCACCTGGCGCATGTTCAAGGCCATCGAGCAAGGCGCGGTGCGCGACGCGACTCGCTCGGTGTTCACCACGCCCGGCGCGGCGCAGGTGTACCGCGAGCGCTATCCGTCGGTGCCCAAGGAGCGCTTCGCGGTGATCGAGAACGGCTACGACGAGGAGTCCTTCGCCGGCTCCGACGCACGCGCACCCGCGGCGCCCAACGGCAAGCTGACGCTGGTCCACAGCGGCGTGGTCTATCCCTCCGAGCGCGATCCGACGCAGCTCATCCAGGCGCTCGCGCTGCTCAAGACCGAAGGTGTGCTGCGCGCCGACAGCTTCTGCCTGCGCTTTCGCGCCAGCGAGCACGATGCGCTGATCGACGAGCTCGCGAAGACGCATGGCGTGCGCGACCTGGTCGAGCTGGAGCGGGCTGTGCCCTACCGCGACGCGCTGGCCGAGATGATGCGTGCCGACGGCCTGGTGGTCATGCAGGCGACCAACTGCAACGCCCAGATCCCCGCCAAGATCTACGAGTACCTGCGCGCCGGCCGGCCGGTGCTCGGCCTGACCGACCCGGTGGGCGACACCGCCCAGGTGCTGCGCCGAGCCGGCGTGTCCAGCATCGCGCCGCTCGACTCGGCGCCGGCCATCGCCGAGCTGCTGCGGCGCTTCGTGCGGCGCGACGACGGCACTGCCTGGACCGCCGGGGCCGACGCGGTCCGGCAGGTGTCGCGCCAGGCCCGCGCGCTGGAGCTGGCGCGCCTGCTCGACGAGGTGAGCGCCGGGCGTTGACCGCCCCCGACCCCGGGATTTCGACATGCACGGCAGCCCTGTAGCATTGCCTTTCACCAACGCCTTCATGGCGGGACGGCGCGCCGCGCGTCCCTTGCCCTCCCCACAAGAACGGACAGCCGCATGAGTCGCGAAGCCAACCTGTTGCACGAGCTCCCCTGGGTGGCCGCCGAGCGCGCGCCGCAGGCGATCGCCCTGCACGACGAGGCGGGCTCGATGAGCTACGAGCAGATCGCCACCGACATCCGGCGCTTCGCCGGCGCGCTGTCGTCGCTGGGCGTGCGTCGCGGCGAGCGCGTCGCCATCTACCTCGACAAGCGGCGCGAAACCGTGATCGCGTCGTTCGGAGCGCCGGCGCAAGGCGCGGTGTTCGTGCCGGTCAATCCGCTGCTCAAGCCCGAGCAGGTGGGCTACATCCTGCGCGACTGCGGCGTGCGCGTGCTGGTCACCTCGCCCGAGCGCCTGGCCACGCTGGTGCCGGTGCTTGCGGAGTGCCCGGAGCTCGCCCATGTGGTCGTCACCGGCGCCGCGACGGCGCAGCCGAAGCAGCCGGTGCACCGCTGGGACGAAGCGCTCGCCGGCGGCTCGCCGGGCAGCCACCGCGTCGTCGACACCGACATGGTGGGCATCCTCTACACGTCCGGCAGCACCGGCAAGCCCAAGGGCGTGGTGCTGTCGCACCGGAACATGGTGGCGGGCGCCAAGAGCGTCGCGTCCTACCTCGAGAACCGCAGCGACGACGTCCTGCTCGCGGCCCTGCCGCTGTCCTTCGATGCCGGCTTCAGCCAGCTCACCACCGCGTTCCATGCCGGCGCCGGCGTGGTGCTGCTCAACTACCTGCTGCCCAAGGACGTGGTCAAGGCCGCGGCGCGTCATGGCGTGACCGGCCTCACCGCGGTGCCGCCGCTGTGGATCCAGCTCACGCAGGTGAGCTGGCCGCAGGAAGCGAGCGACAAGCTGCGCTACTTCGCCAACACCGGCGGTCGCATGCCGCTCGAAACGCTGACGCGGCTGCGCGCGCTGCTGCCCCGGTCCAGGCCTTACCTGATGTACGGCCTGACCGAGGCCTTTCGCGCGACCTACCTGCCGCCGGAGGAAGTCGACCGCCGTCCCGATTCCATCGGCAAGGCCATTCCCAACAGCGAGATCCTGGTGCTGCGTCCCGATGGCACGCCCTGCGATGTGCACGAGCCGGGCGAGCTGGTGCAGCGCGGCGCCCTGGTCGCGCAGGGCTACTGGAACGACCCGGAGAAGACGGCAGAGCGCTTCAAGGCGCTGCCCGGTCGCGAGTCGGGCCTCGTCCTGCCGGAGGTCGCGGTGTTCTCGGGCGACACGGTCAGGCGCGACGAAGAGGGCTTCCTTTACTTCATCGGCCGGCGCGACGAGATGATCAAGTCCTCGGGCTACCGCATCAGCCCCAACGAGGTCGAGGAGATCCTCTACGCCACCGAGCTGGTGGGCGAGTGCGCGGTGTTCGGCGTGCCCCACGACACGCTCGGCGAGGCGGTGGTCGCGGTGGTCACCTGGCGCGATGGCGCCGACCCGGCCCGCCTGCACGCGCTGTGCAAGGAGCGGCTGCCCGCGTACATGGTGCCTGCGCGCATCGCCGAACGTCCCGCGCCGCTGCCGCGCAATGCCAACGGCAAGATCGACCGCAAGACCATCGCGGCGGAATTCAAGGCGGCATCGGAGCTTGCCCAATGAGCGGCCCGCGACACCATGCGGTGGCCGACCGCTTTCCGCTCGTCGACGGCGAGCTGAGCGTCGGCGGCATCCCGCTGTCGCTGCTCGCCGCGCGGGTCGGCAGCACACCTTTCTATGCCTACGACCGCGGCCTGCTCAAGGCCCGCGTGGGCCAGCTGCGCGAGGTGCTGCCGGCCGGCATCAGCCTTCACTACGCGATGAAGGCCAACCCGATGCCGGCGGTGGTCGACTTCATGGCGCCGCTGGTCGATGGGCTCGACGTGGCCTCCGGCGGGGAGCTGCGGGTGGCGCTCGACGCCGGCATGGATCCGCACGACATCAGCTTCGCCGGCCCGGGGAAGTCCGAGACCGAGCTGGTCCAGGCGGTGGCTTCGGGCATCCTGCTCAACGTCGAATCGATGCGCGAGCTGCGCCTGCTCGCGCCCATCGCGCAGCGGCTGGGCCGTCCGGCGCGTGTCGCGATTCGCGTCAATCCCGACTTCGAGCTGAAGTCCTCGGGCATGAAGATGGGCGGCGGGCCCAAGCAGTTCGGCATCGATGCCGAGCAGGTGCCGGCCGCGCTGGCCGAGATCGCCCGCCTGGACCTGGCCTTCGAAGGCTTCCACATCTTCTCGGGCTCGCAGAACCTGCGCAGCGAAGCGATCTGTGAAGCCCAGACCAAGGCCCTGGCTCTGGCCGTGCGTCTCGCCGCCGACGCGCCCGGGCCGGTCAAGACGCTCAACCTCGGTGGGGGCTTCGGCATTCCGTACTTCCCCGGCGAAGCGCCGCTGGAGCTGTCGCCCATCGGCGAGCACCTGGCCGGCATCGTCGAGTCGGCCGGCCTGCATCTGCCGGGGGCCGAGCTGGTGATCGAGCTGGGGCGCTTCCTGGTCGGCGAGGCCGGGGTCTACGTGGCGCGGGTGGTCGATCGCAAGGTCTCGCGGGGCGAAGTCTTCCTGGTCACCGACGGCGGGCTGCACCATCACCTGGCTGCCTCGGGTAACTTTGGGCAAGTCATCCGCAAGAATTACCCGGTGGAGGTTGTTACTGCGGGCAGCGCTACCCGCCAGCGCGAGACCGCCTCGGTGGTCGGGCCGCTGTGCACGCCGCTCGACCTGCTGGCCGACCGGATGTCGCTGGACACGGCCGAGCCGGGTGACCTGGTGGTCGTTTTCCAGTCGGGCGCCTATGGCGCAACGGCCAGTCCCGCCCGCTTCCTCAGCCATCCCGCTGTTCTCGAAGTCCTGGTCTGAACGCTGGACCGGAGCTTGCATCCGGCGGGGCCGGGGCGTCGTACATCCCCTCATCGCGGCAATCGAGACACAGGTCACACGGCAAATGTCTTGATTGCAACCAGTTGTAAGCGAACGGCGACGAGACTTGGTAGTAGTTACAAGCCCGCGACCATCCGCCGCGATGATGCCGAGCTGTTCACGTCACGCCGGCGGTGCTCCATGACCGCCGGCGCGAACCATATCAATAGTTGGGATGGGAAGTTCTTATGGCTAGCAACCGCCTCGCCGTCGCGGCGCTGTTGAGTGCGATGGTCGCGTCCTTGGCCGCCTGCGGTGGCGGCGGTTCCGAAAGCACGAGCGATCCGACCGCCGGAGGCCCCGCGCCGGCTCCTGCCCCGGGGCCCACGCCTGCGCCTGCACCTGCACCTGCACCCTCACCGGCCCCGTCACCCGCACCCGCACCGGCGCCGTCGCCGGCACCTGCGCCGGCACCGGCACCCACCCCCGCCCCGGCCCCGGCGCCGGCGCCGGCACCAACCGCCGCGCTGACCTGGTCCGCATCGACCGATGCCGACGTCGCCGGCTACCGCGTCTACTCCGGCACGCAGTCCAAGAGCTACAGCCAGGCGAAAGGCGCCGGGCTCGTGGCCGGCAACGTCACCACCATGACGGTGACGGGCCTGACCAGCGGCCGGACCTACTACTTCGCCGTCACCGCATACGACTCGGCAGGCAACGAGAGCGGCTACTCGAGCGAAGTGTTCAAGGTGATTCCGTGACTGCGCCCGCGGCGCGCCACACAGGAGCAGATTCGATGTTGAAGAAATTGGGCAAGCTGCTGGCGGTCTCGCTGCTGGCGGCCGGCATGGCCGCGCCGGCAGCGGCGTCGACCCTGGGCGACAAGGCCGCGGCCCTCGGGGCCGGCCAGTGGACGGTGTTGAACAAGGCCGGCGACGGTGCCGGCTTCGACTACAACTTCATCATTTCCTGCGGCGACGATTGCGGCGACGTGATCCTGAACTACGCCGACAAGGGCTTGTGGAACCCGCTGACGCGCGAGATGCACTTCATCGGCAAGGGCCACTACCGCGAGCTCAAGCACATCAGCTACAGCGAAGCGACCAACAAGTGGGCCCGCGAAGCCAATCCCTACTGGACCTGCGGGGCGCCCTGGAGCAACTGCCTGGGCATGGGCCACGGCTACGAGCACACGACGATCAACCCGGCCACCGGCGACATCTTCGCGCGCGTCTTCAACTCGACCGAGGTGTATCGCTGGGTCCGCTCCACCAAGACCTGGTCCAAGCTGCCGGCGGCGCCGAACCCCACCATCGCGATCGGCCTGGAGTACTTCCCCGAGCTGGGCGGCGTGGTGCTGGCCGGCGGCGGCTCGGCCTACCTGTACAAGGAATCGACCAACAGCTGGAGCACGCTGGCGACCGGCCTGAGCATGGGCCCGTACCACAACATCGCCATCTACAACCCGGTGCACAAGATCGTG
>DASUZE010000065.1:0-223744 GCA_036377015.1 Piscinibacter sp. | reverse complement strand
GGATGCAGCGGCCGTGCGCATCGGCGAACACCTGCACCTCGACATGGCGCGGTGCGTCGAGCGCGCGCTCGATCAGCAGCTCGCCGCTGCCGAAGGACGCCTCGGCCTCGGAGCGCGCACTGGCGAGCGCCGAGGGCAGGTCGGCCGCGCGGCTCACCCGGCGCATGCCGCGCCCGCCGCCCCCGGCGGCCGCCTTGACCATCACCGGATAGCCGATGCGCTCGGCCTCGCGCGCGAAACGCTCGACGGACTGATCGTCGCCCGCATGGCCCGGCAGGCAGGGCACGCCCAGCTCGGCGGCCAGGCGCTTGATGCCCGACTTGCTGCCGAGCACGCGGATCGCCGCGGCCGGCGGGCCGACCCAGATCAATCCGGCATCGGCGACCGCTTGCGCGAAGTCGGCGCTCTCGCTGAGAAAGCCGTAGCCGGGATGGATGGCGTCGGCATGGGTGGCCTTCGCCGCCGCGAGCAGCCGATCGATGCGCAGGTAGGAGTCGGCGGCGCTGTCGCCGCCCAGCGCGAAAGCCTGGTCGGCCTCGCGCACGTGCAAGGCGAGCGCGTCGGCATCGGAATGCACCGCGATTCCGGCGATGCCCATGGCGCGGGCGGTGCGCATCACGCGGCGCGCGATCTCGCCGCGGTTGGCGATCAGCAGGCGCTTCAACGGGCCCACCGCGGCGGCCGCTTGCTCATGAACGCGGCCAGTCCTTCGTGCGCCTCCGGGCTGCGCAGCGAGGCGACGAAAGCCCGCGCCGCCGGCTCGCGCACGTCGAGCACGGCGTGGCCCGCCAACTCGCCGAGCAGGCGCTTGGTCAGCGCCACCGCCCCGGGCGCGGCGCGGCTCAGCCGATCGATCAGCGCGTTGACGCTGACCGCGAGATCCTCCGACACCTGATCGACCAGGCCGAGGAGCTCGGCCTCGATCGCGTTGAGCTTGCGCCCCTGCAGCAGCAGCCGGCGCGCCGCCGCGTCGCCCAGCCGGCGCCACACGAAGGGCGCGATCTGCGCCGGCGCGATGCCCAGCGTGACCTCGGGCGTGGCGAACACCGCGTCGGGCGCTGCGATCACGAAGTCGGCGCAGCACACCAGCCCCAGGCCGCCTGCCACCGCCGGACCCTCGACGGCGGCGATGAGCACCTGCGGCAGTGCGCTGAGCGCATGCAGCAGGTCGCCGAAGCGCTTGCTCTGCGCGATCAGCGGGTCGGGATGGCCTTCGTCCCAGGGCCGACCGATCGCCTCGGTGAAGCCGGCGACGTTGCCGCCCGAGCAGAAGGCGCCGCCGCTGCCCGACAGCACGATGAAGCGCAGCGTGCTGTCGGCGCCGGCGTCGGTGCAGGCGGCGATCAGCTCTTCCACCAGGTCGAGGTCGAGCGCATTGCGGTGCGCCGGGTCGTTGAGGGTCCAGCGCACGATGGCGCCGTCTCGGTGCTTCAGCAGTCGTTCCTTCATGCCTGCGAATTTCTCATGCCGGCGAAGGGCGCTTCGCAATGCCCATGATCCTGGCGATGATGCCGAGCATGACCTCGTCGGCACCGCCGCCGATGGAGGCCAGGCGCCCGTCGCGGTACATGCGGGCGACCTTGTTCTCCAGCGTGTAGCCCATGCCGCCCCAGAACTGCAGGCAGTTGTCGGGCACCAGGCGCATCAGGCGGCCGGCCTTGAGCTTGGCCATGGAGGCGAGCTCCAGCACGTCCTGGCCGCTCACGTACAGGTCGCAGGCGCGGTAGGTGAGGGCGCGCAGGCACTCGACCTCGGTCCTGAGCTCGGCCAGCTTGAACTGCACGTGCTGCTGGTCGGCCAGGTGGGCGCCGAACAGCTTGCGCTCCTGCGCCCATTCCGTGGTCCAGGCGATGCAGTTGTTGAGCGCCTCGATCGCGTTGGCAGCGGCCCACAGGCGCTCCTCCTGGAACTGCTGCATCTGGTAGATGAAGCCCTGGCCCTCCTCGCCGATGCGATAGCGCTGGGGCACGCGCACCTCGTCGAAGTAGATGAGGCCGGTGTCGCTCGAGTGCATGCCGATCTTGCGGATCTTCTTCGCCTTCTCGATGCCCGGCGTGTCCATCGGCACCATGACCAGGCTCTTGTTCTTGTGCACCGGGCCGTCGCCCGTGTTCACCAGCATGCACATCCAGTCGGCCTGCAGGCTGTTGGTGATCCACATCTTCTGGCCGTTGATGACGTAGTCGCCGCCGTCCTTGCGCGCATGGCTCTTGATGGCCGATACATCCGAGCCGGCCCCGGGCTCGGACACGCCGATGCAGCCCACCATGTCGCCCGCGATCGCGGGCGCGAGGAACTGGCGCTTGAGCTCGTCGCTGCCGAAGCGGGTCAGCGCCGGCGTGCACATGTCGGTGTGCACGCCGATGGCCATGGGCACGCCGCCGCAATGCACGTGGCCGAGGGTCTCGGCCATGACCAGCGAGTACGACCAGTCGAGGCCCGATCCGCCGTATTCCTCGGGCTTGGTGAGGCCGAGCAGCCCGAGCTTTCCCATCTTCTTGAACAGCTCGTGGGCAGGGAAGATCTCGGCTTCCTCCCATTCGTCGACGTGGGGGTTGATCTCGGTGTCGATGAAGCGGCGCAAGGTGCGGCGGAGTTCTTCGTGCTCGTGGGTGAAGTGCATGGTTGGGCCTTTCATGCGTGAAAGTGGCGATAGACAGATCCCGTTCGCCTTGAGCCTGTCGAGGGGGTGGCGCGCAGTCCCGATCCCGTTCGGGCTGAGCTTGTCGAAGCCGCCGGCCGATCGTGTGCAGCTTCGACAAGCTCAGCCCGAACGGTCGGGGCCTCGCGACGCGGCCCTTCGACAGGCTCAGGGCGAACGGGTGGGGACACGTTTGTCGGAGTTGACATGACTCCCCTCACATCCTCGCCACGCCAAACATCAACGGCCGCAGCGCCATTCCCTCGGCCTCGCGACACATCGCCAGGCACTGCCCCAGCACGCTGCGCGTGTCCCGCGGATCGATCACGCCATCGTCCAGCACCAGGCCCGAGGTGTAGAACACATCCGCCTGCCGCTCGAACATCTCGACGATCTTCGCGCCCTGCGCATCCAGCGCCGCCGCGTCCACCGCCACGCCTTTGCGCTGCGCCGCCTGCTCGGCCACCATGCGCATGGTCTGCGCCGCCTGCTCGCCGCCCATCACCGCCGTCCTGGCCAGCGGCCAGCTGAACAGGAAGCGCGGCCCGTAGCCGCGGCCGCACATGCCGTAGTTGCCGGCGCCGAAGGACGCGCCGCACTGGACCGTGATCTGCGGCACCGTCGCGCCGGTCACCGCCTGGATCATCTTCGAGCCGTGCTTGATCATGCCGGCCTGCTCGCTGTCGCGGCCGACGATGTAGCCGGTGGTGTTCTGCAGGTACACGATGGGGTGCCCGAGCTGGCAGCAGCGCTGGATGAAGTGCGTGGCCTTGTTCGCGCCGGCCACGTCGATGGGCCCGTTGTTGGCGATGAGGCCGATCTGCCGGCCGTGCAGCCGCGCCTGCACGCAGAGGGTCTGCGCGCCGTACAGCGGCTTGAACTCCAGCAGCTCGGAGTCGTCGGCGATGCGCGCCATCAGCTCGCGCATGTCGACCGGCTGGCGCAGGTCGGCGGGCATCAGCGTGAGCAGCTCCTCGGCGTCGTGGCGCGGCGGCGCTGCATCGGACATCGGCGCGGCGCGGGGCCACCCGAGATGTGCGACCAGCTCGCGGGCCAGGCCCAGCGCATGGCGGTCGTCCTCGGCGAGCTGCTCGCCCAGGCCGGACACGCTGGCGTGCATCTGCGCGCCGCCCAGCTCCTCTTCGGTCGCGATCTCGCCGGTGGCGGCCTTGAGCAGCGGCGGGCCGGCGAGGAAGGCGCGCGAACGCCCGCGCACCATGATCACCACGTCGCTCAGCCCCGGCATGTAGGCGCCGCCCGCGGTCCCCGAGCCGTGCTGCACGGTGATGACCGGGATGCCCGCGGCCGACAGCCGCGCCAGGTTGCGGAACAGCGCGCCGCCGTGCACGAAGCCCTCGACGCGGTAGCGCATGAGGTTGGCGCCCGCGCTCTCCACGAGGTGCAGGAAGGGCAGCCGGTTCTCGAGCGCGATCTCCTGCACGCGCAGCATCTTGTCCAGCCCCATGGCCTGGATGGCGCCGGCGTCGATGCCCGAGTCGCTGGCCACCACCATGCAGCGCACGCCGCACACGATGCCGATGCCCGCGACGATGCCGCCGCCGGGCACCGAGCGCGCGGGATCGGGCGTGTCCTGCAGCCAGCCGGCGAGCGTGCACAACGGAAGCCAGGGCGCACCCGGATCGAGCAGCAGCGCGATGCGCTCGCGCGGCAGCAGCTGGCCGCGCTTGTCGAACAGTGGGCGGGCCTTGGCGGAGGTGTCGGCGGCGCGCTGCTCGATGCGGCGCAAGGCGTCGATGCGATCGAGCATGGCGCGGCGGCGGGCGAGGGCGGTGTCGCCTTGCGCATTCCACGAGGTCGTGAACCGTAGCCCGGGTGGAACCCGGGTTGCACCCGGGCTACTCACTCAACACCTTCGGGGTCGTGCCGCGATGGAAGCCCTCGAACGGCCTGATGGCTGCGCGCTGCGCGGCCTGCGCGTCCGGCAAGGCCATCGGCCATCCCATGCGCACCTGCGGCCTGGCGCCGTCCACCCGCAGCACCGTGCCACTGATGAAGCTCGCCGCGGGGCTCAGCAGGAAGACGATCGCCGCCGAGGTCTCGGCCTCGGTGCCGAAGCGGCCCAGCGGCACCGTCTTGCGCATGGCCCGCAGCATGGGGGCGGCCTCGGGCGGGTAGTGGTCCATGCCGCTGGAGGCGATGTAGCCCGGCGCGACCGCGTTGACCCGCACGCCGTGGGCGGCCCACTCGGCGGCCGCCGTCTCGGTGAAGCTCACCATGCCGGCGCGGGCCGCACCGCTGTGGCCCATCGACGGCATCGAGCCCCACATGTCGGCGACGATGTTGACGATGGCGCCGCCATGCGCCTTCATCCACTGCCGGTGGCATTCGCGCGCCACGAGAAAGCCGCCGGTGAGGTTGGTCGACACCACCGCCTCCCAGCCCTTGGCGCTGATGGTCTCCAGCGGCGCGATGTACTGGCCGCCGGCGTTGTTGACCAGCGCGTCGATGCGGCCGTGCCGCGCGAGGATCTGCGAGACGACCTGCTGCACCGCCTCTTCGCGGCGCACGTCGCACACCGCGGTGTCGGCCCGGCCGCCGTCGTCGGCGATCTCGCGCGCGACGGCCTGCAGCCTGGCCTCGTTGCGGCCGACCAGCACCACCTGCGCGCCCAGCGCGGCCAGCTCGTGCGCGGTGCAGCGGCCGATGCCCGAGCCGCCGCCGGTGACGACCGCGACCTGGGCGTCGAACAGCGCGGGTGCGAAGACGGATCGGTAGCTCATGCGGTCACCCTTTGGCGATGCGGCGGAAGAAACAGCACCATGGCTTCATCGGTCACCTCGTCGAGCGTTGCGCGCTTCTTGCGATCGAACCACTGGACCGACCAGTTGAGCGCGCCGAAGATGAACAGCCGCGCGAGGTGGATGTCGGCGCGCAGCCGACCGCTGTCGGCCAGGGCCTGCAGCACCGGCAGCCACGGCGCCTCGTACTCGCGCTGCAGGCGGGCGATGCCGGCGCGCTGGCGCGCGTCGAGCGAGCGGTTCTCGTAGAGCATGACCGGGATGAAGTCGGCGCCGGGGCCGTGCAGGGTCTCGAAGTGGTTGCGGACCAGGCGACGCAGCAGCGCCGGCGCATCGCCGCCCTCGGCCAGCGCCTGCTGCTGGCGCGCCATCGCGGCCTGCATGCCTTGCTCCATCACCTCGTAGAGCAGCGCGCCCTTGCTCTCGAAGTGATAGAAGGGCGACCCCGAATGCATGCCGACGGCGGCCGCGATGTCGCGCGTGCTGGTGCCGTCGAAGCCCTTGCGGCGGAACAGCCGCGCCGCCGCGCGCACCAGCTGGCGCCGGCGGTTGCCCTCGTCGCGCTCGTCCAGCGTCTTGCGGGGGCGGCCGCGGGGGCGCTTGGGGAGGGCAGGGGCGGGAGTGCTCATTTTCACAAAGCGGGTGCTTGGCATAAAGTCTATACTGATTCGCATGACCGATGCCTTCATCTTCGATGCCATCCGCACCCCGCGCGGCAAGGGCAAATCCGACGGCCGCCTGCACGAGGTCAAGCCTGTGGACCTGCTGGCCGGCGTGCTGGCCGAGCTGCAGCGGCGCAACCGCATCGACACCGCCGAAGTCGACGACGTCGTCATGGGCTGCGTCACGCCGGTCGGCGAGCAGGGCGCCTGCATCGCCAAGACCGCGGCGCTCAAGGCCGGCTGGGACGTGCGCTGCGCCGGCGTGCAGGTCAACCGCTTCTGCGCCTCCGGCCTGGAGGCGGTCAACCTCGCGGCGCAGAAAGTGCGATCCGGCTTCGAGGACCTGGTGGTGGCCGGCGGCGTGGAGAGCATGTCGCGCGTGCCGCTGGGCGCCGACGGCGGCTCCTGGGCACAGGACCCCGCGACGAACATGGCGACCGAGTTCGTGCCGCAGGGCATCGGCGCCGACCTCATCGCCACGCTCGAAGGCTTCGGCCGCGAGGATGTCGACGCCTATGCGCTCGAGTCGCAGCGGCGCGCCGCCCGCGCCCGCGAGGCCGGGCACTTCGCGGCATCCATCGTTGCGGTGCGCGACCCGATCGGCCAGACCCTGCTCGCGGAAGACGAGTTCATCAAGCCGCACACCACGCTGGAAGGCCTGGCCGCGCTCAAGCCCTCGTTCGAGCAGCTCGGCGCGCTGGGCTTCGACGCCACCGCCATCCGCCGCTATCCGCAGGTCGAGCGCATCCGCCATGTGCACCACGCCGGCAACTCCTCGGGCATCGTCGACGGCGCCGCGGCGCTGCTGATCGGCTCGGCGCAGAAGGGCCGCGCCCTCGGCCTGGCGCCGCGGGCGCGCATCGTCGCCACCGCGCTGTCGGGTGCCGATCCCACCATCATGCTCACGGGGCCGATGCCGGCCACGCGCAAGGCCCTCGCCAAGGCCGGGCTTCGGCTGGACCAGATCGACCTGTTCGAGGTCAACGAGGCCTTCGCGGCCGTACCGATGAAGTTCATGAAGGAGCTGGGCGTGCCGCACGAGCGTGTCAACGTCAACGGCGGCGCGATCGCGCTGGGCCATCCGCTCGGCGCGACCGGCGCCATGATCCTCGGCACGCTCGTCGACGAGCTGCACCGGCGCGGGCAACGCTACGGCCTGGCCACCTTGTGCGTGGGCGGCGGCATGGGCATCGCCACCGTGGTGGAGGCGCTGTGATGCAGACCATCCGCTATGCCGTCGATGCGCAGGGCATCGCCGACATCACCTTCGACGAGCCCGGCTCGCCCGTCAACACCATGTGCCTGGCCTGGCAGGACGACCTGTGCGATCTGCTCGACCGCCTGACGCAGGACTTGCCTTCGATCCGCGGCATCGTGCTGCAGTCGGCCAAGGCCAGCTTCTTCGCCGGCGCGGACCTCAAGGCGCTGCTGCGCGGCAGCGAGGCGGACGCGCCGCGCCTGTTCGCCGAGATACAGCGCATGAAGAAGCAGTTTCGCCGGCTCGAGACGCTGGGCAAGCCGGTGGTCGCCTGCCTGAACGGCGCGGCGCTGGGCGGCGGCTGGGAGGTCGCGCTGGCGGCGCACCACCGCATCGCCGTCGACGACGAGCGCATCGCATTCGGCCTGCCCGAGGTCACGCTGGGGCTGATCCCGGGCGCGAGCGGCATCACCAAGATGACGCGGCTGCTCGGGCTCACCGCCGCCCAGCCCTTCGTGCTGGAAGGGCGCACCTTCGGTCCGCGCGAGGCGCAGTCGCTCGGGCTGGTCCACGAGCTGGTGGGCGACGCATCGCAGCTGCGCGCGCATGCGCTGGCGTGGATCGACTCGCATCCGACGGCCGTCCAGCCCTGGGACGACAAGGCCTGGAAGATGCCCGGCGGCACCGCCGCGCAGCCCAAGGTGGCGAGCGCGCTGGCGGTCGCTCCGGCGATGCTGCGCAAGACCACGCGTGGGCTCTATCCCGCGCCGGAGGCGGCGATGGCCGTGATGGCCGAGGGCTCGCTGGTCGACTTCGACACCGCCCTGCGCATCGAGAGCCGCTACCTGGCCCAGGTGGCCAGCGGTGCCACGGCGCGTTCGATGATCCAGGCGTTCTTCTTCGACCTCAACGCCGTCAAGTCGGGCCGCTCGCGGCCGCGGGACGTGCCGCGCAGCCGTCCGCTGAAGGTGGGTGTGCTCGGCGCCGGGATGATGGGCGCGGGCATCGCCTGGGCCAATGCCTCGCGCGGCATCGCCACGGTGCTGAAGGATGTGAGCCTGGACAAGGCCGAGGCGGGCAAGGCGCATGCGGCGCGGCTCGCTGCGGCGCGGGTCGCCAAGGGCCGCATGAGCGACGCCGAGGCGGCAGCACTGCTCGGGCGCATCGTGCCCACCGCGCACGACGCCGATCTGCAGGGCTGCGACCTGGTCGTCGAGGCGGTGTTCGAGAACCGCGCGCTCAAGGCGCAGGTGACCGCCGCGGCCGAGCCTTTTCTCGGCGCCGCAGGCGGCTTCGCCACTGGCGTGTTCGCCTCCAACACCTCGACGCTGCCGATCAGCGGGCTCGCACGCGCCAGCGCGCGGCCCGAGAAGTTCATCGGCATCCACTTCTTCTCGCCGGTCGACCGCATGAAGCTGGTCGAGATCATCCGCGGCGAGCGCACCGACGACGAGACGGTGGCGCGCGCCTTCGACTACGTGCTGGCCATTGGCAAGCTGCCCATCGTCGTCGGCGATGCGCGCGGCTTCTTCACCAGCCGCGTGTTCGGCCGCTTCGTGACGGAGGGTGCGTCCATGCTGGCCGAAGGCATTCCCGCCCCGGTGATCGAGAACGCCGCGCTGTCGGCCGGCATGCCGGTGGGGCCGCTGGCGGTGCTCGACGAGACCTCGCTGGGCTTGTCGGTGCAGGTGCTGGAGCAGGCGCGGGCCGACTTCGCCGCCGAGGGCCGGACCCATTGCGCCACTGCGGGCGAGCGGCTGATCGAGATCATGGTGAAGGAGCACCGGCGTTCCGGGCGCGCAGCGGGTGGCGGCTTCTACGACTATCCGGCCGATGGGCGCAAGACGCTCTGGCCGGATCTGAAGCGCTTGTTCGAGCGCAGCGACGTGGCCTGGGACCTGGCCGAGCTGAAGGACCGGCTGCTGTGGCGGCAGGCGGTCGAGACGGCGCGCTGCCTGCACGAGGGCGTGCTGCGCTCGGTGCACGAGGCCAACATCGGGTCGATCTTCGGGATCGGGTTTCCGGGGTGGACGGGTGGGGCGCTGCAGTTCATCTACGGGATGGGGGTGGAGCGGTTCGCCCTGCGTGCGGCGGAGCTGGCTTCGACGCATGGCGAGGGATTCGCGATGGACGAGTCGCTGCTGGACACCTTGCGGCGACACCAACCGAGGGTTTGAGCATGGCCGTGTCCTTCGAGCTGCGCGAGCATGTCGCCATCGTCACGCTGGACCGTCCCGAGCGCCGCAACGCGGTCGATGCGGCCACCGCCGCGGCCCTGGCCGAGGCATTCCGCCGCTTCGACTCCGACGCGCAGGCGCATGTGGCCGTGCTGCATGGCGCCGGCGGCAGCTTCTGCGCGGGCGCCGACCTGAAGGCGATCAGCGAGGGCCGCGGCAACCGGCTCGATGCCGAAGGCGACGGACCCATGGGCCCGACGCGCCTGCGCCTGTCCAAGCCGGTCATTGCGGCCATCGAAGGTCATGCCGTGGCGGGCGGTCTCGAGCTGGCGCTGTGGTGCGACCTGCGGGTGATGGCCGAAGACGCGGTGATGGGCGTGTTCTGCCGGCGCTTCGGCGTGCCGCTGATCGACGGCGGCACGGTGCGGCTGGCGCAGCTGGTCGGCCAGTCGCGCGCGCTGGACTTGGTGCTGACGGGGCGGGCGGTCGATGCGCGCGAGGCGTTCGCGATGGGGCTGGCGAACCGCGTGGCCCCCGCAGGTCAGGCCTTGGAGGCGGCGATGGCGCTGGCACAGGAGATCGCGGGGCTGCCTCAGGCGTGCCTGCGACATGACCGCGCGTCGCTGCTCGAGCAGTGGGGGCTGAGTGAAGAAGAGGCCTTGCGCAATGAGTTCAGGCATGGGCTGGAGAGCCTGGCCAGCGGCGAGGGCCTGCACGGTGCGACGCGTTTCGCGCAAGGCGCGGGGCGGCATGGTCGCGCCGCGGAGTGATCAACGAACCCGGGTTGCACCCGGGCTACGTAGCCCGGGTGCAACCCGCGTCACAGCGCCCTCCACGTGTCGACACAGTGCCTGGCAATGGCCGTCACCCAGTGCGGATCGCGCGGGTCGAACGCCAGGCCGAAGGCCGGGCTCACCAGGAAGCCGGCCCGCTCGAACGCGCCATCGTCGTGCGCCCGGATGAATGCAGCGAGCGTGTCGAACGGCACGGCGACCGTGCCCAGCAGGATCACACGCGCCTGCCGCGTGATCTCTTCCAGCCGGCCGCCATCCTGGAAGCGGTACACCACGTCACCGTAGTCCAGCTCATTGAGGCCCACGTCGTTCCTGCCTTGGCGCAGCGGCTCACCCAGGATCCTCGTGATGTCGGCACGCGAGGCGGTGAAGGGCGTGTCGTCGACGCTCGAGTAGGGCAGGAGCGCCAGGGCCTGGCCCTGCGGCTTCATACGTCGAGCTTGAGCCCGAGCTCGACCTCGGACGCGGGCAAGCCGCGCACGCCCCAGTTCTCCAACGCCGGCTCGTGCAGCACGATGACGATGTCGGACGGCTGGATGCCGAGCTCGCCGAAGCGCTGGACGATGCCCTGGTACAGCTTGCGCTTCGCGTTGATCGAGCGTCCCGGGAACATCTGGTACTCGACGAACGTGTAGTTCTCGGTCTTGCCGGGCGGCACGGGGAAGTGCTCGGGCTTGTGCTCGACGTAGCGGATCTGGCGGTCGCTCGGCGGGAGCTGCAGGGCGATGAGTTGAGCCTGGTACACGGCTTCGATGAGCGCCGCGACCTGCTCCGCGGGGCGGGGGCGACAGACTTCGATCTTGACGATAGGCATGGATGTCCTTTGATGACCCTTCTCTGTGTTCTCTGTGTGAATCAATCCCCTGCGACGCGAGGCAGGTGCTTATCGCAAGCGGGTCCTTTGACACAGAGAACGCAGAGGACGCAGAGAAATGCGTTCTTGTTCAAACCTCTGCTCCCCAGGCGGCCTGTTGAAGGACGACGCGATAGCGATCGGGATCTTCGAAGGTCTTGCCACAGCGCTGCCAGTACGGGTTGAACGAGGCGACTTCCGCGAAGCCTGCCGCGAGCATGCGGGTGCAGGCCTGGTGCCATTCGGCCGGGTCCGGCAGATAGAGGACGATCAGGTCTTCCGGCGTGGGCGACGGGACGACGGGATGCGTGCGGCAATGGGTGAACTCGAAGTGGTACGGCGATCCGGGTCGGCCGAGCATGACGCCATCGAAGCCCTCGTGGTCGTCGAACCGACCCACCTCGACCAGGCCGAGGCCCTGGCGGTACATGGCGGCCGAGCGTTCCAGCTGGCTGACCGGTCGGGCGATTCTCAACTGCATGTCAGCCAATCCTGTCTGCTGCCAACACGCAGGTCCTCACCATGCGCTCGACGCCGTGCATTCTCCGGCGTTGCAGGTCCACGGGCTGAAAGCCGCACGCCTCCAGGACCTTGCAAGAGGCCAGGTTGTCCTGCGCCGCCACGCCGTGCACGGCAGCCAAGTCGAATGTCGCGATCGCCCAGGCGGTGGCGGCCGAAACGGCCCGCGTGGCGTGGCCTTGGCGCTGGTGCGCCTCGCCGATGGCGAAGCCGACTTCCACGCCGTGCGGACACGGGCTGAACCCCACATGACCGATCAGCTCGCGCGAAGCGGACAAGCACACGCCCAGCACGCAGGGGGACCGCCGTGGGTCGGCGGGTGAGGCGTACTGGGCGATGAGGTAGCTCAAGACATCGAGCGCGCTGTCCTCGTCACGGTAGACCTGATCCGGCAGCCAGGTCCGCATGCCCGACTCCTGGCTGAGCCTGAAGATGGCACGTGTGTCGCTGGGTGCGAACGGGCGCAGAAACAGGGGGCCGGCGGGAATGATGTGATCGAGCGTGGCCACGGGATCTTGTCTACTCGTTCGAGAGAATCTGGTGCGTGAGGTTGTCAACGACGACCGGGGTGTCGAAGTACGTGACCGAAGGATCTGTACCGTACTTCTCCCGGACGAAAACCCTCCAGCTCTCCGTGTACAGCGCCTCGGCTTCAGCGCGAGAGTTCCAAAGATAGATCCCGCCGGCTGTCTTCCCGTCTTGCGACAGGATGTAGCACTTCCGGATGAGGCCGGCCACGCCCTGATACGTCGGAGCCGTGCTCAGAAAGATGCGTCGTGCCTCTTCGCGTGTGATCGGCTTTGGCAACTGGAACGCGGTCATGGCAGTGATCATTGGAACTCTCTTGCCGAAGCCGGCTGTTGACGGATGGCGATCGACCCGCGGCCTTCGTCATTCGACGCTGGTGGCCAACCCGATGACAAAGCCAACGACACCGAGGGCCACGACGAAGCCCACGACCGCCACGACTGCGAGAAGGAGCGGCTTGGCCCAGCCGCGCCGGGGATAGTTCTTTCCGAATCGCGCGAGGACATAGCCCTGCTGCGGCTTGCCGCTCGCGTAGTACCAGGCGATCAGGAGAATCAGCCCCGCGATCCGGCTCAAGCCATCGAGGGCCTTCGACTCGGCCCAGATCCCCGAGGCGATGGCCGCCACGACGATGAAGGTCAAGACTCCAATGGCCCATGAGCGCGCGCCGGCAGCCTTCTGCGGCTCACCCAAGGCCTCCCAGTTCTTCATGTGCAGGAAGGCGCCGAAGACGGGGGTGAACACCAGGCTCCAGCAAGCGGCCGCGTTGGGATTCCACAAGGGCGGGGACGCAGGCGTCGCCACCGTGGCCGGTTCCACGTCGGCCTGTGGGGGTGCGTAGGGGTTGGGTTGGTTCATGGTCGTTCAGTGCATTCGGGCGGCTGCTTCGGCAGCAACCGACCATCCGCTTCTACTTGCCTGCAACAGCCAGCAGAGCCTTGGGGTTGGTGCTGGCAATTGCCAGCAGCGTACGAGCAGCACCGCTGGGTTGCTTGCGACCTTGTTCCCATCCTTGCAAGGTGCGTACAGACACACCAAGAAGGGCGGCGAACTGAGACTGCGAAAGGCCGGTCTTCTTGCGCGCCTCGATCACAGGCGACGAAACGACTTCCACGTGACCGGCCTTCATTTCGCGCACGGATTGCAGCAACTCGGCCGCAAGATCCCGAGTGGCTTCATAGGCAGCCAGTTCGGATTTGCTCAGAGGTTTAATCTTCGAGGGCACGGCGGATCTCCTTCAACTTCTGGCCGGTGAGGTTGTCGGTCTTCGACTTTGCGTACAGCGTGAGCAAGACAACTTCGCCTTCGGCTGTTCGCGTGAAGTAGATCACTCGCACGCCACCGGACTTGCCTGAACCTGCGCGACTCCAAGCACTTTGCGAATGCCACCGGACTCGGGAACGACATCTCCCACGGTGGGCTGCTCAGCAATGTAGGCGGCGAACTCGCCGCGTTCTTCCTCAGTCCAGTAGAGCGGCCACTGACGTTGAAAGAGCATCGTTTCCACGACCGTGAGCATCGGTGCGACTATACGCCTAAGGCGCATAGATGTCCACTCGGCATTGGAGACCCCTCATCTCACCCCCGCCCCGGATGCTCCAAAAAAAACCTCAATATCTGCGCCGACGCATCCGGCCCCTTCGGATCCGTGAACGACCCCTTCCCATCCCCGCCCGACCACGCATGCCCCGACCCGTGCACCAGCCAATGCTCCGCGTCGCAGCGCCCCTGCGCATCGCGATGCAAGGTCCGCGTGAAGGCGCGTCCGCCCTCGACCTGTCCCTCTTCCACCGCCATGTCGGCGCCGTTTCCCGCATCGGCCTTCGCCTCGATCGCCCAGCGTGCCTGGGCCATGAGCTCCTCCCCGTTGTCGGGATGCACCGTCGTGTCGGCGTCGCCGTGGAACACGATGGTGGGCACCGGGACGCGCGCCATCGGCTGGCTGCGCGTGGCCGGGCCGTGGCGCATGGCGCTGAGGGCGGTGGCGAGGTTGTGCGCCGCTGCATGCGGCAGGCCCGAATGGACCCCCACCGCGGCGTACAGGTCCGGGTAGGTCGCGGCCAGCACCGCGGCCATCGCGCCGCCGGCCGACAGGCCCGCGACGAAGACATGCCGCGGGTCGATGTCCTGGGTCTCGATCACGTAGCGCGTGAGGTCGGCGATGAGCGAGGGCTCGCCGCGCCCGCGCTCCTGGTTGTCGGGGCTGAACCAGTTCCAGCAGCGAAGGTGATTGGCCCGGTCGAGCTGGCCCGGGTACAGCACGACGAAGCCCTGCGCCTCGGCGAATTCGTTCATGCGCGTGCCGGTGGCGAAGTCGGACGGGTTCTGCCGGCAGCCGTGCAGCATCACGACAAGCGCGCGCGGCCCGGGCGCCAGGGCCGCGGGCACGAAGAGCTTGTAGGGTCGCACGCCCGCCGCGTTGGAGAACGAGCCGTCGACGAAGGCGCCGCGGCCGCGCAGCGCCGGCACGGCCTCGCGCTCGACCACGACGGCATCCGGCGCCATCTCCGGAGCGACGAAGTTCGCCGGCGCATCGGCCACGTCCGCTTCGGTGACGGGCGGCAGCGCCGCCGTCGCCTCGGACCGTCCCCACAGGCGCCGCAGCGCCGCCACCAGGCGCGTCCATGCGGAGCGCATCGCGCCCGTCCAGCGCCCCCACCACCGCTCGCGGTGCTCGTCCACTTGCATACCTCCGAAAGTCCACGTCCCGCCGCAGTATGAGGGGCGCACGCGGCACGTCGATTGCCGGCGTGCGAGGCATGGACAACACCACCCCCAAGGTCCGCACCGGCCAGGCGCCCACCCCGGTCTCGCGCGAGGACTTCGGCGAGCGCTTTCGCCGGCGCTTCTTCGACCCCGCCTTCGACCGCGAGCGAGACGCGCTGAAGCGCATCGAGCTCATCGCCTGGGAGGCCTACGAGCAAAACCACAAGTCGCCGTTGAGGCGTCGGGCCGGCCTCGGCTTTGCCGATCCGCAGTACGAGCTGTCGGTCGAATGGCTGGACGCGCGCGAACGGCTGCAGCGCGCCGAGTCGCGCCAGAAGGACGCGGCGACGCCGTCGCGCGTGCTGGTGATCTGCGGCTCGCCGCGCAACGACGGCACCTGCCCGGGCGAGATGTCGAAGACCTTCCGCCTCGCGCGCATCGCCTGCGACGCGCTGCACGCCGCCGGCATCGAGGCCGACCTGCTCGACCTGAGCCGGCTCGCCTCCGATCCCGACCGGCGCATCCATCCGTGCAAGGCCTGCGTGTCCACCGCGATGCCGCTGTGCCACTGGCCGTGCTCGTGTTATCCCAACCACGCGCTGGGCCAGGTCAACGACTGGATGAACGAGATCTACGAGCGCTGGACGGCGGCGCACGGCGTCATCCTCATGACGCCGGTGCACTGGTACCAGGTGAGCAGCCCGCTCAAGCTGATGATGGACCGCATGGTCTGCGCCGATGGCGGCAATCCGGATCCGACGTCGACCGGCGGCAAGGATCCCGAGAAGGCGAAGGCGCTGGAGCTGAAGGGCTGGTCCTATCCCAAACACCTGGCCGGGCGGGTGTACGGCGTGGTGGTGCACGGCGACGTGGCGGGCATCGAAGGCACGCGGCGCGCGCTGTGCGATTGGCTCGACTGGATGGAGCTGGTCGATGCGGGCGCGGTGGCGCGGCTCGATCGGCACATCGGCTACTACGAGCCGTATGCGACCAGCCACGACGCGCTGGACCGCGACGAGGCGGTGCAGGAGGAGACGCGCAACGTGGCGCGGGCGGTGGCGAATGCGGTGGGCGAGTTGCGTGCCGGGACCTTGTCGATGCCGGATCGGGGCTTGAGGGATCCGAGACCCAAGTAGCCCGGGTGCAACCCGGGGAGAAACGTCCCGGGTTGCACCCGGGCTACAACTTCCGCAAACGCTTCGCGTTGGCCGTCGCGCGAGAGTGGATCGGCTTCAACCCCTGCCGCGCCACCCGCGCCGTCGCATCGGACAAGCGCGATGCCGACTTCGCCGATGCGCTCACCGTGCGCGCCAGCTCACCGTGCCGACGCATCGCCTGCGGCAGCGACCGGCTGCCCGCCAGCGACATCCACGCAGTCCCTGCCGCCACCATGTCCTGCCACGCCTTCATCGCGAGCTGCATGTTCATCGCGGTCAGGTGCTGCCCCATCGCCCACAGCGACTCGCCGGCGGCCTCGACCTTCTCCAGCCCCATGCGCGTGAACTCGCGCCGGTCGCGCAGGCTGGGCGAGTGTCCGGCCGCGGCCATGCGGCCGGTGCGGTGCGCGATCACCTGGGCCGAGGCGACCATCATCTCGCCGGTGCGCAGGGCAATGTCGTTCCAGAGTGCGAGCGGCATCGTGGCGACGGGGTGTCGCGGCTTGCGGGTCATGGGAGCTCCTCGCTGACGTGTGGATGTCGACGGATCGATCGCTCGCCACACCCACCGGTTCGCCTCGCGCACCAGCGGTTGCACAAGTCACTTCGCGGCAGCTTCCTCGCGCGAGCTCACGGTCGCGGCCGCGGGTGCGAGGCGCAGCGTGACGTCGTGGGTGCGGCCGTCGTCGAGCAGCGGCACGGCATGGCCGGCCACCGTGTGCCCGTCGACCACGACCTCGGCAACGGATCCGCGCTCGATGCGGATGCGGTAGTGCGAATCGCGGAAGCGGTAGGCCAGCTCGAAGCCGGACCAATCGGCCGGCAGCACCGGCGCGACCGTGAGGGAAGCACCCTCGCTGCCGATGGCCAGCCGGATGCCCAGCAGCGACTCGACGATGAGCCGGTACATCCACCCCGCCGAGCCGGTGTACCAGGTCCAGCCGCCGCGGCCGGTGTGCGGCGGCACGCTGTACACGTCGGCGGCCACCACGTAGGGCTCGACCCGGTAGGTCGCGACATCGGCCGGCGTGCGGCCGTGGTGCAGCGGGTTGATGAGGTCCATGAGCCACCACGCCCGCGCCGCGTCGCCCAGCTCGGCGAAGGCCATGGTGGCCCAGACCGCGCTGTGGGTGTACTGGCCGCCGTTCTCGCGCACGCCCGGCACGTAGCCGGCGATGTAGCCCGGGTTGGGCCCGCGACGGTCGAAGGGCGGATCGAGCAGCTGCACCACGCCGGCCTCGGGGCGCACCAGGCGCGCGGCCATCGAGTCCATGGCCCGGCGCGCGCGCTGCGAGTCGCCCGCGCCGGACAGCACGGCCCAGCTCTGCGCGATCGAGTCGATCTGGCACTCCACGTTGTCCTTCGACCCCAGCGGCGTGCCGTCGTCGAAGTAGGCGCGGCGGTACCAGTCGCCGTCCCAGGCCACGTTGTCGAGCCGCTCGCCCAGTGACTTGCGCTCCTGCTCGCAGTGCAGGGCGAAGGCGTCGTCGCCGTGGCGGCGCGCGAGACCGGCGAACTGGCGCAGCACCTCGCACAGGAAGAAGCCCAGCCAGACGCTCTCGCCGGTGCCGTGGCGGCCGACCTCGTTCATGCCGTCGTTCCAGTCGCCCGCGCCCATCAGCGGCAGGCCGTGCGCACCGAAGCGCAGGCCGTGCAGCACGGCGCGCACGGCGTGCTGGTACAGGCTCGCCGTGTGGATCGAGCGCGCCGGCAGGTCGTAGTAGGACTCGTCCTGAGGCGGCACCGGCCGGCCTTCGAGGAACTGGATGCCTTCGGTCAGCACGCCGGTGTCGTGCGTGGCTTCCACGTAGCGGCACAGCGCCAGGGGCAGCCACAGGTAGTCGTCGGAGATGCGGGTGCGCACGCCGCGCCCGGACGGCGGGTGCCACCAGTGCTGCACGTCGCCCTCGACGAACTGGCGGCCCGCGCACAGCAGCAGGTGCTCGCGCAGGAGGCCGGGCCGCGCATGCACCAGCGCCATCGCGTCCTGCAGCTGGTCGCGGAAGCCGTAGGCGCCGCCCGACTGGTAGTAGCCGCTGCGCGCCCACATGCGGCAGCCCAGGGTCTGGTAGACGAGCCAGCCGTTGGCCAGCAGGTTGATCGCGGGGTCGGGGGTCTCGACCTGCACCGCACCCAGGGTGTGTTCCCAGTGCTCGCGCACCGCCTCGCGCGCCTCGCGGGCCGCGGCGCTGCCGCGGAAGCGCTGCACCAGCTGGCCGGCCTCGTCGGTGCTGCGGCCCATGCCGAGGCGGAACACGATCTCGCGCGTCTGGCCCGGACCGAGGTCGAAGGGCACCTGGATCGCTGCGCACGGATCGAGCGCCGCGCCGACGCGGCCCGACAGGCGCATGCGGCGCAGCGCGGCGGGCCGGCGCAGCGACCCGTTGCGGCCGATGAACTCGGCGCGGTCGCAGGTGAGGGTGCTGAACAGCCGATCGCTCTCGTCGACGTCGAAGAAGCCGATCCAGTCGCCGAAGTCGTTGCTGTACGGATTGCGCGCGTAGATGGCGCCGTTGTCGGCCGCGATGTCGGTGGTGACGTGCGGCCCGGTGCGCGAGCGCTGGTCGCCCAGCACCCACTCGACGTAGCCGGTGGCCGACAGGCGGCGCGCATGGCCGCTGTCGTTGCGCAGCTTCAGCACCGAGAACTTCACCGCCGCGTCCATCGCCACGAACACCGTCAGCTCGCTGTGGATGCCGGCCTCGTCGTGCTCAAAGACGCTGTAGCCGAAACCGTGCCGGGTGACGTAGGGCGGCGCGTCGGTGTCGTCGGGCAGGTCGCCCGGCGAGGGCAGCGAGGTCGGGAACCACACCTGGCCGGTCTCCTCGTCGCGCAGGTAGATGGCCTCGCCGCCGGCGTCGGTCACCGGGTCGTTGTGCCAGGGCGTGAGGCGCAGCTCGTGGGCGTTCTCGCACCAGGTGTAGCCGCTGCCGGCCTCCGACACGATGGTGCCGAAGCGCGGGTTGGCGATCACGTTGATCCAGGGCGCCGGCGGGCGTCGCGCCGCGGGCGGGGCGATGACGTATTCGCGCCCGTCGCTGGAAAAGCCGCCGTAGCCGTTGAACAGCAGCAGCCCGCGCGTGGTCGAGCGTGTCGTGCCGGGGGTCGTGGGCTCGAACGGACGCGTCGGCACGAAGGGCGGCACGCGACGCTCGACCACCGGCTTGCGCATCACCTGGTCGGACAGGTTGCCGGCGCGATCGGTGATGATGGCGCGCGCCACCGACTGCAGCAGCACCCGGTCCTCGTTGGCGATCTGCTCCGCATGGCGCACGAAGATGCCGCCCGGCCGGTCGACCACGTGGGCCTCGATGCTGCCGGCAATGAGCCCGAGGATCTGCTCCTGCAGGCGCTGGCGGTAGATGTCGTGCTCCTCGTTCCAGATCACCAGGTCGACCGCCAGGCCCTTGAGCCGCCACCACGCGTGGGCCTGGACCATCTTGCGCACCAGGTCGATGTTGGCGGCGTCGCTCACCTGCAGCAGCACGATCGGCAAGTCGCCGGAGATCGAGTAGCCCCACAGGCCCGACTGGCCGCGCCGGTTGCGCAGCAGCACCGCGGCGTCGGCGCGCATCGTGGGCTGCGAGTAGACGATGGAGCTCGCCAGGCGCGCATAGAGCTGGGTGTCGGCCTCGTTGGCGTTGAGCTGGCGCAGGATCACCTGGCTGTGGGTCCAGGCCACCTCGAACACGCGGTCGGCCAGCCGGCGGTCGACGTACTTGCGCACCAGCGCCAGGCAGCCGTCGCGGGTGTCGGCCATGCCGTAGGCGATGTCGATGGTGGCCGTCTGCTCCGGCTCCAGCGTGACCACGCGGCGGGTCGCCACGACGGGGTCGAGCACCGAGCCCACGCTGCCCGACAGCGCGCCGCGCTCGCGCATCGCCAGCGGCGCGTGCAGGCTGCGCCCGCGGCCGATGAAGCGCGAGCGATCGGTCTCGTGCGAGGCCGGCCCGGCGACGGCGCCGTGCACCGCCACCAGGTGGAACATGTGCGGCGGGTGCTCGTCGGCCGAGCGCGGGCGGCGCGTGCACAGCAGCGCCGGGGGATCGTCGATCGACTCGGTCTGGACGAACAGCTTGCTGAACGCGGGGTGCTGCGCATCGGCCGCGGGCGGCGCGAGCACCACCTCGGAGTAGGTGGTGACCTCGATCGAGCGCCGCGCCGCGCTCAGGTTGGTGATGCGCAGCCGGCGCAGCTCGATGTCGTCTTCCGGCGAGACCACGATCTCGGTGTAGGCGTCGATGCCCTGGTCGCGCCGGCGGAACTCGGCCCGGCCCTCGGTGAAGATGGCTTCGTAGTGGTCCGACTTCCATTGCGTCGGCTGGTGGGTGGTGGACCAGAAGGTGCCGGTCTCGGCGTCGCGCAGGTAGCAGAAGCTGCCCCATGGATCGCAGGTGGTGTCCTCGCGCCAGCGGGTGACGGCGAGGTCCTTCCAGCGGCTCACACCGCCGCCGGAGTTGGTCAGCATCACGTGGTAGCGGCTGTTCGACAGCACCTGAACTTCGGGCGCGGGCGTGTCCGGGTTGGGGATGAGCCGCAGCGGCGTTTCGGTCCCGCTGAACGGCTTGCGCGACTCGGCGAGGTCGGGGCTGTGCGGATGGAAGGCGACCGCCTTGGGGATGCGCTCCTGCAGCAGCAGCATGGTCGCCTTGAGCTGCGGGTCGGACTCGAAGCGCTTCTGCATCGGCTGGTCGAGCAGCACGTGCAGCAGCGCCAGCAGGCTCATGCCCTGGTGGTGGGCCATGTACGAGCGCACCACCGCGCCCTTCTGGCCGCGCGGCAGCCGCGCCGGCGTGTAGTCGATCGCCTCGTAGTAGCCGAAGGTCCCGGCCAGGCCTTCGTCGCGCAGGCGCACCAGGTTCTGGTGGGCGGCCTTGGGATCGACCATCAGCGCCATCACCGTCGCGTACGGCGCGACCACCAGGTCCTCGGCCAGGCCGCGCTTGAGGCCCAGCCCGGGCACGCCGAAGGCGCGGTACTGGTAGTTGAGCTGCGTGTCGGTCGCGTTGTAGCCCGACTCCGAGATGCCCCAGGGCACGCCGCGCTGCTTGCCGTAGTGGATCTGCCGCTCGACCGCGGCGCGCATGGTCTGGTCGAGCAGGGTGTGGTCGTAGCCCGGCATCACGAGCAGCGGCATCAGGTACTCGAACATCGAGCCGCTCCAGGACATCAGGATCGGCTTGCCCTCGACCACGGTGAGCAGGCGGCCGAGCGCGAACCAGCTGTCCTGCGGCGTCTGGCCCTGCGCGACGGCCACGAAGCAGGTCAGGCGCACCTCCGAGGCCAGCAGGTCGTAGTGGCCGGAGTCGCGGCGGTGCTCGTCGACGTTGTAGCCGATGGTGAAGAGGTCGCGCGCCGGGTCGTAGAGGAAGCTGTAGTCCATCTCCGCCGCGCGGCCGGCGCGATCGGCCAGGTCGCGCAGCTCGCCGCAGCGCGCCATCAGCGCGCCGATGTCCCAGGCGGCGGCGCCGGAGCCGGAGGCGCCCGGCGCGAGGAACTGCAGGTCGCGCAAAGCGGCGTCGCACTGCGCCACCAGCGCGACCGACCAGCGGCGCGCCTCGTCGCGCGGCGGGCCGGTGCCGTCGTCGGCAGGGCCTTCGGGCATGGTCTGCGTCACCCACTGCACGATCTCGCGCGAGCACACCGCCAGTGCATCGAAGGCCGAGTGCAGCGCATGCGGCGTGAGCGGCGGATCGCCCAGCGCCTGGGCGAGCAGGAAGCCGAAGCGGATCGCCGGGCTGCCGGTGGTGTCCCGGCCGCTGGCCTGCTGGATGAGCGCCAGCGTGTCGGCGAATCCGTTGAGCATGCGCGGCAGCTCCGGCATGCCGTCGGCCAGCTGCTGCAATCCGGCGCGCAGCGTGAGCAGGTGGCCGGCCAGGTTGCCGCTGTCCACCGTCGACACGTACGACGGGCGCAGCGGCTGCAGGGTCTGCGTGTCGTACCAGTTGAGCCAGTGCCCCTGGTGGCGCGGCATGCGCTCCATGGTGTCCAGCGTCGCGGTGGTGCGCTCGATGAGCTGGCCGGCGCTGATGTAGCCGAAGTCGTGGGCCGCGAGGTTGGCCAGCAGCGACATGCCGATGTTGGTCGGCGAGGTGCGGTGGGCGATGCGCGCGACCGGGTGCTCCTGCATGTTGTCGGGCGGCAGGAAGTTGTCTTGCGCGCCGACGAAGGTGTCGAAGAAGCCCCAGGTGCGGCGCGACAGCATGCGCAGGAAGCTGGTCTCTTCGACGCCCAGCGTGCTCGGGCGGCGCTGGATCGGCCGGTTGAGCCACCACACCAGCAGCGGCGAGAAGGCCCATGCGACGAGCACCGGTGCGGCTGCGCCCAGCGCGCCCGGGCGCAGCACCGCCAGGCCGGCCACGCTGGCCAGCACCAGCGCCGGCGCGAACCACATGCGCTTGAGGGTGGCCGTCAGGTCGGACACGCCGTTGGCGATGGGCCGGCGCGCCAGCTCGGACGAGGCCTGCCACTCGAGCAGGCGACGGCGGGTGAACCAGAGCCGGGTGAGGGTGCGCCCGATCGCGTCGAGGCTGAACGCGGCTTCGTAGGGCAGGCAGGCCAGCGTCATCACCGCCTGTCCGAGCTGCCGCCAGGTCGAGGGCAGCACCGCGCCCACGTGCTGGCGCGGGCTGAGCTCCTCGGGCTTGCGCAGCAGGTCGCCCACCATGCCGGCCAGCAGCGGCACGAACAGGACCGCGAGCCCCGCCAGCGTCCACCAGACCGGCGCCTGCATCAGGCTCCAGCCGATGAGGAACAGCGCCACCAGTGCCGCGGGCGTGAGGCTGCGGCGCAGGTTGTCGAAGATCTTCCAGCGCGACAGCGTCGACAGCGGATTGCGCACCTTGATGCGCTCCCCGGGTGCGGCGGCGCCATCGGCGGGTGGGGCCGGCAGGCGCACCGAGGGCATCAGCCAGCCGATGATCTGCCAGTCGCCGCGGATCCAGCGATGCCGCCGGTTCACGTCGGCGTCGTAGCGCGCCGGCGATTCCTCCACCAGCTGCACGTCGCTCAGCAGGCCCGAGCGCGTGTAGCAGCCTTCGAGCAGGTCGTGGCTGAGGATGCGGTTCTCGGGCAGCCGCCCGGCCAGCGCATGCTCGAACGCGTCGACCTCGTAGATGCCCTTGCCGATGAACGAGCCTTCGTCGAACAGGTCCTGGTAGACGTCGGACACGGCGCGGGTGTACGGGTCGATCCCCGGCTCGCCGGCGAACAGCCGCCCGTAGCGCGTGCGGTTGGCCGCGGCCAGGCTCACGCCGACGCGCGGCTGCAGGATGCCGTGGCCCTGCCTCACCACCGGTGAGCGCGGGTCGCCGCCGAAGCGCGGGCGGTTGAGCGGGTGGGCCATGCAGGCGACGAGCTGCCAGGCGGCATCGCGCGGCAGCTGGGTGTCGGTGTCCAGCGTGATCACGTAGCGCACGCCGGCCAGCGGTGCGGTGTCGCCGACGATGAGCGAGAAGGGTTCGCCGGGGCCGGCGCCGGCGCGGCCGCGCAGCAGCGCGTTCAGGTCGGCGAGCTTGCCGCGCTTGCGCTCGTAGCCCATCCAGACCTTCTCGCGCGGGTTCCAGCGCCGCGGGCGGTGGAACAGGAAGAAGCGGTCGCCGCCGTTGCCGTCGGCGTCGGCGCCGTTGGCGCGGTACTTCTGGTTCAGGGTCTCGATCAGCGTGCGCGCATGGCGCAGCAGCGCCTCGTCGTCGCCGCGGTGCTCCTCGCGCCAGTCGAGGAAGTCGGTGAGCAAGCCGTAGTGGAGCTGGTCGTCGCGGTTGGCGAGGAAGCGCACCTCCAGCGCCTCGGCCAGCTCGTCGATCGCATGCTCGCTGCTCAGCATGGTCGGCACGACCACCAGCGTGCGCGAGGCATACGGGATGCCGAAGGAGAAGTCCATGCGCGCCAGGTGGCGCGGCGCGATCATCAGGCTGGCGGCCCAGTTGACCAGCGCCACCGCGAGCTGGCTGGCCGCGAACAGCAGCACCACCGCGGCGCCGAGCAGCCACCAGCCCGGCGCCACGGCACTCAGGCCGCCGTCCGACGCACCCGCCACCGCGCCCGCGGCCACCAGCAGCGTGAGGGCCATGATGCTGCCCGAGTACAGGCGCAGCGGATGCCGGTCGCAGGCGCGGCGAAACCGCTGCCACGCGGGGAGCCGGACCTGGGTCACCCGCTCCAGCATGGGCCGGCCGCGGTCGACGAGGTAGTAGCCGACATGCGACTCGTGGCCGGTGGCCGGCGATCGGCGCGTCGCCGCCTCGGCGGCCAGCTCGACCGCGGCGCGCGCCAGCTCGTGCTCGGCCAGCGGGCTGGTCTTGGCCATCTGCTCGACCGCATGCCGGTAGTCGTCGCGGGTCGCGAAGTCCATGCGCGCATAGACGTCGGCCGGGTCCTCGCGCAGCGCCTGCTCCACGTGCGAGAGCGTCTCGACGTATTCGCGCCAGTCCATCGAGCCCAGCAGGCGCATGCTGCCGATGCTGTTGCTGACCGATACCTGCGCCGCCGCCTGGTGCTGCGCTTCGAGCTGCACCAGCTGCTCGATGTTCTGGTTGTTCTCCGCCAGGCGCTGCTCGACCCAGCTCAGCGGCAGGGCCAGCGCCGCACTGCGCGCATGCAGCCGCCGCGCCAGCTCGGCGACGAAGGGGCCGCTCATCGGCGGGTCGGAGCGCGCCATGTCGGCGATGACGAGGATCAGGCCCTTCGGGTCCTTCTCGACCACCTCGAGCATGCGGTCTGCCCAGGTGTCGGCGAGCTCGCGCTCGCGGATGCCGGCGGCGACGCGCGCGGCGACCCGGCGCAGGTTCTCGATCAGCGCCAGGCGCAGCATGATCGGGATGGCCCACAGCTCGCCCAGCTTGAGCACCTTGACGGTCTGGTACGACGAGACGAAGCGCGTCAGCGTGCCGCGGCCCAGCCGCCCGTCTCCGTGCGACACCGCGTGCAACGCCAGGTCGTAGACGCGCGGCTGCCCGGCCGACGGCCCGTTCGCCAGGCGCGGCAGCTCGCGGCTGTAGCCCGGCGGCAGGTGGCGCTTGGCGGTGCGGATCTCCTCCTCGATGAGGTAGTAGTTGTCGAGGAGCCATTCGCCGGCCGGCGTGACGCGGCGCTGCTTGCCGGCGGCCTGCGAGAGCTGTTCGCACACGCCGCTCAGCACCTTCTCGTTGTCGGCCAGCCGGGCCAGCAGGCGGTCGCGGGCGCGGGCGCCGGTGAGGTCATGCGCCGCAGCCAGGCTCTTGCCGTGCTGCGACATCTGGTCGGCGGTGAAGAGCTCCGAGCGCAGCGGGGCTTCTTCCGCGCTCGCCTCGGCGCCCAGCACGGCATCGTGCAATGCAGGCTGTCCGAGGGCGCTCCAGAGCCGGCTCATCGCCTTCACAAGTCCTCCGTGAGGTGGTCTTCTGCGCGGCGGGGCGGCCCTGGGGGGCCGCGGGGCAGCCAGTGTAAGAGCCGGGGAGCGTGAATGGGCGGGGAAATGGCCTCAGTCGCGCTGCAAGAATTTCAAGGCGTGGGCACGGCAATGCAAGCCCACGCGCCGCCGCGCGCGGGCACGCCGGCCCGCCTGGTCGGTCAGCGTTCCTTGGACGAGCCGCCGCTGCGCTCGCCGCCCTTCAGGTACTCCTGGACCCGCTCGGCCCGATCGCCGACCGCCTGCACGGCTTCCTTCAGGCGCTCCGGCGTCACGCCGAATTTCTTGGACCAGTCGCGCAGCTCGTAGTCCTGGTTGACGTCGATGCGCTGGCGGTCCGCGCCGCCGCGGTTCTTGAGGTCGTCCGACATGGCGTTCTCTCCGTGGTTGGGGAACACCCGGGGGCGGGCAAGCCCCATGCCCGGCGATGACCCGTGGGCAGCGCCGGCATTCGCGGCGGGGCACAATACGGGTCGTGGCAGACGGGAACCGGGCTGGAACAAGACGTTTCCGGCCCCATCTTCCGAAGTGCTGTTCTATCCGGGAGTTTCCACCACACCATGGCCAAAGACGAGATCAAGACCACCATCGATTCCGATGGCCTGCGCTACCGCTCCAAGCCCGCCGGCTCCCCCTTCGGCTCCGCCGGCGCCTTCACGACCGCGACGATGTCGTGCTTCCTGTGCGGCAAGCACCGGGCGCGGGCCTCGCTGAAGGGGCGCAAGCTCCTGGGCCGCACCCAGTTCGTGTGCGCCCCGTCGTGCAAGGAACTGGCGGAAGCGGAAAAGAAGGCCTAGGCAGGCCTTGCCAATGAGAAGCCGGCCCGCGGGCCGGCTTTTGCATTGGTGCTATGGCCCGCACCATAAGATGACATTGGCAAGGGCGGTAGATCAAAGCCTTAGCGAACGCCAGGCGCCATAAAGTGACACAGGCATCCGCCATACCATGGCAATTTCGCCCCGCTGGACGGCATATCGTGTCATGAGCATCTTTCAGGGCCAGGGCCAAGCGCTGGCCCTGAAAGATCGAGCGGCTAGGCCGCCCGGGTGGGCAAGTGGGCCATCGCATCTGCATCGTGCCCGGGTAGTGCCTGCGGCACCTTCGCCGCACGTCTGACGTGCTCCCGAATATCGGGCGTCCTGTCGGAGTCAAGCGGATCCTCGATGTCCCGTCCCGTGCCGTGCCGCCAGTGGCCTAGGTGGATGTGCGATCACGCCAACGAGCATTGGCGGGCCTTGATCTTCTGCTCCTCCGCGCTTCTGCGCCTCCACGGGCTTGAACGCTAGGCCCAGAGCGGGCCGCAGCTCGAGCTCATACACTGATTCCCATGCAGCGTACGTTTCTTGAGCGGCGTCATCAGCAGGGCGCCGAAGCGGATGACTTTGCCACGGCATTCCGCGAGCTGTCCGAGCACCGGGGCGAGTTGACCTGGAGCGCGGTCCTGGAGTCGGGCCGCGTCCTGCTCGTCGCAGAGGCAGGTGCCGGAAAGAGCTATGAGTGCGAGCGGCAAGCGGACCTGATGTTCAAGCAGGGCCAAGCAGCGTTCTTCCTGAGGCTGGAGCATCTCACCAACCGAGGCGTTGCTGACCTGCTTCGTAAGAAGGAGCGACGCCGGTTCCAGGCGTGGCGAGCGAACTCTTCGCAGCCGGGCTACTTCTTTCTGGACTCCATCGACGAACTGGAGCTCTCTCACGGCTCGTTCCGCGAAGCCCTGGGCCGCATTGCGGACGACCTCGAGGGCGAGCTGGGCCGAGCCGTGATCGTGGTGACCTCGCGTCCCGTCCCGATCGACCGGCAAGCATTCGCCGATATCCTGCCAGTCCCTCGGCGGCCGACGACGACCTCAAGCGGCGAGGGATTCGTTCGGATCGCCATGGGCGAGGCAAGCAGGAGCGATGAGGAGCAGCCCGCCGACATCATCAAGGAGTTCACGTTGTCGCCTTTGGGCGACGTACAAATTCTCGAGTTGGCGCGCGAACAGGGCGTGCAGTCGCCCCAAGAACTGTTGGATGCAATCCGCCTGCGCAATGCACATGACTTCGCGCGCTGGCCGCAGGAACTGATCGAGCTCTGCGATGACTGGAACAAGCATGGGGAGATCCGCGCGCATTTGAAGCAGGTCGAGAGCCATGTCGACACGCGGCTCAAGGCACGCACGGACCGGCGGGAACGAGCTGACCTGTCAGTGGAGAAGGCGCGACGAGGCGGGCAACGGCTGGCGCTGGCGGTCATGTTGTGCCGACGTTCGACGTTCCGCTACAGCGCGAGTGCCGACGAACTCCGCTCGGGCGAAGAGGCGCTGGATCCGGCGGTCCTGCTTCCTGATTGGAATGTCCACGAGATCGCAACTCTGCTCCAGCGCCCCCTCTTCGGGGACAGTGGCTACGGCCGGGTCCGGTTTCGACATCGGTCGGTGCTGGAGTACCTGGCGGCCTGCCAGATCCACCACCAGATCGTTTCGGGATCGCTGTCCCTGTCCGCGGCGAAGCGCCTGCTACTGGGTCTGACCGACACCAACGAGATCGTCTCAAAGCCGAGCATGCGTCCCGTGACAGCTTGGCTCGCCTTGTTGCGGCCGGATGTCCTCGCCACCGTGCTCCAAGTCGACCCCGGGACCTTGCTGACCCACGGCGATCCGCAAACGCTGCAGCCTGAGCAATGCGAGCGCGCCCTGAGAGCCTTCGTCGCGCTACACGGCGCGGGGCAGCGACGCGGCTTGGAGGTACCCAGACTGCAGGTATCTCGACTCGCAGCGCACCCGCTCGGCGCTGCCGTCCTGGACCTGTGGCGCACCGGCATCGAGAACTCGGAAATCCGGCTTCTGCTCCTGCGCCTTGTGGCCGAGGGCGCATACGGCGAGTGCGCCGATCTCGCGGCGTCCGTGGCTTCGGACGTGAGCGCTGCGAACGTGGAACGCTTCGAAGCGCTGGTCGCCCTGTCGGAGCTTTCGGACGAGCGGCTCGCCGGGCTCATCCAGTCGGCCACATCGCTCGCCCCAGGCTGGCCGCAGCAAATCGGCAGATGGGTCGGAACGTACTTGTATCCGGAGCATGCGAGCGATGAGCAGCTGCTCCTGCTGCTGAGCAAGGTGACGCGCGAGTCCAAGCGGGAGCTCGACTACGCCGACAGCGTCGCCCGGGTCATCGAGAAGGCCGACCTGAGCATCGGGCGTCTGAAGGCTTTGTTGCCTGGCTTAGTGGCCCTGACCCGAAGGCTCGTGAAGGTGGACGACGACGAAATCGTCGAGCCCGAGGGTGTTCTCAAGGCGTCGCTCATCTTGAGGGCGGCCTGCGCAAGATTGCTGGCGCAAGGGGTGACTTCGGATGAGGTCCTGGCCGCATCGGCCTTGGCATTCCGGTCCGCCGGAACCCCGTACGACCGCCGCAATGGCAACGCGGGTCTTGCAAAGCACATCGCCCAGCTAGCCGCAGCTTTGCGAAGGCGCGTCTTCGACGCTGACTACAACTGGCTCATGGAGCTCTCGCCGAGCCTCGAGCCAGAAGAGGCTTTCGTCCGCCTGGTCTACCGTGACGGACCATTGAGGTTCACCCACGAGCAAGACTGGGACTGGGTCATCGAAGCCCTCGGCGCCCGTGACGGTGCCCTCAAGTATCGCGAGGTCCTTGTTCATCTGGCGGTTCACCTGGCGCCGCGCAAGGACAGCAAGTTGGGTGGTGTCAAGGCCATGCGCCGGGCGGTGGTGGACGCTCCGACCCTCCTAACGCGGCTGCAGGAGCAGGTCAGCGCCGCGTGCCGGCCGAACCCCCACCTTGCGCGAATGCAGGAAAAGCAAGAGAAGCATGAGGCGCAGCGACAGCGCAAGGCCGCGCAGGAGCGAGAGCAGTGGCGAGCCGTCTGGCGCATGCTCGCCAAGAAACCGCGAGCGGCGTTGGCGGCGAACCGGCGCGACAACACCATCTGGAACATTGGACTTGCCCTGCGCAACAAGCCTAGGAACCAAGGTGAGGCACGATGGGACCGGCCGTTCCTGGAGGAAAGCTTCGGTGCTGCGGCAACCGACGCTTTGCGCGACGCCCTGATGATCTATTGGCGCGAACGCCGGCCGACCGTTCGTCGCGAGCGCAGCGCCGACGAGAAGAACGTCTACCAGATCGACTGGACCTATGGCCTGGTGGGGATCTATGCGGAAGCCGAAGATCAGGCTTGGATTGCCAAGCTGAGCCCCGCGGAGGCTGAGCTTGCCGTGCGGTACGCGCTGCTCGAGCTCAACGGCCTGCCGAGCTGGCTGGCAACGCTGGGGAAGGATCACCCTCAGGCCGTCGAGCAAGTCATCGGCGAGGAGATCCTGGCTGAGCTGGCCGAGGTCAGCGGCCCTCAGGGCTGGTCCTCGATGCTCCTCCAGACACTGCGCTACGGCCGTCGCGAAGTCGTCGCGCTCATCGAAGGGCGACTGCTCACCTGGCTGCGGGGCGCGCAGGCCATGATGCGCCCGCCGTACGCGGCAGGCGCTGAGCGCAAGCTGGAGCAGGTCATCGGTGTCTTGCTAATCAATGGCTCGTCGGAATCACGGCGCTGGATCGCCGAATTGGCCACATACGAAGTTCGAGCGGCGGGTGACGGTCCCTTCCTTGCCTTCTGGGTGACGGTGCTGTGCCGAACCGACGCTTCCCGAGGATTGGCCGTGCTGCTCACGCAGCTGGCAAGGCTGCCTGTGGAGAAAAACGGCATGGCCGTGAACTTGATCGGACGTCTCTTCGACGATCGCGTCAATGCTGGTGCCACGAACTGGCGTGCAACTCTCTCGCCCGACGAACGGCTGCAGCTCGTGCGATCCGTGCATCACCACGTGGACCCGGCGCAGGACAACGTTCACGACGGCGTGTACTCGCCAGACAGCCGCGACCATGCCGAGGACGCCCGGCGCTACACCTTCAACGAGCTCATGGCGGCAGAGGGACCTGGTGCACTTGCGGCCAAGCTCGCCCTGGCCGATGACCCGGTATTCGCTCACTTGGCCGACCACATCAAGGCGCAGGCTCGCGAACGCCTGGCGGCCGAGGTGGACGCCAGCATTTTCAGCCCCCGCGACCTGGCCACCATGCTCGCGGGCGGCGAGCTCCCGCCCAAGACGGGAACGGATATGGCGCATCTCCTGGTCAACCGGCTCGACGACTTGCAGGAGCTGATGCTTCGGGATACCTCACCGCGCGCGGCATGGGCGTTCGTGGCCGAGGAGAATGCGTTGCGCCCGGCTATAGCGCGCGAACTTGAGGTCCAGGCTCGTGGTGCCTACACGGTCGACCAGGAGGCCGTGACGGCGGATGGCAAGGAAACTGACATCCGCCTTCGCTCCTTGTCCGAACACCAAGCCACCATCGAGCTCAAGATCGGCGAGAAGGAGCGCTCGGGCCAGGACTTGTGGAACACGATCGAGGCTCAACTGGTCAACAAGTACATGGCCCACTCGAAGGCAAGGACCGGGTGCCTGCTGGTCACCGTGTCGAATCCTGCGAAGCAATGGCAGGATCCGCGCTCCGGCGTGCTGCTGGACCGGTTCGGGCTTCAGGAGATGCTGAACGAAGCTGCTCAAATCGCTCAGCAACGCCTCGGTGGCGAGGCGCGGGTGCTGGCGAGGGTGCTGGATCTCACGCCTCGCTTGTCCACGGAAATCAAAGCTCGAGCTGCGCGACGCAACACCGCGCCGCAGGCCTAGGTGCCGGCCCAGGATCCGCCGAGGGGCACGTCCCAACGAGGCCCCGCCGCGCGGCGCGCTCGCTCAATGGCGAAAACCGCGAAGGCGACCTTTACGACCGGCGGTCGCTGCGCTTCACCAGTGGATGCGCCCGCGGCGGCAAAAGACTCGGGATGGACTCTACCGCGATGGGTAGAGCGGGTCGGTCGCTCAAGCGATGGCCACCCCGGAATCGCCTGCAGCCATCTCGCGCCACCATGCGAGCAGGACAGCTCGGGTCAACTGCGCGAATGTATTTAGCGATACAGGCAGAGCATCTGCCTTCCAGTTTGCGCCAAGTGTGCGCACTGCCAGGGCATCGGTGCCCTTTTCGCTGGGTAAGGAATCTGGCCCATGCATCTCAGGTGGCTCGCACATGGGACTAGGAAAAGGGAGGCCACTGTGGAGCGCTCGTGATCGATACTCGTAGATCGTGCTGAGGATGCGCTTCCAAGTCGACCTCGTCCATTGAACCTGCTGGTATTCGTGCGGCCTCGATGGTGGGGCGTCCGGCAAGAAGTGCAGGCAGAACTGTTGGTACTTGGCAGTGGCTCGGAAAAGTGGTGCGACTTCGTCCGCTACGAGAGCGAGGATGTCGCCCCCCCTGGCGCGCAGCTCATCCGCAAAGGCGCTCCTGCCTTCCTCCAATATCTCGATCGACGTCAACTCTCGCTGATGCCATGTGAGAGCACCAGTCTCGAGCGCGGACACAAGCATGAGCCATGCGAGCTCCGGTTCGCTCTCCACAATCCAAAGTGCGTCCTGGTACAGCCGGGCCGCACGCAAGAGTGCGACGCTTTGCGTGGGGGTCAATTCAAGTAGCAGCCGAAGCATCGTCAAATCGCTGAGGCGACGCCCACCGGACGCGCTCGGAACGACCATGCGGGCATGCCTCAGCGACAAAGTCGGAGGAGCACTCCGGTCGGCCCTCGGCGAGCCCATGGGGTCGTCGTTCAACCCGCCGAACAATCGGGAGTAATCGCCCGCCCGAACCCTTGCTCCAAGCACCAAGGACGCCAATGCACTGGCTTCATCCTGAAGCCAGCCACCATGGTAGTTAGTTTCGTCAGTCTCCAGGCTCCCACTGCGAAATGGGTACGCCCAATGGAAGTCGCAGCGAAAGAAGAACCCTGTCTGGACAATACCTGGCGCTAGCGGTCGAGGCAGGGCATTTAGAAATGCGTACGGGCCGCAGCCGTCGCGCACCTCAGAAGAGAGGGCAACGTCGGTATACATCGGAAACTCGAGAGTCTCGGATCGAGGTTCCCCCCTGATCTGGGCCTGCCAGTTTTCGATGATCGGAAGGCTCTTCCGTTCGTGCTCAGCAACCTCGACCGCAGCATCTGTCATGGATAGGCCGGTTTCGGCACCTGTCTTCGATGGCGATCAGCCTACCCCAAAGCAGTCGCTCCTGACAGTTCACTGATGGCCGAGTGCGGGTGCTAAATGGCATGCTTGAGTGACCGCCTTGGGCTCGTCACCGGCCACTCTCGGGTGGACTCGGACCACCGTGTCATCAGCATCCTTCAGGGCCGGCGCCCAAGCGCTGGTCCTGAAGGATCGAGCGGCTAGGCCGCCCGGGTGGGCAACCGAGAGCGGCGCTCCCGAAACGCCTGCAACGTGCTTCGCCGAATCTTGATGTCTGGCTCGTCGAACTCGGCTTGAAGTTGGCCATCGACAATCAGTCGTAGCACCGCGAGCTTGGTCAGCCGTTTGAGGTCGTGGGCCCGGACCTGTGGTTGGCACAAGGGCTCGCCGCGACCATAGCCGTCATGCCGCCGATTCGGCGCTACGCCGAGTACCCTGGGCGGCGTCGGTCAGCAACGCCAATCCGCTCAAGCTCGAGACGGTGTTCGACGACCGATACTTCATGGCGTCGAATGAGCTGAACTTGTTGAACACGTTGCTGCTCGCCGACCAGGTGGAAGTGGATGTCTCGAATACTAAAACTAAAGGGAGTACCCAGTGAGTCTGCGCAACAAGAACCTCACGGACCGCATCTCCACGTACCAGATGCGTGACGGCCGAGCGCGGTGGCAAGGACGGGCCGTCTGAGCGAACATGGACGCGACGCTCAAGGCTAAGCTCGAACTACTGGCGGCTGCGGCTCGCTCTGGCCTGGAGGCAATGACGTCCAAAGAGCGTGGACTGGAGTTCGGTTCGTTCCCGCATGGTACTTGCGGCCCGGTGTCCGAGTTGATGGGCCGCATCGTTCTCGAGCAAACTGGCCACGAAGGCATCTACGTCTGCGGCGACGGGCACCCGGCGCTCAAGCCCCAGCAATCGCATGCCTGGCTCGAGGTCGGCGGCGTCATCGTGGACCTGACCCACGACCAGTTCGAGGGGACCGAATTGGTTGGATGGGTGCACGAGACCTCGCCCTGGCACGCCAAGTTCGACCGCGAGCCGCATGGGCTGTGTTTGAAGCCCAACCAGTGGGGCATGTACCCGTACGCGGCGTATGCGGCGATGAAGCGGGCCTGTGATGCGGTTGTGCTGACGCAAAACGTCGTCGCCGTCCACGACCGGTGCCATTCGATAATCGGCCCCCATGCGACGTATTGACCGCGCTCTCCTCCAATACATCCTCCCTCGCGTTCTCGCGCGACCGTGCCTGGCGCTCGTTCATCGTTCGGGTGCCGAGGGCATGCAAGTCAACTGCTTCAGCACGTTCGTGCGCAGAGGCACCGAGCAGGCCATGGTCCTGCAGAGCCTCACCGGCACGACGCTGCACGGCCTTCAGTCCGATGGAGCCCAATATGTCGTGCCGGCGACCCTTGAGGTCGACGACATCGACCCGGCAACGATTGAAGTCACGCACTTCTATGGTCTCGACGAAGTCCGCTACGAAGGGGCTTGGCATATCGCGCTCGGCTTGGCGGTCAAGTGGCCCTACCTGTGGCTGCATAGCCTGCGCATGAGGAACACTCTCGCACAGCGCTGGTTCAACCTGTGGCCGCTGCGTGTTGGCGACCGCCTCGATGTGCTGCGGGATGTCGTGAAGGCCTCGGAGGACGGAACGCACGGGGTCGGCGCGCTGGAGCTGATGTCGAACCGCCACGGCAATCGGTGGGTGGACCACCCTGCCTGGCGGGAGTATCAGCGTCGCCTGGATGCGCAACTGCGGCTGCTCGCCGATGCTGGCGACTTGACTACGAACGACTACTTTACCTATCAGCCGACCGGTCAAGGCGTTCGCACGCTGGACGAGCGGCACGATGCTTCGCGCAAGCACGGGGCGAACTGGTGGGTTCAGGTAGCGCTGGGCGTGATTGCGCTGGCCGCGGCGGTGTTTACCGCGGCACAGACCGGTTTCTTGAAACTGCCGACCGTCCTGGACCTGCAGGGGAAGAAGGACGAGCAGGTCGAAAAGCCTGCCGCTAACCAGAATGCGCCGCTGCCCGCCGCTGCAGCGAAGGCTTCGGTGCCTGCGCCGGTGTTGTCGCCGTCGACGTCTCCTGCGGCCCCTTCGGCCTCTAGCGCCCGGCGCGCCTCCGCGCCCTCAGCGAGCGGCGCAAGGTAGTTGCGGCTGTGTAGGGGACCTCGAGCTCTCGATGCTCGCTTGACACACTTCGGCGAATCGTGGCCCAATTTCTCGTAGGGCACCCTGGGTCCTTTCAGTTGCGCACCGCGAAAGCGGCACGGAAAAATCCAGCGAACGACAGCAGCCGCCCCGGCGGCCGTGAGTGTTTCCTACCGTGAGGTCCACTGTGGACTCGCACGGCAACGCGCAACGCCAATCGCGAGTTCCGCAGGTCCAACCTACGGAGGAAGCCCATGGCTTCGATTGTTTCGACTCTCCCTCTCGCTGACCAAGCCGCTCGCCTGCGCGAGTTTGTTGCCGCACGCGGCGCTGCCTTGTCCGAAGCCGCTGCGCTGAACGTCTGCCGCGTGGTCGACCTGAGCAAGCCAGGCGACTCGAAGTTCGTTGCGAAGCGCCTGGTGGCCGCTCTGGCCGCGCACGGCGTCATCATCAAGCACACCAATGCATTGGAAGCCTTGGCCAAGCTCTGCGGCGAGCAGAACTGGATGCGCACGCGGCAGGCCGAGCTGCAGTTCGGCAACGCTGAGCCGGCGGAGGTCTTCTACGGCCTGCAGGCAGTCCGGAATGGCGAAACCTACGTCGCCATCGAGATGTTCCCGACGATGTCGGCAGCCGCTGACCGGTTGCTCAAGATGCTCGCGGCCGAATGGCCTACCGAGGTGGCGTCTTCGCTGTGTTCCCTCGGCTTCGGGCCGCAGATGCTTGTGGTTGAGCTTGAGCATCCGACGGCGCCCTGGCTGCAGTTCAGGGTCTGCCGGTTCGTTGGCACGAAGGGGAAGTCGGACCTGGGCGATGTGCCGGACAACGAGGCCCGCGTCTTCTGCGAGCGAATGACCCGCGCGCTGGAGTACACGTACCCTGGGCTGCTCGTCGTGAACTCGCTGCGCAGCACGACGTTGTCGCCTGCCTACTACCTGTGCCCGCACATCCATCAACTGAGCACCGGCTACAAACGGACCTGCTGGGCGGACTTCGAGTTGCTGCCCGTTCTCGATGGCCTCGGCGTGAAGCCAAACGCGGCGTACGTCGACGGAGTGCTGCGGCTCGACACGGAGCATGGGCCTGTGGAGCTCGCGCCGGCCTGGACCTCCAACACCGACAACAGCTCGCTCATCGGTGGTTTGACCGCCGACCAGTTCAACGGGCTCATCGTCCGCTTGGCCCGTTTGCGGCGAGTGACCGGCGGCTCCATCACCGAGCTGCTGGGCAGGGTGTTTTCGGGACCTGAAGGGTCAGCCGATTGCTTTCCTGTGAACAAGGAAGCGCTGGAGGCGGCGATGCGGGAGGTGAACCTGTCGCCGAAGCAGTTGGCTCTGCTGGCCGAGCTGCCGCTCAACGTCGTGCTGCGCACGCTCAAGTACGGCTACGCGCACGAGCTCATTATCCCCAAGCTTTCGGGCGCCCTTGGTCTCGCCCACCCCAACGAGCTGTTGCCGCCGGAAAGGGCCGAAGGCACCGGCTTGCGTATCGAAGAAGGCGCGGTGTTCCTGCGGGCGCTGAAGCAGACGCACGTCTGGCGACGCATCATCAGCGACAACCTGCAGGGCGAAGACGCTTACGAGGTAGACCGGCTAGCGCAGACCCTGCAGGACTACGTCGAAGTGCTGCAGTTCCGCACGGGCCCCTTCAGCGAGGGCGTGCAGGGATTGGACACTTTCGGGGAGCCCATCGACGAGTCCGTGTTGGCGCGTGACGTCCAGAGCGTCCTCGATGAGCTGAACGAGATGGGCGTAGCTGTGGTCGTGTCGACCGACATTCGCTTCGGCCGCGGCTCCGGCCGGATGGCTGGTATGGAGGGCATGCCCCTCCACCACGGGACGCTCTTCTTCGAGAAGGTGTCTAAGCTGAAGTCGCCGAGCGCCCATAGCGCCGAGACGACCTGATGCCAGACCACTACTCGGAGCCTTCCCGCGCAAGCCGCATCGACGGCATGCCGCCTGGCGTGGAGCCCCTGCGGCCGCCGCGCCGGCGGCGCCAGGAGCGGCCGGACCCCAACGACGACCTCATTGTGGAAGACGCCGCCATCGTGCGCGTGATGGACAGCGAGGACGGCCGGCATCTGCTGGCCCGGGACGTCCTGGGCCGCGACTACGTTCGGCTGATGCGCTTGCGCATGGAGGCCAACAGCAGCGTGCAGCGCGGAGAGCCGATGTACGTCTGCTCCATCTGCGGCGTTGCCGTGCGTATCCGGCGCTCCGCCACACGCCCCAAGTTCTTCTTCAAGCACCGCCACGAGGACGGCAACTGCCCAGCGATCACCGCGGGCTTGCTTAGCCAGGAGGAAGTCAACGCCCGCCAGTACAACGGCGCCAAGGAGAGCCGGCTGCATCGGCGGATGAAGGATTGGATTTGCGAGTGTCTGCAGGCTGACGGTCGCTTCACGGACATCGAGCAAGAGCCGACCTGGAAGGGCGCGCTGACCGGCGAACGCCGACGCCCCGACGTGCGGGCCCGGTATCACGGACTGCCCATTGCGTTCGAAATCCAGCTCTCGACCACGCACCTGGACGTCATCTCTGCGCGGCGCGACTTCTACCTGCAGGAAGGCGGACTGCTGTTCTGGGTTTTCGCCGAGTTCACGACCGACTACCGCCGCATGACCGACGACGACGTCTTCTACAACAACAACCTCAACGCGTTCGTCGTCAACGCAGAGACAGTAGCGGCGTCGCTCGACGCTGAGGAGTTCAAGCTTGAGTGCGTGTGGACGGTGCCGACACCGGGCAACGAAGTCTCAGGCCTGCACCGGCGCTTGACGTCGTTCCACGAACTGACGCTGCAGCCGCAGCAGCAGCGGGCCTTCTACTTCGATTTCGACGCTCGCCGACAGGAACTGCAAGACGCCGCCAATGCCGAGCGGCAGAAGCTGCGCGACGATGTTGAGGCGTGGGTTGGCGCGACCGGCTACTACGGCGAGACTGCCAACGAAGACTGGGCCCAGTTCCGAGCCCGCTTCCGGCGCCAGGGTGTCGAGCTGCCCCGCTACCTCAGCGAGTTCGACCGCCCGGTCTTGACGATGCTGTACTCAGCGAAGCACAACAGACCTTGGGGCCAGGACCAGAAGAAGTTGGTGGAGATCGCCCACCGGGTCGCAGGCGCCTACAAGCACCACCTTACCTGGTTCATGCACGCGGTGCGCAAGTACGGACGTCTGGACTCGATGCGCGCCGAAGGCGACCCAAGCAAGTGGCAGCGGAAGTACGCCGAGTGCCAGGCGGAGTACCGCACTAACCGCGCGGCGTACGCGCCGCGGCGCGAGCACCAGGCGGTGGTGGAGTTTCTGTTCCCAGAGCTGGTGCCGTTGCCCTGACTGAAGCGCAACTCCTTTTAGGCGTCGCGAATATCGGCATGTAGGGCCAGAAGGCTGTCTGCCAAGCATGGCGACCGAGTCGCCGAGCCCCTCGGGGACCCGTGTGGTTCGCCGTTTCCCGAGACGAGCAGCAGCGGGCCTCGGGTGTCGTTGCGGGTATCGACATGCGCCCGTTTCTCAAACACAGCCACCCGCACCCCGAGGACCCAACGATCCACCTGAGAGAATAGCGGCTCAGCCGGAGAGCAGATGAACGGTGAGCAGCAGTCCGCCGCACAGGCCGCGGATCTCTTGATGGAACACGGCGTCGAAGCGCGCGACCGCATCACCTTCCGCGCGGACACGGCCCAAGCCGCGGCGGAAGCCGTCGCCTACCTGGCCAGGCACCTGAACCGCTTGCCCGGCTCGGTGCGCAAATCCCTCAAACGCAGCCGAAACAGCGCTGCCCTCCTTTCGGGCGACCGGCTCCAAGGCCTGTCCGAGATGATCCAAAACGCCGACGACGCCGGCGCCACACAGGTGCGTGTCGCACTCCTGCCCGATGGAATGTGGGTGGCGCACGACGGAGAGCCGCTCCAGCTCGAACACGTGTTTGGCATCGCCATGCCCTGGATCACGACTAAGGACCAGGATGCGGATGCCACGGGGCGGCACGGCATCGGCCTCATGACGCTGCGAGCCCTGTCCCTGTCGCTGCAAGTCCATTGCCCGCCATACCACGTCCAGCTCGATGACGACGCACTGGCGCCGGTCGACGCAATGGTGGCGCCTGGGTGGCTCGCCGGCGAGCGCTGGACTGTCATGCGCGTGCCACTGGCGACGAACACGGTTTCCCGCCAAAGCCTGCACGAGTGGTTCACGAAGTGGGGACACGCCGGGCTGCTGTTCCTCAAATCCGTAGTGCGGGTGTCGCTGCATGATGAAGCCGGCGCCGCCATCGACGAGCTGCACCTGAAATGGGAAGACGCCGATGGCTTCAAGTGGATCGTCGCCGAAGGAGAGGAATTTGACGTCGAAGTGAGCGACGCCACCGACCCGCAGGGAAACGCCCACCGCGTCTACAAGGCGCAGGTCGCATCGCCCGCGGACATCGATCGCTATGGCAAGGCCAAAGCCGAGCGCACGCCGATAGCCATCGCATTGCCCCTTTATCGATCCGAGGACTATTGGCTGCATGCAGGCCTGCCGGTGGTCAAGACGAAGGTGCGCGCGCGTATCGCCGCGCAGTTCGACACGCTGAGCAACCGGCAAGGGCTGGCGCCTACCGACTGGAACCGCTGGCTCTTGCCCGCCATCGGCAAGCTGTGGCTGGCCTCGGTGGAGGATATGTTCGAGCGCGACACGAAATTCGCGTGGCCGCTCGTCCCGCTGGAGCCGCCGGAAGAGGACAAGGGCTCGTCTATCGAGACGGATCTGGAGCATGAGATCTGGGCATTGGCGGGCGGACCTCTGGCCATCTGCACCCGCGTGCCGGCCGCCGGCGGCGAGATGATCGCAATCACCAACGTCGCCGTCGAAGAGCCCCAGCTGGATCCCGTTCTGGACGAGGACGAGGTCGCGGCACTGGGCGACGCTCAGTTCGCGCTGCCGCGGGCGCTCCGCGATGCGGAGCACCGTTGGTGGCACGTGCTGGACCTGTGGCGCCAGCACAGCGATGAGATGCCCAAACCGGTGGATACCAAGCAGGCGCTCGTCCTGCTGGATGACCCGGTGTTCCCCGTTGAGCGGCGCATCGCCTTGTCTGCGGTCGCCATCGAAGAGCGCCTCGGGCCCGCGCTCGCGACGAGGCCCTGCATCGCGCTGGCCGATGGCAGGACCGTTGCGCCGCCCGCGATCGATGGGCCTGAAATGCTGGTGCTGAACGCCGGCACGCTTGCTGAAGCCTTGGGCGTTGGCTTACACGTGCACCCGCGCTACCAGGACGACACGCCCGCGGCGCGAGCAATCATGACGTGGCTGCGCGCGCGCAATGTGCTCATGGAAAGCAAGGACGCGCTCGCCTTGCTCAAGCGCATTGCGCAGGCCGGCACGGGCGGCAAACAAATCGGCAAACCTCTGACGGACGAGCAGCTCGCGAGTCTGCGCGACGCGTTCGAAAGCGTTTCGCCGGACGAGCAGGGCTCCTTGGGGCCCGCCGTTGGTCGGGCGGTCCGCCTAGAGGCCTTCAGGTACGACGACAAGAGGGCACTCGTTGTTACGGTGTGCAGCCCCGCGCAGGCGTACCTGCCGGCGCGTATCGATCGTGATGCCGACGGCTTCGCTGTTGCTGCCGGAAAGACGCCAGGGCTCTACTGGATGAGCAATCGGTACGCGACGGCACTGCGCTCGACCATCGGGCGCGCAGGTCTCGGCGCGCAGAGGTTCCTCGGCTTGTTGGGGGCCGAGCGCGCTCCGCGCGTTTTCCGGCATCGCGGCCTCTTTGACCGCTACGCCTCGGATCGCCGCAAAGGACTGCCAGCTTCTACCGGGCCTGAATCCCGGACTGCGGCAATGCAGGCGGTCGACGCCGAGTTCACGCTCGAGGACTCCGAAAGCCCCGACCTGCAGCGGGTCGTGCTCGACATCGCCGCCGAGAAAAAGCACACCCAGCGGCGCGAGCGCGCGGCGGCCTTGCTCGCAACTCTGGGTCGTGCGTGGGAGCACCGCCTTGCGGACCAGGCGACGGTAACGGCAGCTGCCACGGGAGGATCGTGGCATTCACGCGGGGATTTCCGCGCGTACTGGTTGTGGGCAGCAGGAAACATCGAGTGGCTCGACGACAGCACCGGCACGAAGAGACGCCCTTGTGACCTTCGTCTGCGTACGCCCGCGTCCGTCGCGATCTACGGCGCGCGCGGGTCGAACTACCTGCGGCCGGACCTCCAAGCCGCGGCGCGACCGCAGCTGCTGGAGGCCCTGGGCGTCGAGGGCGAGGCGTCGACTGGGGAGTTGATTCGGCATCTGCGGAAGCTGCGCGAGCACGCGGGCGAGAACGTCGATGCGAAGTTGGAGACAGAAACGGCGGTGGTGTACCAGGCACTGGCCACTAGGTTCGCCGGTGGCCGGTCGGCCGGCGACATGACGTCGCGCAGGCTTCAGATCGAGTTCTCTGACGTCAAAGGTGGGCTCATCCTGAGTGGTCGCCGGTGGCGACGCCCGGGTGAGGTGCTGCTTGGGCCGCCATCCTTCGGAAGCTACCGCGACTACATCCCAGCCGTGCCCCACACCGAGAACCTGTGGAAGGCGCTGCAAATCCGCGAGGCCGGCATCGACGACTGCATCGAGGTGATGAAGGACGTGGCGGTGCGGCGCAAGATCCTCGAAGGCGAAGAGGTTGCTGTGATGGTCGCCACCTTGCGCATGCTCCAGGAACGCATAACGGCCGGAAGACTCGACGCCACACTTACCGGACGCCTGCGCCGCGCGCCCCTATGGACTACGCTCGGCTGGGAGCGCGAGCGCCCGGTGTACGCCGTATCCGAACCGGCCATTGCGCAGGCGCTGGCCGACCACATCCCGGTCTGGAAGCCGGGCTGCGAGATCTCGAACGTCAGCGCCTGCCTAGAGCCGCTGGGTGTGAAGGTTGTGACAGCGGCCGACTCGAGGATCGTTGATGGGCACCAGGCGGAGACCGACGAGGCGACGACGCTCCGCTTCCAGCGAGCGGTGTCACACCTCCATGAGGACCTCTCGCGCAACGAGCCCCAGATCGCCGCAGCACTGTTGATCCCGTGGGACAGGCTTAAGCGCTTCCAAGTGAAGGTGCAGCCTGACCTGCGGGTGCGCCTGGTGAGCGTCATCGGCTGGAGCGAAAGCGACTTGATCGCGGTTCGCGCCAAGGCGGACGCCGAGGGCGAGGCCATGCACGTGCGTGAGGTGGCCGAATGGCGCAGGGTCGAGTCGGGCGGCCGTGCCGTCGCCGCGCTCTTCAAAGCCGATCCCCGCAAGGTTGCGCATGCGTGGCTCGCCGCCTGCGAGAAAGCGGAAGACGGCATCGCGGCCGAAGAGATCATCGCGGCCGAGGAGGCGGCGAAACTCGAAGCCGAGCGACTCGAGCAAAAGATGAACGAGCGAGCGCGCCAGATGCAGGCCGAGCTTGCCAACCGGAAGGTGGCCAAGGCCGGCAAGCCTGCGAAACCCGCAGCCACGCCGGCGCCGCGGGCGCTGGAACCCGCGCCCTCGCCGCAATTGAAGCCCCGTGTGTTAGTTGACCCTAGGAAGCTGCAGCTGAAGAACCCCCGGGGCGAGGTGGTAGCGAAAGCGCAGCCCCCTGCAAGCAGTGAGGGGCGGCCTCCCGCGCCTCTGCCGGCTCCGCGCAGCAGCAGCTCCCCGAGCCGCGATAGCAAGTCCCTGCCCACCTTCAGCGGTAAGACGAAGGAGACGCTGGGCATGGAACTCGTCGAGCGGGCGCTTCAGTACGACGAAGGCGAGTGGCGCGACCTGCGCTCGCAGATGCGGCTGGGCGCGGACGCGGTTGATGAGGAAAGCCGGTTCTACGAGCTCAAGGTCTTCTCGGGTGGAGAGCCGAACACGATCCACATGACCGAGTCCGAAGTGCTGCGCGCCCAGAGCACGGACAAGTTCTACTTGGTAATCGTGTCGAACCTAGAAGGCGAAACCGCGAAGCCCTTCATTCGCATCATCACCGATCCACTTAAGCAGCTGAAACCGGCGGGCAGCGGGGGCATCAGCCTCACCAACGTGAAGTACGCGGCGAGCTTGGTCTTCGACTACGAGCACGGCCCCGACGGAGATGCCGTGGCCAGCGCCTACGAGCGCGATAGCGACGTCGGTTGACGCAGTGGTGCGGTGGAAAACTTAGTGCGGCGTCGTCAGCCTTGGCCAGCCCGCGGTGAGCCTTCCACGTCAATCCGTTTGGCATTCGGCCGGGTAAGTCACCTGTACGGGCATCCAGTAAAATTGGCCATGCCCCAAACCGATCCCGCAAGCGCTGTCCCATCGCTCATCGAGCGACCGAAGACCTACGAGGAGATGGCCGCTCGGCCGGCGTTCCAACCGGTGTTGAGCCAGAAGCAACACCAGCTCAAGCAGGTGCTTTCGCATTACGACTTCCAGAAGATGTGCCAATGCGGTCTGAGCGACTGCAGGACGGCACACCGAGATGGCTTTCTGGTGCAGACCACCGACGGGCTCGAGACGAATGTTGGACACGTTTGCGGGAAGAAGGCGTTCCCCGATTTCGACGTGAAGCGAGCTCAATACAAGGCCCTGAGAGAGCGGCAGGACCTTCTTGATCGAGCTGCCGCGATCAAGTCGAACCTGGCGGTGATTCGAAACCGCATTGCGGAGCTCGACACGGCCCGCTTCGGAAGCTTGTGGGTTGAAAGTGTTCGCGCAGCAGTTGGCCGCGTCCTTGGCAGTGACCTGTTCGACTCCCTGCGCGTGGCGCAGACGCGCGGCGATCTATCCGTCAGGATCGAGCGTCAGCGCACTGCGGCGGAAATCAAGCAAATCATCGACCTCAACCCGAGGCAGCGCCGCGAAGAGATCCGTACCGAGACGATCACAGTCGGGCACCTCGAGCCCATGCCATGGCTCACGTTCGCTTTCAAGGGAAAGCTGCGAGACGGCCTGTTGGCCGAGCTGGAGCGCTTTGCGTGGGTGGACCATGCCTCAATGGCGACACCGGACCTCAGGAGGGCTGTCAAAGCGCTTGACGGGTACGAGCAAGTCGTCGACGAAGCTTTTGAAGCGGCCGGCAGCGCTGTCAAGTTCTTCGCGCCGGAAAACTTGGCGTTCCTAGTCCAGTGGGTGCCAGACCGTATGCCGAGCCGGCGGCAAGCTGTTGCCGAGTGGGCGCAGTCGGAACTGTGCAAGCGGCTGGCCGAAGGCCGCACTACGGGCTGAAGGTTCACTGACAGACCGATCGGCCGATCAGCAGCTCACGGCTGCTGAAGTAGGTCGCGCTCGCCGCGGGCACCGCGAACGGACGCCACTGGGCAAGCGCCTCGCCGCCCGCGGCGGCCACAATTCGATGGATCCCTCAGGGATGCCCGATGGGGGCCATCGCGTCCTCGGTCGATGAGCTTCACCTCGTGCACAAGCCGTGATCAGCGCTGCCGCATCTGTGCGTGTATCGGTGACAGAGTCCCGCCCTGGTGCCACCATCGGCGGCAAGGACAAACACTCAGCACACAAAGTATGGCTCTGTTTCTGCTGAAGCCCATTTTGTGGAACACCGAGCGCTACGAGCGCCCGTCAGGGGTTCGCGCTGCGGCAGACAGCTACCCGGGCCGCTTCGGGTTCGGTCACGAGGAATGGAACAACTCCCCGCGAATGGCGTTTTCCGAGGGCGGCCAGCGTTTCCGCGCCTTCCACACCGAAGGGATCAGGAAAGCGCCAGTAGACGAGCACGCGGGACAGACCTTTGTGATGATGACCGTCTCGCACGACGGCGTACAGCAGCTGGTGGGCGTGGCCGGCAATGCAATGTACCTTGGCCAGGAGGCGGAGAAGGCCGAGCGAACTCGGATCGCGAAGCTGCTTGATCTCGATGACCTGTGGCGTGACATATGGCTCCTACCTTCGGTGCGTCGGCGCTTTGCCGATAGCGCCACGGCGTTTCGTCGGCACTTTCAGCGAGACGTCGGCTGGGTGCCCAATTGGATCTGCCCGGCAGACTTCTTCTTCTGGCTCGGGGAACCGGTCACGCTGGACCCAAAGCGCATCACTGGCCGCGATGCCCTGCCCAAGATGTTCACGGCCTACAAGGCGCTGGAGCGCGATGCCGCTTCTCTCGTGATGAACTCGGTGCCGTCGGCGCAGCGCACCCCGACGTGGGGACGGGTGCTCGATGCGATGCTCAGCACGCCGCAGGATGCGGTATCGCCCCCGTCAGGTGCGGACCATGGAAGGGCGACCACGCGTCTGGCGATAGGGAACGCACGCCTGGGCCAAGGGCAGTTTCGGGAGGCGCTGATGGTGAAATGGAGCGGCGGTTGCGCCGTTACCGGACTGACCTGTCCCGAGTTGTTGCGGGCTTCCCACGTCAAGCCCTGGTCCATATCCAGCGGGCGCGAGCGCCTCGATCCGCACAACGGGTTGCTTCTGGCCGCCCACCTCGACGCGTTGTTCGACAAGGGCCTGATCTCGTTCGATGACGAGGGGAAGATGCTGCTGTCATCGCGGCTGCGCCCGGAAGAGCGGTCACATTTCGGCCTTCCCAGGCAACTGCGTCAGCCACCGGACGCCGTGTTGCGCTCCTACTTGTCGCATCATCGCGAAGAACTATTCGATCGTCCGATGGGGCCGTAGCCCCGCCTCGGACGGCGGGAGGTTCGTCGCGAAGTCGCGGCGGCTGGTCATCACCGCTGCATCTCTGCGTCTCTCCCGCTACGGGGCTGCGTCCGGTGTGCCCCGCAGCGGGCAGAAATTTCCGCGGGCGGCAATGAGCCTGCCGTCGGAGGCCCCGGCTTCCCCGGGGGGGCTACTCTCAGCGAAATCCGTTCTCCTCTCGGCCTGGCGCATGAGCAGACTGATCACGGTGCCACCGCAGATCTAGCGCTCATGGCCGCAGCCGTCGCTCATTCATCGGGTACGAACTTGTTGTGGTGAAGGATATAGCCGCCACGTTGTGCGCCGGCTGGTGCAAGAGGACGGGGGACTTGCGACGCGGTGGTCGCAGTCGTCGTTAGAGGCGGAGTCGGAGTCGGCCGCGATAGGACAAGGATCCCGGCAATGACCGCGACGGCAAAGACCGCGCCCCCGAGGCGCCAAGCGTTTCGCCACGTTGGCGGAAGGTGTTCGAGCATGGCCGGACGGCTCGAACCCCACAGGGCTGGAAGGATGCTATGACACCGCATACCGTGACATTTTCGGGCGGGATACCTTGCACTATCCTTTGACGCCAGCGCCCGGGCGCTGGCGCTGAAGGATCGAGCGGCTAGGTCGCCCGGGTGGGCAACCGAGAGCGGCGCTCCCGAAACGCCTGCAACGTGCTTCGGCGAATCTTGATGTCTGGCTCGTCGAACTCGGCCTGAAGTTGGCCATCGACAATAAGTCGTAGCACCGCGAGCTTGGTCAGCCGTAGCGCAGTCGCGGCGTCTCCGAGCGTCTGCCGCTCCCGATCACACGAAGACTTGATTCTCAACACGTCTTGCCTGGCCAGAGTGGCGTCCAGGACGGGCTTTGTCTTTGTTGCGTATACCGGGAGCTGCCCGTTCAGCACCAAGCGCACGAGTTCAGCCTTCCACCTGATGTCAGACCCGCCGGTGGGCATGCGTAGCGCCTGAGACAGCTGCATCGTGGCGCACTTGCCTGGTTTTGTCGTTCGCGGGATCGCCTGCCACTGTCGCGTGAAGGCCGCGACATCCTGCACGCAGAAGGCATCGGATCTTGCGCCGCGATTGGTGTGCGGGAATTCGCCGCTTGTGCGGAGGGCGCGTATCACCGGCGCAGTCAAGCCGGTGGTCGCGACCACCGATCGGAAGTCCACCACGCGTAAAGCCTTCAGTGCTGGCGACAAGTCGGCGGCCCGCACATAGACCCTCGGGATCAGATGTTCCGTGCGTCTTGCGACGAGGTCGCCGTTGTCCACGAGGCGGTTCAGGGTTTTCCGGTGTATCCCAAGGCGGCGCGCAGCTTCCCCCTCGCTGATCCAGCTCGGTTCGATGCCGAATCTTCGAAGCTTCTTCAACAAGCGCCCATCCAGGAGCACATCTCCCACCTGCGTGCCCAGGTAGCGAAGCAGCTCCCGTTCGACCGGGTCCTCCCCAACACCATGTTTCCGTGCGATTGCGCGGAACACCTCGCATTCGTGAAGGATGCCCCGTGCAACCCCTCTTGATCTCGCCGCTGCGCGCGTGCCCAAGACGGGGTCGGTTGCAGACCGGGTCATCGCATCGTGCAGCGCGGTGGGCCAGTGGAGGATAGCTTGCCCGGCGGCGTTGGCAATGTCTTGTGCATTGCATGCATCCAGGCGCCGACGGTTATCCATCATGATGCCTCCCATGCGACCGATTGCCGGCAACACGTATGACAGCGGCAGATCTACCATGCGTTCGATCAGCTCGTGGGTAGGACCGATGTAGGTTGTCCACGGGTCGCAGGTACGGCCTAAGACGCACTCCACCAGCGCACTCACCGCAATCTCTCCTTCGCTTGCCGCCACTGAGGAGAACCCTTCTAGGGGCATCGTGCAGCGACACACGTTGACGCCCGGTCGCAGCCAGCTCAGCAGCTTCCCGCAGGCTTGATGGCGCTCCACGAGCCGAACGCGATGCTGCGGGCAAGCCGTAACGCACACAAGATCCCAGATTGCGCGAGCGTAGCCACGCACGCGGATGCACTCGAGGCAGACTTGAGGCACAAGCCGGCGTACTCGGGTGCGCCCAATCAGGTGCCCGCGAAACGGCACCCGCGCGGCGCGTCTGCCGGGTTCATGGCAACTCATCGCTTTCAACATTGCCGCGTCCACCCCGGTGACCGCAGCAAGCCGCACAGGGTCGAACGAGAGCACGGTCATCTGCGACTGCGTCATGCCCACCAACGCGAACAAGTGCCACGGCGACGGCAACAAGTTCTCCTCTGAAACACGAAGCGCCCAGCCGAGGCCGCTCTCGTCGGCGTGCGGGATGACGGAAAAGGGCAGTGCGCCCATGTTCAGAACTCCGCCACTGCCGCGTGGGCGAGTTCCTCGCGCGTGCGGCGATGACCGCGTTTGGCCGGCTCTCGCGGCGCCGGCAACACCCGCTCGCCGATGCGTGCTGCAAAGTCGAGTGCGGCAGCCACCTCGGCCTTCTTGAACTCTCGAGTGAATGGCTTCTCTGGTCCACCGCGGCGGTAGACGGCGACGGCATATGCGGCATCGAGGTCCTCAAGGGTCACCCGCATGCGACTGTCCCTCTCCGCATCGAGCAGGATCTGACGGAAGATCTTGTGAACGATTCCGATCAAACCCCCGCTCGCGATATACCACGCGAACGCCAGATCGTCATTCGTGAAGTCCGGCAATCGCAATGACGGCAAGCCGAGGCCGAAACCGTTGATCGCGGCGATGAAGTCGGCGCGTGACTTCTTATCGATCCACAGGAAGCGAGGGAGTCGAACTGCTTGACTGCACCGCCCGGTGAGCTGTTCGTTTGCTTCCAGCACCGCGGCTGCCTCTTCCAATCCTGAGCCGATGACCGCGACGCCGGCCTCGTCCAGCAGCACCTTGAACAGGTCGGCCACCGCGAAGTTGACCGTGCCCTCCTGGGACACGCAGTGTTGCTTCTCGTCGAAGATTAGCGTGTGCACCTTCAGGCGGTCCAGCAATTGGAGGCAACGAATCTGCATCGTCTCTTCGCTGCCGACGTAGAACAGCGGATACCCGAGCCGGTGCTGCAATTTCATCAGAACAGCCTTCGGATGCTTGGACCGCGGAAGCGGCACATACCGGACAGACGCACGCTTCGGATCTTCGCCGTGCGCTGCGATATACGACGCCATGCAAATTTCCACTAGCCGCGTCTTGCCGCAACGCGACGGCCCTATGACGGGTAAGAGCGATCGGTCGTGGAAGCGCTGCGAATTCTCCAGGGCGCGGGTGACCGCATCCCTGCCCGCGGTGAAGGCGGGGTGAAGTACGGTGAGGGAATCGAGTTGTTCAAACAGAGACTTGTCAAACTTGGCCATGGCTGACTCCAAAGCTGGTTTCGCATGCGTGAGGGGCTGGCAGGTGGGGGAGCCCGATTCGCCGGAGGGACCTCGATCACGCCGGGACCCGCGCGCCGTTGCGCGCCGGGCGAGCGACGTAGTCGACGGCCACTGGCGGGGAGATCGGCGCAGCGGTCTGAGGTGGGCCGGCCAAAGTGGCATCACCGGGCGGAGCAAGCGGTGCAACTGCCGGTGACGGAACGGCGCAGTGTTCAATCTGCGGCTGCAGGCTCGCAGTCTGCATCCGCGCGGCGCGCTTGTGTGCCTTGCCCTTGCGATTCAAGATGTTCGAGCAGATTTCGCGGATGCGATCCTTTGCCTTGGCAAGCGCGACCGGATCGTCCATGCCCTGGTAGTGGCGACGGGCATAGTTGATGCAGCAATGGTGCTGCCACTTGGTTAGACCGTTGGCGTACTCGGCAAAGCGATCGATCACCGGCACGTCGATGTACTGCTCGGTCCTCGGATCAAGTACGTAGATGTGGCCGATGTTGTCGGTCGGACGACGGAAGTCGACATCCAGTCGACCGCCGGCGCGAATGAGCAGCGAGCGGCACTCGGGGCTGTTGTAGAACAAATCGTCGTATTCGACGCCCTTGTGCGTCAGTACGCGCCGGTCGGGCTCGGCGAGCGCTTGGTCCAGTTCGATCGCTGACGTGGGGCACGGGATGGCAACGTTGCGCATTCCTTCTTCCCACGAATTCAACGGCGACATCCCGAGGGTCCGGTGTGTCCGCTGGTGGTAGTACTCGACAACCCATATGTGGACCGCTTCGTGCAGCGCCGACAATGTCGTGCACGCGTGACGCTTGCTGTCGTAGTCCCCGCGCTCGAAGATGTTCTCGAAGGTGGTTCCCTTGTGTCCTCGCGAAACTCCGCGGTTGACGGTTCCAAGGTAGCGCTCGATGCCTCCCTTCCACCACGGACACTCTACCGGGCAATACAGCAGCGTCACGGCATAGCGGTCGGCGAAATCGTCGAGTGCCAGCATGTGAAACTCCCGGCCGTTATCCATGACCGCTACCTTCATGACGCCATAGCACGGCCACGTGCCGTGGATCTGCGGGTAGGTAGTTGCCAGGTAGGTCTTCGGCAGGATCGCGTGCTTCATGCATCGCATCACCGACAGCCAGCTTGGCGGATCAAATGACAAGGCATAGCCCTGGCAGGTCCTGTGGCGGATGTCCAGGCAGGCAGTCAGCCACGGTCGCCCCAACGGCAAGAAAGTTGTCTCGTCGATCACGAGCTTGTTGACGGGCGTGTGGTCGAATTCGACGCGGTCCAGACCACAATCGGCCCGCGCGTATCCGATTGAAGCGTGGTACTTGTGCTCCGCATACTCGCGGCCAAATCTCAACGCACACACCTCGTACTGGTCACGACGCGCCAGCAACGACTTCACGGTTCGCTCGCTGGGCAAGGGCAGCTTGGGGTCGCCTCTGGGAATGAGCTTGTTTTCCCTGTCGACCTTGACGATGGCTGCGTCGAGTGTGTCCTTCAGCGTTGGACGTTCGCGGGTGAGAAACACCTGATCGATCGCCTCGTCGACGCACTCGATGACCTTGGGCGCGACTCGCTCGTCCCGATTGCCGCGGAAACGCGTGCGCGACAGCAGTGCGGTGATGTCCCGCCCGCCGCGGATGTAAAGGGCGATCCACCTGGCGAGGGTCCGCCATGACGGCCTGTTCGGATCCGACTGTTGCACAGCCACGCTGGCGCAAACCTCCTCGAGGGCGCCCGATGAGCGTGGAACGTCGATGCCGGCCATCACATATGGCAGGCGACGCCGGGCTTCAGCGCGCTCATCGTCGGTGACTGCGTCCCAAAGCGCTGTCCCGTTCGGGGACCGCTCCTTCAGCCGGGCCGTGGGGGATGCCTTCGGTTTCGCGACGACGCCGCTGGCATCCTGCGGTTCCTCAGCGTAGGTGAGCTCACCCACACGCAGGAGTTCGAGCAACTCGTCGAGCGTGCGCTCGTCGAGACGGCCGGTCGCTTCGTTCTCGAGTTGCCACGTAGCTCCGTCAACACGCTTGCAAAGCCGGTAGAGCCCGTCGTGAAGACGCACTCGTGCGTTCCGTCGGAATTCAAAGATGGCCATGATGGCCTCCGCTCAGCGAACGCGGCTGGAGTTGGCCTCGACCCGGGTGTCTGGCCGAAGGCGATCCGAAGGGTTCAGCCGCAAGACGCCTTCGAATATGAGTCGACTGACGGCGCCGACTGGCAGGTCGGCCAGCCGACCTGCCGTGATGTCAGCCCACGAGGCATGACCCTGCTCAGCCAACGCCCGGCGGATCCGCTCGCGGGTAGGCAGATCGACGTCACGCCGCGCGTGTTGTCTAACGAGGGTCGCCAACTCGAGTGCCGCCGGCCGGCACCATTGAGCCCATGGCATAACGACCAGGCCGTACCCTTGCAGCGACAACTGCTCCCGCAAGACATCCAAGTTCGCCGCGGCGGATTTGGTGGTAGCGTCCGCGAGACACCAGAACTCGCGCTCCAACGCCCGACTCACGAGGAACTCTGGCCGCCAATCGTGCTCCACGCCGCCGCACCACAGTCGCACATCACCGGGGTGGAGTTCGACATCCGTGATGGTTGGATCCGCGTCCAGTAGCAACAGGGCTTGGTATTCCTGCTCGCTTGTCGTCCAGTACACGCGCCGGGTGCGCAGGGACTGCAGGCGCCACAGCGGGCGTCGGTGGCTTCGACGGTGGAGCAGGGCCGGCTCGTCGGCCAGGCAAAGCGTCAGGCGCGCAGCATCGCGCGCAGCGTCGCTATAGGTCGCAGACTCGCGCATGGTCAAAGCGCGCAGCGAACACGGTGAGCGTTTGTGCTCTGGCGAACGGCTTTGCGCCGCGCGGGTGAGAGCACGAGTCGCCTCCCGACGAGCTTGACATTCGAGTCAATCTCGCCGAAGCTTTACCCGGCCGCGGAGGTTCTGTTTGGTCGACTGCCTCCGAGACCTGACGTCAAGCAAAGTGACACGCTGAAGCCCGCCGGAGACGGCGGGCTTTTCAATGTTCGGTTCGCTGCGCGTTGTCCTCCTTTCTTTGAGCTGTCGAGCTCGAACGCCGGTACGGGGCCGGGTTCACGTCGCGCTGGATAGGCTTGATCGACGCCCAAGGCGCATCGCAGTGCCGTCGAGCCGCCCATCGGCAGACATCGGCTAGCCGTCGCAAGCCTTGCCGGTGCGCTTTCGTCGCACGCTCTTCGCCTTCAGCGTCCAGGGAAGTCTATTTCGCGAGCCCGAAATTTCAAATTTCGGAGTTAAATCAACAACTTGGCGTTTGCATTCGCACTATGACGTGAAACGAATTACGCGCCTGTCATCACCAGCCGACGGCACGATTCGTTGGTGTCCTTGCGGTACTTGCGATTGTGTGCAGGAGGCTGCTGCACCAACGCGCGGTCAGCGCGTTGGACCAAGCACGCTTGTCCCAGCAACGGCGTCCAGCCTATTCAAGTACTCCTGCCAGATACGCTGCTTGTGAGCCGAACGCCGCACCCCACGGACGACGCCGGCGATCAGTAGAGCGAGCACGCAGCCTGCCTGCGCGACGACCCACATGTTGGCCTCGCGCGTCAAAGCCGCATACGTGGCCGCCGCCTTCTTGAACTCCGCTTTGATCTCCGGCAGATGGACCTTGCAGTCAGCCACCTGCTTTTCCTCGGCGATCCGTTGAGCCTTCGTCACCGACGACTGATTGCTCGGCACTGCGCAGTAGGGATCGCGTGTGCGTTGCTTGCCAGCTTCCGTTTGAATCGCGTCGAGCCGATGCCACGCCAACCCGCCGACGACGAGGGCGAGGACAACCAAGAGCGTCGCGATAACCGACCCCCTGTATCCCTGCGTGAGCCGGATCTGCGGCGTGAAGTGCCGCGCCAGGTTGTAGAACCGCTGCGTGCTGTGATTGAACAGCGCCTCGTATCGCCCATTGTCTGCACTGTCAGGATACGTGGCGTACAGCGTCACCTTTTGCCCGCCGCGCAGCGGAACCTCCAGGTTCTGCAACGAGACCGCATGCTCGAGACCGTCTGAGTCCGTGATCCAGATGTGTTGGTGAGTCGTCGTGGTCGATCGAACCTCCGGTGGGTCGACGAAGCCCCCACTGGGGCCGACGAAGCCGCCACCACCTCTGGTGTGGATCCGAGTCGAGCTCGAGTGGCGGTCGTCGGCGATCGTGCCAGTGATGGCCCAGACCTCGATCTTCTGCCCGGATGAGAGCGTGAACTCGGTGGTGTCCGACATCGCTGGGGCGCCTCAGCTCTTCGGCGCCGAGACGAACCAAGCGCGCGTCTCGCCTGGCTGCGTCCACTCGTACCCCATCTGATAGAGGATGCTGCCGATGAAGTAGATCCCCCTGGACGGCCTGTCGAACCAGGCGCTCACCACGGCGGGGTCAGGCGGAAAGTTCGTCGCGGGCCGCTGGGGGCCCTCGCCGCGCACGGCGCCGGTGTTCTGCAGAGCGCCCGACTGGCCCGGCCATATGTTGAGCGAGACGAACGGGACGTCCTTGCTGCGCTGGGCGGCGCACATCTTGAGGTCCTTAAACGACTTACTCTGCGTCGACGAGGTCCAGAGCCGTACGTCGAAGGTGATGCACTCGTCCCCTCGTGGGGCGTTGCCGCGGAAGATACTGGGCGTTGCGGAAGTTATCGTGATCGCCGCGCGCGGGAACTGCTGCGGCTGCTGACTGCTGGTGATGGGGAACTTCTTGAAGATGCCGTCGAGCTCCGTGCTCGAAATGCCGTGGTCACCAGGCTGGGCGGTCGGTTGGGCGGCAGCCGGTGGTTGACTGACGGCGGTGGCGATGCCGTCCTTCAACTGGGCGACCGTCTGCTCCATCGATGAGCATCCGGCTGCCAAGCTCGATGCCAAAAGGACCGTACACCAGCGGGTTGCCGCCAGCCTCGTCGTATCGCGCTTCATGGTGCTCTCCCTGTGTTGTCGAGGTGCGCGCAGCAGCCCCAGCCGTCAAGCAAGCCCGCGCACGGCCGAGATTTAAACACAGTAGAGTTATGCGCTGTAGATATATGCCCGGTAGTCGGTCACTCTCGGCCGACATATGGGTACACGGCACGACCACACCAGCGCAAGGCAGCGGATCGCAGCGCACGTTCGCGCGCTACGGCTGGCACGTGATGTCAGCCAGGAGAAATTGGCGGAGCAGGCGGGGTTCCACCGGACCTATGTCTCGCAGCTGGAGAGAGGCGTGACGAATATCTCCGTGGACAACCTCGAGAGGCTGGCGAGGACGTTGGGGGTTGACGTTTCCGAGTTGTTGCTGCCGAGTAAGCCCCGATAGCTCCATACAAATCCGGTCGGCAAGTCTCGATCAAGCTCGTAGTCGTGCTAGTGTGGCCTCGCGACCACTTGTCGGCGCCGAAGAGAGGCGGAGAATCCACGACCCTGCCAAGCGAGCGCCTGCGCGCTCTTCAGTGGGCTGGGGAACTGCTCACAGAAATCAAACGCGACGAGGCCCTTCCGGAAGGACTGCGTCACCAAGCCCATGTCACGTTGCGCCACTACCTCACGGGCTGGCAACTCGCCGCCGCCTCATCGTCACCGATGGAACTCCGCAGCTGGATCGCACGGGACGATCTGACCGGGTCGCCGACACAGGTCGCCGCTCACCGGGACGCAAAGAAGGATTCCTCACCCTAAGAGCGCGCCCACGTGCCAGGCTTTGGACTGCCTGGCTCCACTACGGCGTCACGGGAGAAGGGCGAACGCTGATGGCGTACATCGGGCACGCTGAAGGTCCCACCGAGTCCCGGGCGACCTTCGAGCGTTCGTTCGGCGAATTCCACGCGTCGGGGTGCGAGGTCTCAGAAGGGGTTGTCCGGAACTAGACCACCAAGCTGTTGTTCGCCGAAGAGGCGCTGCGGGAACTGGAGCACCTCGACGGTGACGTCAAGGTGCGGGCCATCGCACAGGTGCACCTCAACCGTGGCTCTTACAGTGCGGGCGGCGGAAGCTGAAGGAAGGCTTGTGGACCTGTGACCGTCAGCGAATGGGTAGACCGGGAAATCGCCACGTAGAAAAGTTTTGCCTGGGCTTTGCTCTCATTGGCGAAATGGGTAGCGTCCGGTACGACAACGTGGTCGAACTCCAGGCCCTTTAGCAGAAGCGGCGTCGAGACGGTCCGCTTCGGCAGGCGACGCCCAACGACTCCGGCTCGATCACGGACCCGCTTGGCGGCTTCAAGCATGGTTGCGCAGCGTCCTGCCGCATGTTCCGAAATTGCGCGTTCGACGTCGCGAACGAGCTCCTGCCGGTGCAGCCGGGCGCGGGGCAGCCTTCGGGTCAGCAGCAAGACTTCGAGAGCAGCTTTTGGCCCATCGACAGCCAGCGCCGCCATGGGAGCCTTGATCGCTTCGAGCAGCTGGGCTTCTTCGGCTGATGGTGTTTCGCCATCGTCGAGCTTTCGCATGCTGAACGACTCGGTGAAGAGCCACCTCAGGGTGTCGCGACGGTCTTCCAGGCTCGCCGAGGCGTCCCAGCGCGACGCGAACTGCGTCATCGTTTTTGCTGCCATCTCCTCGATGGCCTGATAACCGCCGCGCGCAGCCGCCGCCAAACCGTAGCAGACACCCTTTCCGCAATGGATGGCGGCGACCATCCCTTCTTTGCCCTCGAGGCTCTGGAACAGGGCCCCCATATCGAAGGCATCGTCGGCGTGGCGGTAGGCCACGGGCCCACCGGTGAACTCCACCCGGTCGCCGCGGCTCAGACGGCTTCGTGCGTCCGCGATCCAGTCTCCGAGCGCCGGGTTCTTGTCGCGCCAGCGGTAGGGCACTCCCAGCTTGTCCACCAGCGGAAACGCAGGATGAATCTCGCGCTCCCAGTTCAACGTGGCGCCGGCGAACTCAAAGATTCCCTGCATGGGGTCGCCAAAGATCAGCGTCGGCGCGATGCCGGAAAGCGCGATGGCGAGCTCGTGCTGGTGGCTGTTGCAGTCCTGGTACTCGTCAATGAGGATGCGGTCATAGGACGCTTCCACGACCCTGCGAATTGCCGGTACGCTCAGGGCCGATCTCACCCCGCGATGCACGTCGTCCCACTGAGCGCCTGCTGGCATGTCCGTCGGCGGCTCGGCCACGCCAGGGAAAGCGTGCGCATAGCGCAGGCACCAGCCAGCGATCGTGTCGACCACGACGGCGGACCGCGGAATGCGCATGCGCTTGAGCCTGGCACGGATGGCCTGGATGCCCGCGTTTGTGTGCGTGAGGACAAGCGTGCGTTGCCCCAGCGCCGCCACTTTGACGATTAGCTCGGTTTTGCCATGGCCGGCCGGCGCGACGATCGCACCTCGCTCGACTCCCAGCAGATCCTGCGCCTCAGGCATAGAGCCAGGCGCAAGCGGCCGCGAAGGTCAGCGCCAATGGCGAACCGGGGGCCTCCTTGGCCACCTCCCGGGCGATGGGCCCGGCGCCGCGGGCGATCCTCTGGTCCTTCAGCCATCTACGGTTGGTGCACTCGTCGGCGATTCGTTTGCGCAACTCCGCGGCGTCGAGCGACGAGCTCAACTCCCACGTGCTGAAGTGTTGAGCCAGCGCGGCGGCGGTCATCCCCAACGCGACGCGCAGGTTGTCGTCAATCTTGCCGGAGCCACGCTCGGCACGCAGATGCTCGATCAAGCGCTGCATCTGCACGTCGCTGGCCACCGAGATGATGGCGTGCTCGACGTCTAGGCCCGCGCCGTACTCGAAGATGGGAATTCCTTTTGCGGTGAAGGCAGCGGAGTCTTCGGCCTTTAGCGCCGTGTCGGAGTCGCGAAAGACCGCGACGTCGTAACCAAGCCCGCGCAGGCCCAGCGCGATCTCCGGCGCCTGTGACCCGTTGCCGTCTGCGATGAAACCGCCGCGGTGTTCGATCGGAATCCCAGCGTGGAGAGCGGGCCAGAACTCGCGCACACCGTTGACCACACCAACTTCTGTATTCCCTTCGCTCACGAGGATCCGTCGGGAAAACAGGGCGCGCGGCGCAAATCGCATGAGTGCGCGAATTGGATCTGGTGCGCCCGGTTTCACGATCGAAGTCGCGCGGCCTGGCCGCGTCGTGCGGCACACACATAGGCTCTCAGCGCCGGCCTCGCCCAACGCGACTTCGGAGTGGGTCGTGATCAGCACCTGCCCAACGGGACGCTTTGCCTCTGCCGCGCGCGTCTGATCGCCACGCAGCTGGGAAATGGCGCCCATTACGCGGTGGGGCTCCAGGCCGTGCTCGATCTCGTCGACCAGCACAATCGCGCCCTCGGCGATCGCCGACTTCTGGATGGCGAGAGTGGCGAGCCTGCGCGTGCCAAGGCCTGCCATGCGCAGCGGAACACCACCGTCGTGCAGCGCGATGGAGCCCGAGGACAAGCCACCGCGGCCAAGCTCCAGGCCGGGTCCGTAGCTGCCCTCGACGTAGGCACCCAGGCCCTTGGCGAACCCCTCCGCGGCCTCGGCCGTTTTGGCCAACGCCTCGATCTCGTCCAGGTTCGCACTGTCGCGCGCCGCCTTGTAGGCAGCCGCAAGCCGCATGGCGGCTTCGTCCGAGTCTCCCGTGAGGCGAGAGAGCACTGAACCCTGTCCCCATGCCAGGTGCCTGGCGTCATCGCCGGCCAAGCGCACGAGCCCGAACAGCGCGCGGTCCCGGTTCGAGATCGTGCGGGGCTCGTCGGCGCGGTCGCAGACAACCTGCCAGACAGGCTCCAGTGTCGCGTCGACAGTGAGCCGCACTGTGATCACCTCTTCGTCGTCGGCTTCCGGCTCGTCGCGCAGTGCCCCGATCTTGGTCCAGCCTCGGATGTACAGGCCGAAGCGCTCGTCGGATTTCAGCGCCTTACTGAGCTCTCCGACGGTGACCTCGATGACGATCGTCTTGGAGGTGTCGCCATGGTGAAAGTCGTGCTCGCCGAAGGAGAGCCAACGAGAGGAGAGCACCGCTTCGATGGCATCCAGAACGGTGGACTTGCCCGCGTCGCCGGGGCCGATGAGGCAGCAGAACGCCGCGTCCGGCGCCCACTCCAGCGTGGCGGTGCCGCGGAAATTTTCAGCCTTGAGGTGCCGAATCTGCATAGACGTCCAAGTTGCGAACAGGTAGCTGGAGGTCGACCGTCACGCGAGGCACCACGGGATCGCGTTTGCGCAGCAGCGGGGAGGCACCGGCCGCACTTGCGCGCACGGCGGTGACAGCGACCATTCGCAGATCGCGCGAGATCGGCGCCCGCCGCAGGTCGCGATCCTTCTTGAGGCTGGCGCAGATGGTGTGCAGCTCGCGCTTCACGTGGTACCTCGCTTGACCTTGCCGACGGGCTTGGCAGCCGGATCAGCCTTCTTAGCGGACGGAGGCGACTGGCTCCCGTTGCTTAGCCGGCCGTAGCGACCGGCCTTCGTATCCGAATGCTGCGTTCTGGATCGGGGGCGTCAATGCGCCGCGTGAGATTGTTATCGATTCATCTTTACATTTTACATTAAACGTGTAAATTGACAAGACTTCAAAATTGTAAACGCCCTTGGACTTCCAACAGCAACTCATCGAGCGCAGCCAGCCTCCATCGCCCTCTCGCTGGAAGAGCCACGCAGCCAATTGGCTGGGGATCACCCGCCCCACGCTCGACACCTACCTTCGCCATGCCAAGGATGGGAGGTTCGACAAGCTGCCTTCCAAGGTGATCGAGAAGGTCATGGGAGGCGCCCCCGGACCGGCGGGCGACTCCCGGGCAGCACTGCGCGAGGAGATGCTCCTGAACTTCGCGGCGGGCTTGGTGGCGCTCCAAGAAGAGATGGATGCGCATGGCCACCCGCGCGCCCCGTATCCGGCCGCGCTGCAACGGGGCTTGGACGTCGCGGGATGGCTGAATATTGCCGAAGGAAGCGTCTACCCAGTAACGCTGGCCGAGCTGCTTGTCTGCGCCAGCCGGCCGGTTTACGAGTGGTGCGCTCAGCTCGGTGAACCCTTGGCCGACGAGTACTACGCAAGCCGCCTGCTGGAGGATATGGAGGTAACCCGCGACTGCTTGAGCCTGGCGGCACGTTTGCGCCAAGACGCGGAGCACGAGCTTTTCAAGGTGCTCATGCGATGCTGCGAAGAAGCGGGAGTGGCGGGCCAGGAACTTTATACGGCATGGCGGCGCACGGTGATAGAGGTTCCCGTCGCGGGCGGCTACACGCAATTGCTCGCGCGTGAGCGCATTTTCATGCAACACCTGGACCTCGCCCAACGCCTTATCAACGAGTTCTATGTGCGCCTTCCGTCCGTTCATGCGACTTCGGGGAAGGTCCATCTATGTCCGTCCACCAATACGCGCCTGCGCAAGATCGGCGGCCGGTGGACGACCGAAATGCGTGACGAAGCCGCCCAGCGTCGGCTGCAGCGCGAAGGCCCGCGGCTACTCGACTACACCCCGGATGTCCTGGAACTGCGGCGATCTGCGCGCCTCTTCTGGGCGCTTCCAGGCTGGCACGAGCTGCAACTGCGCGATGCGGCTGTGAATCTAGGGTGGGATGTCGAGCTCTGGCCGAAGTTCGACACCGTGGATCTTGTGCTGCGCAGGGCAGGCAGCGCGAAGCGCTACGCCATTGACCTGAAGGACCACTTGTCGGCGCAGGGACTGGCCCGCAGTTTCGAACGCTTCAAGGGCTACAAGACGCACATCCGGCTGATCGTCGTGCCCGACTACCTCGAGCATTTGAATCCGGAATATCGCAAGACCTTCATGCGCGCCCGCGCATCCTTCGCCAAGGAGAAAGTGGAGATCGTGGCGGTTTCGGGCTTGCTTAAGCTGCTGGCCAAGGAGTCCGAATGAGGCAGGCCAAGCCCTTCGTGGTCGACTACGCCGCTCAGGTGCTGATGGCCGAGTCGGGCGCCAATCCAGATGCGCGCACGCGCGACACCGCGCTGACCGATCTGTGCCTGCATTTCCTCGCCAATCATGCGGCGTCGGAAACAATCGATGCGATTCCTCCATTGCTACAAGGGCACATGCTGGCGCAGTTGGTCCCCGATAGCCATGCCCCCCTGGCCACGCTGCGGCACCTGGCTAGCAGCTTTTGCAGCCGGCTCGCCTGGCGCAACGCCCTGAGCCATCATCGGGACAGCGGGGGGCGCACACTCTATACCGTGACTGAGCGGCGTGCTCAGCGACAGCGCAGCCCGCGCGACGCGGGGTACGCGCTGCTGTCAGATGCCTTGAGCCGGCCTGCCCCGTACGAACGACGCGCAGTGCATTTCGCCAGCGCCGGTGACTGGGTTGCCCCAATCCGGTGGAACCGAGCGACCGTTGGCTACAAGGTACCTGAGGTTGAATCGCCATCGCGCCTGGGCCTGAACCTGCAACGTCGGACCGTCCATCCGCCGATCGCCATCCGCTGGTCAGACCTGATGGCCTGCGCTGCGGAAGTTGATCGCCGCGAACAGTCCGTCGACTTTCCCGCGTGGCTGCCGCCGCTGCATCTGGAGCGCAGGTTGCAACGCGTCTCCATCGAAGCGATGGGCTCCGGGTTGTGGCACAACGAGACGTTGACGCTCAGCGGTACCCAGCATCTGGTCGGCATGCTATCGAGCGGCAAGAGCACACTCCTTCTGTCGCTGCTGTTCCTGCTGTCGCGGCCGGGCTACGCCCGTCGCATCCTGGTGATCGCCAACGATACGGCGGCCGCCTCAATGCTGGTGGCGCGGCTGCGCGCGCACGGCATGGACGACGCCACGGTGGTCAGTTCCAAGAACAACAGGGAGGAGCATCTGAGCGCCGCACACTGGTCGGTCGGCGGCGTCGAGTCAGAGCAAAAGCTCCTGGCCGCCGCCGCGCTGACGCAGTCCTTGGGGATCTCCTGCCCGCTCGAAGGCTTTCAGCGCGCCGAGCGCGATGTCGTCAGCCAAGCCGAGCCCGGGCAATTGCCGCGCGGCTCGCAGAAGCTTGAGGACAAGCCCTGCCATGGCCTGCTGCCGGCCCGCTTCGCCCAACGCGCTTCGGCTGCAGCCAGTCATGAGTTGCACACCTGCCCTTTGATCGCCAAGTGCCCAGTTCACTCCCAGCAGCGTGCGTTGCCGCAGGCCCGGGTGATCGTCATGACGCCGCAGGCACTGCTCAACATGTCTGCGGACAAATTCGTGCTCGGTGAGCACATGTCGTTTCCCGAACTATTCCAGTACCAGGCCGATGTAGTCCTGATCGACGAGGCGGACAGTGTGCAACAGGTGTTCGACGATGAGTTGCTGCAGGATGAGACGCTCCTGGGCTCCGACAGCGGTGCGTTTCTGCCGGACCACCAGCGCCTGATGGCGAACTCGCTGCAGGACCGCCTTGGTGGCCAGTACGCCAAGGCTGCGACGGTCCGGTGGCAGTCGGCGTTCGCCCGCCTACAAGGCACTGTCGCTCTCGCGTACCACTTGCTGCTTCGATTCGAAAGGGATCTCGCATGGGTAGCGCACGGCCAGCCGTTCACTGCCGCCAGCATTCTCTGCGACTTATGGTCCAGCGGCGGCACGGCGGGCGGCGAAGCGCGCAATGCCTACTTCGAGCAGTTGGCGATCCTTGCGAGCACGCTGTACAGCGATGTCGCGGAAGACGACGGGCAGGAGGCTGTAGTTCCAGAGGGAATCACCGATGCAGGACTGCGCGAAGCCTATGCCTTCCTCAAGCCATTGCAGCGCACCCTGCTGGAACGCGGCACGGACACGGACGACGACGCGCCGATCGCACGCATCATCGCTGCCGTGGAAGATGGCCCGCTCAAAATGTTCCGCAGCATGCACCTGTCGGAACGTTCACGCCTTCGTGGGAAGAGCATTCCCAACGACAGCGCAGCACGCGGCCGCGCATTGAGTCTCGCCTTGCTGACCAACGTGGTGCTGTCCACATTCGGCTACCTCGTACGGAACCAACCAGCAGTCGAAGACGACTTTCGGCTAGCTACCGACAACGTTTTCAGCAGAGCGCGGCGCTTGCAGATGCACTACGGTGCCCTCATCCCGCGACCGCTGTACGGGACCGTCTTCGGCCTGCTATTCGAGCAAGGATCGGAAGACCAGCAAGGTGGCGTGCTCAAGCTCGTGAATCACCTTGGCGTGGGGCGTTATCTGCTGACCAACTTCCATCGGCTCCTGGCCGACGAAGGCCAAGCGGGACCTCATGTGCTGCTCTTGTCCGGCACAAGCTGGGCCGGCGGCTCGGATCCCGCCGCGTCGCCGCGCTACGACGTTCAGACGCCTGTGGCGGGCGTCTTGCACCAGCCCCGGCCCGAACTCGAAGCCCTCGAGCACAGCGTCTACGAATTTCCCTCCCTGGGGGACGTGCCCATTCCGGTGTCCGGCCAAGCACCGGATGTGCGCCGAGAGAATCTTCGCCACATCGCCAAACTGCTCGCGCGTCCGCAAGCCGCGGGCAGCCGCCTCGAGCAACAGTGGTTTGCCCTCGAGCGCCGTTGGGGCCCGGGCTCGCTCAACGGTCGCCGCAAGGCCCTGCTGGTTGTGAGCAACTACCGTGATGCCGGCGTGGTGGCCAACGCGCTGGTGGCGGCCGGGGCATCTCGACACCCTGTCTACTGCCTAGTTTCGGACTCGGTGGCACGCAAAGCTGGGTTTGCGCACGCGCAAGCGCGCGAAGCGGAAGCCTACGGCAACGAGCTGATCCTGTTGCCGCGCTCACGTGTCGAGACGTTCGGCACGGCACCCGAAGGCGCAGTCCTCGTGGCGCCGATCGGACCGGTCTCGCGTGGGCACAACATCGTCGGGGAAGATGGCCGGGCGGCGATCAGCAGCATCTACTTCCTGCACCGGCCGCACCCGCGTCCCGATGACATCCAGAGCATCGTCGGCTGCGTGAATCGCTTCACGATGGAGTGGCTCACCGCTGCTGCGAATGGTGAGGGCATCGCCGCAGCGGCCAAGGCCTTCGAGCGCAAGGCACGATTTGCTCTGGATGATGGATTTGCGCTGCGCAGAGCCTACAGCATCATGCCCAAGCGCTCGCGAACCCAGTACACCTGGGATCTGATCACCCAGCTGTGGCAGAGCATCGGCCGTGGCATTCGCGGCGGCGCGCCGGTGTACGTCGGCTTCGTCGACGAGCGATTCGCTCCGCAAGTCTTTGCGGGCGCGCCGCAGTCCGAGTCAGCGGACACAAGTTGTTTGCTTGCCTGCCTGCAAACGCTGGAACAGGCGCTGAGCTCCCCGGTACACGGGGAGCTGGCACGCCGGTTGTACGCGCCCTTCCTGGCAGGATTAAAGCAACTCTTCAAATCAACCAAGGAGGGCTCGCCGTGAGCGCAGACGCGATCGATCCATTCCTGTTCGAGTACGAGGGCCCATTGCCGACCGGCGATCTGTTGACTTACGTCATGCCCCCGGCAGCTTACGAAGCGCTCAAAGCCGCGCAGGAAAAGCAGCCGAGCCACAACGCGGACATCCGCGGCTTGGAGGCCGTGCTGGCTTGGGCGGCGCCTGGCGTGGACATCTGCGGCATCGCACCGGTCGAGCCAGGGCAACCTGGCCGGTCGTTGCAGTTGCTGTGCTACGCGCCGCAGTCTCCCTTCGAGCAGGTCCGGCAGGAAGTCGACAACGCCCTTGCGCTCTGGATCGGGCTCGCGGTGCCGCCAGAGCACTCTGAAAAGATCCACAGAATGCTCCAGGACGGACGAACCGCAAAAACGGCCTGGCGCACGTCGCAGATCGGGATGGAAGTATTCCAACAAGGTGCCTGCCCGGTGCCTCGCGATGGGCGCTTATTCGATCTGCTCAGCGTGGCGGCCAGCCGCGCGCTGGAAGGGCTGGCGCTACCTGGAACAAGTGGAGATCGCAGGTTGCTTGCAACCGGGCCCGGTGAGTCCCTGTACAGCGGAAAGATGCTCGTTGGCTTCCATCCGCATGCGGTGGAGCGGGCTTCCGGCGACGTGCGAGGCCACTGGACCGAGCTGATGCGCGTCGCAGCCATGTCGACGCCGGAACAGCGCCATCTGCGCGTGGCCGTGGCGGTCTCGATTCGCAACTACTTGCCCATTCATCCAGCGTCCTTCAAGCCCGATGGATCGCGCACGCTGGATGTGTTCCTGCAACCTGATCTGTTCCTGTCACAACAGTCCAAACGCACGCGTGCCCTTTCCATCCCGATTCAGCGGCGGGATCTTCACGCGCTATCGGACGCCAGCGCGACTAGCGCCTCGCCAGCGCTCGCCGTGCTGCGCCGAATTCTTGCGCTCAGCGACGTAAGTGAACAGGCTCTCATCGACGCCCGCGGCCAGCTGGTTGCGCACTTTGGGCGCAAGGCCTCCCTCATGCCGACTGCGGGGTCGTATCACGGGGACCGCTGGCTGCCGGGACAAACCGGCGTCGGAGCGCCCGATCGTGAGAGCTACCTGGATTTGATCCGTGGGCCGCTCGAAGCTGCAGGCTTTCGAGCCGTGCGTGTGCATCGGCGAGCGCCACCCCGCCTGAAGTCGCTGTCGCCGGTGGAGGACGCCAAGAATCCGCAAGAGCTGCTGCAGAAGCTGGTACTGCAGCAGCTGCGATTGCTGAATGGCGAGGACACCTTGCACGTTGCGCTGTTATCGCCGCGCCTGCAAGCGCACAACGAGATAGCCGCCGCCCTGACCGATCTCCTCGGCGCTGCGGAGGTTCAAAGCGAGCGGCGCAGCGAGTTCGCCTCTGGTCTCAAGGTCGACTTGCACTGCGTGGAAGCGGGACCTTTTGCGACGCGATTGCCCGACGCCGCGGTCGCGGCTGCAGAAGAGATCGCAGCGCAAAACATTCCGAAGGCGCGCCAAGCCCAGGTAGAGCGTGAGTGCGCGCGCGCGATCGGGAAGGCTCGGACGCTGGAGATGCAAGGACATCTCGATCGCGTTTTGCCCAAGTCCAAGGGTGTATGGCTCTGCGTGCTGGAGATGGATACCCGACTGCGCGATGAGCCTGCGCAGGACCCGTACTTGCTCGCATACCGGGTACTGGCCCAGCGCAACATTCTTCCCCAGGTCGTGCTGTTCGATCCGGACCAAACGGTCCGTGAGGACGAAGACGAAGGCGACGCCACCCACAAGCTGAGAAGCGCGTTGCGCGACCTGTTGCGTGCATTGGGAGTGGTGTACGTCGATCCCGCCAGCTGTCCGCAGGGCATGCAGCTGGAGGGATGGTTTGTCGCCAACTTCAACGCCAATCTCTTTGACCGCAGGCCGGGTGCTCGCCGGGATCGACTCGTTTTGCCCATGGCCGTGCGTTTCGCCAATGGCACACTTCTCGCGAGTGTGCCGGGCGCGGATCGGACTAGTCCATGGCAACCTTATGCCAAGGCGCTGTTGGCCCTCTATGCCGGGGACTTCCAGGATACGCAGGATCTGCGAAGGGATGCGTTGCAAGCATCTGTCGGCCAGTTCTTCGCTTCCTTGCTCAATGAGGGCGGTTCGAACATCACCTTCTGCGATGCGACCAACATCCGTCAGTATCTGCCCGCCCTTGGAAATGGCAAGCTCAGGTTCGGGGAGTTGGCTGTCGGTCAGGTCGGCGGCGCTGCGGTCGTCGCGACGGCAAGGGACGGCGAGTCGCGCACGATTGTCCGGCTGCTTCTCGACCCCGACAAATCGCCGACTTACCACGTGCCGGGCAATGCGAGCGGGATCACCACCGGCACGTTCGCCGAGCCGGGGGCCACGCGGACGTTCTGGCTCAGTCGCGGTCTACCCACCGCGCTGCAGACGAGCGTTGCCATTCGAACCGCCAACAGGAGTTCGCGCTACGACGAGAACAAGCGCAATCTGAAAGCTCGACGATTCCCGTCGCTCACCGAAGTTTGCATTCCGGTGCTAGGCGCCGACCAGCAAGCGGACCAGGTCATGGCCCTGACCCGCAGGGCCATGCTGCTGCACGCCTCCACCGACGAGGCCACGATCCTTCCATGCCCTTTGCATGAGGCTCGGCTGCTGGCAGAAGCACTGCGCTAGCGTCAGCGGCAAACTGGTGTGTCTTGCGGAGAGATTTGGCCCTACTTCCCAATGCGCACCGCCTTGGCCGCCACAGGCAGAAAGAGCCATGATCCCAGGACAGGTTCGCCGGTGGCGATGTGAATGGCTTCCTCGTAGGCCTCCAGTTGGCCGCCATGGGTGTCGGCCAGCCGGTTGCCGTCGCCAACCGCGCGCGGGTCGGCTTTGTGATCGATCACGATGCGACCATTGGGCAGCTTCAGCATGAAGTCGATCTGCCCTCGAACAATGCTGCCATCCGGCCGTTTGGCTTCGAGCGGCACTTCAGCTTGGGCTTGCGCTTGTGGCCACTTGCCTTGCCACCATGCATTGAAGGCCCGGACTTGACCGATGACGGCCGCCGGCTCGACGGCGCCGCCGACACCCCATCGCTCGAGGATTTCCTGCACTTCCCCCACAGTCAACGGCTGCATGGGGTCGGCGCAGGCATAGGCGATGCATCCGTGGACTGCCGACCCCAACGCGAGGAAATCCGTGCCCGCCTTTACGGTGATGCGCGTGCCGACGTTCTCGACCTCCACCATGGCGTAGCCTGTCGCGTTCGCCGAACTTGGGGCAAACCAAAGAGGGGCGTGTTCTCGAGGAGTTCCAGATTCAAAAAAACTCAGCGCCTGCGAGTGCCGCGCCGGTGGCGCGACGCTGGCCTCGTCGGGATCCCATTCCGAATTCTCGCGACTGACCTGGACACCACCGGCATCGTAGGCACCCGTGCGACCCCACAGCAAGGGCCGTGCGCCCTCGGTCTCGTCGAGCCAGTTGGACCAGGGCGCATTCCCGATCTGCGGGCTGTCACCCGCCAGTACCAGCATGTCGCGGGCTCGTGTCAGAGCGACATACAGCAAGCGTGTCCTCTCGGCCCGACCCGCCTCGCCCATCGCCTGGCCGTGCACAGAATTCTCGGCGGCTTCGACTTGCGGCACCTTCTTCGTCCAGCCAAAGAAGGGATTGGGCCAGTAGTGGATGAAGCGATTGGCCAGTGGTTGCCGCGGCTCGAAGGCTCCATTCGTGCGAGCCCGCACGCTCCACAGTTCATTCAGCCGCAGTTGATCCAAGCCTGCAACGATCACGACCGGCCACTCAAGGCCCTTGGCCTTGTGGAAAGTCATCACCTCGACAGCCCCGTGCGCCGCGGCCGCGCGCCAATCGCGCTCGTTCTCGGCGCGTTCCTGCAACCACAGCAAGAGTCCATTGACGGTCGCAGGCTGGCGAGTGCCGAGGCAAGCATCCTCGTACTCGTCACCCAGCGCCAACAGTGCTTCCACGTTCGCGATGCGCACCTGCGCCGCGTGCTCGTTCACGGACCACTGGTGCACAAGCCGCGCGATGCCGGACTCTGCCTTGGCCAAGCGCAACGCTTCGCGCGGCGTGAGAGAAAGCAGCCGCGAGCGCAAGGACTCGAGGCGCACAAGCAGCGGATGGGCGTCGTCGCCTCGGACCTTCCAATCGCGATGCCGCGGGATGTTGCGTCCGGATTCGTCGACCCGGACATCGGCCATGAACTGCAGCCGGTCTTCCAGCCATTGCTCTGGCAGCAGCGAGCCGGTGAGCCCTACAACCGTCGCAGACGCGACGGTGTCCGCAGAATCATGGAGCCGGCGCAGGCATGCGAGCACCAGCCTTGCTTCCGGTGTCTTCAACAACCCAGGGCGCTCGGCGGCGGCCGGAATTCCCCAGCGGCCCATGGCTTCCACAATCTGCGACACGTGGTCGTTCTTGCGGCAGAGTACGGCGATGTCACCCGCGCGCAGGGGTCGAAGCTGCTTGGCTTGCTTGTCGTAGACGTTCAGATTGCGCTGAAGCAGGCCGTGTACTGCCGGCCCCATTGCCGTGAAGTCAAAGCTGTTGCGGCGTGGGCCGCGAACAAATGACCAGTTCAGAACATCGGGCTGCTCCGGAATCGAAGCGCGTCTGGGCGTCAGGACCACATCGCCACGCGGCATGGGAGCGAATGACTCCCCAAACACCGCGTTGGCGAGTCCGACCAGCTCGGGTGTCGAGCGCCATGATTCGGACAGCGGTTGGCCGAGGGTTCCGCCCCAGGTCTCGACTGCCCTGAGGATCTCCTGCACGAGAGTGGAATCGGTTCCTCGGAACCCGTAGATTGCCTGCTTTTGGTCCCCGACCCAGACCGACGATTTCGACAGCTTGGCCAGCTCCACGAAGATCGCCAGTTGCAGCGGGTTGGTATCCTGGAATTCGTCGACGAGCACCAGATCCAACTCGTCTTGCAGCGCATTGCGCACCAGCTCGCTGTCCTGGATCGCGCGCAACAGCATCACTTCCTGGTCCGTGAAGTCAACGACGCCGCGCTCGCGCTTGGCCTGCTCAAAGGCCTTCATCGTCTTCGCTGCGAGCCCGAACAAGGTCTCCAGGTAGTTCCGAACATCCGCATGGAATTGCGTGTTCGACGGGTGCTGCCGCGCAATCTCCTTCACGGGCCCCACGATATCCGCGTGCTTGGCTCCCGCGGCAAGGCCGATGAGGTTGTGCCAGTCCGACCAGGTGAGGCGTCCCTGGCGAAGTGCCTCCAAGGCAGTCGTGACAGTTTCAAGGGCGTCCTTGGTGACCCTGAACGCATTGCCAGCCGCGACGACGGCGCAAAGCTGATCCAGCGCGGCCGACAAAGCGTGCTCCAGATCAGCGTTATGGTCGCCGTCGGGTTGGGGCCAGCAGGCCAGCATGGCGTCTGCGTTCGTTGTTCCCATTGCGGCGACATGCTCGGGTCCGATGTTGTTGGAGCGAGCCAAGTCGACAATTTCGCGGATCCGGCTGGTCAAGTCTTCTTCCCGAATGCTCATGCGGGTGGCAAGCGCCATCAGTGCGGCGCTCTCTTCGGAGGTTTGGACACTTTCGATCGCGATGCGCATCAGCCGTTTGGCGCCGTCCTCGTCGACCACTGTCTGATCGGGCGAGATCCCGAGCTCGAAGCAGAATCGTTGAATCAATTGGCCGCATACGCTGTTGACCGTACCGATGCGTGCTTGGCCGATGGCTGCGGCCAAGTCGAGGCGGCCTTCACGCAGCAGGGTGTTGCGGGCGCGCTCCCGCAGTTCTGTCGCCGCCTTGACGGTGAAAGTCGTGGCGATCACGGCGTGCGGCCGGGCGGCCTTGTCGCGCAGGCGCTGCGCCAGCAAACTGGTCAAGTAGTAAGTCTTTCCGCTGCCCGCGCCGGCGCGGACGAATTCGACGTTCATGCCGTCGCTCATGCGTCCTCCGGTTCGCCAAACAGGGCCGCGAAGTCGCCCCACCAATTGCCCAGAGGGCGCAGAGGCAGGCAACCGGCCGGCGGATCTGTGGCCGGCGGTAGCAGGCCTTCGGCGATGACTTCTACATTGCCCGCTTGCCATTGGTCCACGCGCCAGTTCCAGGTGTCGACGGCGGACCGCACAAGCTGCTCGGGCTTGATCGACGAAGTCACGACGCGGGCCGACGCGTCGAACAGATTCGGCGTGAACGTCAGCAACGTGCTATCGACAAAACTGAAGAACCCAATGGCTACTGGTGCTGCGGCGAGCTCTTGCTCACTCATGTGCGCGTAGAGCGCCAACTGCAGATAGTCGCCAGCTTCCATGCTCTCGCGGTAGCGCACGGCCGGTGACCACTTCAGGTCCAGCGCGGCCGTGCCGCCGCCTTCCAGGAAGATCAGCAGGTCGGTGTCGCCGGAGGTGTCGAGCCCAAATATGTCGCCCTGGAGCTTGCGTTCGGCCTGAACACGCGACGCTCGCGCATGCCGCAAGTGCTGCAGCAGAACGGAAATACTGCTGCGCGCTGAGTCGCGAAAATGTTGCAGCAACATCGCGTTGCCTGGCGCGAGAAGAGGCAGGCCCTCGCGCTGCAGCAGATCCTCGGTCGCCGGCTCGAACCAAGCGTCCACTTGACCCTTGCTCCACCGAAGCGCCCCTTCCTGCGCAAAGAGGATTTCGAGTAGCCGATGGGCGAGCTTGCCAAGTAGGTAGTTGCCTTCGCTGACTGCTAGCGTCGGGGCCGGCTGCAAGCCAGCCGCGTCCTTCAGCACAGCGATCGCAGGGTTGCTGAACAGGACGTTGAGTGAGCTGAACGACTGCGCCTGTAGGCGAGTGGGAGCAGGATAAGTCTCACGCCAGGAGGCGTCTTGGTCCAGCTGCCACCGGCCACGAGGCACGGGAAGCGGATGCGCCTCGACGGCTGCGATCTGTCCGCGCGCTGCAGCGTGCGCCTGAAGCGCCTGCGGCACCAAGTCAGGACACATGGCCTTTAGCAATTGCCACGCAGGATGATCTTCCGAACCTTCCGGGGGGAGGACCAGGTAAAGCCATTGGCGGGCCGCGAGAATGGGACGCGTCCAGTGGGCCATCAATGCGGCCATCTCCGCGGCTGGATCGCGCATGCGCAGGCCGGCATTGACAAGTGCTTGTAGCTCCTCGCCAACCCAGGGCAGGGGTGCGGGTAGCTGCGGCCTGGAGGGCATCCACCAGATCACCTCGTCTGCAGGCTCCACAACGCAAGCTGCCGGCGCTGAGGCACTTTGCATGCAACCGACCTGGGCGACTGCCAACGCGTTGGAGCTGTCTACGGTGGCGTGCGTGATCAACTGCTCAAGTGCGCGGGGCCGCACGTTCGCGTTGCCTTCCTTGCGCAATTCCCGCAGGCCCTCCATGAGCTGACTGCATTGGCCGAGTGCCCCCTTCACATCGAGCTGCAACGCAGCCTCGGACTCGCGCTCGCGGAGTCCCGCCAAGCGCATCTCCAGCGCCGCCTGGAGTTTGATCACGCGGGCAATGACATCGTCAAGTGGCGCGCCGGTCGAGCGCGCGTGGCGCGCGGACTCCAGCCAATAGGAAACTTGATCGACAACATCGCTACCCAGCTTCTGAGCGACTTGCTCGCGTGCCTTGCTCCATTCACGGCCGCCGATGCCGGGTTGTCGGGCGAAAGCGTTCGCCAACATGCGCCGCGCCGTGAGATGGAACGGACCGATCGGATGCATTAGGAACTCGAGCACGCGCGCCGGCTCTACGGGCTCCCACAACGTCTCCAGCGCGAGCGGCAATGCCTGCAGCGCAGGGCGCAGAGCGCTCGGTTCGTCGAATCCACAGGTCGGAAGCCCTTGAACGCACAACGTGTCATCCACTGAAGCGGCCTGATCTTCACAGACGAACAGCCGGGACTGCATGGAGTTGCGGCGGCAGTGATCCGCAAGCCAATGCTCGGCCACCTCGCGGGTCAGAGCTCGCAGAACGATCAGCGAGCCATCGCCTTCAATCGTGGATCCTTCAGGGATGTGCGCTTGCGAGATCGCCTGAAGGCAGGTACCCTGAAGTCGACCGAGATCTCCCGCTCCGATGGGAGCAGCTTCGGTCTGGATGTCCACAGGCAAGAGATCCAGCACGTCGCGCCAACGCGAGGGAAATGCTTCGATAGGATCGAGCAGAGTGACGGAGGCAATCGGACTGCGGCGCGTGCGAAGGCGCAGGGCAACCCGTGCCAGCCGCTCGCCTTCGCCCGGCGAGACGCGCGTCGCCGCGAATGCCTCAACCGCGGCCATGTCCGCGAGCCGTCCGGTCCAGCTTTCATGCTGCTGGCCGTCCCATCCGCCGAGCATCAGTTCATCGCGGCGTAGCAACAGTTGGGCCGCCGTGCCGATTTCGTCGGCTTCCAGGCTTCGGTGGAAGAAGCGCTGAGGACCATCGGCGGCGCGAAGCGCCAGAAGATATGCCGCTGCGCGTCGAGCGGCGGAGACTGGGGCGGCGGTCAGGCCCAGGTGAGTCTCGAGGAGGCCGAGAAAGGCGGGTCGCGACAGTATGGGCCGACCAAGCGCGATTCGCCTCCTGGTCCGCGCCACGCGCCGACATACATTCCGAAGGTGATTCGCAACGGCACTTCCTTCCCTTGGGGCGCCAGTGTGCCAGCCGCCTGCGGCACGTCAACCGCTCGGCTCGGGCTCTCCCTGTCGGCGATCAGTGTCGGTTTTCCGCGCGGAGCAGACCTCGTGGACAAGGGCACAACACTCCACTTTCCTGGGAAGCTCTCGACTTACCCCCAACGTTGCGCCGATCTGCTCAGCCAAGCGTGCGCGTCCGGGAATCCCGTCTTGACGACGATCGACGCGATCAGGACCGCTGGAGAACGGCAGTGGGTCCGACCAGGCGCGCCGATCGACCGGTGACCTAGCAACAGCGGCCGGTGAACTGTTCGATGACAGCTTGCTGAGCTTCAGCCACCGATCGCCGCGCTGGCGGGCGGAGCCACATACGGTCGCGAGCTCCCTGCAGGTAGCCTCAGGCGCACCACGATGCGCCGATTTCAACTCCAGCAGTTCGGCCTCGTCGGCTTGCTGATGTCTGTTCATCACCGCGCAGCATTGTCTTCGAAGCAAGTCCTGCGCGCCCGTACCGCAGAGATCACGAAGTGCGCATCCTCCCTCTGTCGGATGACTTCCCAACGCAATCGCCGGGACATTTGTGGTCGCAGCGAGCGTTCAGAAGTCTCGAACCACCCAACCGGAAGGAGGCGACGATGCCGACGAAGAGCAACAAAAAGGGCAAGCTTCAAGACCTGATCTTCTACGCCGTTGACAAGGCGTCCCCGTACGCCTTGGCGCTGCACAAAGAGACGGATTCGCTCGAGAAGATCAAGGCGTTCACGCTAACGAAGCTCGCCATCACAGACCAAGGTGTGGCGTACATGTGGATGTGGATTAACGCCCACAGCACCGCGCTCGGGGCGAAGCCCGTGGGCCCGGACACGGCCAGCGATTGCAAGACGGTGGCCGACGTCGTCAAAGCGGTTTTCGACACCACCGCCCCGGAGAAGACGAAAGAGCAGCCCCCCGCAGCAAAGAAGAAGGCCGCCACAACGAAGAAGGTGCCGGCATGAGAACTCACCGGCTGATTCGTTCCGTCGCGCTACTTGTCGCCCTTTGCACATCGTCAGCCTGGGGTCAAGGTTCCTTCACGTTGAATGCGGAGACAGCTCCCGAGGAGGTGCCGTGGGAAAAGCCGGCAACCTTGAACTGGGTGCGCAGCGGCGGCAAGTCAAGCGGCACCATCGACGCCGTGCTCAACTACAAAAACTCGAACCTGTCGCGGGATAGCGAGCCAGGCAGTGATAGCGAGGTCGTGAAGAAGAAAGGATTCAAGGTCGGCGTCTACCTGCACAAGGACACCGACTCGGACTCCTTGAAGAACGACCGAGGCGTCCAGGTCTCATTCAAGCAGGTGTTCTTCCAGGGACTTAAGAGCAACGACCCCAAGAAGGATGCTGCGGGCGCCGTGTGGGGGTGGGACTGGGCGGCGAAGGCGCAATACGGCAAGTCGCTGCAGGCCATCAAGGACGATGACGGCAACTTCGTCAAGGACACCAACGGCAACAAGACCTACCTGGACAAGACCAAGGACCGCGAGACAGTGGTCATCGAGGGCTACTACCAGCCGGCTCTCAGTGGAATTCCTCGCCCTGGCGCAGGCAACCCAGCGGTTGTCTTCTTCGACAGTACCGCCGGCTTGTATTCCGACCACTCAGCCGGCGGCAGCAAGGGCAATGGCAGGTTGAGCGGCGCAATCCTCAAGGTCACTGGCAACTACGCACCATGGGGCATCGACCCAGAGAGCATCAAGGTCGGAAGCCTCGGCGTCGTGCCAGCGTTGTACGCGACAGTTCAAGGCGAACACGACTTCTCTCAGTCGGGGGAGCGCAAGAAGGAGAACTACCACCTGTACACCATCGGGCTGACTCTGTCCTTCGGCAGGCTGCACAAGGAAGGCAAGGGGCTCGTGCCCAGCCTGTCCATCGAGCGCTCTGTCGGCGCGGACTTGCTCACCGGCCGCTCGCAAGAAGCCAAGACCGAGATTGCACTCGGTCTCTCGTTCTAGACCCTCGACGGTTCGCAGCGAACCTAGTCGCCGAAGGTCACGTGCCTGACGGCCTGGGCGACACGGCAGCGCGGCCGCCACCCTTCAATGGACAGCGAGCGAAGTCGCGAGCACTCCGGCGTGCAGCGAGAGCACGGCGCGAGTACGCCCGCCAAGGGGCATGGTCGAAGGGTTCGTCGACGCGCGCGTGCAGCGTCCACCGCGGCGGTACAGGACGGCGGAATAGCCGGCTTGGCCGTGGTTCGTGGGTGTCGCGGTCGGTCGGCCGCTACCTACCGCTGCGAATTGCCGAATTGCACGCATCCCAGCGCCGCTCGAAAGTGAGGCAGCCCGTAAGTCGTCTATCTGCTCCGCTACCGGTCCACTGCCATGATCTGCATGTCTCCAAAGGACAGGCGACGCTCGTCTGCGCTTGATTCGACGCCACCACAACCGGAGAATGGCGTCGACGAGCCTGAGGTATCCGGTCAACGTGAGACGGGTCCCTCCCACTCGTAAGCTCTTGTCCAGCGTCCGCGCCGCGGGGCATCGCAGATGGAGGAGGACCATGGCAGGCAACCTGCGCATCCTTGGGATGTATCTGCATGGGGGCCCCGGCTTCACTGCAGACATCGAGCGACGCTGGTTCGGCGACGCCGTCCCGATCGACTGGTGGGATCAGCCGCCCCCCCGAGAAGACCATGCTGACGCATTTGCGTCGCTGGTTGACCTTGGTGTCCGGCGACTGTCGGGGCTTACAGAGGCCGAAGGGCGGCCGGTGCCTGTGGTTTCGCACTCGGTTGGTGCAGTGATTGCCGCTCGTCTCCTGGAGCGGCAGCCTGACCTCATCGAATCTATCACGCTCGTCAACCCGACCGTCGATCTTGACCGCAGCCTGCGCACCCTCGCCATGCGACTGGTGGACGGCGGCTTAGCACCACCGGCTGTCGCGGAAGCGTTGCAGGCAGGCGGCGGCACCGATGCAAGTTTCGTCGACCTGGCCGTTGCGCTTTCGGCCACCCCGAGGCTCCTGGACCACTACTGGTCTCCTCGCTCTGATGCGGCCAGGGCTCGGTTCAAGGCGCTGGCGCCCGACGGACCGTCGTTGAGCTTCGACGCCTTCGCTCGGGTCGGCCGCGGCATTCAGCAGTGGGTCCGCGAGGCGAGACCGTCGGCCACCAAAGTGTCGGTGCGTGCCATCGTCGGCAGGCAAGACCCACTGCGTGGTGTCGATGCTGACGCCGATGTCAGACGGCTGTTCCCCAACGCCGCAATCGTCGCTGCCGATGTTGGGCACATGGGAATCTTCGAGTTGCCGCTGCAGGCGTGGCTGCCGTCAAGCCTCGCGGCCGCGGCCTTGTAGCTCCGGCGATCGCCCTTCGGTTACAGGCGCGCGGGGCGCTGGATGAAAGGAGGAATGGATGGATGCCGATTCCGACCTCCTGTTGTCGCTGTACCGCGCGGCCATGTCGCGTCCGACCGATGAGTTCCAGGACTATGCGATCCGCTTGATTCGTCCCCGCCTGCGGTTTGCCTCCGCCATCTGGGGAGCAGGCTACTTCTCCGATGCGGGCATGCACCCCGCGCTCGTGCCTATCGCGACGCGGACACTTGAAATCGATCCCGAGGCGATCGGCTACTGGAAGACGATCAACCGAGCTGACAAGATCATCCCCATCGTTCGGAATGGCCCGTGGACGACCTTCAACTTCCACGCGCCGACGTTGTTCGCCGGCAAAGAAGACAGAGTGATGCGCGACTACGCATGCCGTTTCGGACGGCAGAGCTACCTGTGCACGGCCCTGTCTACGAAGGCGTCGACCGTCTTCGAGTGGTGCTCCCTGTACCGGCCGGACCCGGATGATCATTTCACCGAGTCCGAGCGCAAGGACTGCCAGAGGCTCATGGAGCATCTCTGCGAAGCATTGCGGATCAACCGGCTAACTCACCACACGCAGGTAACCGTCCCTGAAACCGAGGGCGAGGCCGACGGCGTCGACGCGCTCGCAACGTGCGCAGGCGAGTTGCTGTCCGCCCAGGAGGGGTTTCTCACAATGTGTCGGCGGCAGTGGACCGACTTCGACGGTCGTCGGCTTCCGAGCGGTGTCACCCTGCAGCTTGTGGGTTCCGGCTGCGGGAAATACCGGACGCGGCACTTTGTCCTTCACGCCAGGCCAATCGCTGATCTTCTTTGGCTTCGCGCTGACGCGCCGGAGCGCGATGCCGCGCTGGCGCCGAGACGCATGGATGCGGCGGCTCTGTTCGCGCAAGGCTACACGTACAAGGGCATCGCGAAGATGCTCGGCGTAGCGCCCGCGACGGTACGAAATCAGCTCGCCAGCTGCTACCGCGAACTGGGCGTTTCGAGCCGCGCCGAGCTGAAAGCCAAGCTGGAGCACCTCGCATCAGCGCCCCGCCAGTAGTGCATCTTGCACTATCGACAGTGCGGCCCTGTACCACTACGTTTGGAGCAGCGAAGTGGGCAACCTCATGCACGACACGGCGACATCGGCGACGCTCCTGCTTGCTCTATATCGAGCGGCGCGGGAACTGCCGACGCAAGCCTTTCAGGATCATGCCCTGCGTCTGATCAAGCCGCTGCTGCGATTCGACACGGCCATCTGGGGAGTCGGCACGAGGGACGGAAAGACAATCAAGGCACGCGCAGCGCATCTGCATGAAGTCGACCCCGTCGCGCTCACCGAATGGAAGGCGATCAATGGTCGCGACAAGGTGACGCAGCTCGGTCTGGGCAATGTCGGTAGGACCGTTCACGCCCACATTCCGACGCTGTACGCGGAGAGCGCAGATGCCGAGTACCGCGCGTACGCGGCCAGGTGGAAGCGCCGGGACATGCTTGGGACAGCCATGAGCGAGTCGACACCCGGCGACTTGCAGTGGGTGTCGCTATACCGGCACGACGCCGGGCTGTACACGGACCACGAACGGCTTGTGTGCGAGTCGCTCATGCCGCACTTCGCAGAGGCGCTCAGGATCAATCAAACGATCGAGCAGAGCCGAGACGCTACCGTGGCGCAGGTGGTCGGTGAACGTCGATGCCTTGCGCTCGCTGACGCGGACGGGAGACTGCGCTTTGCGCACGATGATTTCCTGCTGCTTCTACGTCTGGAGTGGACGGAGATTGACGAGCCGCGACTGCCTGAACCGCTGGTCGCGGCGATCGCGGAACACCGCACGGCGACGTTCGTGGGAAATGCGATCAAGGTACGCATCCGGTATTCGGCCGATCTGTACCTCCTCGATGCCGAGCAGAAGACGCTCATCGACTCACTGCCGCCAAGACGGGCAAGGATTGCCGCCCTATTCGCTGAAGGTCTCTCTCACAAAGAGATCGCACGTAGGCTGCGAATCGCGCCGCCGACTGTGAGGAATCAGATCGCTGCTGCGTATCGGGACCTCGGAATTTCCAGCCGAACTCAACTCGCCTCTCTCAAAAGAGCAGTTCAAGGAAACGCGTAGACCATTACCTCGTGTTTGAAAGGTGGCAAGACTATGCGCACCGTCGTTCAGATCCTTTGGGCCACTTTGATATCTGGGACTTTCATGTTGGCGAACGCGTTCCCAATATGGGGTGTCTGCGGCGTGAAGGAGAAGAGCCTCGGCAACAACGGCCAATTGCCAGATCGATACAGGTATGCCCCGGTCTTCCAAATGGATCATCGGCAACTCCCGCCTGACGAACGCGAATGGGCCGAGAAGGAGCAGAAGAACCCTGAGTACGGGAACCATTTGACCTTTTCAAGTGCCACCCCGCGTGGCACGACGGGTAGTCTTGCGAAAGCCTTCTGCCAAGGCATCAACTGCACAGGCAACGATTGGTTTGCGGAGTGCTACACCTACACGACCGCAAAGATCAACGGAGGTGAGTGGCAACGGACGCCAGCCGGAATCAAGAAGTGGCTCTTGGATGGAGTTGTGAGTCCGAACAAATTCGATGCGAACAAACAAATCAAGGAAATTGACGCTGACGACTGGCTTCCTGCGGGCGCCGTAGTGGCCAAATGAGCACCGATCCAGCGACACCGTTGACGCGAAGGAGGCTTCAAATGAGACAGGTGCTTCGAGGTCTTGCATTCACGTCCTTACTGACGGTTCTTCCTGCCGTGCACGCTGGGGATGCTGGAGCTTGTTTGGCCAGACAATATCAATGCGGCACGTCGTGCGGAAGAGGGCCAGCGGCAATCCCGTGCATAAACCTGTGCACGGAACAGGCGCGACAGTGCGAACGAAAGGCGCAGCGCGACAATGATGACGACGATCGGGATGAGCCGAGCGCGTCAACTCCGACACCGTCGTACTCGAGCGAGTCGACAGCCAGGAGTGACCACCCGCGCGTCGACGCAAACCAGTGCCTTCAAGTCAGAGCTGTCAGAGGCACGCTGTGTGGTTCAACGACAAGCCTGCAGGTGACGTATCGGAACGGATGCTCAAGGACGATAAGCGTCCAGACGTGCCTCGAAGAGGCAACCGGTAGGGCGAATTGCGGGTCATCCGAGTTAAGCCCTGGCAGCGAGTCCAGCTACTTTACTTGCCAGAGCCCGGGGCGATACAAGATTTGGGGTTGCTCGATTCAGCCGGGAACGTTCGGCAACTGCGGAGGAGAGTTCGCGGGAAGACGCTTTTGAGGGTCGATGCGAGCCGTGCTTGACTCGTAGGCGCGCTCTTGTCGGTTGCCGCAGGGGGTGTGATATGCCGGAACTGAAATTTGTCAAACCCGCCATGCATAGCGCCGAACGTCGGCGTCTGCTCCAGCTCTTCAGCGCTGTGGCGGTTGGAGGTGTCGCCGGGACGATGCTTGGCTGCGGGGGAGGCGGCGTAGACGGCGCGAGCCCCGCTCCGCAGAGCCCGGCTCCTACGCCTGCAGCCGCACCCCCGGGGCCTGCTCCAGCAGAGGTTCTGGGGCCACATGAGCCCTTCAGCGCCAAGTTGGTTGTCGACACCACCCTACCTTTCGGAACGCTTGCGTTCAAAGTGAGTGGGGGAGTTCTCCTCGGCGATTCCTTCGCATACAGGTGGACCGACGATGTCAGCAAGTTCTTCGGTGCTTCGTTCGATGGCCAGTGCCGCATCGACGGGAACCTCGTCTACATTCATTTGCCGCCTGGCGTTGCCGACCGGACGTCGGCCGTGGTCGCCGGCCCAGTCGACATCACGTTGAGTCGAACTTCGAACGGCGTGAGCGAGACCATCAGCCTGTTGCGCCACCGAGTAGACAACATGCTGCCGTCGCCGTTTGCACCGGGCTCGCTCGCCTTGCTGTTGATGAACATGCAACTTCAGATGACCGCCCAAGGCGCCGTGGCGCTCGTCAGCAGCGGACGCTCTCAGCAGGCAGTCCAAGACGCGTACAAGACCGCAACGTTTCCAAACGGTGCCATGCCCGCTCTGCGCGCCATGACGGGTGACCAACTCGCGTTGTTGGACAAGATGTTCTATGCCTACTTTCGCGCCTGTGGCGTCGACCTGACCGCAGTGCGTCGGGCCGAAGCAGTTCGTGCGCTCGGCGACAAGCGCGCGCTTGACGACTTCGACCTCAATGCGCTCATTCCGAAGATGGGCAATGACATCAGGGGAATCTGCGACAACCTCATGCGCGCCGGCAGTCTTGTCACTTCAGTCGGCGCACTTGCTGCAGCTGCTGGGATCGCGGGCGGTGCGCCACTGGCCGTGGCGGGGGCTGTTGCCGTCCTGGTCGGATTTGGGATGGGCATGACACAAGGATTCCTCTACGACAACCTGTCGCTTTTCGCAGGCGCGGGCGACGACACGGCGCCGCAGGTGGAAGGGACCATCAAATTCGTGGCAGGCCATGCAGCGTCGGAGGCGCTGAAAGCCGTCGACGTCTTCGGAAGCGCGGTCGTCGAGGGATTGGCTGAGTCAGGTCAATACTTCAAGGCATTCATAGCCGACCAGGTTCAGTCATTCGGTCTTGATGAACTGGTAGACAAGACCGTAGACAAGCTCTACGAGGTCCTGCCGGGCGTATTCAGCAGGAGCCGGAGCTACCCGCTGAGCACGGTCGGCTTGCCGGACCCACCGCAAGCGACATATGACTGTTCCCACCCTCCACCGTGGTCGACGCGGGTTTGCTGAGGAACTCATCAACGAAGGGCGGTGTTGCCAAACGCCGCGCGGCGCGGCCGGTGCTTAGGAAGGAAGAGTCATGCGATTATTCGCGGCCTTTGCATTCATGGTTCTACTCAGCAATCCAGCAGACGCCCTTGGTCAGGCGGTAATTGGAGCACCTGATTAGCAATCAACCTCAGCAGGCTCACGCAGTGAGCCTGTGAGCACGCAACATGGACGTACCGCAGCGGGGAGTGCGCCATGCCGATGAACCGGGTCCAATTCCAGCGAGGCCTCTCGATGCCAGAGTTTCTGTGCCAGTACGGGATGGACGCGCGGTGCGAAGCGGCGCTGACGGCGGCGCGCTGGCCCAATGGCTTTGCCTGTCCCAGATGTGCCGGGCCGGCGAGCTGCACGTTTCGCCGAGAGGGGCGGCTGTACTGGCAATGCGCCTCGTGCCGCCACCAGTGCAGCGTCATCAGCGGCACCATCTTCGAGGCGACGAAGCTGCCGCTGACGCTGTGGTTCCTGGCCATGCACCTGCTGACGCAGGCCAAGAACAACGTCTCGGCGCTGGAGCTCAAGCGTCACCTGGGCGTGTCGTATCCAACTGCCTGGCTGGTCAAGCACAAGCTGATGGAGGTGATGCGGTTGCGCGAGGGCTCGCGCCAGCTTACCGGGCGCGTCGAAATTGACGACGCCTATCTGGGCGGGGAGCGCTCCGGCGGCAAGACCGGCCGCGGCTCGGAAAACAAGGTGCCCTTCATCGCGGCGGTGCAGACCACAGAGGACGGCAAGCCGGTGCTGGCGTGCTTCGCGCAGGCGCCGTTCACCACGCAGGCGGTCAAGGAGTTCGCTGCGAAGTCGCTGGTGCGCCCGCTGACGGTGGTATCCGACGGGCTGGGCTGCTTCACGGCCGCCGAGGGTGCCGGCGTGCACGAGCGCCACGTCACGGGCGGCGGCAAGGCCAGCGTGAAGCTGCCGCAGTTCAAGGCAGTCAACACGGTGCTGAGCAACCTGAAGACCGCGATGACGGGCACCTACCACGCAGTGAAGTTCGAGAAGTACGCGCAACGCTACCTCGCCGAAGTCCAGTATCGCTTCAACCGGCGCTTCGATTTGCAGTCCATCCTGCGGCGGCTGGTGCGCGTCGCGGCGACCGCGCAGCCTCGAACCAGGGGGTTCATTCGTGAAGTTTAGGTTGGTTGCAAATCAGGACCTGCCATGGTCCGGCAAGTCCTATTGACTAGCAATTGAAGCGCTTGGCGCGGCAGTCCCTGGCGCGGCATACCTTCGGACGCCCTCGTTGCGCAAGGGCGTTTTGCGACGCTCGCGCGCGGTCCAAAGTTCAGGCCTGAGCTGTCCGGACCGAGACGTTCGAAGGGAGCTTGCCGGCCCCCTTCTCGGATTTCCCTTGGCACCGGAGCAGCAGAAGTACCAGTAACCCTCCGCACCACATCGCAAATGTCGACGGCTCCGGAACCGCTGAGGCAAACGGGGCAGCGTAGTCTTGGCCAGACGCCGCGGTCAATGACGCGCCCTCGGTGTCGACGCTGATGAACAGTCCCCCAGTGTTCAGGGCGCTCACCTCGCTGAGGGACGGTCCGAAGCCCTCGCCCGCGTTTGAACTGAGCAGCATTTGGAGCTCGATGCCAAACGGGACGCCAGTCCTGACCGTCATTACCTGGCTCGCTGCGTCGCGGAATGACGTATTTCCGCTAAATACGTGATCGTAGGTGCCTTCCAGGACCGCGCCGATGTTGCTCTGAATCTGATACACGAATATTGCCTCAGTGGGCCCAATCGGCGCGCCCACAGAGTTAGGGACATAGGGCGCATCGGCAAAGAAGCCGCCTTCGAAGAAGGGCGTAAAGGTGAGCTGAACCTCGTTGACGCCGACAGGCGCATTGGCGACAAGGTGGTCGATCCAAAGCTCGGTCAAGTTGGCGCCTGCCGAGGTGGACGTACAGATGTCGCCTATGCAAGTGTGGACATTGTCGGCGGCCGCGAGGGTAGATCCGTGCAGGGTCGGTCCGACGATTGAGCCAGTCACCGAAAATTGTCCGTGCACCGTCAGATCCCCGGGCACCGTGGGGTTCGTCGTTGCCTGAACCCCTGAATCCAGGGGCGGCAGCAACATCGTGGCCTGTGCTTGCAGCCCGCCCGGTGTCGAGAAGTTTTTGAAGTCACTGATGTCCGGACTCCCGCTGCCGGCGGAGAGGAGCAGGTGTCCCGACGAACTGGCGAAGGAACCGAAGTCCTGGGCCAGCGCCTGGCCGCAGCCGAAAGCGGCCAACCCAGCGGCAAGGAATGGGTGCACGCGGCAAACGACCGCTGTGCAAGCCCGCTTTGCGAAGCTGTGCCCTATCCGGACGACCGCATGGACCATGGTCATGTTCCCTCCGTAGCTCAGCCGCACCGGCAAATTGAAGGCCTTAGTGCACAGGCGTGTCAACGGGGCACGCAGCGACTTCTGGACGGCTGGACCCCCGCCCCCCCAAGTAGGGGGTCCAAGGCAAGGAGCCGCCGCGTCACAACTCTTGGGCCGGGCCCGCTCCTGCGAAGACGTGCGTCCTCCCAATCACAGTGTTGGTCGGCTTTTGCCTTGCACGTCTGCACGTCACAAGAGGCCTCGCGATTGCCAACTGAACCGCAGCCACGCGCTTTGAGTCGGACGACGGCCGTTCTTCGCTTCGCCTCGTATTTTCCGTCCATCGTGCCGTTGACGCACACAGACGATCGTCGTCCACTCCCGCATCGAGCCCAATATTCATACGGGCCCGGTTGGAGTCCGGGTATGCGGAAAGCCAAACGCTGTGCGATCGTCCTCTGTTTGTGCCTGTGGTTGGGGTGCGCATCTCCTCGACTGCCGGGACCGGCTAGCGCGTCCGGAGCCCCGAATCCGTTCAACGGCACTTGGCGCGGAACGGGCGGATGGTTCTTCAATGCAAGGATCGTCATTGCGGACGATCGCGGAACGCTCGCCCTCTATCCCAACGTGCTGCAAAGCAAGGGGAATCCGTGCCTTCGTCCCGAGATCCCGCTCATTGTGAAAGAGGTCTCCCCTGCGGGAATGACGGTGGTGATCAGCACTTCCAGCCTGCTTCGCGGTTGTACTGATGCCGTCGCACACATGCGCAAGACGGCAGAGGAAGTGCTCGAGGGTGAGCTAGAGAGATCGCGCACGCCGGTGAGAATGGAGCGGTAGGGAGGCGCGGATGCTCGCGCGACAGCGCAGCTGGCCGAGGCGGACTCGGCAGTTCGCGCTCGCCCGCATCGGCGACGCGTGCGCGGCGCCTCTCGATGCCAATACGCTTGCCGGCCCACCACCGGAATCGAACGCCCGATTTTCCATCGGGGGAAGGCCGGCATATCGTCGCCGCTTGTCCCTGGGCAGCGACATTCCGTGTGGACGCGGATAGCCGTGACACAGTGAGGTGCGGCGTGCCGTAGCTGGAGTTGCCGCCGCTGGCTCACTGCACGAGCCTGCTGAGGTTGGTTGCTAATCAGGTTGGAGCATGTTCTGTCTACCAGCCGGTCGAAGGCAGTGGGGGTGCCCGTGGCGCGCGGTTCCTGATGCGCTACACGCGCATGTTCACAATGGAGTTTGCGTGACTACCGCCGCCTGACAAAGAGGATTTCAAGAAGCAGAACACCGATAGGCTGAAGAGCGGGAGCACCAGAGCCGACAGGACTGGTACGCTCTCAGTGATCTATGCGTCGGCCATTGGAGCGCCTCCGGACTTCTTCAAATGCTTTCTTGCCCTGGAAAAATGCGCCTACGCAAACTGTCAGCCTGCGATCGATTGGGTCGCGTTCGGCGAGAACAGCGAACTACTTCCCTTCAAGGGAACGCTCAGGCCAAGACGCCGATCCTCGTTGACTGGATCCCGCCTGACGCGACGCCGACGAAGCGGCAGGTCTCGAATTGAAAGCGTGGAAGCCTGCCAAGACCGACACGCCGGGCGAACCGACCCTGAGAACGATGTTGGCAGCGTTCGACCCCCACGCGACACGGGGACGCGATCCTGGTTAGGGCAACTGTCGGTGGTCCGGTAGCCCACCACATTGGGTAGGCGACTAAAGGGGGCGGGTGGCCTCCATCGCTTCTATTGCGATAATTCTTATTATCGAACTAGACGCATCTATGAACTAAACTGGCCTGCGTGAAAACGCGCCAGTCCTCCGGTTTGGCCGCCGCACTTGGCCAGCAGGGCCTGCCGGACGCCGACTCGCTGGCGGCACTCCGGGCTTGGTACGAGGGCTTCTCCGCATCGGACGCGGTCGCGCGGTACTTGGGTTCTCGCAGGATGGACGGCGAGTCCTCGCGCGGCATCCTCGGGCGCGTCCGCCGGCAGTTGGCGGCCTATGCGCGGCAACGGCACCGCGAGGACTTGGCCGCGGTCTTCAGTCATTCGGAGTCCGAGCGGTCCGAGCACGCGAGAGCTGCCGCGAAGGCCATTGAGCTGCTGCCGACGCTGGTCGTTCCCGAGCCCCTGATAGGCGACGATGTGACACTGTGGTTGCCGCCTCGAGCCGCCAAGGCGCTGCATGCGCAGGGCATCAGGACGCTTGCCGCGCTCACGCTGCGCGTCCCGCGCCGGCGCCGCTGGTGGGTCGCGATTCCTGGTCTTGGGGCGGCCGGCGCGCGGCAGATCGAAACCTTCTTCGCGGCGCATCCGCAGCTCACCGAACGCGCGCGTGCCTTGGTCGTCGTCGACGCGCCGGAGGACATCGTTCCCTGGGAGCACATCGTCGTGCCGCGCGGGGTCGACGGCTCTCAGGGGACGTTCCGCGCGCCGCGTGCGACCTGCACGCTGAGCGCCAACAACGACTACGACGCCGTGCACGCCTGGTTGGCGCTGCACGAGTCGACTGCGACCCAGCGCGCCTATCGCAAGGAGGCCGAACGCCTGATCCTGTGGGCCATCGTCGAGCGCGGCAAGGCGCTATCGTCGCTGACCACCGAAGATGCCGTGGCGTACCGGGCGTTCCTGCGCCATCCGGCGCCGCGCACCCGCTGGGTGGGACCCCCGCGTCCGCGCTCTTCGCCCGAATGGAAGCCCTTCGCAGGTAGCCTGTCCGCACGGTCGTCGGCCTACGCCTTGACTGTGCTCGGTGCGATGTATCGATGGCTCGTGCAGCAGCGCTACACGCTCGCCAACCCCTTCGCCGGCATCAAGGTGCGCGGCGCGGCGCGGGTGTCGCAGCTGGCCCCCAAGCGCGCCTTCTCGGACAGCGAGTGGAATCTGATACGCACGGTGGCCGACGGCTTGGAGTGGTCCTACGGCTGGGAGGCCGCGGCCGCACAGCGGCTGCGCTTCGTGCTGGACTTCGCCTACGGCACGGGGCTGCGCAACAGCGAGCTGGTGGGCGCCACCTTGGGGCAGATCGAGACCGATGATCACGGTGACCACTGGCTGCACGTGGTGGGCAAAGGCAGCAAGGCGGGCAAGGTGGCGCTGCCGCCGCTCGCGTGGAACGCCTTGAACCGGCACCTCGCGCAGCGGCGGCTGCCAACGACGCCTGCACAGTGGAGTCCGAACACGCCACTGTTGGGTTCGCTGGAGCAGGACAGTCAGGCCGGCATCACGTCGGCGCGGCTGTGGAACATCGTCAGGCGGTTTTTCGACAAGGCCGCCGAGGTGATCGGCCAGAGCAGTCCCGCGACGGTGGACAAGCTGCGGCGGGCCAGCCCGCACTGGATGAGGCATACGCATGCCAGCCACTCGCTGGCGCGGGGCGCAGAGCTCACGAGCGTGCGCGACAACCTGCGCCATGCGTCGCTGTCGACGACCTCGATCTACCTCCACGGCGACGAGGTCAAGCGCGCACGGCAGTTGAGGGAGGTATTCGCCGACCGGGAATGAGGAGTGTGAAAAGTAGGCCCCGGCCGTGACTGGCTGGGGCCAGGAAGCCGTCTTCCGAGCGAAGTGCGGGCCAAATTTGACGCCTTTTCAAACCACTTGTGCATCGCCTACGACCGACAAGTGCTGTCTTTGAACCCATCAGCGGATGTCAGCCCGCTTCGGCCTCGCTGCGCTCCTCCACGCCAAGTCGCCTCGCAATTTCTTGTCGATCACCACCGGCCAACAGCATGTCATGGGCGAATTGAACGGCTTGCTGCCTGAACCGCGAGACGACCTCGCGTTGAAGCTCGTTGAGCTCGAAGCCTCCGGCGTCAACCAGAAGCAAGAAGCTCTCAAGCTCTTCTAGAAGAACATTGCATTGCGCTTCGTGGCGCCGGCGAGGATGCACGACGGCCGGCAGCCTATGGCTGTGTCCCACCCGTTGGTCGCTCTGTGGCTCCATGTGGCTGATCCCCCATGCTCGTCAAACAATGGATGCAGACTACAACAATAGACAAAGGCGGATGCGCCCTTGGACTGTGTCATGTGTCCACGGCGATGTTGTCGGCAGCGGCCGCAGCGACGCTGTACCCCTAGCCGCCGCTTGCTAGCAACGCAGCAAGGATCGCGATGCCGATGAGTGCAGCTCCGGGATTCGTCCGCTTCTCGGGCACGATTTCAACACCTTGAGCTTGCAGTTGCTCCTCGCGGAACTGCACCTCGGAAAGGACTTGGCTGGGTGAGGAGCCAAGCGCCTCGCAGCATTTCCGAAGTTGCCATACGTTCACGACCGTATCACCACTCTCGATACGAGAGTAGGCCGACTGAGACAACTCCAGGTACGCCGCCATCGTGCCTTGATCGATACCGGCATTGGTCCGGAAGTACTTGATCACCTGACCGACAAGCGCTGGATACGGCATCTCGGGGTGCGGCGCGGCGGGGGTTGACTGTACGCGCATGTTTGCGTTTAATGCAAATTCCTAAACAACGCATCGACATCATGCCACTAAGCGTCTTGCACTACCAGTTGCTGCCTGCCGGAACGGTTGTTAGCGTTCAGCGGCCCGGCTATCGCCACTTCGGGCTGCTCGCGGAGGCAAGCCCCTGGGGCCCGCGCCGGATCATTTCGCTGAACCCCGGGCCCCTGGACCAGCAGGTGAGCGAGGAGTCGATGGAAGTCTTTGCCCAGGGCGAGCCGTTGCGCGTCGAGCCGATGACCGGCAGATTTGAAGCGGCCGTTGTACTGGCCCGCGCACGATCTGGAAGGCATCAGCCATACTCGACGCTGGCGTTCAACTGCGAGCACTTCGTTCGCTTCGCACATGGGTTGCCGCTGGAGAGTCCTCAGATTCGTGCGGCGGTGGCGCTTGTGGCCGGTGCCGTTCTGTTCTGGGCTACGGGTAGTTCAGCGCGCCCATAGATTGGCGGCCGGGCCTCACAACGTCGCGGGCCCCCGGCCGCTGTGACGGGCGACAAACACTGTCCTGAAAATCTCCTCGCGCCATGCCTCCAGCACCAAAGATTCTGTACAAGTATCGGGCTTTCACCACCCGCACCATCGAGCAGTTGTGCGGGGACCGGTTGTACTTTGCCGACCCCAGCACGTTCAATGACCCGCTGGACTGCAAGCCGCGAGTGCAGGCGGACTGTGATCTGCCGACGCTCGAGAGAATCATGTTCGAGCTGGTTCGCCGGCGCAAAGCGGCGGAGATGACTTCGGCGGCCAGCCGAGCGAAGCTTCGTGGCCCGAAGACGCAGCAGCACATCGACAAGGTGAGTCGAGCCGAGGCTCAACGGCTCATTGGCGAGCTCGCTTACCTGGCAACCGATCCGGAGTACTCGGCTACCCCACCGAGCCCACACGTCAGCCTGCTCGTCGCCGAAATCGAGCTCGAGTTGCTTCGCCGCTACGACAAGGGAGTGTTCTCGCTGGCCAGGCGCTACGATTGCCCCTTGATGTGGAGTCACTACGGGGAGCAACACCATGGCATGTGCCTGGGCTATGCCGTGCCTGCCGACGGCTTTGCCGGCCTCCATGAGGTGTCCTATGGAGGCGGGCGGCTGGTCTCGGCCAAGAAGGTCGCTGCGATGGTGGTTCACGATGACGGCGACGATGCAGCCCAGCGCGAAGTCGATGCGGCCGTTTTGCTGCGTAAGGCCGGGGAGTGGCGCTACGAGCGCGAGTGGCGACTGCTCGGTCCTCGGGGGCTCAGCGACGCGCCGCTGGAGCTGTGTGAAGTCATCTTCGGCCTGCGATGCGCCGAGGCGGTCAAGCACACGGTGGCCCGCGCCCTGCACGGCCGCGAGCGTCCGGTGCGGCTTTATGAAATTGTCGAAGTCACCGACTCATTCCGGTTGAAGCGCAGGCCGGTCGATGTCGACGAGCTCGCGGTGTACTTCCCGCGCCGGTCACGGTCCGCGGAGGAAGACTTCGATGCGATCGACACCACGGGCTGACTCAATCGCTGAAGCTGCCGGAGTGCGAGTTTCCCAGAGCTACGCCCGAATGAGCCGTAAGGAGCCAAATACGGCTCACGGCATGAGCCTTACTGATAAGAATTTGGCTCATGAGCGCATCAGGCCCCTACGTTTGGCAGCAGCCGCACCGGCCCGCGCTGACGTTCGATCTTCAGGTCACGAGCCCGGAGCTTGTCGATGCACCTCGACTGCGAGGCGAGATCGAAGGCAAGGCTCGGGCAATCGGCATCGACAAAGGTAGAGGTCGTGACCTTGAAGATACAGGCGACGGCCGGAATGCGGATCAACGTGCCGCCATTGGGAAATTCAACCCGACCGCGGCCTATGGGCAGACCGCTGAGCGCAGACGCTGCCGTCGCGAACTCGGGTCGTTCCCCGCGGGTGAATGCTGCGGCTGTGATTCCGCTTCCGCTTGCTGAAGCTGGACTTCACAGCCCGTTCCACGATTGGTGTTGACCAGGCGTTGCGGGAGCCGAGTGCCGGTGCTGGCAAGCTTCCCAGCACCGGCACCGAAGGCACCGAAAGTACCGGCAACGCTCTACATCATCGCCGGCACTAATTCGGTATAAAGCGTCTTTTCTAAGAGCGATCTTCTACGAAGAGCTGTCGTTAGTGGTGCGATTCACCATCGCGCCCCTTCCTCACCGTCATCGCGCTTGGGCCGCCGGCAGTGATAGTGTCACGTTATGCCGTCCGAAAATGCCACGATATGCCGGCCCGATGTCACGTTATGCCGCCTCCCACAGGTGCAACCCGGGAGCCCTCATCGCTAACCGCAACTGCCGATGTGCCCGCACGCCGTGCAGAACTCGCACCCGTCCTTGTGGATCACCGTCGCGTTGCCGCATTCCGGACAACGCACCCCCGCCATCGGCCCCGGCGCGGTGTCCCCCGGCGCGGGCGTCTGGAGGATGCCCATCTCCTGCAGCGGATAGCCGTTGTCGTCCAGCACCCCCAGCAGCGCGTAGCGGTGGATCACCAGCCGCGCCACGTAGGCCACCGTCGAGGGCCACACCTGCTGGCGGCGCTGGCCGGCCGGCAGCCCCGGCACGAAGGCCATGAAGTGGCCCAGCGGCTCGGCGTAGCTGAGCAGCTTGCGCAGCTTCATGCCGATCCAGGCCGGATCGAGCACCCGCATGTCGAGCGACAGGATGCGCGCCAGGCCATCCATGGCCCGCGGGTAGTTGCCCGAGAAGCCCAGCGCGCACGGACGGGTGAGCGGACGGCCTTGCGGGTCGGGCAGCAGCACCTCCTTCAGCGTCAAGGCGAAGTCCTCGTCGCTGGCCGGGTTGCGGATGTCGACCGACCATGCCAGCGTGCCGTTCGGGCCGGTGTGCGGCTCGTCGCGGCTGAACATCGCGTCGACCACCGGCGTGGCGGCCGGCGCGTCGCGCCACAGGCCCAGCTGCTCGCAGCGCCAGCGCACCACCGCCGCCGTGGCCGCGACCACGCCGGGGAACCGGCGCAGCTCGCCGTGCGGCGGGAAGGGCATCTCGAAGGCGCGCTCCTCCTGCACCGTGGCGAGGGCGTCGAGCTTCAGGCGCACCCAGGCCGGATCGCGGGCGCGCAGGTCCATCGACAGCGTCTTGGCCAACGCGCCCAGCCCGCGCGGCTGCTCGGCGCCGTTGACCCACACCTCGAACGGCGCGGCCTTCGCCGACGGATCGGCCTCGTCGGCCGGCAGCTCGCCGACGAACAGCGCGAACTGGCCGAAGGGATGGCGAATCATGTAGCTCCACGCCGCGTTGCCGGCCGGCAGCTCGGGCCGGCCGGGCCAGCGCAGCGAGGCCAGCACCGGCGCAGGAAGCCGCTCGAGCGCGAGGCGCTGGTTGGCGTGCACGGCGTGGTCTTCCGGCTCGACGCTCAGCACCGCGCCGATCACCGTGTTGGGTCGGTAGGTGGCCAACCCCTTGAGCCCCGAGCGCCACGCCTGCACGTACAGGTCCTGGAAGTCGGCGTAGGGATAGTCGGCTGGCACGTTCACCGTCTTGGAGATGGCCGTGTCGACGTACGGCGCGACCGCCGCCACCATCTCCTCGTGGGCCTGCGCGCTCATCTGCAAGGCGGTGACGAAGGCCGGCCCCAGCGGCGCATCGGCGCCCTTGAGATGACGGTACAGGCGCCAGGCATGGTCCTCGACCGCGAACTCGCGGAAGGTGCCGTCGGCCTCGCGCTTGCGCCGCGTGTAGGTCCAGGAAAACGCCGGCTCGATGCCGTTGCTCGCGTTGTCGGCGAAGGCCAGGCTGATGGTGCCGGTGGGCGCGATCGACAGCAGGTGCGAGTTGCGCAGGCCGCCGGCGCGGATGCGCTCCTTGAGCGCCGCCGGCAGGCGCGAGGCGAAGGTGCCGCGCCGCAGGTACAGGTCGCCGTTGAACAGCGGGAAGGCGCCGCGCTCGCGCGCCAGCTCGACCGAAGCCTCGTAGGCCGTGTCGCGCAGCAGCTCGGCGATGCGGCCCGCCGCTTCGCGCGCCGGCGGCGTGTCGTAGCGCAAGCCCAGCATCACCAGCGCGTCGCCCAGGCCGGTGAAGCCCAGCCCGATGCGCCGCTTGTTGCGCGCTTCCTCCTGCTGGCGCGCGAGCGGCCACACGGTGGCGTCGAGCACGTTGTCGAGCATGCGCACCGCCACCCGCGCGAGCTCCGCAAACGCAGCGTCGTCGAAGCGTGCGCTCGGCTCGAAGGGATCGTGCACGAAGCCCGGCAGGGCTATCGAGCCCAGGCAGCAGCTGCCGTAGGGCGGCAGGGGCTGCTCGCCGCAGGGGTTGGTGGCGGTGATGGCCTCGCAGTACGACAGGTTGTTGTCGGCGTTGATGCGGTCGAGGAAGAGCACGCCGGGCTCGGCATGGTCGTAGGTCGATCGCATGACCTGGTCCCACAAGGTGCGCGCGGCAATCCGGCGGTAGACCCACAGGCCGTCGGCACGCCGGTGCGCTCCCGCCTCGACCTGCGACGGGCCCGGCTGCGCCTTGTGCACCAGGTCGACCTCGGCATCGTCCTGCACTGCCTGCATGAAGGCGTCGGTGAGCCCGACCGAGAGGTTGAAGTTGCTCAGGTCGCCTTCGTCCTTGGCGTGGATGAAGGCCTCGATGTCGGGGTGGTCGCAGCGCAGCACGCCCATCTGCGCGCCGCGCCGCGAGCCGGCCGATTCGACCGTCTCGCAGGAGCGGTCGAACACCCGCATGTACGACACCGGCCCCGAGGCGCTGGCCTGCGTGCCCGCGACCCAGGCGCCGAGCGGGCGGATGCGCGAGAAGTCGTAGCCCACGCCGCCGCCGCGGCGCATGGTCTCGGCCGCTTCGGTGAGCGCGGTGTAGATGCCGGGATGGCCTTCCTCGTCCTCGGCGATCGCATCGCCCACCGGCTGCACGAAGCAGTTGATCAGCGTGGCCGAGAGCGTGGTGCCGGCCGCGGAATGGATGCGCCCGGCCGGGATGAAGCCGCCTTCCAGCGCCTGCAGGAAGCGCGCTTCCCAGGCGGCGCGCGCCTGAGGCGCCTCGACGGCCGCCAGGCCGCGTGCGACGCGCCGGCGCACGTCGCCGGCATGGCGCTCATCGCCCTTGGCGTACTTCTCGCGCAGCACCTCCTCGCTGATCGGCTGGGCGGGCAGGGTGGCGGTGCGCGCAAGCAGGCTCATGGCACAGGAGCATGCACGGTCGGGCGCCGGGCGTCGACCTCAGGGTCTTGGATGGCGGCCCGCCGCCGCAGGTCCTCGGTGGTGTCGCCCTCGCCGTCGGGCTTCCAGCCGGGCGGTCCGAACAGGTGGCCGGCGACCGCGCGCAGGCTGCGCGCGCGCACCAGGTCGCGAGCCAGCGCAGCCCACTGGTGGAACTCGATGCGCAGCGGGTTGTAGCCGCTCATGGGCGTGACCAGGCCGTAGCGGCAGGGCAGCTCGTCGCGCTCCGCGCGGTAGGTGCCGAACAGCCGGTCGAACACGATCAGCACGCCGCCGTAGTTGGCGTCGAGGTACTCGAGGTTGGCGGCATGGTGCACGCGGTGCGACGAGGGCGTGTTCAGCACCCATTCGAGCCAGCCCAGCCTGGGAATCCAGGTGGCGTGGATCCAGAACTGGTACAGCAGGTTGAGCGACAGCATCTGGAACACGATCTTGGGCGGGAAGCCCAGCCACACCAGCGGCGTGTAGAAGACGGCGCTGCCGGTGAGGCGGCTGAGCACGCCGATGCGGTAGGCGGCCGACAGGTTGAGCTGGTTGGGCGAGTGGTGCACCGCGTGGTTGCACCAGAACCAGCGCACGCGGTGGGCAGCGCGATGGAACCAGTAGTAGCAGAACTCCTGGCCGATGAACAAGGCCAGCAGCGCCGTCCAGCCGTCGAGCGCGATGGTCGTCAGCCGGTGCTGGTAGGCCAGCACGATGAACGGCGTGGCCAGCGACAGCGGCACGAAGATCTGGACCGCGGTCCGCCCCACCAGGTCGAGCAGCGACACGCCGGCGGCCTTCCAGTCGTAGGCCGTTCGTCGCGCCAGCACCAGCGCTTCGATCAGCGAGAAGACGACGACGGCGGGCAGGGCGACGAAGAGAAGAAACCGGGCGAGAGGGTCCATGAGCGCGACTCTGGCGTGGCTTTGTTGCTGCGCCATTGCTGGTTTCACGTACGGTGGGCTGAAGCCCACCCTACGAAGACTACGAAAACCGGGTGGCGCCGCGGCGGGTGGCCATCTCGTCGCCGATGCGGCGCAGGGCGCCGGCATCGAGCTCGGCGGCGGCCGCGGGGAAGATCAGGTCCTCCTCGGTCTTCGCGTGCTGCTCGTACAGCGCGCGAAAGCGCGCTGCCAGCGCGATCGCCTGCGCTGCGAACGCCGTCGCATCGCCGCCCGCGAGCGCGGACAGCGGCACGCGCAGCTCGGCCCACAGCGCCGACATCTCGCGATGCTCGTCGTGCAGGCGCGCGATGACCTCCGGCGCGTTCGTGACCGCGGGAAAGACGTGCCGCTCCTCGTCCTCGTGGTGATGCGGCGCGGCGATGTCGAAGTAGCGCAGCACGTCGGTCGCGGCTGCGCGCACGTCGGCATCGACACGCCCGGCCTCGACGCGCTCGCAGATGCGCCGCAGCAGCTCCAGGCTGCGCCGCACGCGATCGTGGCAGGCGTCGAGCATCGCCAGCGGATCGTCGAAGCCGGCGGCGGGGGTGGGGAAGGGGAGCGAGGCTGCGGTCATGGAAGGCCCCGGGTTGCACCCGGGCTACGCGGTGTCCGTAGCCCGCGTGCAACCCGGGATTCATTCAGCGTTGATGCACATACGTCCCCGGCGCCGCCTGCAGCGGCGGCAAGCCATGCGCCCGCGCCCCCATGGCCGGCGGCCGCGTGCGACGCGTGGAGTGCGCCTCCAGCCACTCGAACCACGCGGTCCACCACGACCCCTCGATGGTCGGCGCGTTGACCATCCACTCCTCCGGCGTCTGCAGGCGATCGCCCTTGCGCCAGTGCCCGATGCGGTAGCTCGAGCGCATGCCGGAGGGCGGGTTGACGATGCCGGCGTTGTGGCCGCCGGCCGTCAGCACCAGCGTCTGCTCGACGTCGGTGAGGGCGTTGAGCTTGTACACCGAGCGCCAGGGCGCGATGTGGTCCTGGATGGTGCCGACGAGGAACAGCGGCACCGCGATGTCGCGCAGGTTGATCGTGCTGCCGCCCAGCTTCATCTCCCCGCGTGCCAGCGCGTTCTGCAGGAACAGGCGGTGCAGGTACTCGGAATGCATGCGCAGGGGCAGGCGGGTGCCGTCGGCGTTCCAGGCCATGAGGTCGCTCATGGGTTGGCGCTGGCCGAGCAGGTAGTTGAGCGTCCGGTACGACCAGACCAGGTCGTTGGAGCGCATCATCTGGAAGGTCGCCTTCATCTGGCGCTTGTCGAGGAAGCCGCGCGGCCACATGCGGTCTTCGAGGTGCGCGACCTGGCTGTCGTCGATGAACAGCGACAGCTCGCCCGGGTCGGTGAAGTCGGTCTGCGCGGCCAGCAGGGTGAGGCTCTTGAGCGCACGCGAGCCGCTGCGGCCCAGCGCCGCGGCCGACATGGCGAGCAGCGTGCCGCCCAGGCAGTAGCCGAGCGCATGCGTCGCGGCGCCGGGCACGATGGTGCCGATGGCGTCGAGCGCGGCGAGCACGCCCAGCTCGTGGTAGTCGTCCAGGCCCAGGTCGCGATCGCCGGCGTCCGGGTTCTTCCAGGAAATGGCGAAGACAGTGAAGCCTTGGTCGACCAGGTGCCTCACGAGCGAGTTGCGCGGCGACAGGTCGAGGATGTAGTACTTCATGATCCACGCCGGCACCAGCAGCACCGGCTGCGGGTGGGTGGTCGGCGTGGACGGCGCGTACTGGATGAGCTCGATCAGCCGGTTGCGCAGCACCACGCGGCCCGGCGTGATCGCGATGTTCTCGCCCACGCGATAGCCCTCGGCGCCGTCGGGCGGCAGGTCGCCGGCCTCGCGCACCGCGTCGTCGGCGGCATGGCGCGCGCCGCGCAGCAGGTTGAGCCCGCCCTCGGCCACGGTGCGGCGAAGCACCACCGGATTGATCAGCGGCGCGTTCGACGGCGCCACCATGTCCTGCCACTGGCGCACGCCGAAGCTCATCATCTGCTCGTGGTGCGCGCTGACGCCCGGCACGCTGGTGGTCGCGCGCTGCCACCACTCCTGGCGCAGCAGGAAGGCCTGCGCGAACCACGAGAACGGCGGCAGGCGCCACTGCGGATCGTCGAAGCGCTTGTCCTGCGGCAGCGGATCGACGCACCAGCGCGCCTGCGGCGGCCGGGTCAAGGCGCTGCCGAGGCGCGCGAACTGCTCGAGCGCGAACTCGGCGAGCTCCCATTGCTTGGCCGGCGACGACGCCAGGTGCAGCCACCAGTCCATGAAGGCGCCGACGGGCGTGGCCGGCGCCAGCGGCGTCACCCCGCCCAGCGTGCTCAGCTGCCGCTGCAGGTCCTGGTAGCGCAGGAAGGTGGGCGACGGCGGCGATCCGCGGCCCAGCCAGGGGCTGCTGCCGCGCTCGCGCAATTCGGCGCGCGCCAGCGGCTGAAGGCGTGGTGAGGCGGACATGTCCATCGATGTTGCGCCCCGGCTCCGATGCCAGTCAACCCGGGCTCGCATTCGGCGGGCGTTGGACCTAGATTTGGGGACTGCAAACCTGCTGGGAGACATTCATGGCCAAGACGCCCCCATCGCCCACGAGGACATCTTCAGGCGACGCATCGACCGGCTTCGCCGATCCGGCGGTGCTGGGCAGCGCGATGTCCGACTGGCCGGCGCAATGGCAGCGCATGCAGTCCGATGCGCTGACCGGCTGGCAGCAGGCTCTTTCGGCGCAGTCGCGGCTGGCGGGTGGCTGGATCGAGCTGCAGTCGGAACTCGCGCGCGGCGCGCAGCAGCAGGCGCAGGCCCTTGTCGATGCGTGGTGGGGCGCGATCCCCGCGATGCAGGCGGCCGAGCCGCGCCCGCCCGTGTCCGTCCCCGCCGAGCCCGGCACGCCCGCGGCCATGGTCGAGCAGGCGCGGGCGCTGTGGGACGGGCTGGTATGTCAGTGGACGGGGGGTGTGCCGCTGGACGGCTGAACGCGGGTGGATGTCGGCGCTGCGGCCACGGGCACCAGCATGGCCACGGCAATGCCGCACGCCGCCAGCGTCCACACGATCACCGCCCCCGAGGGCAGGTCGAGCAGCGCCGACAGCGCCAGCCCCAGCGCATAGCCCAGCGCGCCCAGCGCGTACGCGAGCACCAGGCGCCGCGGTCCGCGCTGCGCGCGCGTCGCGAGGGCCGGGATGATGAGGCTGGAGAACACCAGGTACACGCCGACCAGCTGCACCGAGGCGGTCACGGCCAATGCGAAGGCGCCGTAGAAGCCGAAGCGGCCCAGGCGCTGCACCGCGCCCGTCCAGAGGAGCGCCAGCAGCAGCGCCGACGCCGCGGCCAGCCACGCGAGCTGCGTCGTGTTGACCCACAGGATCTGCCCGACCAGCAGGTCCTTGAGGTGCTCGCCGCCGTGCGGATTGCCCGCCAGCAGCAGGATGCTGCCGCAGGCCGCGAGGATGAACATCACGCCGATCAGCGCCTCCTGCTGCTGGGCGGCGCGCCGCTCGGTCCAGGTGAGCAGCAGCGCGCCCAGCAGCGCCGCGCACACCGCCGAAGCCTGGACGGCGAGGCCGCCCTCGGACAGGCCGAAGGCGTCGGCCGCGATCACGCCCAGGCCGGCGATCTGCGCGATCGCCAGGTCGATGAACACGATGCCGCGGTCCAGCACCTGCATGCCCAGCGGGACGTGGGTGGCGAGCACGAGCAGCCCGGCCACCAGCGCCGGGCCGAGGATGCTCCAGTCGAGTGCGCTCCAGTTCATCGCGTCGCCCCGGCGCCGACCAGGCGCGCCACCGTGTCGTCGAACAGGCCGAACAGGTCCTTCGCGCCCTCGCTGCCGCCCACGGTGAAGGGAATCTTCACGGCCGGGATGCCGGCGTTCTTGCTCAGCCAGTCGGAGGGCCGCGCGTCCTGGTAGGCGGCGTACAGCACCATGCGCGCGGGCGTGGCCTTCAGCGTCGACAGCACCGTCTGCAGGTGCGACGCGGTGGGCTCGACGCCGGGCTTGGGTTCGAGCACGGCCACTTCCTTCAGGCCCAGCCAGTCGTACAGGTACACGAAGGCCTTGTGCTGCGACACCACCGCCGCGCCGCGCAGCGGTGCGGCCTGCGCGGTCCAGCGCGCCATGGCCTGCTGCCAGCGCTGGGCGAAATCGGCCTGGCGCTGCGCATAGCGCGCGGCATGCGACGGATCGATCTGCTGCAGGCGCGTGGCGAGCGCGACGCTCACCTGCGCGATGTTGCGCGGGTCGGTCTGGATGTGCGGGTTGCCGCTGGCGTGCACGTCGCCTTGCGAGCGGTCGAGCTGGGTCGGCACCTCGAGCTTGCGCACGTGATCGGCCGCCGCGAAGTGGCCCGGCTGGCCGGGCTGCACCTTCGCGTTGCCCGACTGCTGGAGCAGCACCGGCAGCCATCCGACCTCGAGCTCGGCGCCGGTGCACACCACCAGGTCGGCGTTGCGGGTGCGGGCGATCAGGCTGGGCTTGGCCTGGATCTGGTGCGGGTCCTGCAGTGCGCTGGTGGCGACCGACACCTCGACCAGGTCGCCGCCCAGCTCCTGCGCCAGCGCACCCCACTCGGGCTCGCAAGCGAACACGCGCAAGGCGGCATGGGCGGGCAGGGCGATCAGCGCCAGCAGCGCGATCAGCATCTTTCGGTTCATCGTCATGGTGGGCTCCTTGCGGCTCAGAAGCTGTGGGCGCCGTGTGCGCCCAGGCTCATCTGGTATTGGAGGAAGAGCTGGTTGTCGACGCTGCCCTCGCGGGCGCGGTCGCGCGCGAGCTGCAGGCGCAGGCGCGAGAACTCGCTCGGGCTGTAGTCGAGCATCAACGTGTGCTTGCTCGGCTGGTAGCCGGTGGGGGCGAAGAAGGGCGCGTTCAGGCCGTAGTCGGGCGTGCCCGGATCGAGGCGCTCGGTGCGCACGCCGACCCGCCAGTGCGGCACGAACTGGTACACGCCCTGCAGGTACCACCCCGACTGCACGGCGCGGTAGTCGGCGATGCTGTCGGTGTTGCCGGCGTCGTAGGTGAGGCTGCCGGTGCGCGTGCTGCGCAGGTATTCGCCCTGCAGCTTGAAGCTCGTGCGCGTGGCATTGCCGTCGGGCGCCCACTTCCAGATCGCGTCGGCCACCCACACCCGCGTGCGTCCGCTGAACAGGTCGACGACCGCGTTGCCGGCGGCATCGGTGGCCGCGAGGCTTTGGTCGCTGGCTTTCGCGCTCAGCACCGACAGGCCGGCGCGCCAGCTGTGGCTGTCGCCGATGTCGCCGCCGGTGTGGGCCGTGAGCGCGGCCATGCCGGCGCCGTTGCGCGAGCTGTCGCTGCCGGGGAAGCTGCGCCCGCGTCCGAGCTCCACGCCGAGCTCGACGTAATGCTCGGTCGGTGCGAGCCAGGCGAGCTGCACGCCGTCGTCGCCGAACTGCGTGCCCAGCAGGGCCTGGTAGGCCAGCGGGTTGTCGACGAAGTCCCAGGTGTGGGCGTGTTGCGGGTTCAGGTAGCCGATGCCGGAGAAGAAGCGTCCGGCCTTGAAGGACAGGCCGTTGCCGAGCGCGGTGGTCTGCACGTAGGCCTCTTCGACCGAGACCGTGTCGTCGCCGTGCAGCGCGATGTTGGCGGCGCCGCGCCACCACGGGTCGATGCTGGCCGAGAAGCCCAGCTCCGACTCGGCCAGGCTGAAGCCGCGTGTGCCGGGGCCGATCTCGGCGTCCACCGGAAGCTGGAAGCCGCTGATGGTGTAGGTCGCGGGATCCTTGGACGTGCGGGAGTACAGGCCGGAGAGGATCAGCGACATCGCGGGGTTGAAGGCGGTCGATGCGCTGCCGGGCGCGGCGGTCGGCGTGGCGGGCGCGGGTGCCGCGGCGGCCACCGGTGGGGGACTCGCTGGCGCCTCGGCCGCCTTCAAGCGTTGCTCGAGTGCTTGCAGGCGCGCCTCGTAGGCGGCGCGCATCGCCTCGATCTCGCGTCGAAGCGCCTGGATGTCGGAGGGGGTGTCGGCAAAGGCGCCGACGGGCAGGGCCAAGGCGAGCGCGACGCTCGCGGGCAGGAATGGATGCATGGTGTTCGCTCAGGCAGGAACGTCGGAAAGGCGCCCGGCCGCTGGGAGAGCGGGGCGGGCACGGCGCAACGGTCAGTGCTCAGGCGAAGGGCGGGGCTCGGCTTCGGTAGGGGTGCGCCGGCGCGATGGACACGACGGCGGTGCTCGAAGGCGCTGTGTGCGCGTGCCGCGCAGCGAGGGTCGGCAGCACCGGCGCCTCGCCCGCTGGCGCGCCGCCCCCGGACACGGCGGCGGCGGCAAGGCACAGGTCGCAGTGGGCGAAGGACGTGGCCTTGCCGTCGAGATCGCCGGCCAGGTCGGCGCGGGTGTGCGACAGCGCATGGCAGGCCGCCGCGCCTTGCGCCAGCGGCAGCAGAAGCGCCAGCCACAGCAGCCAGCCGAAGCGGCGCTGGAGGGGGCGGGGGGGATGCAGGAAAGCCATGGCGCGACCGTCGATCTTAATCGCGCCCGGTCGTCCCTACTCGGTGCGTACCGCCATGGTCTGCAGGAGGGTCTCCAGCTGGGGACTCATCGGCAGGTCCAGGCTCATGCCCGATTGCGGCAGCCGGCGCAGGAACCAGCGGTTGTAGCGGCGCTCGACCTCGCGGTCTTCGGCGAGGCGGTGGAAGGTGTCGCCGACCAGCCGGGCGAGCTGCGCGTCGCCCTTGCGGTACATGATCCCGTACGGGTCGTAGGAGAGGAACTCGCCCGTGACGACGTACTCGCCCTGGAGCTTGTTTTGCGCCAGCAGGCCGTAGAGCAGCACGTCGTCGGTGGCGAAGGCGTCGACGCGGCCCGCGGTGAGCTGCGCGAACGACGCGGCATGGTCGGCGGTGGTGCTGAGGACGAGGTCGATCCGGAACCGCGTTGCCAGGTCGCGCATCGCCTTCTCGTTGGTGGTGCCGGCCGTGACGACGACGCGCTTGCCGGCCAGGTCGCGGAACGACTTGATCGGCGAGCCCTTGCGGACCAGCAGCTTGGTGCCCGAGACGAAGATCGTCGGCGAGAAGGCCACCAGCTTCTGGCGCTCGAGGTTGCTGGTGGTCGATCCGCACTCCAGGTCCACCTGGCCGGACACCACGGCGGGGATGCGCGACTCCGGCGTCACGGGCTGCCACTTGATCTCCAGCGTGCGGCCGGTTTCCTCGCTGATCGCGTCGACCAGCAGCTTGCACAGGTCGATGGAGTAGCCGATCGGCTCGCCGCGCGGCGACAGATAGGAGAAGGGGATCGACGACTCGCGGTGGCCCAGCGTGATGGTGCCGGACTCGCGCACCTTGGCCAGGGTGCCGGTCAGCTCGACCGGCGTTGTCGACGACTGCGCGGATGCCGTCGCGGCGATCCACGCCAGAAGGGCGGCGGTCGCGAGGCGCAGCAGGATGGCGTTCATGGCCGCTCACCCGGGAATGGCGTGGGCGCGCGCCGCGGCCTCGGCCTCGATCGTGCGCAGGTTGCGCGTCGCGTCGGCATCGGACATCAGCTCGCCTTCCCATTTGGCGACCACGGCGGTGGCGATGGAGTTGCCGACCGCGTTGGTGGCTGAGCGGCCCATGTCGAGGAAGGTGTCGACGCCCAGGATCAGCAGCAGCCCGGCTTCGGGGATGTTGAACTGGTTCAGCGTCGCGGCGATCACCACCAGCGAAGCGCGCGGCACGCCGGCCATGCCCTTGGAGGTGAGCATCAGGATCAGCAGCATGGTGATCTGGGTCCCCATGGGCAGCGCGATGCCGTAGGCCTGGGCGATGAAGAGCACCGCGAACGTGCAGTACATCATCGAGCCGTCGAGGTTGAACGAATAGCCCATGGGCATCACGAAGGCCGAGATCTTGCGCCGCACGCCGAAGCGGTCGAGCGCATCGAGGATCTTCGGATAGGCCGCCTCGGAGCTCGCGGTGGCGAACGACAGCAGGAAGGCCTCCTTGATCAGCACCAGCAGCTTGAACACGCGCGGTCCGAGGAAGGTGAAGCCGGCGGCGATGAGCACGCCCCACAGCAGGAACAGGCCGAGGTAGAAGTCGCCCATGAACACCGCGAACTTGAGCAGGATCTCGAGCCCGTTGACGGCCACGGTCGCGGCCATCGCGGCCATCACCGCCAGCGGCGCGAGCTTCATCACGTAGCCGGTGATCTTGAGCATGGCGTGCGACAGCTCGTCGATCGCCGCCACCAGGGTCTTGCCCTTCTCGCCGAGGGCCGACAGCGCGACGCCGAAGAACATCGAGAACACGACGATCTGCAGGATCTCGTTGTTGGCCATCGCCTCGGCGAAGGACTTGGGCACCAGGTGGCTGACGAAGTCCTTGATGGTGAACTTGGAGGTCGCGAGGTTGGCCGAGGCGCCGATGTCGGGCAGCGGCAGGCCCAGGTTCAGGCCCGGCTGCAGCAGGTTGGCCATGACGAGCCCGAGGATCAGGGAGATGAGCGAGGCCGTGATGAACCACGCCAGCGCCTTGCCGAACACCCGGCCCACCGACGCCGCGTCGCCCATGTGCGCGATGCCGACCACGAGGGTGGAGAACACCAGCGGGCCGATCAGCATCTTGATCAGGCGCAGGAAGACGTCGGAGACGATGGAGACGTAGCCGGCGATCTGGGTCGCCGTCTTCTTGTCGGGGAAGTTGACGAAGATCATGTAGCCGACCAGGATGCCCAGCACCATGGCGAGCAGGATCCAGGCGGCGGGGGGCAGGCGCTTGGTCATGAGGTCCTCTCCTCTGCAATCGAATGGCGAACGGCATCATCGCAGGCCACGGGGCTCGACGCCATCGTCCCCAGTTCTTGGGGGGCGCGATGCCGCCGGCAAGCCTACAGTGAGACCCGACGGCCGCCTGCAGTGCGACCTTGTTGTCGAAGGTCGAGGCCGTGTCTTCAACGACCGAACCGCCTGGATCGGCCGGCAAGGGAGGCAACATGCGACACGGCCCATCGAGAAGAAGGGTTCTGCAGGCCACGGGAGCGAGCGTCGCTGCGCTTGCGTGTCCTGCGCTGCTGCGCCCCGCGTACGCCGGGCCGGGCGCCGCGTGGGGCGACATGCCCGCCGGCGTCTGGCCCGCGACCGCACCCGCGCCCGACTACAAGGTCCTCGAGGTCTTCCTGTACGGCGGCATGTCGTGCTGGGAGAACTTCTACTTCCGGGACCTGGCCGGCACGCGCGGCTACCGCGGCTTCCAGACGACCGGCGCGGCGCTGCAGTCGTACCTCGACCTGCACTTCAACGGCGCGTGCGCCGGCGCGCCTTCGGCCACCGACGTGCCGGTGCTGTTCGACGGCAGCGACTCGTCGCACCGGGTGTTCCTCGCACCGTCGACCCGGCCAGTGTGGGGGACGGCGCTGTTCGACCGCATGCGCGTCATCGTGCTGCAGCACGACCTGCTGCCGCATGAAGCGGCCATCCCGTACGCACTCACCGGCTTTCGACTCGGCAACCCCAAGCTCGCCGGCCTCGGCGCGGCGATCCAGCGGCGCGCGATCGCGCTCGAGGAACTGAAGCCGGTGGCGACGCGGCGCGTCATCCCGTTCTCGTACGTGATGCAGCCGGTCGCCTTCTTCGCTGCCGACAACCTGCTTGCGCTCACCGCCACCGGCCAGCACCCCGGCTCGAGCCGCCCCGTGGTCATCGCGAGCGACTCCACCAGCGGCGTGCTGCCGATGCTGCTGCGGCCCAACGCGAGCAGCGCCGGCGATCAGCTGTTCGACTACTACCGGGCGCAGTACCGCGACTGGATGCGCTTCGCCGCCGCCGGCGACCCCGTGCGCAGCCGCGGCCTCGCCGACTACCAGGCCGCGGCGGCCAACCTGCTCATCGCGCCGTCGCTGCACGCGCTGCTGTCCGCCTCGCCGCTCACCAGCCCGCCCGCGGCTCCGCTGTGCGCGCAGCTCTCGAGCGGCGCGTTTCCGGCGCCGTCCACCAACGCCACGCACACCGGGATCCGCGTCGCCGCCCACCTGCTGGCCGAGCCCACGAACCCGGCCCGCTACGTGGGCGTCGTCGATTCGGGACTGATGCAGGCGTCGGGTGGCGGCGCCTACGACAGCCACGGCAGCGGCCAGGTGCCGACGCACGCGGTGAACCTGCTCAACGTGCTCTCGACGCTGCGCTCGCTCGTCGACAGCGGCGGCCTCGACCTCACCAAGACGCTGGTGGTGCTCACGACGGAGTTCGGCCGCTCGCCGTTCCGCTCCAGCGGCGGCAGCATCTCCGCCAGCTCGAACGGGCGCGACCACTGGCCGCGGGGCTACGTGAACGTGCTCATCGGCGGCCCGATCCCGTCCACCGCGCACAAGGTCGTGGGGCGCATCCAGGACGGCACGAGCGAGGCCGACCCCGCCAACGGCGTGGCCGACCCGGCGAACGTCTACAACTGCTCCGACGTGCGCGCCGCGGTGCTGATGGCCGCCGGCGTCTTTCCCCTGGCCGACGGCCTGTTCGGCACGACGGACTTCACCGCCAGCCTCACCGACCCCACCAACCACGACGAGACCGCGCGCAACATCCGCCGCACGATCCTCGGCGTGCCCGACTGAGAAGCTGTGAACGCATCCGGCACGCCCGCCCAGCCCGCCAAAGCGCGGCCACTCGTCGTTGCAAATGCTCGCCATAGCCCGAGCTATGGCTGCGCTTTGCGCCTAGATTGGCCGCGCTTTGGCGGCCTGCTCGGGCGCGCCGGATCCATTCACAGCTTCGGACCGAACGGGAGCCCGTCATGAGAAGACTGCTCGTCGCGGCGCTGGCCGCCTTGCTCGTCGTCGGGGCGCTCAGCTCGTGCGCGCCCATCGTGCGCCAGAGCGACAACGGCGACTGGGCCTACGCCCGCCAGCTCTTTCCGATCCTCTACGGCCGCAAGGCGCGCGGCCACGAGGAGCTGAAGGTGATCGTCGACATGATCGCGCTGGTCGGCCGCGATGCCACCGTGCGAGGCATGATGGACCTCCCCGAGTTCGCCGACCACTGGACCGAGCTGCTGCTCAACCACATGCGGGCGAGCAAGGAGAGCGCGGGCGCCGACTCGCAGTCGCAGCAGTCGTGCTTTCCCGCCGCACTGCAGCCGGCGGGCCAGGCGCCGGAGCTGGCGCGCTGGATCCGCGACCATGCGCCCGACGCCGGCGCGGCGCAGTGCGGCGGCTCGCCGTGCGGCAGCTTCATGATGTCCGACGTGCTGCGCTCGGCGGTGCTTCTCGACGACCTGTCGCCGGCGTACCGCGCGTACCTGTTCGCCATGCAGAACCGGCCGATCTCGGGCAACCAGGTGTCCGAATCGAACCAGCGATCGAGCATCTACAAGCGCTTCGAGAGCGTGTTCCTGCACCGGCGCAACGAGTGCCTCGCCTGCCACAACAGCGCGGCCTCGGTGACCGGGCCGTCGAGCTTCTGGAATCGCTCGCATCCGGTTCCCGTCTTCCTCGAGCAGTCGGTGTTCGGCGCCGACAGCGGGCGCGTCGACGAGGCCGAGCTGCGCGCGCCGTTCCGCGTGAGCGGCGTCAACGGCGGCGGCACGTCGCCGTGGGGCCTGGGCAGCTGCGGCAGCTTCGCCCGGCCTGCCACCGACGACACCGAGCTCACCGGCGCGCAGATCGGCTTCATGACGAAGGCGTTCGGCAAGCGCGGCTCGGTGTTCGACATCGAGGGCGAGCTGCACCGCGGCGTCGACGGCCTGCGCGACGGCCTCGGCCGCTGCTCGGGCCCGATCGTGCCGGCGCCGACGGCCGCGTGCACCGCGTGCACGAGCTTCACCGAGCCCGCGCTCAGCGCCGCGCAGATCGCCGCGCGCGACGCGGTTCGCGCCGCGTTCGAAAGCCCCAACGGCCAGCCCGGCGACAGCTGCTTCGGATGCCACGGCATCGCGCCGAACGGGATGGGCCAGCTGCGAATGACCGCCACCGACTTCGCGCAGAAGCTCGTGCGCGTCGCCTCCACCACCACGCCGCCCGCGGTGCGCGTGCTCCCGGGCTGCGCCGACGGCAGCGAGGCGGGGTGCGGCGGCCAGGGCAGCGCGCTGATCGAGCGCATCACCACCACGAACGCGTCGCGCCACATGCCGCCGGGCGGCACGCTGTCGGCGGCGCAGATCACGACGGTGCGCAACTGGATCCGCGGCCTGCCCACCGGGGCGGGCTGCTCGAGCTGCATGCCCTCGGGGCTGGCGTGCGGCGACATCCTGAACCACCACTTCGTCGCCGGCCACGAGGGCTTCGCATACATGACCGCGGCGAGCGTGGTCGATGCGGTGTGGACCGAGGTGATGGGCTACCCGCTCACCATCGACAACTACTTCCCGCGCAACGAGGGCCAGAAGTCGCTGCTGTGGAACCTCACCGAGTACCACTTCGTCGACGAGCACTGGTCGCTGAAGGAGCTGCTCACGACGGTGCTCTCGTACCGCTACTTCAATCGCAAGCCGCCGGTGGCCGGCGACGGGCCGAGCGCATACGAGCTGCCGCAGTTCTTCAATCCGTGGGCCGAGGGCGATCCGCGCGTGCCGCCGATCGCGCAGCCGGGCTGGGCCACCGGCAGCACCACGCCGCCGGTGGCGGCGCCGGGCTACGACCCGAACCTCGAAGCCAACCGCCCGCGCCACTACGACCCGATGACCGACGCCGTCCATCGCCACGGCACGCGTTCGCTGCTGCGCTCCGCCGGCCTGGCGCTCGGCTGGGGCTCGCCGCAGCGCTACCCCGGCAGCGCGTATCCGACGCGTGAGCTCAGCCTGGCGATGGGCGAGTACCTGAACGACGTGCAGCCGGGCTTTCGCGGCACCAACTTCTCCAGCCTGCTGAACTGGGAATCGGTGCACGGCCGCTGCGCCCGGCCATCGTCGCTGGCGACCGACTGGGTCGACCGCCTGCTGGGCGCTGTCACGCCGTTCGACACCGCGAACCCGAGCGCGCCGGCGCAGGTGGAGGACGTGGCGCGCGCGGTCAAGGACTGGCTGGTGAACTACTCCGACTTCGACGGCACCACGCCGGTCGGCCTGTCGAGCGGCGAGCGCGCTTTCATCGCCGGGCTGTACGGCGTGCCCGACCTGACGGCCCGCGCGTCGACCTTGCCCGACCTTGCCGACAAGACGCGGCGCTACTGCGGCGTGCTGCTGCAGTCGCCGCAGTTCATGCTCGCGGGTCTCGAGCCGCCGGCCGGCAGCGCGCCGCCCGCGCGCCCGCGGCTGCGCGCGTGCAACGACGCCACCTGCAGCTACCTCGACGTCTGCGCCGGATACGCCAGCGCGGTCGGCCGCCATGCCGGCATGCGCCTGATGTGCCTGAGCGACGGCGTCACACCGGCGCCCGACATCCGCGACCGCTGGGACCACGAGCGGTGGCTGAAGCCGATCGAGCTCATCTGCGCGCTCACCCCGTGCGAGATCGTTCCGCGCCCGCGCGGTTGCGAGCTGGGCCAGGCGTGCAAACTGCCGCCGCGCTGCGACCCCCGGATCGACGGCTGCGGCGGCCCGCTGCCGCCCATCGAGCTGGCCAAGCAGCTCGGCACCGACAAGGTCCTCACGATGCGCCTGTCCGATCCGCGCGTAGCCGCGCTGCTGGCCGGCCCCGACGCCGAGCTGCTGCGCGACGGCCGCGCGATGCCGCGCGGCACCCCGCCGGCCGCCGGCGACTGGATCCGCTTCAAGCCGGGCGCGCGGGTGCAACTCGGCGAGCGCAGCCAGGTCCTCGGCGCGGCAGGCAAGCCCGCGCTTCGCGACGACGCGCAAGGCGACAAGCGCGACGACGCGCTGTACGTGGCGATCGTCGCGCCGCGCGACCCGATCAGCGCCCGTGTGTCGGTGCCACGCGTTGCACCGTCGCTCGACGAGATCCGCTCGATCCAGAACAACCCGGCGCGCCGCCACGGCTCGGCGGGAGCGCCGCTCGATGCGAACGACCTGCGCTTCGACCCCCGGCAGCTCGAGGAGCGCATGCGCGGCGAGCGGCGCTGAGCGCATTGCGTGCGTCATCGGTGATAACCCTCTGCCGGGTTTCATCGCCGCCTGGAAATACTGGGGCGACATCCCGCACCGCCCCGTGCGCGCCTCGCGCACCCCGCCATGCCCTCGGAACCGATCATCGACATCCAAGCGCTGCGTGTCGCCTACGGCAGCACCGAAGTGCTGAAGGGGATCGACCTGGCGATCGAGCGCGGCACGTTCGTGGCGCTGCTGGGCGCCTCCGGCTGCGGCAAGACCACGCTGCTGCGCACGCTGTCGGGCTTCATGCCGGCGGCGTCCGGCCGCATTCGAGTCGACGGCCGTGACATCACCGCGCTGCCGCCCGAAAGGCGCGGCATCGCGATGGTGTTCCAGTCGTATGCACTGTGGTCGCACATGAACGTCGCCGCCAACATCGGCTATGGGCTCAAGCTGCGCGGCGTGCACAGGGACAGGATTGCCGAGCGCGTCGAGGCGATGCTGTCGATGCTGGGCCTGAGCGGCTACGGAGCGCGCCGTGTCGACGCGCTCTCCGGCGGGCAGCGCCAGCGCGTGGCGCTGGGGCGCGCGCTGGCCATCGAGCCGCAGATCCTCCTGCTCGACGAGCCACTGTCGAACCTGGACGCACGCGTTCGGCTGCAGATGCGTCACGAGATCCGCTCGCTGCAACGCAAGCTCGGCGTCACCGCGGTCCTCGTGACCCACGACCGCGAGGAGGCGATGTCGATGGCCGACCGCGTGGTCGTGCTCGACCAGGGCCTCATCGCCCAGCAGGGCACGCCGCAGGAACTGTTCCAGCGCCCCGCGTCGCCCCATGTGGCCGCGTTCATGGGCGCCGAGAACGTGATCGAGGCCGAAGGCGCGTTTCGCGCCGGCGCGCTCGACCTGCGCATCCCCGCGCAGCCGCCCGCCCGGCTGGCCGGCGCCCATGTGGCCCGGCTGCCGGACCATGGAGCGGGCGCCGTGTGCGTGCATTTCCGCAGCGAGGCGGCGTCGCTGGTGCGCACCGGCGCCGACGGCGCTGCGACCGCGGACAACGCGCTGCACCTGGACGGCGTCGTCGATCAGGTCAGCTACCTCGGCGAGCGCTACCGCTGTGCAGTGCGCACCGGCTGCGGCGAATTCCTGGTCGACCACCCGGAGCCGATCGCCCCCGACCAGGCCGTCACCGTGTGCGTGCCGGCGCAGGCGCTGCATGTCTACGCCCGCGACGCATCAGCCCCTTCATGACAGGCCTTGCAACCGATCCGAGGAGATTCTTCATGAACCACCGCCTACGCCACATCGCCGCGACAGCCGCCATCGCCCTCGCCGGGCTGGCGCCCGGCGCGCGCGCGCAGACCACGCTCAACGTCATCACCGGCGGCTCGCAGAACATGGTCGACTACGTCACCGACTACCTCGGTCCGCTGTTCGAGAAGCAGAACCCCGGCGTGAAGGTCAGCGTCGTCGGCGTCGGCCCCGACGACGCCGGCTCGCAGAAGATCATCGAAAAGCTGGCGGCGCAGAAGGCCGCGGGCGCTGCCGCCTGGGATGTCGATGTCGTCGTGCCCAACCAGCAGAAAACCGGCGAGATGGTGCGCGACGGCCTGCTCGCCAAATACCGCGACACCATCCCGACCGGCAAGTTCGCCATCAGCCAGTCGAGCAAGAAGGCGCTCGGTGTCGATGTCGACGGCTACGTGATGCCGATGTTCGAGAGCCAGACCGCCATCGCCTACAACCCGGACCTGGTCAAGCAGGTGCCCTCGTCCTACGACGACCTGCGCGCCTGGGTCGCCAAGAATCCCAAGGCCTTCGGCTACAACGGCATCAAGGGCGGCATGTCGGGCGTGGCCTTCGTCGTCGGGTGGGTCTATGCCTACGGCGGCAATGCCGAGACGGTGCAGCAGGGCCCGTACAACGCCCAGGCCGCGGCGGGCTGGAAGAAGGCCTTCGCCGACTTGAAGGACTTCAACCGGAACGTCGTCTTCACCCCCGGCAACGCCGGCACGCTGGACATGCTCAATCGCGGCGAGATCGCGATGGGTCCGGTGTGGGTCGACATGTTCCAGAGCTGGAAGGCCGACGGCCGCCTGCCGCCCAACATGAAGCTCAAGATCCTGGCGCCGGGCATGCCGGGGCAGCCCTACTACTACGCCATCCCCGCCAAGGCCAGGAACACCGAGCTGGCGAAGAAGTTCATTGCCCTGGCGACCAGCCCGCAGGTGCAGGCCGAGGGCATCGTCAAGCGCTTCAACTGGTACCCCGGGATCGACGCCAGCGTCGTCAAGCCGTCGCTCGATGCCAAGACCTGGAGCCAGCTGTTCACCGACGTGACGCCGTCGGACCTCGCGCGCTACGGCAAGCCCTTCCCGCTGGCGCCTTTCTTCAAGGACTTGCGCGAGCAGTACGAGACCCAGGTGCAGAACTGATCCCGAGCGCCATCGCCGCCATGCCGGCCCTCTTGCTCCTGCTGTTGCCGGCGCTGGTGATGGTGGCGCTGCTGTTCGTCTACCCGCTGGCGCAGTCGCTGTTGCTCGCGTTTCGCATCGAGGCCAGCGGCGGCTGGGGTCTGGCCAACTTCGAGAAGGCCTTTCGCCTCTACGGCGCCGACATCGCGCTCACCGGAGGCGTCACCGTGCTCGCCACCGCGCTGGTGGGGGTGCTCGCCATCGCCGTGGCCGGCTACCTCACGCTCGGAGAGAACCCGCGCACGCTGGCGGCGCTGCGCTGGATCTACCGCTGGCCGCTGTTCATCCCCTTCGTCGTTGCAGCGCAGCTGATGCGCACCTTCCTCGCCAGGAACGGCATGCTCAACAACAGCCTGATGGCTGCGGGCCTGATCGAGCCGCTGCAGGCGTTCAGCATGCTCGACTGGCGTGGCGTGGTCATCACCTTCGTCTGGAAGCAGATGCCATTCGCCACGCTGCTGATCGCCGGCGCGATGGCGGCACTGGACCGCTCGACGGTCGAATCGGCGCGTGGCCTGGGCGCCCGACGCCTGCGCATCCTGCTCGAGATCGTGCTGCCGCAGGTCAAGGCCACGGTGCTGGTGGCGCTGGTCCTGTCGTTCGTCACCATGCTGTCGGCGTTGTCGGTGCCCATGATGATCATTGCCGGCACGCCGACGCTGATCACCGTCGACATGGCCTGGCGCGTCGCCTCGTACAGCGACTACGGCGTTGCCAATGCGCTCGGCTTCGTCTCCTTCGCCTTCAGCGGCGTGGCGGCCTGGTTCTACCTGCGCCAGGGCGCGCGCCAACACGCCGGCGCATGAACGCCACAGTGCGAGCCCCCGCCCTCCTTGGCGCCAGCGTGCGTGCGGTGCTCGTGGTGCTGCTGGCGTTGGCGATCTTCGGTCCGCTTCTGAACATGCTGATCTGGACCGTGGCCGAGGCCTGGTATTTCCCCGCCAAGCTGCCGGTGCGCTGGGGCTTCGCCTTCTGGACGCGCGTGTTCCGGCCCGAGGCCGCGGCGATGACGGCGCTCGCGACCAGCCTGGTCATCGCGCTGCTGACGGTGGCGGTGAGCATGGCAGTGGCCATCCCCGCGGGCTATGCGCTGTCGAAGCGCAACCTGCCGTTGCGCAGCCTGTTCCTGCTGGTCTTCCTGCTGCCGCAGGCGGTGCCCAGCGTCGCGGTGCACATGAACGTGGCACGCATGTTCTACGGGCTGGGCCTTGCGGGGACGATCTGGGGCGTCATGCTGGTGCATGCGATCCAGGGGCTGGTGTTCGCGGTGTGGATCGCCTCCGCCGCGTTCGCCGCCGTCGGCAGCGAGCCGGTGGAGGCGGCTCGCAACCTGGGTGCATCGCCGCTGCGGGCCTTCATGAGCGTCACCCTGCCGCAGGCAGCGCCGGGGCTGCTGGCCAGCGCGATCTTCGTGTTCCTGATCTCGATGGACGAGTTCTCGGGCACCTACTTCGTCGGCGTGCCCGATGTGCGCACGCTGCCGTTGACCATGCTCAACGCCGCGCTCGAAGGCAACTACCAGATCGCCTCGATCACGGCGCTGCTGCTGCTGGTGCCCTCGGTGGGCTTCATGCTCTTCGTCGAGCATTTCCTCAAGGCCGACGTGCTGGCGCAGGTCGGGAAATGATGAATACCGACCCTCTGGCGCAACGTCTGGAACTGGCCATCACCCTCGTGCGCGAGGCCGGCGCACGCGCCATGCGGCATTTCCGCAGCCCCGACCTGGTGACCGCGAGCAAGGGCCTGCAGGATCCGGTGACCGTGGCCGACCGCGAGGTCGAACGGCATCTGGTCGACGCGATCGCGCAGCGCTTTCCCTCCGATGCGGTGATCGGAGAAGAGGGCGGCGCGCACGGCACGGTGCGCGTGGACACGCCGGTGTGGGTGATCGACCCGATCGACGGTACCGACAACTTCGCCCGCGGCCTGCCGCTGTGGTGCGTGTCGGTGGGCGTGGTCGTGGGTTCGCGCGCCGAATTCGGCCTGATCCTCGCGCCCGCACTCGACGAGTTCTACGTTGCGCGGCGCGGCCATGGTTGCACCCGCAATGGCGCGCCGGTGCACGTGTCGTCGCGCGGCGAAGCCGGGCGCGCTCGCATCAACCTGGGCTACAGCCGGCGACGGCCCGCGGCCGGGCATTTGCAATGCATCGAGCGCCTGCTGGCCAACGACTTCGAGTACAGCCGTCTCGGCAGCGGCGCGCTCGGCCTGGCCTATGTGGCCGACGGCCGCTTCGACGGCTATTGGGAAGCGCACATCAACTCCTGGGACGTGGCCGCGGGCTTGTGCATCGCCGCCGAAGCCGGTGCCTGGGTCAGCGACTTCTTCGCCGGCGACGCCCTGCACGCCGGCAACCCCATCCTGGCCTGCACGCCGGCGCTCGCTGCGCCGCTGCGCCGGCTGCTCGGGCCGCTGTCGACACCGGCGCTGTAGCTTCCGACGAATGGCCGCCGAGCACTCGATCTGGCTGTTGCCGAGCGCACCCGAGGAAGAGGCGCTGGCCGCACTCGTGGCGTCGTTGGCGCCGCGTTTTTGCGGGCAGGCCTTCGGGCCGCATGTCACCGTTCAGGGCGATCTGGCGCGCCCACTCGAGCCACTGCTGCGCGACACGCAAATGCTGGCGACGCGATCCGAGGCGCTGCAGGCGCATGTCTCAGGCCTTGAACACAGCCCCCATTTCTTCCGCTGCCTGACGCTGCGCCTCGACGCCGGGGCCGCGTTCGACGCGCTGCAGGTGCACATGGCGCACTGCAACGGCAGTCGCGAGGGCTTGTCACCGTATGCGCACCTCAGCCTGGCGTATGGTGATGCGAGCCCACAGGCCTTGGCAGGCGCTGCGCTGGCCGCGATCGAGCGCGAGTGGGTCGGACGGCGCATGGTTCTGGACCGGCTGGCCGTGGTGCACTCGTCGAAGACGGTGGCCATCGACCAGTGGCGCGTGCTGGCCACGTTCGAGTTAAGACCCGTCGCCTATTGGCAGCGGTAGCTTTGGGCCAGGTTCGTGTCGCCGCTCACATAGGCCAGCTTGCTCGGATACGCACACAGCGGTCGACGAGCGGTGCCGAGGCCCGACACCACCACGACGCTCGTGGGCGCCACCCCCTTCTCCACCCAATCGGTGAGCGCCGCGAACAGCTGGCCTGCGGCCGGCATCGGCGGATCGGCCTGTGCGCTGATTCCAGGTAGGCCGCCTACGGATCCCACGCCCGTGCAATGGCCCATGCCCGGCACGAGAAGGAAACGGTAGAAGTCCTGTATGGAAGCGAACCCTCCCAGCGCTTGCGCCACACGGGTGTAGTACCGAATCGATCCCTGCGGCGGGATCAACTGGTCCGCCAAGCCGTGATACATGAGCAGCTTTCCTCCGCGTGCCCGAAACGCGCTCAGGTCGGCGCTGTCGGTGTCGATGCGTCCGAATTGGCTTTGCAATGCCGCGCCCTGCGCCTGCGCGAGAGCCAGCGTCGCATACGACAGCGCCTTCCATCCATCCTGACCGGTGCCTGTCGCGTTGCGAAACGACGGCGTGGCGAGCGCTGGCGATTGAAGACTCAGCGCCACCTGGTCGCTCGCAACCGGAAAGGGTCCGAAGTACGGCGCATCCGTCGGCCCACCCGCGAGCAGGCCGAGCTCGGTGCCACGCGTCGGGCCGAACGCCCAGTGCGGGCCCGACAGCACGGCCGCGCCGCCGCTGTCGACGGCCGGATCAGGCACTGACCCGTCGCTGGTTGCGCCGTACCAGATCTTGTTGACGGCACGGGCCTGCGCGCTGCTCAGGCATGCCGACGTCGCGTTGGTTCCTCCGCTCGAGACGCACAGGACGCTCGCGTCCTTGGTCGGGTCGTATCGGCATGACGAGGGGTCGCTGACGTAGCCCTCGTGCCGGCCGTTGAGGTTGGCATCGCATGCGCTGACTGCGGCGGCCGAGACGAGCGTGCGCTGAGCCGCACCGAGACCCGTGGAGGGGAGGTCGCGCTGAACGACGATTTGCGGGTAGAGCTGTCCTGCGGTCGTCCGCGTCCAGTCGAGCGCCGGGGCGCCGCCGAGGATGCCGTCGAAGTCGGCGGGATACGCCTGGGCCTGCATGTGCCCCTGCCGGCCGCCGGTGGAGCAGCCGTCCCAGTACGCGTAGCTGGGCGGCGATCCATAGTAGGCGGCGGCCAGTGCCTTGGTCTTGGCCACCATCTCGTGCACGGCGCGTGACCCGAAGTCGGTCCACAAGGCCGTGTTGATCGTGCCATCGGGATTCATCGCGAACGAGCCGTTCTCGACCGTGTGGCCGGTGTCGGTTTGCATGCTGATCGAACCTTCAGTCGCCGCGATCGCGGCCGAGAAAAGCGCCCCGATCACATCGCTGGACGCGATGTCGGTGCCGCCGGCCCAGGCACCGTTGCCGAGCGCATGGATTCGCCGGTTCCAGTCTGCGGGGTCGGGCAGCCACACCTCGATGCCGATGCCCGCCGAGGTCGACGGCGCGTCGGCAGGTCCGGCCTGGCCGGGGCCGACGCGCATCTTGACGAGGCACAGCGAGCGCGGCGTGACAGGGGGAGCGGGCGATGCGGGCGTCAGCGCGAGCGCAACCGGGTCGCCGGCCCTCAGCAGCTTGACGAAGGTGACCGTCGTGTTCGGATCGGGCTTGAACGCTGCCTTCAAGGTGTCGTCGCAAGCGAGCGCCGCAGGTGTCGGGGCGGCTGCCGGCGCGTCGCCCGAGCCGCATGCAGTGAACAGGCTCGACGCGGCGATGAGCAACCAGGTTGTTGCAGAACCGGCGATCCATCGGAGGTCGCGGGTGATGGGCAGAACGCAGGTGGGTGAAGTTGTGATCATCTTTGAAGTGACTTGTCGAGCAACGTCCATGCCATCGCCGAACCCGCACCGCTGCAGTGCGCATGTGCATCAATCCAGTGAGCGAACCGCTCACGAGTTGTCTCGACCCGGCATCGAACCGCTGCATCGAAGACTGTGCACGAAAGCGCGCAAGGAAATTGCTTTGGCTTGTTTCTGCCATCGGCTTGCCGGCCATCGATGGGCGACAGACAGGAAGTTGCACCAGGGGTCCGACATGTCCAGCCCTTTTGCCAACGCGACAGTGCGCGAACGATATTGCGCAACATCGGGTCGCGTGTACGTGAGCGGAATCGATGCGCTCGTGCGACTGATGGTGATCCAGCGCCTTCGGGATCAGTCGCAGGCGCTGAACACCGCGGGGTTCGTGTCCGGCTATCGGGGGTCGCCGCTCGGCGGCCTTGACGAAGCGTTGTGGAAGGCCCAAGACACGCTCGAAACCCACGCCATCAAGTTCCTGCCCGGCGTCAACGAAGAGCTCGCGGCCACGGCGGTGTGGGGGACGCAGCAGTTGCACCTGACCGGAGGCAGCGCGGTCGACGGCGTGTTTTCCATGTGGTACGGCAAGGGGCCCGGTGTCGATCGCTGTGGCGACGTGTTCAAGCACATGAGCCACGCCGGCACTGCCGAGCACGGCGGCGTGCTGCTCGTGGCGGGCGACGATCACGGTGCGTATTCCTCGACACTCCCCAACCAGAGCGACCAGCTGTTCCTCGCGTCGATGGTGCCGGTGCTGTACCCGTCCTGCGTCGACGAATACATCGAGCTCGGGCTGCACGGGTTTGCCATGTCGCGCTTCGCGGGCTTGCCGGTCGCCTTCAAGGCGCTCGCGGACACCGTGGAGTCGTCCGCTTCGATCGATGCGGACCCCATGCGCACGCAGATCCGCGTCCCGGACGACTTCGTCATGCCCGAAGGCGGTGTGCATTGCCAGGCATCCACGGCAACGCTCGGCGTGCAGGCGCGGCAACAGGAAGCGCTGATGCACGACGTGAAGATCCGTGCGGTCCAGGCCTATGCCAGAACGAATCGCCTGAACCGCGTCACGCTCGATCATCCGCGCGCGCGCCTTGGCATCGTCGCGTCGGGCAAGTCATACGGCGACGTGATGGAGGCGCTGGTCCAACTGGGCATCCACGACGATGGCGCGCTGCGCGAGTGCGTTCGGGTCTTCAGGGTGGCGATGCCCTGGCCGCTGGAGCCGCGCTCGGTACTTGAATTCGCCGAGGGACTCGAAGAGATTCTCGTCGTCGAGGAAAAGCGTTCGGTGATCGAGCAGCAACTCAAGGACCAGCTCTATCACCTGGGCGACGCCGAGCGTCCGCGCATCGTGGGCAAATTCGGCGCAACGGCCAGCGAAGGCGACTCCTGGTTGCTGTCCGCGTTGGCCGACCTGTCGGTGGACCGCATCGTGCGCGTCCTGGCCGCGCGACTGTCCCGCTGGCATGCAGGCCCGTCGATGCAGGCCCGGACCTCGCTGCTCGACGCGCACGACCATCGGATGGCCCTTCGATCCGGAATCGCGGCGCGACCCGCGTGGTACTGCGCAGGATGTCCCCACAACACCTCGACGAGGGTGCCCGAGGGCAGTCTCGCGCTCGCCGGCATCGGTTGCCATGTGATGGCGACGGCCATCTATCCCGAGCACAACAAGACCATCACGCACATGGGCGGCGAAGGCGCGACCTGGCTCGGCCAGGCTTGGTTCTCCAGGAGAGCGCACATGTTTGCCAACCTGGGCGACGGGACGTACTTTCACTCCGGGTCGATGGCGATCCGCGCTGCCGTCGCGGCGGGCGTGTCGATGACCTACAAGATCCTCTACAACGATGCAGTCGCGATGACGGGCGGCCAGCCGGTGGACGGCCCCATCAGCGTGACGCGGATCGTGCAGCAGCTCGCCGCCGAAGGCGTTCGACGCATCGCGCTCGTGACCGCCGACATCGCGCGCCGGCAAGGGCGTGACGCCTTGCCTGCGAAGGTCCGGGGCGTGAGCCTCACCGTGCACCCGCGCGGAGAATTCGACGCCGTGCAGCGCGAGCTTCGGGCCTATGAAGGTGTGTCGGTGCTCATCTACGACCAGGTCTGCGCCGCGGAGAAGCGCCGCCGCGGCAGGAGGAGCAAGCCCGTGTCGCCGCCGACGCGAGCGTTCATCAACGAAGCGGTTTGCGAGGGTTGCGGGGACTGCGGCGAAAAGTCGAACTGCACCGCCATCCTGCCGAGCTCGACCGAGTACGGGCGCACCCGGCAGATCGACCAATCGGCGTGCAACACCGACTTGTCGTGCGTCGAGGGCTTCTGCCCGAGCTTCGTCACCATCGAGGGCGTGACCCCCCGCCGGCGCGCGCCGCCCAGCGCGCAAGACATCGGCCATGCGCTGCCCGAGCCGGTGCGGGCAGCGTCGGGCCGCGTTCACAACATTCTCGTCACCGGCGTGGGTGGCACCGGCGTCATCACGGTGGGTGCGCTCATCGGGATGGCAGCGCACCTCGAAGGCCGCAAAGTGTCGGTGCTCGACATGACAGGAATGTCGCAAAAGAACGGCGCCGTGAGCTCGCACGTACGCATCGGCGCCGGCGACGCCGCCCCGCACGCGCAGCGCATCCCCGTGTGCGAGGCGGACCTCGTCCTCGGATGCGACCTGCTCACGACGGGCGCCGGCGATGCCCTCGCACGCATCTGCCCCGGGCGAACGCATGTCGTCGTGAACACCTTCGAACAGCCCACCGGGCGATTTGCGCAGGTGGCCGACTGGGCCTTCCCGTCCGGCACCGTGCGAAAGCTCATCGACGAGGCGTCCGACGGGATCGTCGACTTCGTCGATGCCACCGCTCAAGCCGTCCGGCTTGTGGGCGACGCGCTGGCCGCGAACATCTTTCTTCTCGGGTATGCCTTTCAGAAGGGGCTGGTTCCTCTCGGCACGGCGTCGATGCTGCGCGCGATCGAGCTGAACGGGGTGGGCGCATCGACCGGTCTCGCGGCCTTTCAATGGGGCCGGCGCTGGGCACTGGATGCTGCCGCCGCGTCCGGGCCGGCGGTGATCGAGCAGGTTGTTCCGCTGCACCGGTCGCCCACGCTGGCGGCCACGCTGGCCGATCGCTGCAGCTACCTGACGGCCTATCAGAGCGCGGCCTATGCCGCGTCGTACCGTGTCTTCGTGGAACGCGTCCGCGATACCGAGCGCGCGCTCAGCGGCTCCGAGCGCTTTGCCAAGGCCGTGGCAAGCAACCTCTTCAGGCTGATGGCCTACAAGGACGAGTACGAGGTCGCGAGGCTCCACACGCACGCCGACTTGCGAGAGCACCTGCACGAGGCCTTCGACGGCAAGCCGCGGCTGCGATTCCACTTCGCACCGCCGCTGTGGGCCCGCAAGGATGCGCAAGGACACGCGGTCAAGTCGAGCTACGGCCCGTGGATGTGGTACGTCCTGCGTGCGATCGCTTCGTTGCGACGACTGCGCGGCACGCCGCTGGACCCGTTCGGCCGAACAGCCGAACGACGCGAGGAACGCAGGCTCGTCGTCGACTACCGGCGCACCATCGAGCGGCTGCTGCTGAACTGGGAGTCGGTGGATCGCGACACGGCGCTTGCTCTCGCGCGAATCCCCGAGCGCATTCGCGGCTTCGGTCATGTCAAGGCCGCGAGCATCAAGGCGGTGCGCCCCGAGTGGGACGCCTTGCTCGCTCGCGTGGACCGGGTTGGTGCAAGCAATGTCGTCGCGGACGATCTCGCCGTGGTGGATTTCGCGTCGTCTTGACCTCGCCTTGCCCTGCGTTCACTCGCAGCGGCGCATCGGCGGCGCGGCACCCCCTGGAAACGATGGGTTGCCGTGGCACACATATTGCGACATCGATGTGCAGACCGCGCCGTGCCGGCGCGGCGATTTCAAGCACACGGGAGGTTCGCATGACGTCGATTGTCATCACCGGCGGTGCCGGTTTCGCGGGGTCTCACATCGTCGACGAAGTCTGTCGAACCTGCCCTGACGACCGGGTCCTTATCCTCGACAAGATGACCTACGCGGGCGACGTTCGAAACGTCTACCACCACGTGTTTTCCAATCGTGCGCAACTCATGGTCGGCGACATCGCAGACCTCGATGTGTGCCGGCGTGCCGTGAAGGACGCGCGCCTCGTGATCCACGCAGCCGCCGAGAGCCACGTCGACAACTCGTTCGGAAACTCGCTGGAGTTCACCCGCACCAATGTGCTCGGAACGCACAGCCTGATGGAGGCCTGCCGCGAGGCGCGGGTCCCGAAGATCGTGCACGTGAGCACCGATGAGGTGTACGGCGAGGTCATGGAAGGCGCGGTCGACGAGGCCGCGGCGCTGAAGCCGACCAACCCGTATTCGTCGTCGAAGGCGGCGGCCGAGATGATCTTGCGCGGCTACACGCAGTCGTACCGGATGCCGATCGTCACCGTGCGAGCGAACAACCTGTACGGCACCCGCCAGTTCCCCGAGAAGATCATCCCCCGCTTCATCTGCCACTTGCTCGTCGGCCGCAAACTGCCGCTGCACGGCAACGGACAGAATCGAAGGCACTACCTGAGCGCCATCGACTTCGCGCGCGCGGTGAGCTTCATCGCCGAGCACGGCGACATCGGCGAGATCTACAACATCGGCACCAAGGAGGAGTACACCAACCTGCAGGTGGCGTCGATGCTCGCCGGCTTCTTCGGCGTGGATCCCGATTCGGTCTGCGAGTTCGTTCCCGATCGTCCCTTCAACGACGCGCGCTACTCGATCTCCTGGGACAAGCTGTCGGCCAAGGGCTGGAGCCCGCAGAACAGCCTGCGCAAGGACATCGGCCGGCTCGTGCAGTGGTACGAGACCCACCTGTGGCGGTTCGCGGAGCTGTTCGGCGGCTCCGTCGTTCCGCGCCGCAGGCGCCCCGCCGAAGACAAGGCCGTCGAGCAACTGCTGTCCGCGCAGGCGCCGGAGTTCATGGCTGCCGCTGCGAATTGACGGCGCGGCGGGCGAAGCGAGGGAGGCGCGCGTTGCCACCGAACCGTGCATCGACCGCCCACGCCGACGGCCGCTCGGCCGCCGCGTCGGCCGAATGCGGCATGGGCGTGCCGAGCATCGAGCTTGCGCCTTCGCGGCGGGCCGAGCTCGGCAAGCGTCAAGGCCGCACGCGCGCCGCACGCCGGCTCGATGTCGCCGCTCTCGAGTCAGCGGATCGCCTGTTGCGTGTCTTGCTGCAGGGCTTGTGCGCGCTGACCGCGGTGCTGGCGCTGCGCGAGCTGCACGGCACCCTCGGCCACAGCGCCTGGGTCCACTGGCGCTCGTGGGCGGTGCTGTTTCCGGCTGGCATGCTGCTGGTGCCTTCGGCCATGCACTCGCCGCTGGGTCAACCCAGGCTTGGTGCGGTACTGGACGTCATCGGGCTCGCACTCAAGTCGGCGCTCGTGATCTTGGCGCTGCAACTGCTGCTTTGGGTGGCCGGCCACGCGCCGGTGCCGGTGAGCATGCTGGGGCTGCTGTTCGCCATCAACCTGCTGTTCTGTCAAGCCGTCAGAGCCCTGGCTTCGCGCCTCACGCGCCATTGGCGACGAAGCTCGCGGGTCGTCATCGTCGGCGCCGACGAGCAAGGCATCGCACTGGCCGACCACGTGAGGGCGACTGCGGCGAATGTCGAGATCGTCGGGTTCGTCGACGACCGTCGCTCCCGGGTCGACGTTGCTGCGCTGCCGGCTCCGTTCCTCGGCAGCGCGGCAGAGTTCATGCTGCACGAGCGGGATGTCGACGGCATCGTGATCGCGCTGCCCAACGGTGCCGCCGCCCGCGTCGAAACGCTGGCCGCCACGCTTCGCCGCGGCCTCGTCAACATCTATCTCGCGCCGGAGACGCCGGTGCTTCGCCGGTCGATGCTGGGGCGCCAGTCCGGCGGGCTCGAAACGCTGATGCTTTTGGGCATGGACCGGTTGCCGCTGACCGGACGCATCGTGAAGCGGCTGTTCGACATCGTCTTCGCATCGGCGGCCTTGCTGCTCTTCCTGCCTTTCGGCCTGGTCATCGCGGCGCTCATCAAGTGGGAGTCGCCGGGGCCGGTGATCTTCAGGCAGCAGCGCTACGGTCTCGGCAATTCGCTGTTCGAGGTCTACAAGTTCCGCAGCATGCGCTACGAGCCCAAGGCGGCGCCGGGCGAGATCCGCCTGACCGAGCGGGGCGACAGCCGCGTGACGCGCGTCGGCGACTTCCTGCGCCGCAGCAGCCTGGACGAATTTCCGCAGTTCTTCAATGTGCTGAGGGGCGACATGTCGGTGGTGGGGCCGCGCCCGCATCCGCCGGGCGTGAAAGCCGGCGGGCGCATCTACGAAGACGTGGTGGCCGACTTCATGGAGCGCTACAAGATGCTGCCCGGAATCACCGGCTGGGCGCAGGTGAACGGCCTGCGCGGCAACACCTTCACCGAGAACCACCTGACCCGTCGTTTCGCTTTCGACATCCAGTACATGCGCAACTGGTCGTTCGAGCTCGACCTGTGGATCGTCATCAAGACGGTCTGGGGCGGCTTCGGAGGCAGCAATGCATTCTGAGGATTCGAGCGCCGAACTGTCCGCGCGTGCGGCGGTCATCGTGCTCACGCTCAACGCCGGCGCGCACATGCCGGCGTTGCTGGCGTCCTTGTCCGCGTTGCAAACGCCGCCGCGGCGCGTGCTGTTCGTCGATTCGAGCTCGGACGACGATACCGCGGCTCTGGCCGCAAACGCGGGCCACCAGGTGCATGGCATTCGTCGCGCCGACTTCGGACATGGGCGCACGCGCAACGTTGCGGCACGCCTTTGCGAAGACTGCGACTTCCTCGTCTACCTGACGCAGGACGCCTGCCCTCAGGGACCGGATTGGCTGCCGCGGCTGCTCGGGCCCTTTGCCGACACGCAGGTGGCGCTGGTCTACGGGCGGCAGCTCCCGCGGCTCTCGGCCGGCGCCTCGGAGCGTTATGCGCGCGAGTTCAACTACCCGCCGCAGCCCGACCGCACGCAACGCGAAGACCTGGCGCGCCGCGGCATCAAGGCCGTGTTCTGCTCGAACTCGTTCGCGGCCTATCGGCGCGAGGCCCTGGCTGCGATCGGCGGGTTTCCAGAGCGCCTGCCGATGGGCGAGGACATGGCTGCGGCGCTGCGCCTTCTGCAGAACGGCCACGCCCGCGTCTATCAGCCCAGCGCGCTGGCAGTCCACAGCCACGGCTACAGCATTGCCGAAGAGTTCAGACGCTACTTCGACATCGGCGTGCTGATGTCCATCGATCAGGAGCTCAGCCGGGTTCGGCTCGCGGCCTCCGGCGAAGGCCTGCGCTTTCTTCGCGGAGAGCTCGTCGCCGCATGGACCCCGGCACGCCCCCAGGCCATCGTGGGCGTGGTGGTGCGCGCCGTCGCCAAGTACCTCGGCTTCTTTCTCGGCCGGCGCCATGCGGCGCTGCCCGGTGCATGGCGGCCGCGGCTGAGCATGCACAGCTTCTTCTGGAGTCGCTGATGGGCGTGGTGGTCGTCGGCGCCAGCAGTCTGATCGCCCGTGCGCTGAAGGCCAGCGCATTCACTTCGGCGTGGCGTTTCGTCAGCCACGCCAGCGCGCTCGAATCGGCGGGCTGGCTGCACGGGACCGACGTGCTCGTCAACTGCGCGTTCGATCCGCGGCTGAAGACCGGCGCCTACGACGCGGCCCATGACGTCGATCTGCGCATCGCCGCGCTGCTGCGCGACTGGCCCGCGGTGCACTACGTGATGTTGAGCTCGCGTCTCGCCTATGGTCCGGCCCCGGGGGACACGCGGCTGGTCGAGAGCATGGCCGCTGCGCCCGACCGGCCGTATGGCATCGCCAAGCTCGCCACCGAGCAAGCGCTGGAGCGCCTGCTCGGCAAGCGGCTGACGGTGCTCAGGTTGAGCAATGTCTTCGGCGACGAAGCACAGCCCGGGCGCCAGAACTTCTTTGCGATTGCGCTGCGCACGCTGCGCGACGAGGGTCGCATCGTGCTCGACATGAGCCCGTTCGTGGAGCGCGACTTCATCCCGGTCGAAGAGCTCGCCGCGGCGCTCGTGCGCGTGGCGGCGGCGCCGCGGGCGGGGCTGTTCAACCTCGGTGCCGGCCACGGCACGCCCACCGGCCGCATCGCCCAATGGCTCATCGAGGGGCATGGACGCGGCGAAATGATGGTGACGAGCATGCGCGAGTTCGATGCGTTCTCGCTCGACATCGCGGCCGCAACCAACGCCTTCGGCATCGAGCCGGTGACGCCCGAGGTGCTGCGCGAACGCTGCCGCCGGCTCGGCGAGCGGCTCCGTGTTTCACGTCAGGGGCAGCCGTGATGCGGCTCACTGTCTCCATCGTCAACTTCCGCACGCCGGCGCTGGTGAACGAGTGCGTCGCATCGATCAAGCGGCATGCGCCGTCGCTCGCGGAGCTCGACATCGCCGTGGTCGAGAACGGATCGGGCGACGACAGCCTGCGCATCATCGGCGAGGCGCATCCGGACATCCGCCTGATCGACTCCGGCGCCAACCTCGGGTTCGCGGGCGGCAACAACCTGGTGCTGCGCGACTGCGACTCCGACTTCGTGATGCTCCTCAACAGCGATGCGCTCGTCGAGGAGGGCAGCTTCGATCGCCTCATCGCCGTGTTGCAGGCGAATCCGCGCGTCGGCGCGGTGGGGGCACGCATCGTGAATGCGTCGGACGGCGCCGATCAGGACTACCCGTTCCGCTTTCCCAGTCTGCGCGGAATGGCGCTGCGCGCGCTGCACGGTGCGGAGCATCCGGCTGCCGGACGCGACCTGCCGGTGTCGCTGGAGCGGCTGCACGGGGCCGGCATGATGATCCGTGGCGCGCTGCTGCGCAGCGTCGGTCTTCTCGACGACGGCTTCTTCATGTATGACGAAGACGTCGACTGGTGCATGCGCGCCCGTGCGCTGGGCTGGGACTTGTGGCTCGTGCCGGCTGCGCGCGTCCTGCACCATGGAGGCGCATCGTCGGGGCGCGCCCCGAGCGGCCAGCGGACCAGCGTCGAAGCCACTGAGCGGGCGCTGCGCATGCGCTACGAGCTGCGCCGCAGCCGGTACCGCCTTTATCGCAAGCACCGCAGCGCGCTGGAGTTGTTCACGCTCAAGCTCCTGACCGATTCGGTCCTGGCCCTGCAATGCGCGCGCACAGCCGGGCAGTGGCTGGTGTCACCGGCGCACAGGCGCCATGCGACGGCGCTGCTCCGGGCGAACTTGCGCATCATCGGCATCAATCCATTTTCGATCGCGCGGGCTCCGCATGGCGCGTGAGGCGACCGTACCGCGCATCGAGCTGCCGGCGTGGCCGCCGGTCGTGCTGTCGGCCGCGCTCGGCTTCGCGCTGGCGTTCGCCATCGTGCTGTATCCGCTGCCCGGCATGGCTGCACCGGTGGCGGTCGGTGCCTTGCTTCTCGCATCGCGGCAGCCGCAGTGGCTGATGCTCGCGTTCTTCACCAGCCTGGCCATTCCGATCCAGCGAAGCCTCGCCGGTGTGCCGGTCAATGCTGCCGACGCGCTGCTGGTGCTGTGGTGCGTGTTGTGGCCCTTGATGATGCAGCGCGAGGGTGCACCGCCCCTGTCCCGCTGGCGTCTGCCTCCGCTGGTGCTGCTCATCGCGCCCTTTCTCGCCTCGGTGATCGTGTCGCAACTCGGCTCGATCAACCCGGGTGCCAGCCTGAAGCAGGTGTTTCGCCTGGTCGAATGGTTCGTCGTGTTGCCGCTGGTGCTCACGGTGTTCGTGCCGGACCCGCGCTTTCGCCGCTTCGCGGGTGTGATGCTGATGGTCGTGCCCTGCGTGTTCGCGATCGACGGCATCGTCGAGTACTTCAGCAACGGCCGCACGCTGACCGGCATGATCGGCATTCCGGTGCCGGTTCCCGAAGGCGGTGCAGGGCAGATCCGCCACACCTACGACGTTTCCGGACGCGCCGGCAGCAGCTTCGGCGGTGCGCAGGGTCTGGCGATGTACCTCGTGATGACGATGGGGTTCGCGATCGCGCATCTTCTCTACCCCCCTGCGCCGTGGATGCGCCGCCTTGCGATCCCGTGCCTGCTGATCAGCATCGGCGGGCTTGCCGTGGCGCAGTCGCGCGGCGGCGTGATGGGCGCGCTGGCGCTGGTCCTCGCGATGGCGCTGCTGGTGCGTGCGCGCCTGCGGCTGCCTTTCGTGCTGGCAAGCGCCTTCCTGCTCGCGCTCGCGCTCGTGGGCCTTGGCCTGTGGCCCGCCTGGGATGGAACCATCGCCGGCCTGGTGCCGGGAGGCCGTCCTGAAGCCGTGCTCGACCGACTCATCATCTGGGGCGTCGTGCGCGACGTGATGCTCGACAACCCCTTCTTCGGCGTGGGCCTGGGCAACTTCCGCGACGCGTTCTTCGCGCGCGAACCGTGGCTCCATGTCGAGCTGGCCTACCAATCGCTGCACGCGCACAACACCTACCTGGAAATCCTCGCCGACACCGGATGGGTGGGGCTGTGCGCCTACCTCGCATTCCTGATCGGGGCCGTGCGCCGGCTCGTGCGGCAGTGGTCGCTGGGGGGACAGCCCGCGCTCACGCTGGCGGCGGTCGGCTCGCTCGCGGCCTACGCCGTGTTCGCGATGGTCGACATGCTGCTGCTGCAGAACATGCACCTGCTGCTCGTGCTGGTGCTCTCCATCGGGCTGGCCCAGCTCGACGAGGCGAAGCGCGGCACGGGCCCGGTTGCAGCGAGGGCCTCGCCATGAGGATTCTGCTGCTCGTGGAGACGCTGTCGATCGGCGGTCTGCCCAACTACGTGCTCGACCTGGCGAGGGCGCTGGCGGAATCGGGCGCCGCGGTCGCGGTCGCCCATGGCTCGGCCGAGCTGCCCGGCCACCTTGACCTGAGCGGCGTCACGCTCCTGCCCTTGCCGCTCGACCGGCCCCGCGACGCGTCATCGGCAATGCGGGCGTGGGCGCCCGACGTGATCCACGTCCACCTGTGCAGCCATCTGCCCCTGCTCGCACAGATCGAGGCTGTCGGTGTTCCGCTCGTTCGCTCGTTCCACGACTACACCTCGATGTGCCTGCGGCGCGGTCGCAGGCGCTTTCCGGGTGATCGCTGCCAGCGGGCACTCTCGCGCTCGTGCGTGATGTTCGGCTGCGCGCTCGGCGCCGCCGCGCCGGGAAGCCGCCTGCCGGGCTTCAAGAGCATCGGCGCCAAGCTGCTCGAGCGCGACGCGTACCGACGTTTCGAGGCCGCGGTGGTCGGCAGCCGGTACATGCAGGCGACCTTGATCTCGAACGGGTTCGCGCCCGACCGGGTGACGCTGGTGCCGTACTTCAGCCGCTTCGACGCGTGCGCCGGGGGCGCATCGGCGATGGACCCCAGGCCTCCCGGCGTTCCGGGCGTCGACCGGCCGCTGTCGCTGCTGTTCTCGGGGCAAGCGGTGGCAGGCAAGGGCCTCAAGGTGCTGGTGCGCGCGTTGGCCGGGCTGGAGGGAGCCTGGCGCCTCACGACGGTATCCGCCGGGCCCGACCTCGCGCCGGCGCAGGCGCTGGCGCAACGGCTCGGGATGGCGGATCGCATCGAGTTCAAGGGCTGGCTGCCGCAAACGGCGCTGGCCGGCCTCTACCGCAGCGCCGACCTGCTCGTCATTCCCTCGGTGTGGGATGACCCGGGACCGTTGGTGGGGTTGGAAGCGCTGTCGATGGAAACGCCGGTGCTCGGGTTTCCGGTCGGCGGCATTCCCGACTATGCGATCGAAGGCCGCACCGGCTTTCTGGCCGAGTCGGTCAGCGTGGCGTCTCTGCGGGCCGGCCTGCGCCGCGCAATGGCCGCCGGCGCGGGGCTGGGCGAGATGGGGCGCCAGGGGCGATTGCTGGTGGCCGAGGTGCATGGGCGCGACCGCCATGTGGAGCGGATTCGCGCCGTCTACGAGGCCGCGCTGCGGTCCAGGGCGGTCCACGCGGGACAGCCTGCGCGCCAGCCGGCCGCAGCCTGGCAATGAGCGGGAGACAGGGGGACAGATGACGACCACATTCGCGCGGGTCTTCGAGGGCCTGTACACCAAGGCGCTGGCGCGGCCGGTCGTGCACAAGGGCGAGCTGCTGAGCGTGCAGCGCCTGCGCGGCGTGGCCGTGCTGATGGTGCTGATCGTCCACGTCGAAGACGTGTCGCGCCATCTGGTCGGCTGGGCGGGCGTGCACAGCGCGTACACGGCTCGCCTTGGCTATTCGGCGGCCGACATGTTCTTCGTGATCAGCGGCTTCATCATGGCCTACATCACATTCACGCGCCCCTTCGACGCACGCAGCTGGGCGATCAGCCGGTTCATCCGCATCTACCCGATGTACGCGCTGTTCTCGCTGTTCGTCGTGCTGCTGTGGCTGTACGACTCGCGCATGACCATGGGAACGGGCGAGCAGTCATGGCCCCGCATCCTCGTCTCGCTCGCGGGGTTGCCGCAGGCAGACCTGCCGCTGCTCTTCGTCGGATGGACGGTGGAGCACGAGATCGTGTTCTACACGGTCGTGTTCATGACGGCGAAGTTCCTCGGGCGCGATCGCCTCTTTCTCGTGATGGCCGTGCTGTCGGCGCTGGCCGTCGGCCGCTGGCTGTTCCAGCTGGCCAGCGGCATCGAAGTCTGGGACTTCCACCTGGCTTCGCCCTACATGATCCAGTTCACCCTCGGCGTGTTCGTCTTCCGATGGCGCGACCGGCTGTACCGGTTCGGATGGCGCACCCCGCTGCTCTTCGGTGCGGCGTTCCTCTTGATCGGCATCTTGGTCGCCGAGTCCGGGCGCATCAACCACGAACCGATGCGGCGCGTGCTCGCGTTCGGTCTGGCCTACAGCGGGCTGCTCGTGGCCATGCTGAATCTCGAACGCGCCCGGCGTTCGCGCGGGCTGTTCGAGCAGCGCCGCGATCCGCTGGTGTGGATCGGCGACGCGTCGTATTCGATCTACCTGACGCACCCGTTCGTTCTCGGCGCCTACGGCAAGGTCTTTCCGCTGCTGGCCGTGTCGAGCATCGGTCAATGGTCGGCGGTCGCGGGCGCGGGCGCCACGACATTGGTCGTCGGCCTCGCGACCCACGTGCTGCTGGAGCGCCAGGTCATGGAATTGGGCCGGTGGCTGTCGAAGCCGCGGCGTTCCTCGGTCCAGCAGCCGGGCGGTGCAGCATGAACGCGATGCGAGAAGCCTGGATGGCGTCGACCGCGCCTCCCGCGGCGCTGGCTCTGCCGATGCAGGAATTGCTCGCGCGCCTGCTCGGCGAGGCCCGACAACGGCCGATCAAGCAGGTGATGCTGGTCGGGGCAGCACGCGGTGTCGGAACGACCTTCATTGCGCGCCATTGGGCGGCGCAGCTCGCGTCCGCTTTCGGCAACGTGCTGACGATCGAGGTTCGCCACGATGCCGCTGACGAATACAGCACGGTCGAATCGCCCGCCGCGCTCGTCGAACGCGGGCCGGTCGCGTCGATCACGATGTCGCAGAACACCTGCCTCGGCCTCGCCTGCGGCGACTGCACCCTGCCCGTTGAATGGCTGGACAGCTTCGGCTTGATCGTGTGGGACGTGCCGCCGCTCACAGCCGCGCCAGTGGCGTTGGTGCTGGCCCGCGAGGTCGATGCGATCGTGCTGCTGACCCAGGCGCATCGCACGCGCCGACAGGTGGCGACTCACGCCGCGCAGCGCCTGCAGGAAAGCGGCGGCCGCCTGCTCGGCGTGGTGCTCAACCGCTCGCTCAACTTCATCCCGGCGTGGATCTACCGGCTGCTGTAGCGATCTAGAATGAACAACGTACACCCTGAATCGACCCCGAGCTGGAGAACCTGGATCGCGATGGCGGCGGTGGCCGCGGCGCTGCTGCTGGGCGGCTGCACGTCGATACCGGTCGAACACCTGCCGCAGTCCGATGCGCTGGCGCTGGTCGACGATCCCGATGCGCCGTCGGATCCCGGCTACCGCATCCGGGCCGGGGACGACCTGGACATCAAGTTCTTCTACGCGCACGAGCTGAACGAGAGCATCAAGGTCCGCCCCGACGGCTACATCACGCTCCAGCTCGTCGACGATGTGAAGGCTGCCGGCCTCACGCCCAAGGAGCTCGACGACGCCCTCACGCAGCGCTACGCCGCGTTCGTGAAGAACCCGGTGCTGTCGGTCATCGTGCGCTCGTTCGCCGGCTTTCGCGCATACGTGGGCGGCGAGGTCGGCGTGCCGCAGATCGTTCCGCTCGATGGCGGCGTGACGCCCCTGCAGGCGATCTTCCGTGCCGGCGGCGTGCGGCCCACGGGCTCGATGCAATCGGTCGTCCTCATCCGCAAGGGGCCCGATGGGCGACCCTTGCCCTACCGGCTCGACCTGAGCGACGACGCGGTCTCGCAAGGCCGCCGCGACCTGCGCGTGGCGCTGCGGCCTTCCGACGTGCTGTACGTGCCGCGTTCGCCGATCGCCAACGCCAACCGGTTCGTGCAGCAATACATCGTCGACCTGCTGCTGTTCCGCGGCGTGCAGCTCGGCTTCAACGTCGACTACATCTACAACCGTGACCAGAACACACCCGTCGTTCCATAGCGCCATGCGAGCGCTGAGGTGGCTTGCGCTGCTCGCCATACTCGCCGCGCCGGCGCTGCCGGGCGCCGCGGCCGAACCGCTGCGACTGGGCATCAACATGCTGTGGATTCCGGGCGACGCGCCGACCTTGCGCGAGCGCTTTCGAAAGGCCCGCGCACTCGGCATCTCGGAAGTGCGCCTCGACTGGGAGTGGCGGCAGGCGGAAGCGCGCCGAGGCGTCTACACCTGGGACAAGTTCGACACCCTCGTGCGCACGGCGCAGGAAGAGGGCGTGACGCTGCTGCCCATCGTGCACTACGCGCCCGCGTGGGCGGTGCGCGGCGACCGCAAGCCCGACGACGTCTACGAGTTGGCGCCGAAAGAGGACGCGTTCGCCGACTACGCCCGCTTCCTGCTGGCGGCCATCCAGCGATACGGACCGGGCGGCAATGCCTCGGTGCCGTTCACGCCGATCTACTACTGGCAGGCATGGAACGAGCCCAACATCCGCCAGTTCTGGGGCCCCAAGCCCGACCCGGCCGCCTATGCGCGGCTGATGCAGGAGGTGCAGCGCACGCTTCAACCGGTGCGCTCGTCCATCCGGATCGTGCATGCGGGGCTGTCGAAGTCGGACCTCGAATTCATGTGGCAGCTGTGGGATGCGAACCCCAGGCATGGCGACACCTTCGACATCATGGCGGTTCACCCCTACGTGTTCGACTGGGACGACGGCATCCGCTCGCCCGAGGCCATGGATCGCGACGAGAGCAAGCCGGCGGCGATGGGCTTCGTCGGCAGCGTCAAGGATTCGGGCTACCTCGGCAAGGTGTTCAACCTGCAGCTCTTCATGACGCTGCGCGGCGCACTGAACAAGCCGATCTGGATCACCGAGATGGGCTATTTCGTGGCCAAGCATCGGCTCGGCGTGACCGAGGCGGGACAGGCGCAGCGGCTCGTCGCCACGGTCGACTTCGTGCGCAAGCGCCTGGCCGACCAGCCGTTCGGGCCAGGCGCGCGGGCGATCGCAGCCAACGTGCAGCGGCTGTACTGGTTCTCGCTGGAAGACTATCCGTCGCCCGAGGGCCTGGGCAGCTTCGGCATGTTCCGCCCCGACGGCACGCTGCGTCCGGCGGGCGAAGCCCTGCGCAACCTGCCCCGGTAGCGAGACGACAGAAAGGCCACCATGACGACCCGCGACTTCCTCAACGTGCTGTTCAAGCGCAAATGGGTGGTGCTGTGCTTCTTCGTTGCGGCGCTGCTGGGCGGATACGCCGGCCTGAAGCTGATCGCGCCGACCTACGAAGCCACCGCCCGCCTCATCGTTCGCATCGGCAGCGAAGACATCTACATGCCCGTGCTGCCCAGCAGCCAGTTCCGGTCGCCTGTGATGTCGGTGGTACGCGAGGAGCAGTTGCGCTCGGAGTCGAACATCCTCACCGATCCGGAACTGGCACGGAAGGTGGTGGCTGAGCTGACGCCGCAGGTCCTCTTTCCCGGGATAGACGCCCGGCATCCCTGGTACACGCCCAAGGGCATCATCCAAGGGCTAGTCCAGGCTTACGGCGCGATCGAGGACTACTTCTTCCCGCTGTCGTCCAGGCGCACGCTCGAAGACCGCGCGGTGGCTGCGTTCGAGCGCGGGATCAAGGCCGAGGCGATCAAGAGCTCGAACATGATCGAGGTGTCGATGCGCAACAAGTCGCCCGACGCGGCGGCGCTCGGCGTGAACGCCCTGGTCAAGCGCTATCTCGAAGAGCGCGTGCGAATCTTCCAGCGCGAGCAGTCCACGTTCTTCACCGCGCAGCTGGCTCAGCTCAACGACCAGGTTCGCGACACCGAGGCGTCCATCGACCGGTTTCGGGCCCAGGGCAACATTCTCGACCTCGACAAGCAGCGCGCGGCACAGGTCGACAACCTCAACGACGTGCGCAAGCGGATCGACGAGAACAAGGTCGCCAGCGGCCAGCTGGTGCGCCGCATCGAAGTGCTGAAGCAGCAGCTGGGCAGCGTCCCTGCGACCACCCAGCTCGCGGGCGCCGAGTCGGCCAACGGCATGACCATCAGCGAGCTCAGCAAGCAGGTCGCCGAGATCCAGCGGCGCGAAGTCGACATTGCCCAGCGCTACACCGACACCGATCCGCGGCTGGCCGCGTTGCGCGACGAGCGCCGCATGCTGCAGGCGATGCTCGACGATCAGCAGCAGCGCCGCTACGTCTCGTCCGAGCAGGGCATCAACCCCTTGCATGCACGCATCCGCGACGACCTGCTGCAGGCGGAGGCTTCGCTCGCCGGCTTGCGCCAGAGCGGCGCCAACCTCGCCTCGCTGGAGCAGGAGATCGTCCGCCGCCTGGGCGGCTTCAACACGCAAGATGCCGGATACAAGCAGCTCGCGCAGCAGTTGCAGGTGCTGCGCGAAGCGCGGCAGCTCTACATCGAGAAGGCCGAGGAGTCACGGCTTGCGTCGGCGCAGGCCCAGGCGCATATCGGCAACGTGTCGGTGGTGAGCATGGCAAGCGCGGACACCCGTCCGGTCAGCCCCAAGCTTTGGCTGGTGCTGGTCGGCGTGCTGGTGGGTGGGCTCGTCGGCGGAATCGGGCTGGCCTTTGCGCTCGAGTTCTTCGACGACAGCCTGCGTTCCGACGCCGACGTGCGGCGGCACTTGCAACTGCCCGTGCTGGCCCGCGTTCCCGATCTCGCGTGAGCCTTGCCCGATGACCGCCCGTGCACGATGGGCACCCTTGATCGCCGTGGTCGCGGGTCAGGGCGCCGTCAGCGCCACGAGCTTCGCGACGACGCTGGCGCTGGGGCGTTTCGCCGGCGAGGCGGCGCTCGGCCAGTTCGCGCTCGGATGGTCTTGCTGGTTCCTGGCCATGTCGCTCGGCGACACTCTGGTGGCGACGCCCTACACCTACCTGGCCTCGCAAAGGCGGCCCCTCTGCGATGACCTCGTCATGGCAGCGGCATGGGGCATCGTCTTGCAGTGCCTGGCCTTCATGGTGGTGCTGACCTCGCTGCGGTTCTGGAACGCGGGCGCGATCGGCGCCTTGTGGCCGGCGCTTCCGGCGGCAATCGTCGCGGCATCCGTTCGCGAGTTCGTGCGGCGCCACTGGATGGCTGTCGGCCGCGCCTCGCGAGTCCTTCGCATGGACACGAGCGGTTCGCTGATGCAACTGGCCGGCTTGGTCGGATTGGCGGTGACCGGACAACTGACCGCTCTCAATGTCTTCTGGGTGATCGCGGTGGCCGCCTCCCTGACCCTGCTGCCGTTTTGCACGCCCACAAGGCTTGTGCGACTGCTGGCTGCGCGTCACGCGGCACCGCGCGTGATGGCCTCCATGCTCGGCTATGGACGCTGGCTGCTGCTTGGCGGGATCTGTCATGTGGTCAGCGTTCAGGCCTACCCGTGGCTCGCCTTCGCCGCCGGTGGCGAGCGCATGGCCGGGCTCTTCGCCGCATGCACCGGGCTGCTCAACCTGCTGACGCCACTGCTCACCGGGCTGACCAATCATTTCCGTCCCCAGTTCATGCTCGCGCAGGCGCGACTCTCGGTGCATGACTTCGTCGACTACGTGCGACGCAGGATCGCGATCTTCGTCGCGCCGGCGCTGGTGCTCTGGCTGGTGCTGAGTCTCGGCGGGGACGCGCTGCTCGTGCGTGTGTACGGCGCACCGTTCCGGGAGGGCGCCGTGGCGCTGCCGTGGATGGGACTGGGGCTCGTGGCCGTGGCTCTCGCGGCACCGCTTCAACTGGCCCTGCTGGCGCTGCACGCGCCGGTCACCAACCTGTACTACCACGGCAGTGCGTTGGCGTGGCTGGCACTGTGCGCGCTGATGGTGGTCGGCACGCCGTCGCTTGCGGCGCTCGGGCAGGCGTACGGTGCAGTGAACGTCGCCGCGACGCTGATGCTCGTCGTGCTTTTCGCGACGAGGCGCTGGCGGCATCGGTCGGTCGAGGCCTAGAGTGGTGCACGGCGAGGTGATGCTGCGCAAGGACGCCAGCGCGAGTACCGAGCTGATCGCCCACGTCACGACCAAATTCGATCCGACCAGGAAAAGAGGAAGGGAAGGGACGCACGGCGAACAAGCTGCGTTCCTATCTGCGGGCGGCCTATCAGTGCGCCATCGATGTGCGAACCATGGCGTCTGTGCCTGTGGCATTCAAGGCGTTCGGCGTGGTGTTCAACCCGGCTGCGCAAACCCGGCGGCTGCCGCAGTTCGACAGGGCCGACAAACGACCATCTCCAAGGCGGATCTCCACGCGTACTGGCTTGAGGTTTGCGGTGCTAGACGATCATGGAGAAGCCGGACCTGCTGCCGTTTGAGCTGAGCGCGGCGCGCTGGCAGGGTGCCTTCGGCTGGGGCGGTAGCATACGTGCCGATCAACAGGAGGGCGAACGGATGGCGCGCAAACCGGGATCGATCGAGGTTTCTCCGAACAACCCGTGCCCATTTCTGAGGGCCTTGGTCGCACAGGGGCTCGTTGCAGACGACGTGGCCTCCGTCGGCGAAGTCACGCGAGTCATCATGGATGTGACACGCGCCGGCGACGGAGAACCCCGGCTCCCGGCGGCCGCGATCCGTGCCATTGCGCTCATTGCGAACGGGTTGGGACCACTGCAGTTTGCGCGCAATGGCTTGCACGGCCTGCGGCTGAATGAACTCAGGAATGGGCCGTTGGACAAGAAAGGAGCCGGCTCGGGCATCTTGGATGCATCGGCGCGGATCAACGATGCAGAGTTGGCCAGGCTCGATGAGTTTGCGAGCGAAAAGACCGACGCCGAGGGACGCAAGGAGCGAGGGCTCGATCTGGCCGAGCTGCAACGAATGATGGACGCCAACTTTGAGCGTGCTGCGGGCAGGAGACGGAAGATCGACCGAAGGCTGATGGATGGGGAATGGCCGATCCTGCTCAAGGTGATGGGGAAGGAAGGGAAGTCTGGCAGGTACCTCTGCGTCAAGGAAGTGAGCGACTTGTTCGTCGAACGCCGACTCCCGCAGCGAATGGCAGGGCGGCCGATCGATCGCTAGGCGAGTGCTCTGCGCGAGGCCTGACGTATTGACATGAGCAACGACCAACTGCATACCGCGCCGCCTGACCCTTCCATCGAGCGGACGTCCACAAGCGGGCTTCGCCCACTTGCGGCCGCCGCTCATGTCAAACGTTAGGCCCCTAGGAGTCAACCCCATGATCTGCCAACAGTGTGGCGCTGGTCGAGCGCCGCTCCCGCTACGTCCTTCTCATCAAGACCAATGGCAAGGATGCGGTCAGCGTCGTGAACGCTCTGACCGAACATGTTCAGCGACCCAGCCGCTACATTGATGGCGGCGTTGCAATGACCTGTTGAACCCGCCCCTGACCCCGATTGCACCCACACATCCTGTTCGCCGCTTCATCGGCGACGATCCGGCATGGCCTTCGACGCGACCGGACTTGCGGTTATCCGAACCAGGATGTGATTGTCGGATTGTCGGAACCGCCTACTGAGCGTTTCGACAATCAGCGGCAGCGGCAGCGGATCGACTGCCGTGGGAGAACGCTCACACACAAACACGGCCCTGTCCGGCTGGCAAACGCCCCTCGACTGTTTAGGGTGGCTCTGATGGCACGTTCCGGCTCGCGTGCTTCAACCCGTGGACTTGCGAGGGGTTGCCATGATCAGATCCAGCCTGCGCTTTCGATGGCTCGCCGCCGTGCTGCTGCTCGCAGTGTTGGGCATTGGAGCGAGCCCTTCTGCCTGGGCCGACCCGCCTTCGCGTGTGGTGCGCCTGGCCTACACCAATGGTGCCGTGAGCTTCTCGCCAGCCGGCGAGGAGGAGTGGGTGCGTGCCGCCGTGAACCGGCCGCTGATCACGGGCGATCGGCTGTGGGCGGATGCCGGCTCGCGCGCCGAACTGCGTCTCGGCGGCTCGGCCTTGCGCATGGGCGAGAACACGAGCGTCACGCTACTCAACGTCGATGACCGCACGACTCAGCTGCAGGTCACGCAAGGCATCCTGAACCTGCATGTGAAGCGGCTCGACAGCGACCACGTTGTCGAGATCGACACGCCAAATCTCGCCTACTCGGTGCTGCGGCCGGGCCTCTATCGAATCGAGGTCGACCCGCAAGGCGGCTGGACGCAGGTCACGCTGCGCAGCGGCGAGGGCCAGGTGTTCGGCCAGGGCAGCGCCTTCGTCGTCACGCAAGGCCAGGCCTACCGCTTCTACGGAAACGACCTGCGCGACTACGAGACCTACGCGCTGGCGCAGCCCGACGAGTTCGACCGCTGGGCCAGCCTGCGCGACCGGCGCTCGGAGACCTCGGCATCGGCGCGCTACGTGTCGCAAGACGTCATCGGCTACGAAGACCTCGACGAGTACGGCCGCTGGCACACCGTGGCCGAGTACGGGCCGGTGTGGGTGCCCGACCGTGTTCCGGCCGGCTGGGCGCCGTACCGCGACGGCCACTGGGCATGGGTCGAGCCCTGGGGCTGGACCTGGGTCGACGACGCGCCGTGGGGATTCGCACCCTCGCACTACGGACGCTGGACCCGGGTCGATCAGTCGTGGGCCTGGGTCCCGGGGCCGATGACGTCCCGGCCGGTCTATGCACCAGCGGTCGTGCAATTCGTCGGCGGCGGAAGCCGCGACTCGCGGACTGCGCTGACCGTCGCAGGCATCGCAGCTGTGGCGTGGTTTGCGTTGGCGCCGCACGAGGTCTACCGGCCGTCGTACCAGGTCAGCCGCGAGTACTTGACTGCTGTGAATGCGACCAACACGACGAACGTCACCGAGACGCACATCACCAACGTCATCAACAACACCAACGTGACCAACGTCGTCTACGTCAATCAGCGGGTCAGCGGTGCAGTGGTCGCCGTGCCGACCGCGTCGTTCGCGCAGTCCAAGCCGGTCGCCAAGGCCGCGCTGCAGGTGACGAACGATGCAGTGATGCGCGCACCGGTCGCAGCGGTTGCGCCGATTGCACCGGTGAAGACCAGTGTGATCGGGGCGGCGCCGGCGATCAGCACCAAGCCGCCCGCCGAGGCGGCTGCCCGGCAGGTCGTCGCGAAGACGGCGCCGCCGCCCGCGCCGGCACCGTTCGCTGCCAAGCAAACGCTGCTCGCGGCACAAGCCGGCAAGCCGCTCGCTGCCGAGGCTGTCGCGAAGCTGAAGCCCGCTGCGCCGCAGCCCATGGCACCGGTGGTCAAGGTAGTGGCCGCGGCGGCGTCCGCGGCGCCGTTGCCGCCGAAGCCCGCGAGCGCTAGTGCGACCGCGGCACGAAGCCCGCAAGCGCCGGCGTCGATGCACATACCGGCAGAGCCGACGGCGGCCGTCCGGGCTGGGAGCGCGCCGGCGACGGCCAGAGCAGCGAGTGCAGCAGCACCTGTCCCGGCGGCCAGTGCCACGGCGGCCGCCCGGGCGCCGAGCCCGACGCCTGCGACCGAGGCTGCGCGCGCCGCTGCGGCAGCGCGTGCGCTCCCGCCTGCGGCCTCCGGGGCGGAGCGCACCGCGCGCAGCGCGACGGCCGCGCCGCGTCCGCCGGAACCGACACGACCCACAGCCTCTGCGGCCGCACCGCAGCCTGTGCCGCAGGTCGCCTCCCGACCACCGGTCGAAGCCGCGCGCGCGCCGGCTCCAGTGCCGAGTGCACCGCGTTCCGAACAGGCGCAGCGCGCCGCGCCGCCGGATCGGCCGGCATCGGCCCGCGAAGTGCTGAGACCGGCGCCGCGCGCCGCGGAGCTCACGCCCGCGCCGTCGCCACGCGCCGAGGCCGTGCCGCCGCCGAGCGCGCCCGCGACCGTCCCGCGATCACCGGTTGCCGAGGAGCGCAGCGCTCGCGCCCCGGCTGACGTGCCGCGCCCGCCGGAAGCCCGCCGGCCCGCCGCGAGCGCCGCGAGTGCCGCGCCGCCCAGGCCCGAGGCACCGCGCGCAAGCGAGGCACGCCGGGCCGCAAGCGAAGCTCACCGTGCCGAAAACCGGCCTGAGCCTGGTGAAGAGAAGAAATAGTGCGCCGATAGCGACGCCGTCAAGAACCGCCCGGGTTGCCGCGCCGAGGCACTTGATACTGGCCAGCGTGGACGCGGTCACCGCGTCGTGGATCCGTTCGGGTACCAGCGCAGCCACGTCCCGATGTGCCCAAGAACGCCTTGAAGTCCAACCGTTTTGAAACTGGCACCAGCGTCTTTTGAAAGAGGAAAAAGGCAGGGGCCGCTCGCTGGCGGCCCCTTGTGTTTTCTGGCTCCCCGACCTGGGCTCGAACCAGGGACCTACGGATTAACAGTCCGGCGCTCTACCGACTGAGCTATCGAGGAACAGAGCCTTGGATTATAGCCAGTTCCCGCGGGCCCCCTACAAGGCCACCTCGACCGACAGCCGCCATGTCCGCGGCGCGAGCGGGAACAAGTACACATGGCCGAACTGCAGCGGCGATTCGCGCCACGCTCGCCGGTTGAAGAGGTTGTCGACGCCGGCCCGCCAGGTCAGGCGGCCCAGGCCGGTCGCCTGGGCGTAGCGCAGGCTCGCGTCGACGCGGGCGTAGCCGGGGATGCGGGCGCTGTTGTCCTCGAGGACCATGCGGTCGCCCTCGGCCAGCAGGTCGCCCTGCAAGGCCAGGCCGGGAAGGGCCGCGACGTCGTAACGCCCTTGCAGCTTGAGGGCCGCGGCCGGCACGTTGGTCGGGCGCTGGCCGTTGATCTCGGGGCGCACGCTGCCCTCGCGACGGGCGCGCAGCCATTGCACGCCGCCCTGCAGCGCCCACGGGGCCGCTTGCCATGACGCGCTGAGCTCGACGCCGCGATGCCGCGCGCTGCCGTCGGCTTGGTGGGTGCAGGTGTCGGGCACCGCGTCGCTGAAGCAGTCGATGCCGACGTCGGCGGCCACCGGACGGACGATGTCGAAGGCGGCCGCGCCCCAGTTCCAGTCGCCGGACGACGCCTTGATGCCGGCCTCCGCCTGCCGACTCTTCGCCGCGGGCAGGGCTTCGCCGCGGTTGGTGTAGCGGTCGCGGTTGGGCACCACGACGCTCTCCACACCGCGGCCCCAGCTCGCATAGGCCAGCGTGTCCGGCGCCAGCACGACGCTCAGCGCGATCGACGGCGTGCTGATCGACTGGTCGAAGCTCGTCGCCTGCGAGCCGTCGGTGCGCACGCTCTCCCGGTGCAAGCGGGTGTGCCGCAGACCCAGCCACGCGGTGACGCCCTCGCGCAGCGTGACCGCGTCGCGCAAGGACAGCTCGGTCGAGCGCTCGTCACGGTTGGTGTTCTCGTCCGTGAGCGCGGGCGCGGCCGGGACGACCGCCGTGCCATCGACGTTGCCGGTGCCGGCGAAGTTGAATGCCTGCCCCTGGAAGCGGTTGCGGACCTGCGATCGCAGCACGGCGGCCGACATCGCATGACGAAGCCCGCCGGTCCGCACGGTTCCGTGAAGCGCCAGCTCGAGCGCGTCGGTGCGCCGGCGCTCGTTCTCGCTGCGGAAGTCGTAGAGGTCGACGCTGCCGTCCGAGCAGTAGCGGTCGAAGTTGCCTTCGGCGCTGCAGCCGAACGGAAATGCGATGCGGTCGTCCGACTTCAGGCGCTGCGTGGCCGCGTGCGCCGACCAGCGCCAATCGGTGCCCAGCGATTGCGTGAAGCGCACCGAGGCGGTGTCGCCGTCCAGCACCACCGGCAAGGACCACGGCTGGTTGTTGAGGTTGATGCGCGGATCGACCGGTGCCGGAACGCGCTGACCCAGCATGCTGAAGCCCGGCACGCTGGGCTGGCTGCGGTGGCTCGTCTCGAGCTCCGCTTCGAGCAGCATGCCGGTCGCGATGCGCCACTCGCCGGCGAGCGCGAGCAGGCGGCGATCCCCCTCGGCACTGCGCACGCGCGGCTTCAGCTGCTCGGCCGCCACGTTGAGTCGCACGCCGAACGCGCCATCCGTGCCGAAGCGCTCGGCGATGTCCACCGCACCCAGCAGCGAGCCGGACTGGCGCCAGCCGAGTTGCACCTCGCGCAGGCGATCGTTCACCGGCCGCTTCACGACGAGGTTGACCAGGCCCCCCGGCGCGCTGGTGCCGGCCTGCAAGCCGCTGGTGCCCTTGAGCACCTCGATGCGTTCCTTGTTGTCCAGCGGGATGGAGGTCTCGGCGTTGATGGGCAGCCCGTCGCGCCGGTAGTTGAATCGGTTGTCGATGACGAAGCCGCGCACCGTGAGGTAGTCCCAGTAGCCCTCGGTGTCGTAGGCGTCGCTGACCGCGGGGTCGACTCGCCCGACATCCGACAGCCGCGACACGCCGAGCTCGCGCATCTGCTCGCGACCGAGCACGCTGGCCTGGAAGGGCGACTGCGACAGCGGCACATCGCCCCAGCCGCCGATGGTGGCGGCCGGCTCGCCCTTGCCGGTGACGGTCACGGGGCTCAGCGTGGTGGTGGTTTGCGCGTGCACGCCCAAGGTGGCGAGCAGCAGGACGAGAAAGGACGAAGCGGGTTTCATGTGCTTCCCTGCGCGAGGATTACCTCAGTCAGGTTCGAAGGGACTGTCTCAGTCGAACGTGCATTCGCACGTCCAACACCCCTAGCGGAGCGCCGCGCGGATTCGCGGCGCGAGGAAGATTATCGCGCAGCCGGTCAGTCGAAGACCGGCGTCTCCACGCCCAGCACCTTGTGCAGCTTCGGGCTGGTGGTCGTGTACTGCAGGTGGATGCGCTTGTCCGGGAAGATGTAGGGCGCAGCGGCAAAGGCGGCGAGCGCGGCCTCGTGGAATCCGGACAGGATGAGCTTCTTCTTGCCCGGATAGGTGTTCACGTCGCCGACCGCGAAGATGCCCGGCGTGCTGCTCTCGAACTTCTCGGTGTCGACGAGGATCTGCTTGCGCTCGAGGTTCAGGCCCCACTCGGCGATCGGGCCGAGCTTGGGGCTCAGGCCGAAGAACACCAGCAGCACGTCCAGCGGCACCAGGCGCGTCACGCCGTCGCTGCCGGTGACCTTGACCTGCGTGAGCCGGCCCTCGGACTCCTCGAATCCCGTGACCTGCCCGACGACGAACTGCATCTCGTAGGCCTCGCACAGCTCCTTCATGCGCGCGACGCTCGCCGGCGCGGCCTTGAACCCGTCGCGGCGGTGGATCAGGATCACGCTCTCGGCCTTGTTGGGCCCGTCCTGCACGAAGTTGAGCGTCCAGTCGAGGGCCGAGTCGCCGCCGCCGACGATGACGAGGTTCTTGCCCGCGAACTGCGCCGGGTTGCGCACCCGATAGAACAGCTGCGTGTCGTCGAACTTCTCCAGCCCGTCGACCTTGAGCAGCCGCGGCTGGAACGAGCCCACGCCGCCGGCGACGAAGATGGTCTTGGCGAGAAAGCGCGTGCCCTTGGAGGTCTCGACGTAGAAGCGCCCGTCGTCCTGCTTCTGCACCACCGTCACTTCCTGCCCGAGGTGGAAGGTTGCGCCGAAGGGCTCGATCTGCTTGAGCAGGTTGTCGGTGAGCTCCTTGCCGGTGCACACGGGCACGGCAGGGATGTCGTAGATCGGCTTGTCGGGGTACAGCTCGATGCACTGGCCGCCGGGGTAGGCCAGCGAATCGATGATGTGCGCCTTGATCTCGAGCAGCCCCAGCTCGAACACCTGGAACAGGCCGACGGGGCCGGCGCCGACGATGATCGCGTCGGTCTCGATCGGTCCGTCGTGAGAGACCGCGGTCTTGGAAATCTCCAGGCTGGCGTTGGGTTCCATGGGCGGGACGGGGCTCCTACTTGATCAGCTCCGGCAGCTTGCCGGTCTTGTCTTTCCATTCGTCGGCATCGGGCAGCGCAGGCTTGCGCTTGGTGATGCTCGGCCACTTCTTCGCGAGGTCGGCGTTGAGAACGATCATGTGCTGCTGCTCACCGGGGACGTCTTCCTCCGGCATGATCGCGTTGACCGGGCACTCGGGGATGCACACCGCGCAGTCGATGCACTCGTCGGGATCGATGGTGAGGAAGTTCGGGCCCTCGCGGAAGCAATCGACGGGGCACACGTCCACACAGTCGGTGTACTTGCAGCGGATGCACGATTCGGTGACGACGTGAGTCATGGTGAAGGCTCGTGTGAGGTGGCTGGAATGCGCGCCGGCGCAAACCGCGAATTTTAGGGCTTCAGGGTCTCCACGCCGTCTCAGAGGTGTCAGCCGTTTCCGTGGCCTTGATCCCGCTCAACGGGACCGCACCGGCGCCCACCGTCACCACCGTCGGCCGGCCCGAATGGAGCAGGCTGGCCTGGGGCAGGGTGGTCACCACGTGGTCGCTGTGGAGCTGGTCGGGCCAGCCCGCGCGCGACACCACGCTGACCGGCGTGTCGGCGGGCCAGCCCGCCTCGAGCAGGCGGCGCGACAGGGCGGCGAGCTGCTTGCCCGCCATGTAGAACACCTCGGTGTCGGCACTGCGGCTGGCGTGCAGCGCGCCGCTGCGCGTCATGGCCGTGGTCAGGCTCACGCTGCGGCCGTTGCCGCGGCGGGTCAGCGGACGCTGCGTGGCGGCGGCGGCGGCGATGGCGGCCGTCACGCCGGGAACCACTTCGCATTCGATGGCGGCTTCGGACAGCGCGTCGAGCTCTTCCTCGAGGCGACCGAAGATGCTGGGGTCGCCGCCCTTGAGGCGCACGACCACGTCGACTTCGCCGGCGTGCTTGACCATCAGCGCGTTGATCGTCGCCTGGCCGGTGCTGTCGGCGAAGCCGCGCTTGCCGACGTGGACCCAGCGGGCGTGCGGCGCCAGGGCGCGCAGCGCCGGATCGGTCAGCGCGTCGTAGAGCACCACGTCGGCCTGCGCGAGGCGGCGAGCGCCGCGCAACGTGATCAGGTCGGCCGATCCAGGGCCCGCGCCGATGAAGACGACGATGCCCATGTCAGGCGGCGCCCTTGACCAGCAGTGCACCGCTGGTGCGATTGCTGGCCGGGTCGACGATGATCAGCGAGCCGCCGATGCGGTTGGACTCGTAGGCCTCGACCGGCAGCGGCTGCTGCGTCTCGACGATCACGTGGCCGATCTCGTTGACCGCGAGCTGGTGCGCGTCGCGGGCTTCCAGCGTGTGGATGTCCAGCGTGCTCTCGATGGCCGCGATGCGCGCCTGCACCCAGCGGTTGCCGTGGCGCACCCAGTACTTGCGTCCGACCACCGCCGGCTCGGTGTCGAGCCAGGCCAGCGTGGCCGAGAAGCGCTGCACCTCGTGGATGGTCTGCGGCGTGGCGATCCAGTCGCCGCGCGAGACGTCGAGCTGGCGGTCGAGCACCACGCCGGCCGATTGCCCGGCCTCGGCCACGGCGACCACCTCGCCGGCCAGCCGAACTTCGGCGACCACGGCGCGCTGGCCGCTCGGAAACAGCTGCACCTCGTCGCCGGCCTTCACGCGGCCATGGGCGATGCGGCCCCACAGCGTGCGCGGCTGGTTGCCGGTGCCTTCGCCTTCGCGGGCCACGTATTGCACGGGAATGAGCAGGTCACCGTCCTTGCGCTCCTGCGTCGGCGGCAGGCTCTCGAGCAGCTGCAGCAGCGAGGGGCCGTCGTACCAGTCGGCATCCAGCGGCTGGGTGACGTTGTCGCCGCGCAGCGCCGACACCGGGATGATCTCGGCGACGGTGATGGCCGCCTGCTCGGCGAACGCCAGCAGCGCATCGCGCACGGCGGCGAAGGCCTCGCCGGGGCGCTCGACCGCGTCGAGCTTGTTGACCGCGAACACGATGCTGGGCACGCGCAGCAGGTTCGCGAGCAACGCATGGCGGCGCGTCTGCGCGAGCAGCTGCACCGGCTTCTTCGTCGTGTCGAGCTTGGTGATGTCGACCAGCACGATGGCCGCATCGCTGCCCGCGGCCGCCGTCACCATGTTGCGGGTGTACTGCTCGTGGCCGGGGGCGTCGGCGATGATGAACTTGCGTTGCTTGGTCGCGAAGTAACGATAGGCGACGTCGATGGTGATGCCCTGCTCGCGCTCGGCCTCCAGGCCGTCGGTGAGCAGCGACAGGTCGATGGGCGCGCCGGCGGCCTTCTTCTCGAGCGTGTCGAGCTGGTCGGCCAGGATGGCGCGGCTGTCGTACAGCAGGCGGCCGATCAGCGTGCTCTTGCCGTCGTCGACGCTGCCCGCGGTGAGGAAGCGCAGGGCCCGGTGGTCCTTCACGGCGGGCGGGGTTGCCAGGGGTGCCATCAGAAATAACCTTCCTTCTTGCGCCGCTCCATCGAGGCATCGGAGGTGCGGTCGTCCATGCGCGTCGCACCGCGCTCGCTGACCGTCACGCGCAGGGTCTCGGCGACGATGTCGGTGGCGCTGGTGGCGGGGCTCTCGACCGGGCAGGTGCAGGTCATGTCGCCCACGGTGCGAAAGCGCACCTCGGCCGTCTCGATGGTCTCGCCCGCTTCGGCGGGGGTGACGTCGGTCACCGGCACCAGCAGGCCGCGCCGGCGGATCACCTCGCGCTGGTGCGCGAAGTACAGGCTGGGCAGCGGGATGTTCTCGCGGGCGATGTACAGCCACACGTCGAGCTCGGTCCAGTTGCTGATCGGGAAGGCGCGCATGTGCTCGCCCTGCTTGATGCGGGTGTTGAACAGCGTCCACAGCTCGGGCCGCTGCTCCTTGGGCTGCCATTGGCCGAAGCTGTCGCGGTGCGAGAAGATGCGCTCCTTCGCACGGGCCTTCTCTTCATCGCGGCGGGCGCCGCCCATCAGCACGTCGAATCGGTGCTCCTCGATCGCCTCGAGCAGGGCGACGGTCTGGTGGCCGTTGCGCGACTCCAGCGGATGCGACAGGCGCACGGTGCCGCGCTTGATCGAGTCTTCCAGGTGGCCCACCACCAGGCGCTCGCCCATCTCGGCGACGCGCTTGTCGCGAAACTCGATCACCTCGGGGAAGTTGTGGCCGGTGTCCACGTGCAGCAGCGGAAAGGGCAGGCGGCCCTTGTACTCGCCGGCAGCGCCGCGGCTCTTGAAGGCCTTCTCGGCCAGGCGCAGCACCACGCACGAGTCCTTGCCGCCGGAGAACAGCAGGGCGGGGCGCTCGAAGGCGGCCACCGTCTCGCGCAGGATGAAGATCGCTTCCTCTTCCAGCCAGTCGAGGTGGGTGTGGTCCAGCTGGGGCAGCAGCTGCTGGATGCTCAGCGGGGCGTTCATCGCGGGGCTCCGATCATCGACACGGCGGGTTCCTCTTTCACGTGCAGTCCGCATTCCTTGGCCTTCTCGTCTTCCCACCACCAGCGGCCGGCACGGAAGTCCTCGCCGACGGCGATGGCGCGCGTGCAGGGCGCGCAGCCGATGCTCGGCATGAATTCATCGTGCAGCGGGTTGTAGGGAACGTCGTTCGTCGCGATGTAATGCCAGACGTCGTTCCAGGTCCAGTCCGCCAGCGGATTGATCTTGGCGCGTCCCTTGTCGTCGATCTCGCTGAAGCCGACCACGCCGCGGTTGTTCGACTGCTCGCGACGCAGCCCGGTGATCCAGGCATCGCGCTCGGCGAGCATGCGCGACAGCGGCTCGAGCTTGCGGATGCCGCAGCAGGCCTTGCGCAGGTCGATGCTGTCGTACATCGCCCGCTCGCCGTTCGTCTTGACGAAATGGACGACGCTCTCGGCGACCGGGCGATACACCTCGACATGCAGGTCGTAGCGCTCCTCGATGCGCGAGATCAGCGCCACCGTCTGCTCGTGCAGCATGCCGGTCTCGAGCGTGCCCAGCGCGATGGGCAAGCCGTGGCGCGCGATCAGGTCGGTGACGACCATGTCTTCGGCGCCGAGGCTGGTGGCCTGCACGATGCGCCCGGGATGCTGGCGTGCGGCCGTGCGCAGCACCTCGATGGCATGCGCCAGGCGCGCCTCGTGGCCCTCGGTCCGGCGGGCGTACAGCGAGATCGCGCTCATATCGACGCCCCCGCGTTGACGAACGCCTCGGCCGCGTTGTTCGCCTCGGCAGCAGGCCGCGCGAACAGCGGACGCGGGTCGCGCACGTCGCCCTGGTAGTGGCCGGGGAAGAAGCGCAGCGCCCGCTCGGCCGCCTCGGTGGACTGGTCGGCGCGCAGCACGACCGCGTCGAAGCCCGTGCGCTTGAGCAGCGGCATCATGTCGACCAGCACCTCGCCGGTGGCCCGCACTTCGCCCGCATAGCGATAACGCGAGCGCAGCAGGTGGGCCTGACTGTAGGCACGCCCGTCGACCCACTTGGGGAACTGCAGCGCGACCAGCGCCAGGCGCGGCAGGTCGGGCGCGAGGGCCTCGATGTCGGCGTCGTTGGGGAACAGCACGCCGACCGGCAGCTCGGCCGGCCACTGGCTTCGCACGCCGTTCCACTGCTGCAGCGTGAGCAGGCTGTGGGCCGTTGGCGTGAGCGTGACCATCGGGCCGTCTTCGCCCGAGATGGTGTGCCAGCGGGTGTCGGTGGAGGCGATGAACTTCATGCGGCGGCCTGCGCGGTGGTGCGGCGCTGCGCGTTGGCCGCGGTCTTGAACGGGTCGAGCCCGACGCGCTTGACGGTGTCGATGAAGCGCTCGTCGGCTGCGCGCTGATGGCGGTAGGTGTCGATCACCGCCTCGATGACGTCGGGCACCTCGTCGGCGGCGAAGGACGGGCCGATCACCTTGCCCGGCTGCGAGCCGCCGCTGATGGCCGAGCCGTCGAGGCCGCCCAGCGTGACCTGGTACCACTCGCTGCCGTCCTTGTCGACGCCGAGGATGCCGATGTGCCCGCTGTGGTGGTGGCCGCAGGAATTGATGCAGCCGCTGATGTGCAGATCGATGTCGCCGATGTCGTAGAGCTCGTCGAGATCGTCGAAGCGCTCGGTGATCGCCGCCGAGATCGGGATCGAGCGGGCATTGGCCAGGGCGCAGAAATCGCCGCCGGGGCAGGCGATCATGTCGGTCAGGAGGCCGATGTTGGGCGTCGCGAAGCTCGCGGCGCGCGCCGCCTCCCAGAGCGCCAGCAGATCGGCTTCGCGCACCCAGGGCAGGACCAGGTTCTGGTCGTGCGACACGCGCAGCTCGCCGCCGCTGTAGCCGTCGGCCAGGTCAGCGGCCAGCTCCATCTGCTTGTCGGTCGCATCGCCGGGCGCCTGGCCGGGACGCTTGAGCGACAGCGTGACGGCCCGGTAGCCCGGGATCTGGTGCGTGTGCACGTTGCGCTCGATCCAGCGCTTGAAGTTGAGCGGCGCATCGGCGGGCACGTGCAGCCGGCTGCCCGGTTGCGCCACCACGCCGGCCGGACGCTGGAAGTGCGCGGCGACGCGGTCGAACTCCGCCTGGGTGATGAGGTGCGCCGCGCCGTCGAGGTCGTGCTCGAGGATGTTCCTGAACTCGGCGTGCACGTCGTCGATGAACTTCTGGCCCTCGGCCTTGACCAGGATCTTGATGCGCGCCTTGTACATGTTGTCGCGCCGGCCGTAGCGGTTGTAGACCCGCACGATGGCCTCGATGAAGACCAGGACCTGCTGCCAGGGCAGGAACTCGGTCATCACGGTGCCGATGACCGGCGTGCGGCCCATGCCGCCGCCGGCCAGCACCTTGAAGCCGATCTCGCCCTTGTCGTTTTTCAGCAGTTGCAGGCCGATGTCGTGCCAGGCGATGGCGGCGCGGTCTTCCTCGGCGCCGCTGACGGCGATCTTGAACTTGCGCGGCAGGAAGGCGAACTCCGGATGCAGCGTGCTCCATTGGCGCAGGATCTCGCAGTAGGGCCGGGGGTCGACGATCTCGTCGGCGGCGACGCCCGCGAAGCAGTCGCTGGTGATGTTGCGGATGCAGTTGCCGCTGGTCTGGATGCCGTGCATGTGGACCGAGGCGAGCAGGTCCATGGTGTCCGCGCTCTTGACCAGCGGAATCCAGTTGAACTGGCAGTTCTGGCGCGTGGTGAAGTGGGCATAGCCGCGGTCGAACTCGCGGGCGATGCGCGCCAGCATGCGCAGCTGGGTGCTGCTCAGCTCGCCGTAGGGCACGGCGATGCGGGCCATGGGCGCATGGCGCTGGATGTACCAGCCGTTTTGCAGTCGCAGCGGGCGGAAGTCGTCGTCGCTCAGGCGTCCGGCGAGGTTGCGCTCGAGCTGGTCGCGGAACTGCGCGGCACGCTGGCGGACGAAATGCGAGTCGAAGTCGGTGTAGACGTACATATCAGTTGATGACCCGGCTCGAGACTGCGGCGTGGACGTCCATGTGGTTGTTCGTTCTGGTGATGCACGAAGGCGCGGCCCGGAAGGGGCCGAAGCCGTGACTGTAGGGAGCGGTGATATAGATGCGAAGAACAGTTTTTTCGGATGCTTATTCTTCGCTCGAATAAAAACGCCCCTCCTAGAATTCCACATGCCTTTCCCCGCCCTGATGCGCTGGCGCTGCTGGAGCGCCGTCGCGCTCCTCGGTCTGGCGGCCTGCCAGACAGCTCCCGTCGCCCCGCCTTCCGTCCCGCCGGTCGTGGCGGTCCCCGTGCCGACACCGCCACCGGTGGCCGAGGTCGTCCCACCCAAGCCCGTGCGCTTGCCGCGCATCGGCTTGGCGCTGGGCGGCGGAGCGGCGCGCGGCTTTGCGCACATCGGCGTGATCCAGGTGCTGGAGGAGAACGGCATCCATCCGGACCTGGTGGTGGGCACCTCGGCGGGCAGCCTGGTCGCCGCGCTGTACGCCTCCGGCAAGAACGGCAGCGCGCTCAGCCAGCTCGCCGACGGCATGGACGAGACGGCCTTCACCGACTGGTCCTTCCCCGGCCGTGGCCTGCTGCGCGGCGAGGCGCTGGCGCGCTACGTGCGCGACAACACCGGCGGCCGCATGATCGAGCAGATGAAGGTGCCGCTGGGGATCGTCGCGACCGATCTCGACAACGGCCAGCCCATCCTGTTCCAGGTGGGCGATGCGGGGATGGCGGTGCGGGCGTCGAGCGCGGTGCCCGCGGTCTTCCAGCCGGTGCGAATCGGCACCCGCGAGTACGTCGACGGCGGGCTGGTGTCGCCGGTGCCGGTGCGCTTTGCGCGCCAGATGGGCGCCGAGGTCGTGATTGCGGTCGACATCTCCGCCGCCCCCGAAGGCAACCCGACCGGCGACCCGATGCGCATGCTGCTGCAGACCTTCGCGATCATGGGCCGCAGCATCAACAACTTCGAGCTGCGCGAGGCCGACGTGGTGGTGCGTCCGCGGCTGCCCGGTGTGGGCGGCGCCGACTTCGCGGCGCGAAAGCGCTCGATCCAGGCCGGCCGCGAGGCGACCCTGCTGCAGCTGGCGGAGCTCAAGTCGCGCATCGCGCTGAAGACTCGGTAGCGGCCGCACAAAAACAAAGGCCCGGTCATGAGACCGGGCCGAAGGTACCTTGAATGGAGGGATTCGGGAGGTACCGAGGAGACAACCTTTCAGGGACACCACAAGCGTTGCTTGCGGTACAGCTCAGATGGCAGCCCTTGAAGGAAGTTCAATCCCCCACAAAAATTTACGCTCAGGCGGCGCGCTTGGTCTTGGCCGGGGCGGCTTGCGTCGCCTTGACGGCGGTCGAGGTCACGGCCTGGAAGTTGGCTTCGGCGACTTCAGCGGCTTGCTTGGCGGCCTTGTGCACGCTTTCGTAGGCGTTGTTCGCGGCGGCGACGGCCGACTTCACCAGGGCGACGGCGTTCTCGGTGCCGGCGGGGGCGTTCTTGACGGCGGTGTCGACCACCGAGATGAACTTGCGCTGGGCTTCGGCGGCGGTTTCCTCGGCGACCTTGGTCACTTCGGCGTTGGTCGAGGCGGCGATGTCGTACAGGTGGCGGCTGTAGGCGGCGGCCTTCTCGGCGGCCGGTTGCAGCAGGCCGGCTTGCAGGGCCAGCAGCTCTTGCGCGTCCTTGACGGACAGGGCGGCGCGGGCGGTCTCGGCGACTTCACCCAGGGCGGCCTTGGCCACTTGCAGGTTCAGCTCGACGAGCTTCTCGACGCCTTCGAAGGCCTTGCTGGTGAGACCGAACAGGGTCTCGACGTTGGCTTTGTGGGCAGCGGTGAATTGTTCAGCGGTCAGCATGCGATATCTCCAATGGGTGTTTCAGGGCGGGGAGGTGCAGTTTTGCTGCGCTGCACCATAGACCCGAAGTATAGGGACCTCGAAAGACAATTCAAGCCATATTTGTTGCAATGCAGCAAATTAGGTGGCCGGTTCTAGCGGCGGGTCACCTTGGCGACAATCGTGCGGTGCGCGCGTTCCATTCCGACCTCTTCGTCCTGCCCTTGCCGCAAGGCCATCGCTTCCCGATGGGCAAGTACCGCCTGCTGCGCGAAGCCGTTGTCGCGCACCTGCCGGGCATCCATCTGGTGGAGGCGCCGGCGGCCAGCGACGGCGAGCTGGCGTTGGCCCATGCACCCAGCTACGTGTCGGCGGTGACCGAGGGACTGCTGAGCCCGGCCCAGCAGCGCGAGATCGGCTTTCCGTGGAGCGAGCGCATGGTGGAGCGCTCGCGTCGCTCGGTCGGCGCCACCGTCGCCGCGGCGCGCACCGCGCTGCGCGAGGGCGTGTCGGCCAACCTGGCCGGGGGCACGCACCACGCCAGCGCCGACAAGGGCAGCGGCTATTGCGTCTTCAACGACGTGGCCGTCGCGGCGCGCCTGATGCAGGCCGAGTGGCACCGGCTGCACCGCCAGCTGCTGCGGGTGGCGGTCATCGACCTCGACGTCCACCAGGGCAACGGCACCGCGGCCATCTTTCGCGACGACCCGACGGTGTTCACGCTGTCGATGCACGGCGCGAAGAACTTCCCGTTCCGCAAGGAGGCGGGCGACCTCGACGTCGAGCTCCCCGACGGCTGCGGCGACGGCGACTACCTCGTCGCACTGGATGCGGCCCTGGAGCAACTGTGGCGGCGATATTCGCCCGGCCTGGTCTTCTACCTGGCCGGCGCCGACCCGCACGAGGGCGATCGGCTGGGCCGCCTCAAGCTCACGGCGGCCGGCCTGGCCGAGCGCGATCGACGCGTGCTGCACGCCGCGCGCGAGCGGCGCATCCCGGTCGCGCTGACCATGGCAGGCGGCTATGGGCGCGTCATCGAGGACACGGTGGCGGTGCAGCTGAACACGCTGCGCCTCGCGTTGGAGAGCTGGCGGCAATGGAACAATACGACGCATGACCGATCGTCCGCAGCCGCAGCCTCGTGAGGCCTACCGCCGGTTTCGCAGGCTCACGACGCGCTGGATGGACAACGATGTCTACGGCCACCTCAACAACGTCGTCTACTACAGCCTGTTCGACACCGCGGTCAACGGCTACCTGATCGACGCCGGCGCGCTCGACATCCAGCGCAGCGAGGTCATCGGCCTGGTCGTCGAGACCCATTGCAACTACTTCGCGTCCATCGAGTTCCCGACCGCCGTCGAAGCCGGCTTGCGCGTCGAGCGCATCGGCCAGTCCAGCGTGCGCTATTCGATCGGGCTGTTCGCCGAAGGCCAGCCGCTCAGCGCCGCCGGCGGCCACTTCGTGCATGTCTACGTCGACCGGCAGACGCGCCGTCCGCAGCCCTTGCCCCAGACGCTGCGCAACGCATTGGAAGGATTGCTGTGAAACCGAGCCTCGAGCACACCGCGGCGGTGGATGCCGCCATCACCTCGCGCAAGTCCATCCGCGCGTTCCTGCCGACGCCAGTGGCGCGCGAGACGATCGAGGACATCCTGCGCGTGGCATCGCGTGCGCCTTCGGGCACCAACACCCAGCCGTGGCGCGTCTGGGTTCTCACCGGCGAGGCCCAGGCGTCGCTGTCGCGCAAGATCCTCGCGGCCTACGACGATCCCGAAGAGGCCTCCACGCACAAGGAGGAGTACGCCTACTACCCGACCGAGTGGCGCTCGCCCTACATCGACCGCCGCCGCAAGATCGGCTGGGACCTGTACGGCCTGCTGCAGATCGGCAAGGGCGACAAGGCGCGCATGCACGACCAGCACGGGCGCAATTACAGCTTCTTCGACGCGCCGGTGGGCCTCATGTTCACCATCGACCGCGTGATGCAGCAGGGCAGCTGGCTGGACTACGGCATGTTCCTGCAGAGCATCATGGTCGCAGCGCGTGCGCGTGGCCTCGACACCTGCCCGCAGGCCGCCTTCACGCAGTTCCACCGGCTCATCCTGGAGCACCTGGGCGCGCCCCCCGAGCAGATGCTGGTGTGCGGCATGTCGCTCGGCTTCGCCGACCCCGATGCGGTCGAGAACCGGCTCGTGACCGAGCGCGAGCCGGTGTCGGGGTTCACGCGCTTCCTCGAGTGATGCCGGTGGTGATCGCGGGGGTGCCCCTGGACTTCGTCCTGTTCGCCCTCACGCTGCTCGGCGTCGCGCTGTTCCACCACCACACGCTGGCCGTCGCCCTGACCGGGCTGGTGGCCATCACGGCCTGCAAGCTCGCGTTCACCGATTTCGCCGGCGTGCCCGGCGTGTCGGGACTGGTCGCGCACCTCGGCCACGAGTGGGTCACGGTCGCCAACCTGTTCGGGCTCCTGGTGGGTTTCGCGATCCTGTCGCGTCACTTCGAGCTGAGCCGCGTGCCCGCCGTGCTGCCACGCTTCCTGCCCGACGACTGGAAGGGCGGCTTCGTGATGCTGCTCCTGGTGTTCGTGCTGTCGAGCTTTCTCGACAACATCGCCGCCGCCATGATCGGCGGCACCATGGCCGCCAGCCTGTTCCGCGGGCGGGTGCACGTGGGCTATCTCGCGGCCATCGTTGCCGCGTCGAATGCCGGCGGCGCGGGCAGCGTGGTGGGCGACACCACGACGACGATGATGTGGATCGCCGGCGTGCGCCCGTCGCAGGTGCTGGAAGCCTATGTTGCCGCCGTGCCGGCGCTGCTGTTCTTCGGCGTCATCGCGGCGCGCCAGCAGCATGGCTTGCAACCGATCGTGAAAGATGCGCCGACCGGCATCACGGTGGAATGGACGCGGCTCGCCGTCGTCGCCCTCATCCTTCTGGCCGCCATCGGCGCCAACGTGGTGTTCAACCTGCGCGCGCCGCAGGTGCTGGACGACATGCCCGTGATCGGCCTGGCGGTGTGGATCGCCATCGCCGCGACCACGCCGCTGCGCCGGCCCGATTGGCGCCTCGTGCCGCCGGCCGTGCGCGGCAGCGTCTTCCTGCTCTCGCTGGTGCTGTGCGCCTCGATGATGCCGGTGCAGCACCTGCCGGCCGCGTCCTGGCAGACGTCGCTGGGCCTGGGCTTCGTGTCGGCGGTGTTCGACAACATCCCGCTGACCGCGCTGGCATTGCACCAAGGCGGCTACGACTGGGGCTTTCTGGCCTACGCTGTGGGCTTCGGCGGCTCCATGATCTGGTTCGGCTCCTCGGCCGGCGTGGCGTTGTCCACCACCTACCCGCAAGCCCGCTCGGTGGGCGATTGGCTGAAGAATGGCTGGCATGTGGGCGTGGCCTACGTGATGGGGTTCGCCATCTTGCTGATCACCCTCGGCTGGCACCCCGATCCTGCGCACTGATGTCCGACTGGAGCTCTCGATGAAACCTGCCGTTCTCGTTGCCCGCGCCGTATTTCCCGAGGTGGTCGAGCGCCTGCGCCGGCACTTCGAGGTCGAGGACAACCCGAGCGACCGCGTGTACGGCAAGGCCGAGCTGATCGAGCGGCTCAAGGGCAAGGTGGGTGCCTTCACGACCGGCAGCGTCACCATCGACGCCGAGGTCCTCGATGCCAACCCGCAGCTGCGCGTGGTCGCCAACATGGCGGTGGGCTACAACAACTTCGACGTGCCGGCGTGCACCGCGCGCGGCGTGCTGTGCACCAACACGCCCGACGTGCTGACCGAGACCACCGCCGACTTCGGCTTCGCGCTGATGATGGCGGCGGCGCGCCGCGTCGCCGAGTCGGAGCACTACCTGCGCCGCGGCGAATGGTCGAAGTGGTTCTACGACATGTTCGTCGGCAGTGACATCCACCATGCCACGCTCGGCATCCTGGGCATGGGCCGCATCGGCCAGGCGATCGCGCGGCGCGGCGCGCTCGGCTTCGACATGCGCGTGCTCTACCACAACCGCTCGCGGCTCGATGCCTCCGTCGAGGCCGCGTGCAAGGCGAGCTACGCGAGCAAGGAGCAGTTGCTGCGCGAGGCCGATCACCTGGTGATCGTGATGCCGTACTCGAAGGAATCGCACCACGCGATCGGCGCGGCCGAGCTGGCGCTGATGAAGCCCACCGCCACGCTGACCAACATCGCGCGCGGCGGCATCGTCGACGACGCCGCGCTCGCGAAGGCGCTGGCCGAGCGGCGCATCGCCGCGGCCGGCCTCGACGTGTTCGAAGGCGAACCCTCGGTCCATCCCGACCTGCTCAAGGTGCCCAACGTCGTGCTCACGCCGCACATCGCCAGCGCCACCGTCGCGACCCGCCGCGCAATGGCCGAGCTCGCGGCCGACAACCTCATCGCGGGCCTGGGCCTGGGCCCGCAGGCGGGCAAGCCGCCGACGCCGATCAATCCCGAGGTGCTGCGCGCATGACGCTGAGCGCGCGCGTGCTGGCCGCGCTGCTGGCCTGCGCGTGCGCGGGGCTGGCCTGCGCGGCCGACAAGATCGTGGTCGGCTCCAAGCGCTTCACCGAGTCGTACATCCTCGGCGAGATCGTCCGCCAGACCTTGCAGGACCAGGGCATCCCCGCCGAGCACAAGCAGGGCCTGGGCAACACCGGCATCCTGGAGCAGGCGCTGGCCACCGGCTCGGTCGACGTCTACCCGGAGTACACCGGCACCATCGTGCGCGAGCTGCTCAAGCGCGAGGGCAATCCGACGCTGGAGGAGCTGAACGGCTGGCTCGCGCCGCGCGGGCTGAAGGCGGCGGTGCCGCTCGGCTTCAACAACACCTATGCCCTGGCGATGCGCGAGGACCAGGCGAAGCAGCTCGGCATCGCGCGCATTTCCGACCTGGCCAAGCCCGCCGCGGCGGCGCTGCGCCTGGGGCTGTCGCACGAGTTCCTCGCCCGCGCCGACGGATGGCCGGCGCTCAAGGCCGCCTACCAGCTCCCGCTCGCGCCGCCCGGCGGCCTGGACCACGGGCTGGCCTACGACGCGATCGCCGCGGGGCGCGTCGACCTGATCGACATCTACTCCACCGATGCCAAGGTCGGCCGCTTCCAGCTGCGCGTGCTGATCGACGACCGCGGCTTCTTCCCCAAGTACGACGCGGTGCTGCTCATGCGCGCCACGCTCGACCCGACGCCGCTGGCGAAGCTGGAGAAGCGCATCGACGAGAAGACCATGATCGCGCTGAACGCGCAGGTCGAGCTCGACGGCGCCAGCTTTGCCGAGGTGGCGCGGCGCTTCGTGAGCGGCAGCGGCGCGGGAGCCGCGGGCAAGGGCGCGTCCGTCGGCTTGTGGGACCGCCTGGCGGCGCCCGACTTCGGCCGCCTCGCCGCGCAGCACCTGGCGCTGGTGTTCGGCTCGCTGCTGATCGCCCTGCTCGTGGGCGTGCCGCTGGGCATCGCGGCCTGGCGCTGGCCGCCGAGCGCCGGCGTGCTGATGGGCATCGTGGGCATCCTGCAGACGGTGCCGTCGATCGCGCTGCTCGCCTTCCTGATCGCGCTGGTGGGCGGCATCGGCCTGCTGCCGGCCGTGCTGGCGCTGTTCCTGTACGCGCTGCTGCCCATCGTGCGCAACACGCATGCCGGCCTGACCGGCGTGCCCGCGGGGCTGCGCGATGCCGCCCTGTCCCTCGGACTCACGCCGCGGCAGTCGCTGCGCCATGTGCAGCTGCCTTTGGCGCTTCCCACGCTGATGGCCGGCGTGAAGACCGCCGCGGTCATCAACGTCGGCACGGCCACGCTGGCAGCCTTCATCGGGGCCGGCGGCTTCGGCGAGCGCATCGTCGCGGGACTGGCGGTGAACGACAGCGTGATGATGCTGGCGGGCGCGCTCCCCGCGGCGGTGCTGGCCCTGCTGGTGCAAGGCGTCTTCGGCGGCATCGAGCGCTGGATCGGGGGCATCGGCCGCAGCCGCTGATCGGCCCGCCTCGCCTGCGACAATCGACGCATGGATGTCGCGCTCTGGGTCACGCTCGCACTGGTCGTCGTCAATTCGCTCCTGATGCTGTGGGTCGCCTTTCGCCGCCAGGACGGCGAGGCGCAGTTCGACACGATGCGCGAAGGCACCGAGCGCCTGGAGCGCGAGCTGCGCGAGGAGGTCGCGCGCAGCGCCCAGCACACGCGGGTCGAGCTGGGCAAGATCCTCGGCGTGTTCCAGCAGACGCTGCTCACGCAGTCGGGCGACGTGGCACGCACGCAGAACGAGCAGATCGACAGCTTTCGCACCCAGCTGGCCGCGATGCAGGCCATGGTCGCCCAGACGCTGCAAGGCGCGGTGGGCGCGCAGACCGTGCAGGCGCAGGCCTCGCGCGAGGCGCAGGACCTGGCGCTCAAGCGCTTCTCCGATTCGCTGGGCGAGCAGCTGCGCCAGCTGTCCGAAGCCAACGAGCGTCGCCTGGGCGAAGTGCGGACCACGGTGGAGCAGCGCCTGGCGACGCTGCAGCAAGGCAACGAGCAGAAGCTCGACCAGATGCGCGCGACGGTCGACGAAAAGCTGCACGCCACGCTCGAGCAGCGCCTGGGCGAGAGCTTCAAGCAGGTCGCCGACCGGCTGGAGCAGGTCCACCGCGGGCTGGGCGAGATGCAGCTGCTCGCCAAGGACGTGGGCTCGCTCAACCGCGTGCTGACCAACGTCAAGACGCGCGGCATCTTCGGCGAGGTGCAGCTGTCGGGCCTGCTCGAGCAGGTGTTCACGCCCGAGCAGTACGCGACCAACGTCGAGACCGTGCCGCGCAGCGGCGCGCGCGTCGAGTTCGCGATCAAGCTGCCCGGCCGCCGGGAGGACGGCGCGCCGCTGTGGCTGCCCATCGACTCGAAGTTCCCGCGCGAGGACTACGAGCGCCTGCTCGAGGCCCAGGACCGCGCCGATCCGGCCGGTGTGGAGCAGGCCGGCCGCGCCATCGAGACGCGCCTGCGACTGGAGGCCAAGACGATCCGCGACAAGTACGTCGCGCCGCCCGACACCACCGACTTCGGCATCATGTTCCTGCCCACCGAAGGCCTGTATGCCGAGGCGCTGCGCCGGCCCGGCCTGGTCGAGGCCATCCAGCGCGACCACAAGGTCATGATCACCGGGCCGACGACGCTGCTCGCCACCTTGAGCAGCCTGCAGATGGGCTTTCGCACGCTGGCCCTGGAGAAGCGCTCGGCGCAGGTCTGGGAAGTGCTGGGCGCCGTCAAGACCGAGTTCCACAAGTTCGGCGACGTTCTGGCCAAGACCAAGAAGAAGCTGGAGGAGGCGAGCAACACCATCGACGCCGCCCAGGTCCGCACCCGCGCGATGACGCGCAGCCTGAAATCGGTCGAAGCCGTGCCCGACGCCCGCGTGCAGACCTTGATCCCCGGGCTGGACGAGGTCGCCGACGACACGGAGGCGGCTTGAGCGCGCCGGGCCGCCCCAAGCGCTCGCTCCCCCTCGGGGGGACGGCGCGAAGCGCCAAGGGGGCGGGTTGACATCGGCGAAGGGGCGGCCGCTGCTGGCCCTGATCCTCGGACAGATCGGACTCCATTCCTGCATGGCCGGCGTGCGCATGGCGGCGCCGCTGCAGGCGCTCAAGCAGGGTCACAGCGAGTGGGCGATCGGCGTGCTGATGGCGCTGTTCGCGCTGGCGCCGATCGCGCTGGCGCTGCCGGCGGGTCGCATGGCCGACCGCCACGGCTACCACCGGCCGCTGTACCTGGCGGTGGCGCTGTCGCTGGCGGGCGGCGTGACGGCGGCGCTCACCAGCCACTACGCGGCGATGTGCATGGCGGCCCTGCTGACCGGCGCCGGCGCCAATGTCGGCCTCATCACCATCCAGCGCACGGCCGGCCACATGGCCGCCGACGGCACCGAGCGCATGCGGGTGTTCAGCTGGCTGGGCCTGGCGCCGGCGTTGTCCAACGTCGTCGGGCCGGTGACGGCGGGTGCGCTGATCGACCTGGCCGGCTTTCGCGCCGCGTTCGCGGTGCTGATGCTGATGCCGCTGGCCGCGCTGGTGTCGGCGCGCACCGTGCCGGTCGAGTCACGCGCGGCCGCGATGGTGGCGGCGACCGGGCCGCGCAGCTCGTGGGATCTGCTGCGCATCGCGTCGCTGCGCCAGCTGCTGCTGGTGAACTGGCTGCTGTCGGCATGCTGGGACGTGCACAGCTTCGTGCTGCCCATCCTCGGCCACGAGCGCGGCCTCAGCGCCTCGGCGATCGGGGCCATCCTGGGGCTGTTCGCGGCGTCGGTGGCCGGCGTGCGCTTCGTGATTCCGTTGATCGCGGAGCGGCTGCGCGAGTCTCAGGTGCTGGTCGGCGCCATGCTGGCGGTCGCGGCGATCTTCGCGGTCTATCCGCTCGTCCACTCGGCCTGGCCGATGGCGCTGTGCGCCGCGCTGCTCGGCCTGGCGCTGGGCTCGGTGCAGCCCATGGTGATGTCGACCCTGCACCACATCACGCCGCGCGACCGGCACGGCGAGGCCATCGCGCTGCGCTCGATGGCATTGAACCTGTCGAGCACGGTCATGCCGCTGCTGTTCGGTGTCGCGGGCGCGGCCATCGGCGCGGCCTCGCTGTTCTGGATGATGGGCGCGGGCGTCGGGGCCGGCAGCCTTCAGGCGCGCCGCCTGGCGGGCGTCGCGCCCGACGGTGGCTAGGAGTCTGCGCGGCTCTGCCGCGCAGACTCCTAGCCCTGGCGGGCCAGGACGCCCCTCCCCCGAGCCCCCTCCAGAAGGGGGCTCCAGCATGAGCGACGAGCCGGCGTGCGCCGGCCAAGGTTGTGCGCCCATGGAGGCCTCAGGCCGCCTTCATGGCGCACATTCTTCTTAGGCTCAGCGCCAAGCAAACGTGCGCGGGCCCCCGCTCGTGTAGCGGGCGCGGAAGGCCTGCAGGTCCAGGCCGTCGACCGCGTCGCTGATGATGTAGGCCAGGTGCCCTTCAGGCAGCCAGTCCTGCAGCGCTTCGGGCAGCAGCATCTGCTGCATCGGCTCATAGGGTACGTAGCTCGCCATGGCCGCGCACGCTCTCCATGCTCGCGCAGGCCTGGCCGGCGCATGCCGGCTCGTCACTCATGCTGGAGCCCCCTTCAGGAGGGGGCTCGGGGGAGGGGCGTCACGGCCCGCAGGGCTGGAGTCTGCGCGGCCTCTGCCGCGCAGACTCCCAGGCCGCTCAGAACTTGATGCCGGACGGCGAGGGCTCGGTCGGTGCCGGCTGCTGCGGCTGGGTCACGGGCTGCGGCGGGGCGGCCTCACGGGCCACCGGCGCCGGCGGCGCCACGAGCGGGGTGGGCGTGGGGTACTGGTAGGTCGCGGGCAGCCGCGATTCGCGCGGATAGCCCGCGGAGTCGAGGTAGGACGCCCAGGCGTCGCTGGCGAAGCCACGCATCACCTGTGCGCCGATGGTCAGCGTCGGCGCGTCGCGCGAGCCCGACAGGCGCAGCAGCTCGTCGCCGTCTTCGCCGCTGATCACCAGCTTCTCGTTGAACGGAATGCCGCGCTGCTTGAGCAGCTGGCGGCCGTTGTCGCAGGGCTGGCAGTTGCTCGTGGTGTAGAGCGTGACGGGGTAGCGCTGCATGGCCTGGCGCACCTCCAGCGGCATCGTGACCTCGGTGATCACGTTGTTGCTGGCGCCCAGCTTCATCACCTTGCTGCCGCTGCTGGCCGGCGGCGGGGTGTCGGTGTAGGTGACCTTGCCATCCGGGCCCACGACCTTGTACAGCGCGTGGGCGGGCAAGGCGACGGCGACTGCCACGACAGGCGCTGCAGCCAGAAGCCAACGACGGGATTTGCGCATGAGAACTCCTTGTAGCGCCAATCTAGCGGCGATATGGCGCCGGCTCAAGCCATGCCTTGGTGCCGCAGCAACGCATCGATGCGCGGCTCGCGCCCGCGGAAGGCCCTGAAGCTTTCCATGGCGGTGCGACTGCCGCCCGCCTCGAGCACGGCCTCGCGGTAGCGCCGGCCGGTGGCCACGTTCAGCACGCCGCCGTCGTCCTGCGCGCTCTCCTCGAACGCGCTCCAGGCATCGGCGCTGAGCACCTCGGCCCACTTGTAGCTGTAGTAACCGGCCGAGTAGCCGCCGGCAAAGATGTGCGAGAAGCTGTGCTGGAAGCGGTTGAAGGCCGGCGGGACCAGCACCGCCACCTCGCGGCGCACCTCGTCGAGCACGGCCTGGATGCGCGTCTCGCTGCCCGGCTCCGAATGCAGGCGCATGTCGAACAGCGCGAACTCGACCTGGCGCAGCGTCTGCAGCCCGCTCTGGAAGTTCTTCGCGGCCAGCATGCGATCGAACAAGGTGCGCGGCAGCGGCTTGCCGCTGTCGGCATGGGCGGTCAGGCGCTTGACCACGTCCCATTCCCAGCAGAAGTTCTCCATGAACTGGCTGGGCAACTCGACGGCGTCCCACTCGACGCCCGAGATGCCGGCCACGCCGATGTCGTCGACGCGGGTCAGCATGTGGTGCAGGCCGTGGCCGAACTCGTGGAACAGCGTGGTGACCTCGTCGTGCGTGAGCAGCGCGGGCTTGCCGGCCAGCGGCGGCGCGAAGTTGCACACCAGGTGCGCGACCGGCGTCTGCAGCCGGCCCTCGGGGCGAGCCCAGCGGCCGCGCACGTCGTCCATCCAGGCGCCCGGGCGCTTGCCGGAGCGCGCATACGGGTCGAGGTAGAACTGGCCGACCAGCTCGCCGCCGCGCTCGATGCGGAAGAAGCGCACGCTCGGGTGCCACACCGGCGCGCTGTCGGGCCGGATGCTCACTTCGAACAGGGTCTCGACGATGCGGAACAGGCCCTCGAGCACCTTGGGCTCGGTGAAGTATTCCTTGACCTCCTGGTCGCTGAAGGCATAGCGCGCCTCCTTGAGCTTCTCGCTCGCGTAGGCCATGTCCCAGGCGCGCAGCTCGGGCAGCCCGAGCTCGTCGCGCGCGAAGTCGCGCAGTTCCTGCAGGTCGCGCTCGGCATAGGGCCGGGCGCGGCGTGCAAGGTCGCGCAGGAAGTCGGTCACCTGCTGCGGCGAGTCGGCCATCTTGGGAACCAGCGAGACCTCGGCGTAGCTGGCGTAGCCCAGCAGGCGGGCTTCTTCCTGGCGCAGCGCCAGCAGCTCGCTCATCGGCGCGCTGTTGTCGAGCTCCGGCTTGCCCAGCTCGCTGGCGCGGGTGACATGGGCCGTGTAGAGCTTCTCGCGCAACGCGCGGTTGTCGGCGTACTGCAGCACCGGGAAGTAGCTGGGGAAGTGCAGCGTGAGCTTGTGGCCGTCCTGGCCCTGCGCCTGGGCGGCGGCGCGCGCGGCCTGCTTCACGTCGTCGGGAACGCCGACCAGATCGTCCTCGCTCGCGTAGTACGCGAAGCCGTCGGTGGCGTCGAGCACGTGCTCGGAGAACTTCTGCGCCAGCTCGGCCTGGCGCTCCTGCAGCTGCTGGAAGCGCGCCTTGGCGGCCCCTTGCAGCTCGGCGCCAGACAGCACGAAGTCGCGCATCGCATTGGCCAGGGCCTTGCGGCGCGGCGCGCTGAGCGCGGACGCCGACGGCGCCTGGGCCACGGCCTTGTACTTGGCGTACAGCCGCTCGTCCGACGCATGCCGGGTGAACAGCTCGGTGACCTTGGGCAGCACCGCGTTGTAGGCCGCACGCAGCTCGGGCGTGTCGGCCACGGCGTTCAGGTGGCCCACCGCGCCCCAGGCCGACTTGAGCCGCTCGTCGGCGACGTCGAGCACGGCGGACAGCGCGTCGTAGTCGGCCGGCACCTCGGGGCCGACCGCCTTGTCGAGCGCCGCGTCGGCGGTCTCGAGCAAGGCGTCGAGCGCGGGCTCGACGTGCTCGGGGCGGATCCGGTCGAAAGCCGGCAGGCCGGTGTCGACGAGCAGGGGGTTTGTCATGGCGGCGCTCCTGGTGCTGCGATCAGACCGCCGCGGCGGCGGCGCGTTCCGCGGCTTCGAGGGTGTTGACGAGCAGCATCGCACGCGTCATGGGCCCGACGCCGCCCGGCACCGGCGTGATCCAGCCGGCCACCTGCGAGACGCCCGCGAAGTCGACGTCGCCGCACAGCTTGCCGGCGTCGTCGCGGTTCATGCCGACGTCGATGACGACGGCGCCGGGCTTGACCATGTCGGCCGTCAGCACATTGCGCTTGCCGACCGCGGCCACCACGATGTCGGCGCGGCGGGTGTGCTCGGCCAGATCGGGCGTGGCGCTGTGGCAGATGGTGACGGTGGCGCTGGCCTGCAGCAGCAGCATGGCCATGGGCTTGCCGACGATGTTGCTGCGCCCGATCACGACCGCGTTCTTGCCGCGCGGATTGCAGCCGATCGACTCCAGCATCTTCATGCAGCCGTAGGGCGTGCAGGGCTTGAAGCCCGGCTGCCCCACCATCAGCGCGCCGGCGCTGTGGACGTGGAAGCCGTCGACGTCCTTGGCCGGGGAGATGGTCTCGATGACCTTGTGGGCGTCGATGTGCGGCGGCAGCGGCAGCTGGACCAGGATGCCGTGGATGGACGGGTCGGCGTTGAGCGCTCGAACACGGGCGAGCAGGTCGGCTTCGCTCAGTGTCGCGTCGTACTTCTCCAGCACCGAGCGCATGCCGGTGCTCTCGCAGTCGGCGACCTTGTGCTTGACGTAGACCTGCGAGGCCGGGTTCTCGCCGACCAGGACCACCGCCAGGCCGGGCTGCAGGCCGCGGCCTTTCAAGCTGGCGACGCGCTCGGCGACTTCGGCCCGGATCTTCCTGGAAAGTGCGTTGCCGTCGATGAGTTGGGCGGTCATGTGCGATTCCCGTAGCCCGGGTGCAACCCGGGATCCCGGGTTGCACCCGGGCTACAAACACAAAAGGCCGCACGGGGCGGCCTTGATGATGGTCCGATGCCTCAGGCCTTGGCCTGCGCGCCGAGCGCGATCTTGAGCAGGTCGGCCACGGTGTTGGCGTTGAGCTTTTCCATGATGTTGGCGCGATGCGCCTCCACCGTCTTGATGCTGATGCCCAGGTCGTCGGCGATCTGCTTGTTGAGCCGGCCGGCGACGATGCGCTCGAGCACCTGCGCCTCGCGGGTGGTCAGGCGCGACAGCAGGGCGTCGCGGCTGGCGGCTTCCTGGTGCTGGCTGAAGGCGGCGCGCGCCTGGTCGAGCATGCGTTCCACCAGGCCCAGCAGCTCTTCTTCCTTGAAGGGCTTCTCGATGAAATCCATCGCGCCTTTCTTCATCGTGGTGACGGCCATCGGCACGTCGCCGTGGCCGGTGATGAAGACGATGGGCAGCGGCGAGCGGCGCTCGAGAAGCCGGTCCTGCAGCTCCAGCCCGCTCATGCCATCCATGCGGATGTCGGCGATCAGGCAGGCGACTTCACGCGGATCGAAGCGCGACAGGAAGGACTCCGAAGAATCGAAGCACTTGACCCGGTAGTCCTTGCCCTCGAGAAGCCATTGCAGGGAGTCGCGAACCGCCTCGTCGTCATCGACGACATAGACCGTGCCTTTCTTCGGAATCAAGCTCATGAAGTGACAGCAGAGTTGGTGGTGGGAAGAGGCTCGGTCCGGGCGATTTCCACGGGCAGCGTGAAGGTGAAGCTGCAGCCCACGACGGAGGCGCCATTGTAGAGGTTCTGGGCACGTATCCTGCCCCTGTGGGATTCGATGATCGAGCGGCAAAGGCTGAGTCCGATGCCCAATCCTTCCGCTTTTGTCGAGAAGAACGCTTCGTACAGCCGCGCGATGACATCGTCCTTGATGCCGGGGCCCATGTCCGTGACGGAAAACTCGATCACGCCGCCTTCCTCGGGCGTGTGGCGCGGCACCACTCGCAGCTCGATGTTTCGGCGCGCGGACGGCATGTGGCCGCCGTCGATCGCCTCGGCGGCGTTCTTGATCAGGTTGAGCACCACCTGCTCGATGAGGATAGGGTCGACCATCAGCGTTGGCAGGCGCTGGGCGACGTAGGTGTGTATCGCGACGTTGCGCCTGCGCAGCTCGATGCTCGCCAGCTCGACCGCGTCCTCGACGATGGTCTTGGCCTGCGACGGCTGGCGCTGCGGCTCGCTCTTCTTCACGAAGTTGCGGATGCGGTGGATGATCTGGCCGGCCCGCTGCGCCTGGCGCGAGGTCTTCTCGAGCGCGGCGATGAGATCGTCCTTCTCGATCGCGCTGTTCTTCACCCGGGTGACCATGCCGTTGCAGTAGTTGGCGATGGCGGTGAGCGGCTGGTTGAGCTCGTGGGCCACCGACGACGCCATCTCGCCCATGGTCACCAGGCGGCTGGTGACCTGCGCCTTCTCGGCCTGGCTGGCGGCCAGCGCCTCGGCGCTGCGGCGCGCGGTGATGTCGGTGGCGATCAGCATCTGGGCCAGCCGGCCGTCGGTCCACTGCAGGTAGCGCGAGCGCACGTCGAACCATTTCTTGAGCGGCTCGATGTAGACCTCGCGCGGATCCGAGCCGGCTTCGGTGAGCTCCTGCGCGGGCAGGCCGCCGAAGCTGTCGACCTCGTCGTCGTGCTCGGTCAGGCTGGGCAGGCCCGGGTCCTCGCCGGCGAGCAGCGCGTGGCCCTGCGCATCGGCACCGAACCACAGGCGGTAGGAGCGGTTGGCGAACAGCAGCTCGCCTTGCTGCACCGACAGCACCGACACCGCGGCGTCCAGGCCTTCGAGCACGGTGGTGAAGCGCTCGTGCGAGGCCGAGAGCTGGTCGCGGATGCGCTTGGCCTCGGTGATGTTGGTCATCGAGGTCATCCAGCCGGTCTGCTGGCCCTTGGGGTCGATCAGCGGCGAGACGTACATGCGCGCGTCGAACAGGGTGCCGTCCTTGCGCATCACCTTGACCTCGATGCCGCCGGCGGGGCTGCGGCCCTGCAGCTCCTGCTGGAACAGGCGGTTGTTCTCCTCGTAGCGGTCGGGCGGCCAGTGCGGGAAGGGCGGCTGGCGGCCGATCAGCTCGGCCTCGGAGAAGCCCGTCATCGCGCAGAAGGCCGGGTTCACGTAGGTGATGCGGCCTTCCATGTCCATGGCCCGCATGCCGGTCAGCATGGAGTTCTCCATGGCGCGGCGGAAGTTGGCCTCGGAGACCAGCGCGCTTTGCATCTGCAGCCGCCGGCCCATGTGGCGCCAGGTGCCCAGCAGCATCCAGACCGTCAGCACGCTCAGCGCCGCGACCATCCAGAACAGCGTGTTGCTGATGAGGCCGATGGAGGTGCGGTAGCCCTGGCCGCGCAGGATGAGCCCGTCGCCCGCCGGCGCGACCGGCACGTCGTGGACGATGGACGCCGGCCGCACCTTCTGCCCCGGCATGGGGGTGACGGTGCTGGCCAGCACCTGCTCCTGCGCATCGAGCAGGGTCACCGAGTGGCGGTTGGACACCTCCGCCGGCACGAAGTAGCGCAGCAGCGCCTCGACCGAGTACTCGGCGACCAGGGTGCCGCTGAAGGCGCTGCGGTCGATGAGGGGGATGTGGACCTGGATCACCGGCATGCCGTAGGTGTCGGTGAAGGGCCGCGTGTAGACCGGCTGGCGCAGCGTGCGCGCGGCCAGGAAGGCCACCTCGGGCTCGCTGGACTTGCCCTCCTTGGGCAGCGAGGCGCTGTACTCGTCGCCCGACAGGCCCGTCTCCGGATGGAAGCTCATCGCCGAATGCGCCGCCTTGCGGCTGCGATTGGCGGCGATCCAGAACAGGTGGTTGATCTCGGGCCGCTCGCGCGTGAAGCTCGCCGCCTGGCCGAGAAATTCGTCCTGGTCGATGGCCCGCGTGACGACCTCGCGCGCGATGCGCACCAGCTGCTCCTGGTTCTCGATCAGGCGCAGCCGGATCTGCTGCTGGGCGATCTCGGTGTCGCGCTTGACCGATTCCTGCTCGCGCTCGAACTCCTCGTTCCGCAGGTACCAGAAGGCCGCAATGATCGCCGCGAGGAACAGCATCACCGACACCAGTGGGCCGAGGGTGGCGAAGCGATCCTGCTGGGCCGGCGACTGGCGGCGCCACCAGCGGCCGAACAGCCGACGCGGCAGTGTGGGCGAACTGCGAGCCGGTGCGGCGTACAAGCGGGGTGGTGGCATGGTCTCGATTATCGAATGCGCGACCAGGGGCCGCGAGCGCCTGTCTGCGCGGGTTCAGCACGTAGAAACCACAATATGAAATCGACTCGCACCATTTGAAAACGTGCGGAAGTTGTGAGAGACTTCGCGCCATTCGCAAACAACGCCCAGGAGACAAGCCATGGCCGCCATGCCCGAACCGTTCGTCGGTGCTGCCGCAAACGACACCGATTCCCAGGAAACGCGCGAATGGCTGGACGCGCTGTCGGCCGTCATCGGCACCGAAGGCGGCGAGCGCGCGCACTTCCTGCTCGAGCACCTGATCGACCACGCGCGTCAGGCCGGCATCGACGTTCCCTTCTCCGCCAACACGGCCTACGTCAACACCATCCCCGCCGACCAGGAAGAGCGCTGCCCCGGCAACCTCGAGGTCGAGGAGCGCCTGCGCGCCTACATGCGCTGGAACGCGATGGCCATGGTGGTGAAGGCCAACCGCCTGCACCCCGAGGACGGCGGCGACCTGGGCGGCCACATCTCCTCGTTCGCGTCGCTGGCGACCATGTTCGGCGCCGGCTTCAACCACTACTGGCACGCCGAGAGCGAAGGCCATGGCGGCGACCTGCTCTACATCCAGGGCCACTCCTCGCCGGGCATCTACGCCCGCGCCTTCATGGAAGGGCGGCTCACCGAAGAGCAATTGCTGAACTTCCGCCAGGAGGTCGACGGCAAGGGCATCTCCAGCTATCCGCACCCCAAGCTGATGCCCGAGTTCTGGCAGTTCCCCACCGTGTCGATGGGACTGGGGCCGCTGATGGCGATCTACCAGGCGCGCTTCCTCAAGTACCTGCATGCGCGCGGCATCGCCAACACCGAGAACCGCAAGGTCTGGGTGTTCTGCGGCGACGGCGAGATGGACGAGCCGGAGTCGCTGGGCGCGATCGGCCTGGCGGCACGCGAGAAGCTCGACAACCTGATCTTCGTCGTCAACTGCAACCTGCAGCGCCTGGACGGCCCGGTGCGCGGCAACGGAAAGATCATCCAGGAGCTGGAAGGCGAGTTCCGCGGCGCCGGCTGGAACGTGATCAAGCTGCTGTGGGGCAGCTACTGGGATCCGCTGCTCGCGCGCGACAAGGACGAGGTCCTGCGCAAGATCATGATGGAGGTGGTCGACGGCGACTACCAGGCCATGAAGGCCAACGACGGTGCCTTTGTCCGAAAGCATTTCTTCGGCCGCCATCCCAAGGCGCTCGAGATGGTTGCGAAGCTGAGCGACGACGACATCTGGCGCCTGCAGCGCGGAGGCCACGACCCGCAGAAGGTCTACGCCGCCTACCACCGCGCGGTCAACCACAAGGGCCAGCCCACGGTGCTGCTGATCAAGACCGTCAAGGGCTTCGGCATGGGCAAGAGCGGCGAGGGCAAGATGACCGCCCACCAGACCAAGAAGCTCACCGACGACGACATCAAGAGCTTCCGCGACCGCTTCAACATTCCCGTGAGCGACGAGCAGATCGCCGCCGGCATCCCGTTCTACCGGCCGAGCAACGACACGCCGGAGATGAAGTACCTGCACGAGCGCCGCAAGGCCCTGGGCGGCTACCTGCCGCACCGGCGTGTGAAGGCCGACGAGCAGCTCGCGGTGCCGCCGCTGGACACCTTCAAGGCGGTGCTCGAGCCCACCGCCGAAGGCCGCGAGATCTCGACCACCCAGGCGTACGTGCGCTTCCTCACGCAGCTGCTGCGCGACAAGGAAGTCGGCCCGCGCGCCGTGCCCATCCTGGTCGACGAGGCGCGCACTTTCGGCATGGAGGGCCTGTTCCGCCAGATCGGCATCTACAACCCCGAAGGCCAGAAGTACACGCCGGTCGACAAGGACCAGGTCATGTACTACAAGGAAGACAAGGCCGGCCAGATCCTGCAGGAAGGCATCAACGAGGCGGGCGGCATGAGCTCGTGGATCGCCGCGGCGACGTCGTACTCGACGAACAACCGCATCATGATCCCGTTCTACGTCTACTACTCGATGTTCGGCTTCCAGCGCATCGGCGACCTGGCCTGGGCCGCCGGCGACATGCAGGCGCGCGGCTTCCTGCTCGGCGGCACCTCGGGGCGCACCACGCTGAACGGCGAAGGCCTGCAGCACGAAGACGGCCACAGCCACATCCTGGCCGGCACCATCCCCAACTGCATCAGCTACGACCCGACCTTCGCGCACGAGGTCGGCGTGATCCTCCACCATGGCCTGAAGCGCATGGTCGAGAAGCAGGACAACGTCTACTTCTACCTGACGCTGCTCAACGAGAACTACGCCATGCCCGGCCTCAAGCCCGGCACCGAAGAGCAGATCATCAAGGGCATGTACCTGCTGCAGGAAGGCGCGCCCAAGACGCCGCACGTCAACCTGCTGGGCTCGGGCACGATCCTGCGCGAGAGCATCGCGGCGAAGGCGCTGCTCGAAAGCGACTGGGGCGTGGCCGCCAACATCTGGAGCTGCCCCAGCTTCAACGAGCTGGCGCGCGACGGCCAGGACGCCGAGCGGCACAACCTGCTGCACCCGACCGGCACGCAGCGCGTGCCCTTCGTCACCCAGCAGCTCGAGCCCTATGCCGGCCCGGTGATCGCGTCGACCGACTACATGAAGAACTACGCCGAGCAGATCCGCGCCTTCATGCCCAAGGGCCGCGTCTACAAGGTGCTGGGCACCGACGGCTTCGGCCGCAGCGACTTCCGCAGCAAGCTGCGCGAGCACTTCGAGGTCAATCGCCACTACATCGTCGTGGCTGCCCTGAAGGCGCTGGCCGATGAAGGCACACTGCCGGTGGCCAAGGTGGCCGAGGCCATCAGGAAGTACGGCATCAACGCCGACAAGATCAACCCGCTGTACGCCTAAGAAGAATCGCGGAGACACCCAACATGGCATTGGTCGAAGTGAAGGTCCCCGACATCGGCGACTTCAAGGATGTGGAGGTCATCGAGCTGCTGGTCAAGCCCGGTGACACGGTGAAGAAGGAGCAGTCGCTGCTCACGGTGGAAAGCGACAAGGCGTCGATGGAGATCCCGTCGTCGCATGCGGGGGTGGTCAAGGAGCTCCTCATCAAGCTCGGCGACAAGGTGAGCGAAGGCTCGCTGGTGGCCAAGGTCGATGCGGAAGGTGCCGCGGCCGCGGCCACGGCCGCGCCGGCCGCCGCGCCTGCGGCCGCGAGCCCCCCGCCGCCCGCCGCTGCGCCCGCGCAAGCGCCGGCTGCGGCCGCGCCCGCCGGCGGCACGGTCGAGGTCGTCGTCCCCGACATCGGCGACTTCTCCGAGGTCGCGGTGATCGAGGTCTTCATCAAGCCCGGCGACACCGTCAAGGTCGAGCAAAGCCTCATCACCGTCGAGAGCGACAAGGCCTCGATGGAGATCCCGTCCTCGCACGCCGGGGTGGTGAAGGAAGTCAGGGTCAAGGTCGGCGACAAGGTCAACAAGGGCTCGCCGCTCGCGCTGGTCGAGGCGACCGGCGGCGCCGCGCCCACGGCGGCTGCACCCGCCGCCGCGGCCGCCACGCCGCCCGCCGCGCCCGCGACGCAGGAGCGCATCGCGCCCACCGCCAGCCTGCCCGCCCACGAGCCCGGTGCGCCCAAGGGCGCGCTGCCGCACGCCTCGCCCAGCATCCGCAAGCTGGCGCGCGAGCTCGGCGTGCCGCTCGAGGAAGTGAAAGGCAGCGGTCCCAAGGGCCGCGTCACGCAGGAAGACGTGCACGGCTTCGTCAAGGGCGTGATGGCCGGCAGCGTCCAGACCCGGGCCCAGGCCGCCAAGGCCCCGGCCGGCGCGGCCGCGGGCGGTGCCTTCCCCGGCCTGCTGCCCTGGCCGCAGGTCGACTTCACCAAGTTCGGCCCGGTCGAGCGCAAGGACCTGTCGCGCATCAAGAAGATCAGCGGCGCCAACCTGCACCGCAACTGGGTGGTGATCCCGCACGTCACCAACCACGACGACGCCGACATCACCGAGCTCGAGGCCTTCCGCGTCCAGCTCAACAAGGAGAACGAGAAGTCCGGCATCAAGGTGACCATGCTGGCCTTCCTGATCAAGGCCAGCGTGGCGGCGCTCAAGAAGTTCCCGGAGTTCAATGCCTCGCTCGACGGCGAGCAGATCGTGCTCAAGCAGTACTTCCACATCGGCTTCGCCGCCGACACGCCCAACGGCCTCGTGGTGCCGGTCATCAAGGACGCCGACAAGAAGGGCGTGCTGCAGATCTCGCAGGAGATGAGCGAGCTGGCCAAGAAGGCGCGCGACGGCAAGCTGGGCCCGGCCGACATGACCGGCGGCTGCTTCTCGATCTCGTCGCTCGGGGGCATCGGCGGGCGCTACTTCACGCCCATCATCAACGCGCCCGAGGTCGCCATCCTCGGCGTGTGCAAGTCCGCGACCGAGCCGCGCTGGGACGGCAAGGCCTTCCAGCCGCGGCTGATGCTGCCGCTGTCGCTCAGCTGGGACCACCGCGTGATCGACGGCGCCTCGGCGGCGCGCTTCAACGCCTACCTGGCGCAGATCCTGGCCGACTTCCGCCGCGTGATGCTCTAGACGAGAACCGACTGTCGGGAGACCAAGAAAAAAGGAGCGCGCATGACGACAGTGGTGGTGGTTCGCAAGGGCGGACAGGTCGCCATTGCGGGCGACAGCCTGGTGACCTTCGGCGACACCCGGCTGGCGCACGGCTACGAGGCGAACGAGAAGATCTTCAAGGTGGGCGACGCCTGGATCGGCATGTCGGGCACGACGGCGCACTTCCCGGTGCTGCGTCGTGCGCTCAACGGCCTCACGCCCGACGAGCTCAAGCTCGGCTCGCGCGACGACGTGTTCGACACCTTCCTGCGCCTGCACCCGAAGCTGAAGGACAACTTCTTCCTCAACACCAAGGAAGAAGACTCCGACCCCTACGAGAGCTCGCAGTTCACCGCCCTGATCGCCAATGCGGCCGGCATCTTCGGCGTGTACTCGTACCGCGAGGTGTTCGAGTTCGAGCGCTTCTGGGGCATCGGCACCGGACGCGCCTTCGCGCTGGGCGCCATGTTCGCGGCCTACGACAAGGCCAAGACCGCCAAAGAGATCGCCGAGCTCGGCGTGCGCGCCGGCTGCGAGTTCGACAAGAACTCGAGCGGACCGGTGCGCATCCAGACGATCAAACTGAAAACGACACAGGACTGAGACATGCCCCTCATCGACATCAAGGTTCCGGACATCGGCGACTTCAAGGACGTCGCTGTCATCGAAGTGCTGGTCAAGCCGGGCGACACCGTCAAGGCCGAGCAGTCGCTGGTCACGGTGGAAAGCGACAAGGCCTCGATGGAGATCCCGTCGTCGCATGCCGGCGTGGTGAAGGAGCTGAAGATCAAGGTCGGCGACAAGGTGAGCCAAGGCTCGGTGCTGCTCGCGCTGGAGTCCGAAGGCGCGGGCGCAGCCGCTGCACCGCCTCCGCCCGCGGCGCCGCAGGCCGCGCCGGCGAAGCCCGCCGCAGGCCCGGCCCCGCAGGCGGCCTCATATGCCGGCGGCGCCGACCTCGAATGCGACATGGTGGTCCTCGGCTCGGGCCCGGGCGGCTACTCGGCCGCCTTCCGCGCCGCCGACCTCGGGCTGAAGACGGTGCTGGTCGAGCGCTTCCCCACGCTGGGCGGCGTGTGCCTCAACGTCGGCTGCATTCCGTCGAAGGCGCTGCTGCACGTGGCCGCCGTCATGGACGAAGCGAAGCACTTCACCGACTACGGCATCACCTTCGCCGAGCCCCAGGTCGACCTGGCCAAGCTGCTCAAGCACAAGCAGAAGGTGGTGGGCAAGCTCACCGGCGGCCTCGCCGCCATGGCCAAGATGCGCAAGGTGACGGTGGTGCAGGGCACCGGCGAGTTCGCCGATCCGAACCACATGAAGGTCGCGATGGCCGACGGCAAGACGCAGACCGTGCGCTTCAAGAACGCCATCATCGCGGCCGGCTCCGAGGCGGTGAAGCTGCCCTTCCTGCCCAAGGACGACCCGCGCATCGTCACCTCCACCGGCGCGCTCGAGCTGCGCAGCCGTCCCAAGCGCATGCTGGTGATCGGCGGCGGCATCATCGGACTCGAAATGGGCACGGTGTTCTCCACCCTGGGCGCGCGGCTCGATGTGGTCGAGATGCTCGAGGGCCTGATGCTGGGCGCCGACCGCGACCTGGTGAAGGTGTGGCAGAAGATGAACGCGCCGCGCTTCGACAACATCATGCTCAAGACCAAGACGGTCGGCGGCGAGGCCACGGCCGACGGCATCCTCGTGCGCTTCGAGGGCGAGGCCGCGCCCAAGGAGCCGCAGCTCTACGACCTGGTGCTGCAGGCGGTGGGCCGCGTGCCCAACGGCAAGCGCATCGGCGCCGAGAAGGCCGGCGTGATCGTCGGCGAGCGCGGCTTCATCCCGGTCGACATCCAGATGCGCACCAACGTGCCGCACATCTTCGCCATCGGCGACATCGTCGGCCAGCCCATGCTGGCGCACAAGGCGACGCACGAGGGCCATGTCGCGGCCGAAGTCGCGGCGGGCGAGAAGAGCGCCTTCGACGCGCGCGTGATCCCGAGCGTGGCCTACACCGACCCCGAGGTGGCGTGGGTGGGCGTGACCGAAGACGAGGCCAAGGCGCGCGGCATGAAGGTCAAGAAGGGGCTGTTCCCCTGGAACGCGTCGGGGCGCGCCATCGCCAACGGGCGCGACGAAGGCTTCACCAAGCTGATCTTCGACGAGGAGTCGCACAAGATCGTCGGTGGCGGCATCGTCGGCACGCATGCCGGCGACCTCATCGGCGAGCTGGCGCTGGCGATCGAGATGGGGGCCGATGCCGTGGACATCGGGCGGACCATCCATCCGCATCCGACACTGGGCGAGAGCATGGGGTTGGCGGCCGAGGCGTTCGAGGGCGCCTGCACCGACCTGCCGCCGATGAAGAAGTGACGGTGGACCCGGGTTGCGCCCGGGCTACTTGTTGGTGAGGCTGCGGGCGCGTTGGTCGAGCACGGCGCGGTCGGTGCCGGTGACTTCGGTGACGACCACCGGGCACCGGCCGGGCGCGTCGTCGCCGGCGGTCCATCCGGCCGCATCGGCGGCGTTCGGATCCACCCGCGCGATGCCCAGCTGCGTGGTGAGCTGGTTCATCGCCGCATGCACCCGCGCGTAGGCGATCACCAGGTCGTACTCGGCGTTCGCGTAGGCGCGCTTGGCGGTGTAGAGCTCGTTCTCCGAGTTCAGCAGGTCCAGCAGGCTGCGCTGCCCGATGTCGAACTGCTGGCGATAAGCATCACGTGCCTTCTCGATGGCGATGGTGTTGCGGTCCAGCAGCTGCAGCTGCTCGACGAGCTTGCGCGTGTCGTTGAAGGCGATGGCGGCGGTCTGGCGGGTGTCGCGGCAGGCCTTGTCGCGCAGGTCGGCGGCCTGGCTCACGACGTTGAGCTGCTGGCGGATGCGTGCCTGGTCGGCGCCGCCGTTGTACAGGTTCCAGTTCAGCACGATCTCGGCCGAGCTGTCGCGCTTCTGGTCGCGGATGCCGTCGAAGTTGCTGCCGCCCCCCGAGCGAACGCGCGCCTCGACACGCGGCTGGTAGGCCGACTCGCGCACCTGCGCGAAGGAGCGCGCCGCGCGCAAGGATTCGATGCTGGCGCTGACCGCCGCGCTCTGGCGGATCGCGGCGCCGGTCGCTTCGTCGCTCGTGGCCGGCACGGCGCGCGAGAGCGCCGCGGGCGCCGGCAGCGACGCCGGCGGCGGCTCGCCCACGATGCGCTGGTAGCGCGCCGTCACGTCGTGCAGGTTGGCGATCTCGGTGCTGAGGTTGGACTCGGCCAGCGCCAGGCGCGCATTGGCCTGCTCGAGGTCGACGCCGCGGCCCACGCCCGCCTTGAAGCGCGACTGGATCTGCAGCGAGGCATACCGGTGCTGGACGTAGCTGTCCTCGGCCAGCTGGACCAGGCGGCGATAGCGCTGCACGTCGTGGTAGGCGCGCACGGCTTCGAGCGCCATTTGCTCGGTCGTGTCCAGCAGCTCGAAGTAGCGCGCCAGCCGGTCGTGGCCGAAGCGCTGCACGTCGCGCTGCGTGCCCAGGCCGTCCCACAGCAGCTGCGACAGGCTGAGCGCGACGCCGTTGCGGTTGAGCGACTGGCTCTCGGGATTGCGGCCGGTGATGCGGTCGCTGTCGCGGCCGGTGCTGGCCGTCATGTCCAGGCGCGGGAAGTAGGCGGCGCGGGCGACGTCGACGGCGTCGATCGCGGCGCGATACGCATGGAACCGGGCGGTGACGTCGGGATGGGTCGTGACGGCCTTCTCGACGGCGGCCCGCAGCGGGTCTGCGGGCTGAGCGACGGCTTGCGAAGCCGCCAGCATCAGGGCGATCGCGCTCAGGGTGGCCTCGGTCTTGATTCGCATGTGTTCGTTTCTTGTCGAACCGCGCGAGCCGAAGACGGGCAAGGGCGCGGCGCCCCAACGGAGTGCCTGGGTCGGCACGGGGCGCAGTGTATGCGGGCGCGCCGTCGCGACAGCCCCTTGAATGTGTGCCCATGCTCGCGATTCCGGGCCCATCGTGCGCCAGTTCACGGCCTTGAAACACAGGGGCTGCACCGTGCGCCGGCAAAGCGACATGTCACGTGATGGAGGTCACACCCGCTGCCGCGCGAAAGCTGTTCAAGTTCACGCCCGGTGAGACGACAACGTGGCGTCGACCCCCCCCACCGTGCCAGACGCTGCCCTGTCCCTTCCTGCCATGTCCCTGCCCGCGCGCCGCGGCCTCGATGTCGCCGCGCTGCGCGAGTGCGCCTGGCGCTTCGCCCGGACGTGGCTGCAGCGCGTGCTGCTGGCGTGCCTGGTGGTCGCGGCCTTCCACCCGCGCGCCTGGGACGCCGAGCGCATGCTGGCCGCCGCGCAGAAGCAGGGGCCGCGCGCACTGGCCGGCGCACGCGCGCTGCAGGCCTTGATGCAGTCGGTGAGCGATGCCGACGACGACGCCAAGCTGCGCACCCTCAACGAATTCTTCAACCGGCGCATCCAGTCGCGCGAGGACAGCGAGCTGTGGGGCCAGGTCGACTACTGGGCCAGCCCGCTCGAAACCCTGGAGAAGGGCGCGGGCGACTGCGAGGACTTCGCGATCGCGAAGTACTTCAGCCTGGTCGCGCTGGGCATGCCGGTGCAGAAGCTGCGCCTGGTCTATGTGCGCGCCCAGCTGGGCGGTCCCGGCGGGATGGTGCAGGCCCACATGGTGCTGGCCTACTATGCGGTCCCCAACGCCGAGCCCCTGATCCTGGACAACCTCATCACCGACGTGCGGCCCGCCGGCCGGCGCCCCGACCTGGCGCCGGTGTTCAGCTTCAACAGCGAGGGCCTGTGGCAGGGGGTGGGCGGGCCATCGGCGGGCGACCCGGCGGCGCGGCTGTCGCGCTGGCGCGAAGTCCTCGCCAAGGCGCGGACCGAGGGATTCCTGTGAGGAGGGCGGCAGCGCAATGTCCTTGATCCGTCAGATCTGGCTGCTCCTGATCGGCGCCTTGGTGCTGGCCTTCGTCGGCAGCATGGGCGTGGCCATCGGCTCGGCGCGCGACACCCTGCAGACCCAGCTGCGCCTGAAGAACAACGACAACGCCGCCGCGCTGGCGCTCGCGCTGTCGCAGCAGAAGGGCGATCCGCAGCTCATGGAGCTGCTGATGGCGGCCCAGTTCGACACCGGCTTCTACCGCCGCATCCGCCTCACCACTCTCGACGGGCACGCCGCGTTCTCGCGCGAGGCGACGACCGCGCGCACGCAGGCGCCGGCCTGGTTCGTGGCCATGCTGCCGATCGAGTCGGCGCCGGGCGTGGCCCAGGTCTCCGACGGCTGGCGCGCGCTCGGCTCGGTCCAGGTGGTGAGCCACACCGCCTTCGCGCACGACGAGCTGTGGGCCGGCAGCCAGCGCTCGGCTTTGGCACTGGCGGCGGTCGGCCTGGTGGCCGGGCTGCTCGCGCGCGCGGTCGTCGGCCGCATCCGCAAGCCGCTGGACCAGGCGGTGCAGCAGGCGCAGTCGCTGGTCAACGGCCAGTTCGTGAGCGTGCCCGAGCCGCGCGTGCCCGAGCTGCAGCGCCTCACGCAGGCGATGAACACCATGGTGACGCGGCTCAAGCTGATCTTCGAGGCGCAGGCCGAGCAGGTCGAGTCCTTGCGGCGCGAAGCCCATTCCGACCCGGTGACGGGGCTGGCCAACCGCAAGCACTTCATGGGGCAGCTGGCGGCCGCGCTGCAGGGCGAGGACGGCACGGCCGAGGGCGGCCTGGTGCTGCTGCGGGTCATCGACCTGGCCGGCATCAACCGCAGCCTCGGGCATGCCACGACCGACCGCATGATCGGCGCCGTGGCACAGGCGCTGCAGGCCTACACGCAGCGCGCGGGCGGCTGCCGGCTCGGGCGGCTGAACGGATCCGACTTCGCCCTGTGCCTGCCGGTCCGCGGCATGGCCCTGGAGACGGCGCAGGCGGTGACGCAGGCGCTGTCGGTGGTGCTGCCGGCCTTCGGGCCGGGCATCGGCATCGCGGTCGGCGCAGTGGAATTCGGGCGCGACATGCACGTCGCCCAGGTGCTCGGCGCGGCCGACGCGGCGCTGGCGCGTGCCGAGAGCCGCGGGCCGTTCGCGGTCGAGCTCGGCGGCGTGGGTGCGGGCGCGGCGGGCGACACCACGCCGCTGGGCGAGGGTGCGTGGCGCACGCGCATCGCCGATGCGCTCGACCACGGGCGCGTGCGCCTGGTCGGCTTTCCGGTCATCGACGCCCAGCGCCAGCTGGTGCACCTCGAGTGCCCGCTGCGCCTCCAACTCGAGCCCGAGGCGGCCTTCGAGACGGCCGCACGCTGGCTCCCGCTGGCCCTGCGCGGCAAGCTCACGGCGCTCATCGACGAGCGTGCGGTGGAGCTGGCGCTGGCGGCGATCGAGCAGGACGGCCAGCCGCGCTGCATCAACCTGTCGAGCGCCTCGCTGGCCGACAGCGCCTTCGCGGCGCGACTGCGTGCGCGCCTGCATGCGAGACCGCAGCAGGCTGCACGGCTCTGGCTGGACGTGCCCGAGAGCGCCGCGGTGGAGCATTTCGCGCAGGTGCAGGAGCTCGCCCACCAGCTGCGGCCCACGGGGGCGCGCGTCGGCCTCGAGCATGCGGGCGAGCGGCTGGCCCGCATCGAGCGCCTGTTCGAGGCCGGCCTCGACTACGTGAAGCTCGACGCCGCCGTGGTACAGGGCCTGGCCGGCGACGACGGGCGCGCCAACTACCTCAAGAGCGTGGTGGCCATGCTGCACGGCTTGTCGATGCAGGTGATGGCCGAGGGCGTGGCGGATCCCGCGGATGCCGAGGCCTTGTGGAAGGTGGGCGTGGACGGATTGACCGGCCCCTGGGCGAGTGCCTTGCGAGGCGATTTGCTCTCGTAGCCCGGGTGCAACCCGGGTTGCACCCGGGCTACGCGGCAACCCTTCCCGACGTCGTCGGCGACCCTTCCACCCACGCCAGTCGCAGCAGCGACCCCGTGCACGCCACCATCGCCTTCAAGTCCACCGGCTTCGACAGGAACGCATTTGCCCCCGCCGCGAGCGTGTTCGACTCGACCTCCGGTGTGGCGCTGGCCGAGATCGCGATGATGGGCACCTTGTCGAGCACCGGCAGCTTGCGCAGGCGGCGGATCACCTCGAGGCCGCCGATGTCGGGCATCACGATGTCCATGAGCACCAGGTCGGGCAGCGTCGCTTGCGCCTGCGCGAGGCCGTCGTAGCCGCAGTTGGCCTGGTAGACATCGAAGCCGAGGTGCGCCAATGCCTCGACCAGCACGGCACGGTTCTCGGCCACGTCGTCGACCACCAGCACCTTGCGCCGCGGGCCGCGGTAGCCGGTGATCACGCGCTCGGCCGAAGGCGCGACGGGCGCCGACCAGCGCAGCGCGCCCACGTCGATCTCGAACCAGAACAGGTTGCCCACGCCGAGCCGGCTGCGCACGTGGATGTCGCCGCCCATGAGGCGCACGAACTGGCGGCTGATGACCAGGCCCAGGCCGGTGCCGCCGCTGCGATGCTGCACGTCGCCGACCTGCTCGAAGGGCTGGAACAGCCGCGACACCTGCTCATCGCTCATGCCGATGCCGGTGTCCTCGACCTCCACCCGCAGCAGCGAGGGCGGCGTGAAGCGCACGCGAAGCATGACCTGGCCGCGGTCGGTGAACTTGACGGCGTTGTCGAGCAGGTTGAGCAGCACCTGGCGCAGGCGCCGCTCGTCGGCGCGGATGGCCTCCGGCAGCTCGGGCCCGAAGTCGCACACGAATCGAAGCTCGGGCTTCTGCTCGGCCTTGACGCGGATGATGCTGGCGATCACCTGCAGGAACTTCTCGAGCTGGAAGTCGCTCGGGAACATCTCGATCTTGCCCGCCTCGATCTTGGCGACGTCGAGGATGTCGTTGATGAGCGTCAGCAGGTGCTCGCCGCTCTGGCGGATCGCGCTCACGCCGAGCTGCTGCCGCTCGGTCAGCGAGCGGTCCCACTGCAGGATCTGCGCGAAGCCGAGGATGCCGTTGAGCGGCGTGCGCAGGTCATGGCTCATGTTGGCCAGGAAGGCGCTCTTGGCCTGGTTGGCGACCTCGGCGCGCTCCTTGGCCGCCTGCGCTTCGCCATGCGCCTGGCGCAGCGCCTCCTCGGCCTGGCTGCGGCCCATGGCGTAGCGGATCGCGCGGATCAGCAGGGGCGCGTCGACCTGGCCCTTGACGAGGTAGTCCTGCGCGCCCGATTGCAGCGCCTGCACCGCGATCTCCTCGTCGGTGAGGCCCGACAGCACCACCAGCGTCGGCACCTGGTGATTGCCCGACTGCAGGCGCTGCAGCGTCTCGATGCCGGTGCTCTCGGGCAGCCCCAGGTCCAGCAGCACCACGTCGGCGCCTCGCGTGCGCAGGCGCTCGACGCCCGCATTGAGGCTGTCGGCCCAGTCGAGCTGGAAGTGCAGGCCCTTGGCCTCGCCGAGCATCAGCTCGATCAGGCGGGCGTCGGCCGGGTTGTCCTCGATGAGCAGGACGCGGATGGGCGAATCCATGGGGTCAGCTCGCGGGATTCGGCGGCAGCGTCACGATGGTGAGCCAGAACTGCTCGATGGCCTGGACGATGCGGGTGAACTGCTCGAAGTCCACCGGCTTGGTCACGTAGCAATTGCAGTTGAGGTTGTAGGCCCGGATCACGTCCTCCTCGGCCTGCGAGGTGGTGAGGATCACGACCGGGATGGCCTTGAGCAGCGGATCGGCCTTCATCGACGACAGCACTTCGCGGCCGTCCTTCTTGGGCAGGTTGAGGTCCAACAGCACGAGGTCGGGGCGGGGAGCCTGCTCATAAGGAGGCTCGTGCCGCAGGAAGTCGAGTGCGGCGACGCCGTCGGTGACGACATGGATCTCGTTCCAGACCTTGCCGCCTTTGAGAGCCTCGCGCGTCAATCGCACATCGCCGGGGTTGTCCTCGACCATCAGGATCTCGATGGGCCTCAGCGTTCTCTGCCCGGTCATGGCTGGGACTCCTGGTACAGGCTTGTCCCACTATAGACCTGCTGGCCCGGGCACCAACATGGCGCTAACCCCGGAATTGCCCTCAGTCCTCATCGACCCGTTCCTGATGCTCGCGCACGAAATCGAGGATCGCACGCGACTGGAACCGGTCGGCCATCTCGCGCAGACGGTCCGCGAAGGCGCCGTAGAGCGGATCGAGCGCTGCGAGATGCTCGGCGCGCTCGCGGATGCTGCGCATGTTGCCGATGAGCGCCAGGTGCACGAGCACTCGCATCTCCTCGGGTGGCGGCGCCACCATGTCGGAGCCGTCGGCAGCGGCGCCGCCGCCCGGCGGCCGATGCACCCAGTGCAGCTTGAGCAGGCTGCCGATCTCGGCGAGCAGGCTGTCGAAGTCCACGGGCTTGGGCAGGAAGGCATTGGCGCCCACGGCAAGGCTCTCGCGCTGGTCGGCGGCGCTGGCGCTGGCCGACACCGCGATCACCGGGACCTCGTGCAGCGCGGGGTCGCGCCGCAGCCGCCGCGTCGCCTCCAGGCCGTCCATCACCGGCATCACGTTGTCCATGAGGATGAGGTCGGGCCGCAGCTGCTGTGCGCGCGCCAGGCCGGTCGCGCCGTTGTCGGCCTCGGCCACCTCGAAGCCGAGCGGGACCAGGAAGTCGACCATGGTCGCGCGGTTGCCGGGCACGTCATCGATGACCAGCAGCCGGCGTGTCGGGCCCTGGTAGCCGGCGATGCTGCTGGCCGCCGACGGCAAGTCCGCGGCCGGCTCCACATGCGCGAGCGCGAGGTCGAGGTCGAGGCAGAAGCGGCTGCCGCCGCCCAGGGTGCTCTCGACGTGGATCTCGCTGCCCAGCAGGCGGGCCAGCTGCTGGCTGATGGCCAGGCCCAGCCCCGTGCCGCCGTAGCGGCGCTGCACGTCGCTCGCCTGCTCGAAGGGCTTGAAGAGGGTGCTCATCTGGCTCGGCGAGATGCCGATGCCGGTGTCGCTCACGAGGAAGCGGATGCGCGCATGGTGCGCATCGCCCGACAGCCGCCGCACCTCCAGGCGCACTTCGCCGTGCTCGGTGAACTTGACCGCATTGCTCAGCAGGTTGAGCAGCACCTGGCGCAGGCGCTTCTCGTCCACGTGCACCACCGGCGGCAGGTCGGGCGCGGCCTCGAAGTGGAAGCGCAGCCGCTTGTCCTGCGAGCTCACGCGCACGATGTCGGTCACCGTGGCCAGCAGTGAAGGCAGCAAGGTCGCCTCGGGGTAGAGCTCGAGCTTGCCGGCCTCGATGCGTGCCAGGTCGAGCACGCCGTTGATCAGCGTCAACAGGTGCTCGCCGCTGCGCCGGATGGTGTCCAGCCCGATCGCCTCGCGCTGGCTCAGACCGGGCTCGCGCTGCAGGATCTGCGCATAGCCGAGGATGGCGTTCAGCGGCGTGCGCAGCTCATGGCTCATGTTGGCGAGGAAGGCGCTCTTGGCCCGGTTGGCCACCTCGGCGGCGTCCTTGGCGTGCTGCGCTTCGGCGAACACCGTCTCCAGGTGCGCGATGGTCTCGGCCAGGCGCTGGGTCATGGTGTTGATGCTGGTGGCCAGCACGCCGATCTCGTCGCCCGACTCCACGGCCGCACGCGCCGAGTGGTCGCCGCCGGCCACGCGCTCGGCCACGCCGGTGAGGCGGTGCACCGGACCGACGATCTTGCGCCGGAAGGCGAAGGCCATCAGCACCGCCATGCCGATGGCCAACGCGCCGCCGGCGGCCGTCTGCAGCTGCGCGCCGGACAGGCTGCGGCGCGCGCGCTCGAGCCCGCTTTGCAGCTGGGCCTGCTGGCCCGCGGTCGCTTCGGCGAGCAGGCCCAGCAGCGACTCGGCCAGCGGCACGACCTGGGTGCGATAGAGGAACAGGTCCTCGCTGGCCTGGTCGCCGTTGAGGATGGCGACGATCTGCAGCGCCAGCGCCGCGACCTCGAAGCGCTGGCGCGCGATCTCGTCGAGCCGCGCCTGCTGCTCGCTCGACAGCAAGGCGCGCCGCGCCGACAAGGCATTCCAGATCGCCGCATTGGTCGCCAGCTGCGGGCCGTAGGCGAGCTTGAAGTTGAGCTCGCCCGAGGCGCCGTAGGCCATCAGGTTGGTGGCCATCGCGTCGAACGAGGTCTGGAAGCCCAGCAGGTCGGCGAGCAGGCCGCGGTTCTGCGGCGTCGCCTCGCGCGCCTTCTGCAGGCGGATGATGGTGTCGATGTGGTCGAGGATCTGCACCCGCCGCGATTGCAGGTCGACGCGCGCGAGCTTGAGCGCCGGCCGGTTCTTCAGCGGGTTGTCGTGCAGGTCGAACAGCTGCTGCGGCAGCATCACCCAGCGCGCATAGGTCGCGGTGAGCTCGCTCACGCGCGAGGCCTCTTCCGGCGCCCACTGCGACGACATCGATTGCAGCGTGCGCAGCTGGGTCTCGAAGTTGCGGCGCGCCAGCTCGTACTGCTCGCGGTCCGCCGGATCGCTGAGAACGAGGTAGCCGCGCAGGTGCAGCTGCATGCGCAGCAGGCTGGCCTGCGCCTGCGCCGACGCGAGCGCTGCCGGGCCGCGGATGCCTTCGGTCAGGTCGATGTCCTCGGTCGCCTTGCCGCCGGCCACGAAGGCCAGCGCCACCACCATGAGGGTCACGCCGGCGAGCGCGCCGAAGGCAAGCGTCAGCTTGCCGCCGATGGACAGCGGCTGGGCGCCGGGGCGACCGACCGTGGCCATCGCGACGACTCACAGTCCCAGCGAGGCGCGGTAGGCGCGGCGCTGCTGCTCCCGCCCCAGGCGGATGGTGATCTCCTCGAAGTCGACGGCGGCCGCCTTGAGCGCTGCCTCGGGGCTCAGCTGACCGGCACAGGCCTCGCCCAGGTGGACGTCGAGCGCGCGCCAATAGCTGAAGGTGCCGGGAATGCGCAGGAAGGGCAGTTGCAGCGGGTTGCGGAAGTTGTCGAGGAAGGCCTGCAGGTAGCCGCGCACGTCGCCTTCGTCCCAGCCGAAGCGCAGGTAGTCCTCGATCCGGGCGCGGCCCTGCGGCGCGAGGAACTGGCTCAGCCGGCCGGCGTCGATGCCGTCCCAGCCGCGCGCGGCATAGACGAGCGCCTTTTCGCGCGTGGCCATCAGCGCGAGCAGGTAGTAGGTGGCCTCGGGCGCCTTCGAGTGCTTGGTGATCACGCCGGCCCAGGACCCGCCGGTGACGTTGGCCACCCGGTTGGGCTGCTCGGTGCGGATCCAGCGGCTCTTCGCGGCGTTCCAGTATTCGCGCGTGCCGGGGATGTGGGCGGTGCCCAGCTTGCCCTTGATCTTGCTGCCCTGCTCCTGCGCCAGCCCGCCGATGTTGCCCCAGGTGAAGGTGAGCGCCGCGCGTCCGGCGAGGAAGTGATCCCAGCTCTGGCCGATGTCCCAGTGCACCATCTCCTTGGGCCCGAACCTGGAGATCTCCATCAGCACCTTGAGCGCGCGCAGGTGGCCGGGGCTTTCGATCAGCGGGCGCATGGTCTGCGGATCGAACCAGTACAGCTTGGGGTTGTCCGGCCCGATGACGAAGGGCGCCGAGAACGACATGAAGTGGAACATGCCCTGCTCGCCGACCTTCAGGTGCAGCGAGACGCCGTGGTCGGGCACGCCGTCACCGTTGAGGTCGCGCCCGTTGAAGTACTCGGCGGCGTCGCGGAACTCGTCCCAGGTGCGCGGCGGCGCCAGCGGATAGCCGTACTTCTGCTGGAAGGCCGCCCGGTGCTGCGGGTCCTCGAACAGGTCGCGCCGGTAGTACATGACCTGGCCGTCGTGGTCGTTGGCGACCATGTACTTGCGGCCGTCGTACTCGAGCAGGCTGCGCGGCGCGGGCAGCACGTCGTCGAAGTCCCACTGCGGGAAGCGCGGGTCCTTCAGGTACTTCTCGTAGGGCACGATGAACTCGCCGGCGACCAGCTCGCCCAGCCACCAGGCGCCGGCCATGGTGGTGTCGAAGCGCCCGCCGCGGTTGGTCACGTCGGAGATGAAGTTGTCGAAGTGCTCGTTGAACGAGACCTCGACGATCTGCAGCCGCGCGCCGGTGGCCGCCTCGAACTCGGCCTTGACCTCGTGGACCGGCCCGGCGATGGGCTGGCCCTTGAAGAGCAGGATGGTCACCGTCTGGCCCGCGAACGGACAGCGCCCCGGCGCACAAGGCGGCGCCACCACGGGCGGCACCAGCGGTCCGGCCTTGACCACGCTGACGTCGAGGCTGGTGCGCTTGGGCGGCGCCGAGGCGCCCGAGGCCTGGGCCCAGGCGCCGGGCAGCGCCGCCAGGCCGAGCAGGCCCGCGCCCGCCAGCCGCCATGCGCGCTGGCTCCATCGAGATGTCGCATCCATGGCGTCGACCCCTTTCGTGTCGCGCCGCTGCGCCTCAGTCCGGTCCGCCGGATTCGCGCTCGGCCAGCATCAGGCGCAGGCGGGCGTTGTCGGCGACGAGGTCGCGCTGGCGCATGTACCACCCCAGGTGCGCGCCGACGCGCGCCAGCGTCAAGGCCAGGTGCAGCGGCTTGGTGATGCAGTCGACGCCGCCGGCTTCGAAGCCGCGCAGGCTTTCGGCGACGTCGTCGTGTGCCGTCATGAAGATGACCGGCACGTCGCGCGTGCGCTCGATGGCCTTCAGGCGGCGGCAGGTCTCGAAGCCGTCGATGCCCGGCATGCGCACGTCGAGCAGGACCAGGTCGGGCTGCACGAACTGGGCACGCTCCAGCGCCTCCTGGCCGTCCTGGGCGACGACCACGCAGGCGCCGTTCTCCTCGAGACGGTCGACCAGCACGCCCAGGTTGGCCGGCGTGTCGTCCACCAGCAGCACGGTGGGGACGGTGGCTCCCAAGGCGATGGAGGTGCTCATGGCAAGTGGACGGTCAAGGTGGTCTTCTTATAGAGCAAGCCATACCGACTGCCAATCGACCTAACCCCCGGGTGGCACCCGGGCTATGGGGTGGCGTCTTCTGCGCGGTAGCGTTCGATCAGCTCCAGGATCGCGCGCGACTGGAAGCGGCTGGCGAGCAAGTCGAGCCGTCCGGCGAACACCGCGTAGCGCGCGTCCTGCGCCGCCAGCTGCTCGGCGCGCTGGCGGATGCTGCGCATGTTGCCGATGCGCGCGAGCCGGTACAGGCGCTCGACCTCCTCGGCCGGCGGAGCGACCATGGGCGTTTCTTCCAGGGGTGCCGGCGACGTGGTGGTGGGCGCGAACGCCGCCGCCGCATGACGCCATCGCAGCTGCAGCAGGCGACCGATCTGGCGCAGCAGCTCGACGAAGTCGATCGGCTTGACCAGGAAGGCATCGGCACCGACCTTCAGGCTGCGCTCGCGGTCCTGTTCCGACGCGCCGGCCGAGATCACGATCACCGGCAGGTCGGCATGGCGCGCCGACTGCCGCAGGCGCTCGGTGGCGCTCAGGCCGTCCAGCACCGGCATGAAGATGTCCATCAGCATGAGGTCGGGGTGGTCGCGCTCGATCGCGTCGAGTGCGGCCAGCCCGTTGTCTGCCTCCAGCACGTCGAAGCCCAGCGAGCTCAGCAGGTCGGCGACGACGGCGCGGTTGCCGGCCACGTCGTCGGCCACCAGGATCTTGCGGCGCGCGCCTTCGTAGCCGATCACGCGAGGCGCCGGCGCGACCGGCTCGGGCGCCGACTCGGCCGTGGGCAGGACCAGGTCGAACCAGAAGCGGCTGCCGCGCCCCGGCTCGGACCGGACCTCGATGTCGCTGCCCATGCGGCGCACCAGCTGGCGGGTGATGGCCAGGCCCAGGCCCGTGCCGCCGAAGCGCCGCTGCGCATCGCCGACCTGCTCGAAGGGGCGGAACACGATCTCGAGCTGGTCGGCCTCGATGCCGATGCCGGTGTCCTCGACCGCGAAGCGAAGTCGCGCCTCGGCCTCGCCCTTGTCGAGCCGGACCACCCGCAGCGCGACGCCGCCGCGGTCGGTGAACTTGACCGCGTTGTCGAGCAGGTTCAGCAGGATCTGGCGCAGCCGCTTGTCGTCGACGTGCACCGCGTGCGGCAGGTCGGGCTCGGCGTCGAGCGTGAACAGCAGCCGCTTCTGGTCGGCCTTGATCGCCATGGTGTCGGCGATGCCCTGCAGGAACACCCGCAGGTCGATGAGGTCGCTGAACAGCTCGAGCTTGCCGGCCTCGATGCGCGACAGGTCGAGGATGTCGTTGATGAGCATCAGCAGGTGCTCGCCGCTCTGGTGGATGGTGGCCAGGCCGAGCGTGCCGCGCTCGCTCAGGTTCTTGTCGTGCTGGAGGATCTGCGCATACCCCAGGATGGCGTTGAGCGGCGTGCGCAGCTCGTGGCTCATGCTGGCGAGGAAGGCGCTCTTGGCCTTGTTGGCGACCTCGGCGCGCTCCTTGGCCACGACCAGCTCCGCGGTGCGCTCGCGGATGCGGTCTTCCAGGTGCTCGCGATGCCGCTTGAGCTCGCCCTCGATCTCGATGCGGCGCTCGATGTCGTCTGAAAGCTGCCGGTTCTTCGCCTCGAGCTCGTCGAACAGGCCCTGCAGCGCCTGGCGGCTGCGCTCCAGGCCGGCGCCCAGGCTGCCGAGCTCGTCGTCGCGCCGCCAGACGAAGGGCACGTCGAGCTCGCGCCGCGCCAGCCGGTCGGACTCGGAGAGCAGGCGGCGGATCGGCGCGATCAGGCGCGCGTTCAGCAGGCCGACGATCAGCACCACGGCGAGCAGCAGCTGGCCCACGACCACGAGGATCATCACGGTGCGGGCGTTGGCCGCGGCCGCTTCGTACTGGCCGCTGTCGATCTCGACAACGACGTCGCCGATCAGCGTGCCCTCGCGCCGCACCTCGCGCTTGAGGGTGAACTGCTGTCCCTTGCGCCGCTCGGGCCGCTCGCCCCACAGGAACAGGCCGTAGCGCTCGTCGCGCACCGCGACCTTCACGACGCGCTCGTCGCCCAGCACGGAATCGACCAGTGGGCGCGCAGCGTCGGGCGTGACGTTCCACAGCGCGTTCTCGACGCCGAAGGCCAGGATGTCGGCGATGCGCGAATGATCCGCGGCCAGCCGCTCGGCCAGTGCCTGCTGCTGCTGGCTCAGCGTGAGCAGGCTGCCCACGGTCGCCGGGATCAGCAGCCCGACCACCACGGCGAGCACGATGGACGATCGAAGCTTCAATCGCACTTGGAGCCGACTCCGCGGTTCGAGTTGTGACCGATGATGGCACGCACCCGGTGGCGACGCGCCTCTCGTGAACCCTGGCCTACCTGGGGATGGTGAAGCTGAACGTCGATCCGACGCCGGGCTCCGACTCGACCGAGATGACCCCGCCGTGGCGCTCGACGATCTTCTTGCAGATCGCCAGGCCGATGCCCGTGCCCGGATAGTCGCTGCGCCCGTGCAGGCGCTGGAACAGGACGAAGATGCGCTGGTAGTACTCGGCCGCGATGCCGATGCCGTTGTCGCGCACGGTGAAGCGCCAGTGCGTGTCGGCCGGCTCGGCCGCGATGCGCACCTGCACCGGGTCGGCGCGCCTGAACTTGAGCGCGTTGCCGATCAGGTTCTGGAACAGCTGCAGCAGCTGCATCGGGTCGCCCATCACCGTGGGCAGCGGGCCGTGGGTGACCTCGGCGCCGCTGTCCTTGACGGCGATGCGCAGATTGGCGAGCGCCGTCTCGACCACCCGGCCGCAGTCGGTGCGCTCGAAGGGCCTCGCCTTGGTGCCGACGCGCGAATAGGCCAGCAGGTCGTTGATCAGCGCCTGCATGCGCTTGGCGCCGTCGACGGCGAAGCCGATGAACTCGTCGGCGTCGGCGTCGAGCTGGCCCTTGTAGCGCTGCGCGACCAGCTGCAGGTAGCTCGCCACCATCCGCAGCGGCTCCTGCATGTCGTGCGAGGCCACGTAGGCGAGCTGCTCCAGCTCGGTGTTCGAGCGCTGCAGCGCCGCCTGCATCTCGGCACGCGCGGCGATCTCGCGCTGCAGCTGCTCGTTCTGCGCCGCCAGCTGCTGGCGCAGCCCGTACAGCGTGAGGTGGGTGTCGATGCGCGCCAGGACCTCGGCGCCGTTGAGCGGCTTGGTGACGTAGTCGACCGCGCCGACCGCGAAGCCGGTGAGCTTGTCGCCGGTGTCGGTGAGGGCCGTCATGAAGATGACCGGGATGTCGCGCGTGACGGCGTTGGCCTTGAGCCGGCGGCAGGTCTCGAAGCCGTCGACGACCGGCATCATCACGTCGAGCAGGATCAGGTCGGGGCGGACGAACTCGGCGCGCTCGATGCCTTCCTCGCCGCCTTGCGCGACCACCGCGACGTAGCCTTGCCGCTCGAGGTGGCTGGTCAGCACGCCCAGGTTGGCGGGCATGTCGTCGACGATGAGGATCGTCTTCAGGCTGGGTTCGACGGGCCGGTCCACACACCCTCCTGGCGTCGGTCGTTGCAGTCTAAGTCAAGGCGACCAGTGGTAACCACTGTCTGAAATCGCGAATGGATGTGTCCTCGCTGGCCGTCGCGTGGGTCTCGTCCGACACGCGGACGCGGCGTCGGCCTAGGGCGCCGGCGCGCTGCGGCCTCTAAGGTTTTGGGGTCTGAGAAGGACTCCGACGCGAGCGGCTTGCGCCCGCGCGGATCATCAACTGCGCCGTCTTGGGCGGCGCGACGTTCGCAGGAGAGAGAAAGTGATGAAGACCCAACAGTCGATGACGATGACCGCCGTGAGCGTGCTGCTCGCCTCGCTCGCCTTGGCTGGTTGCGGCAGGCGTGAAGACGCGGTCGTGCAGAACCAGCCCACCGCGGCCGATTCCGCGGCCCAGGCATCGCGCGACGCGGCCGATTCCACCAAGCAGGCCGCCAGCGACATCAAGGACGCGACGCGCCAGGCGGCCGCCGACGTCAAGGACGCAACCCGCAGCGCCGCCGACCAGGCGAGCAACAAGGTGGCCGACGCGCTGATCACCACCTCCATCAACGCCGAGCTCGCCAAGGATCCGAAGCTGAGCTCGCTGCACATCAACGTCGACACCGAAGGCGGGCGCGTGGCCCTGCGCGGCACCGCGCCCGACCAAGCCGCCAAGGAGCGCGCCACGCAGCTCGCGACCGCGGTCAAGGGCGTGGTGTCGGTCGACAACCAGCTGACCGTCGAGGCCAAGGGCTGACGTTTCCCGAGTCATGAACGCGGTGGGCGGCGACGCCCACCGCGTTTTGCATTCAGGCCAGGCGGCGCCGCACGATGGGCCGGGTCGGCGAGCGGCGCGCGACCTCCTCGAAGCCCGCGTCGACGAAGGCCGACAGCAGCCCGACATAGAGCTCGCCCGAGTGGAGCTTGCGCGACGCGTCCAGCGGATAGGCCTCGAGGCAGGTGGCGCCGCGTTCGCGTGCGAAGTCGACCGCGCCGTCGATCAGGCGCCGCATGATCCCCTGGCGTCGGAAGCGCTTGGCGATGACGAAGCAGGTGATGGCCCACACCGGCGCTGCGTCGACCGGCGCGAGGATGCGCGAGCGGGCCAGCCGGATGTGGTCGGCCCGCGGGGCCACGGCGCACCACCCGGCGGCCTCCCTCTCGACGTACGCCAGCACGCCGGGCGGATGCTCGGCCGTCGCCAGCCGATGCATGAACCATCGCTCGTTGCCCTTGCCCCGGTCGCGGTCGAAGTCGCTGCGCGGACGCGACCAGAAGGCGCACCAGCAGTGGCTGGCATCGCCGCAGTCCGTCATCACGGCGGCGATGTCGGCGCGGCGATCGACAGTGGCGGGCTCGATGCGGATCCGGCTCATGGGTGATGCGGTGCAGCATCCGCCGTAGGCAACGGACCATCCTATCGTTCTCGCCCGGTCACATCGGTTGCAAAGCGAAACGCGCGCGTCATCGGCATCCGAGACCATGCGGGTGTGCGCGATTTCGAAGATTCCACGCTCTGGCGCATCAGCGCCTTCGAACGGATCCACCAGCAGACCGGCAGCAGCGGCTTCGCGCGTTTGTCGGGGCCGACGCTGCTGCCGACCACCCTGCTCGCCGACCTGCGCCGCCTCGATGCCGACCCCACCAGCGGCGACGTGCTCGAAGTGATCGCGGCCTGCATGCGTCATCGCGAGTCGGCCCTGCTGTGCCTGCAGCACGAGGAGCTGGTCTGGCCGGTCACCCTGTTTCCCAACGAGCGGCTGTACCACTCGCCGCGCGACATGGGCGACGTCTCGCGCAGCGGCCTGGCTCGGCTGAAGCTGCTCACCGCCGAGCCGCCCGGCGTGCGGCCGCCCGGCCACTGGATGCAGGAGCGCGTGGCGCGCGCCGACCACTACCGACCCTTGTCGCCGCTGCTGTGGAGCTTCGCCCTCAACGGTCCGCGGCGCGAGCTGCTCGCCGACATCGCCGGGCCGGTGGCGTACCGCCTGGTCGTCGGCGGTGCCGGGGAGCGCCCGAGCGCGCCGGGGGCGCTGGGCTCGGCGCTGGAGCGCCTGCAGCGTGAATCGGCGCCGGCGCGCGAGATCGCGCGCTGGCCGGGCATGAGCGTCGAGCGCGCCAACCGGCTGCTCAACGGCCTGTACCTGGCGGGCAGCCTTCTGGTCAGCCGCACGCACCCGGCGGCCCATGGCGACGAGCGGAACTGGCTGGGCTTGAGGAAGCACCGGCGCTGACCGGGGCCCCGGGTTGCACCCGAGCTACGCGAGCCGCAGGAGCGGGCGCGTGCCCAGGCGTTGGGCGAGGAATTCCGCCAGCCGGCGGTGCTGGCTGAACACCACGTTGAAGCGCAGGTGCGGGTCGCTGGCGGCGTCGGCCGCAAAGGCGGCCCCGCGGGCGAGCACGATGCCGTTGCGCCAGGCGTCTTTCACCAGCGCATCGACGTCGACGCCGTGGGGCAGGGCGCCCCACAGGAACAAGCCGCCCTCGCCGGGATGGTCGAGCAGGATGCCGGCCTGGCGCAGGCCTCGCGCCGCCTCGCCGCGCGCCACGGCGAGCTTCTGCTGGAGACGGTCGAGGTGCTTGCGGAAACGTCCGCTGGCCAGCAGCTCGAGCAGCACGAACTCGTTGAGCGCGCCGGTGGTGAGGACGGCATGGATCTTGGCCCGCAGCAGCGGCTTGAGCAGCGCCGCGTCGGCGGCCACATAACCCAGGCGCAGGGCCGGGCTCAAGGCCTTGCAGAAGCTCGAGTAGTAGATGACGTTGCGCAGTTCCGAAAGCTGCGCCAGGCGCGTGACCGGGCCGGGATGGAAATGCCCGTGCACGTCGTCCTCGGCGATCAGCACGCCGTGGCGCTCCGCGAGCAGCAGCACGCGGTGCAGGTTGGCCGCGCTGCTGCTCCAGCCGGTGGGGTTGTGCAGGGTGCTCTGCACGAACAGCAGGCGCGGGCGATGCGCGGTGCAGGCCGCTTCCAGACCGTCGAGGTCGAGCCCGTCGGGCCGGCGGCGCACGGCCACGATGCGGGCGCCGGCCTCGCGCAGGCGATCGAAGAGCAGGAAGTAGCCGGGGTCCTCGACCAGCACGGTGTCGCCGGGCTTCACGAAGCAGCGGCAGATGAGGTCGATGGCCTGCGTGCTGCCGCAGGTGGTGAGCACGCGGCTCGCGTCGACGGCGATGCCCTGCCCGCGCATCAGCAAGGCCAGGCGCTCGCGCAGGTCGGGCAGGCCCTGGGGCGGACAGCGCGCGGCCATGCCGCCGGTGCTGCGCGCGAGCGCCCGCTGCACGACGGCAGCCGGGATCGCGTCTTCCAGCCACGAGACCGGCAGCGCGCCGCTGCTGGCCGGCAGCATGCCGGCGCGCAGGTCGTTGTTCTGCTGCACCAGCCACACCGCGTCCTGCTCTTCGCCCACCTCGAGCTGGGCGTCGGGCGCCAGGGCGCCGGGCGCCTCGCGCACGAAGAAGCCGGCCGTGCCGCGCGAGTCGATGAGACCGGCACCCACCACCCGGTCGTAGGCTGTGACCACCGTGTTCGGGCTCACCTCGAGCTGGGCGGCCAGGGTGCGAATCGAAGGCAGCCGCGCGCCGGCGGGGATCTGGCCGAGTTCGATCAGCGAGCGCAGCCGCGTCTCGATCTGGTCGGCCAGCGGCTCGGGCAGGCGGCGGTCGAGGGAGAACATCAGGCGACGAGCGTGAGCGCAAGGGCGAACAGCGAGGCCGCCATGATGACATTGAAGGCACGCTGCCGGCGCGGGTCGGTGAGCCAGCGGCGGATCGCCACGCCGAACAGCGTCCACATCGAGATGCAGGGCAGGTTGATGGCGATGCTGACCCCCGTGACCACCAGCGAGCCCATGGCCACCGACATCCCCGGCGGCATGAACACCGACGCCACGGTGATGGCCTTGACCCAGCCCTTGGGGTTGACCATCTGGAAGGCCACGGCCTGCACGAAGGACAGCGGCCGCGCCAGCTCGGTGCGGCCGACGGCGCTGCCGGCCAGCTGCCAGGCCAGCCACAGCAGGTAGGCCGCACCGGCGACGCGCAGGGCGGTGTGCAGCAGCGGGAATTGCACGAACAGCGCGCCCAGCCCGAGGCAGGTCAGGCCGACCTGCGGTCCGTGCCCGGCGGCGATGCCGAGGATGTGCGGCAGCGAGCGCCGGTAGCCGAAGTTCGCTCCCGAGGCGGTGAGCATCATGTTGTTGGGTCCGGGGGTGCTCGACATCACGAGCGAGTAGGTGAGCAGGGGAAGGAGCTGGGTCAGGGTGGATTCCATGGGACCCAGCGTAGGCACGGGCCCGCCCGCGGTGAAGCCACAGCGACCGCGGGCACGCGCCGCACTGTGTCAGCGCCGGTGACCACACAGTTTCGGCCCTGCGCCGGCGTGCTACGGTGCCGCCATGACCTCACTTGCCATCTCCTACGACGACGTCGCCGGCGCCCACGAGCGGCTGGCGGGCATCGCCCACCGCACGCCCGTGATGACCTCGGCCACCGCCAACGAGCGCAGCGGCGCGACGCTGTTCTTCAAGTGCGAGAACCTGCAGCGCATCGGCGCGTTCAAGATCCGCGGCGCCTACAACGCCGTCGCGCAGTTCACGCCCGAGCAGCGCGAGCGTGGCGTGATCACCTTCTCGTCGGGCAACCACGGCCAGGCGATCGCCCTCGCGGCCCACCTGCTGGGCGTGGAAGCGGTGATCGTGATGCCTGCCGACGCGCCTGAGATGAAGGTCGCGGCCACCCGGGGCCACGGCGGCGAGGTGGTCCGCTACGACCGCTACGCCGAGGACCCGAACGCGGTGGTGCAGCGCTTCGTCGCCGAGCGCGGCATGACCTTCATCCCGCCCTTCGACCATCCGCACGTGATGGCGGGGCAGGGCACGCTCGCCAAGGAGTTGTTCGAGGAAGTGGGCGAGCTCGACCTGCTGGTCACGCCGGTGGGCGGCGGCGGCCTGATGTCGGGCTGCGCCACCGCGGCGCGTGCGCTCAGCCCCGGCTGCGCGCTGGTGGGCGTGGAGCCCGAGGCGGGCAACGATGCGCAGCAAAGCCTGGCCCAGGGCCGCATCGTGCGCATCGACACGCCGCGCACCATTGCCGATGCGGCACAGAGCCGCTCGCTGGGCCAGCACACCTTCCCGGTGCTGCAGCAGCTGGGCGTGCGCATCGTCACGGTGAGCGACCCGGCGCTGGTCGAGGCGATGGGCTTCTTCGCGACGCGCATGAAGCTGGTGGTCGAGCCGACAGGGTGCCTGGCGGCGGCCGCGGTGCTGAGCGGCGCGATGGATGTGAAGGGCCTGCGGGTGGGGGTGGTGCTGTCGGGCGGCAACGTCGACCTGGCGCACTTCGCGCAGCTGGTCGCTACGTGATCCGGAAGTTCTTGAACTGCCACGGATCCTCGCGGTCCAGGTCTTCACGGAACGGCCAGTCGCGATCGTCCAGCGGCGTCCAGCTCGACGCCACGCCGACCACCGGGCCGAGGTAGGGCAGGATCATCTCCAACATCTCCTCGTGGGGAAGGTCGTCGGGCTCGACCACGTCGCGGCGCGGGTTGCGCATGGCCCACACCACGCCGGCCATCACCGGCGCCGTGACCTGCAGGCTGGTGGCGCTATTGCCGGGGCACAGCGCGCGCGCCTGCTCGATGGTGAGCTGCGAGCCGTACCAGTAAGCGCCGCGCGACGGGCCCATCAGCAGCACGCCCAGCTCGTCCATGCCTTGCACGATGTCGTCCTTGAGGATGCGCTGGCGCGGCTGCATCTGCCAGTTCTGGCCGGCCATCTCGTGCACCGACAGCACGGCATCGTCGCAGGGGTGGTAGGCGTAGTGCACCGTCGGGCGATAGACCGGGTTCGCCGGGTCGCCCAGCGTCAGGTGGTCGGCGATCGAGATCGATTCGCCGTGCGTGATGAGGTAGCCCTGGATCGCGCCGGCCAGCGGCGTCCAGCTGCGCACGCGGGTCGCGGCACCGGGCCGGTTCAGGTAGAGGGCGGCGCGCGAGCCCTGCTCGTGGCGCGCGCCGTCGGGCGGGAAGTGCCGCTCGTGCGTGCCCCAGCCCAGCTCGGCCGGCTGCCGTCCTTCGCTCGCGAATCCGTCCGCCGACCAGGTGTTGACGAACTCTCCCGGCTGCTTGCGCTCGGCGCCGACCTGGGTGTCGCGCTCGGCGATGTGGATGACTCGCACGTCGAGCTGCCGGGCCAGCTCGGCCCAGCCGCGGCGGGTGGTGGGCGCGACCGGCGGCGCGAGGCCGGTCTGCGCCGCCATGTCGCACAGCGCCTGCTTCACGAGATACGACACCATGCCCGGATTGGCGCCGTGGGTGAGCACGGCCGTCGAGGGATGGCGGCCGCGGCCCCGCAGCGCGAGGGCCTGTTCGCGCAAGGCGTAGTTGGTGCGCTGCGCCGGCGGGCGCGACGCGTCGGTGTAGGCGCCTGGCCAGGGCTCGATGCAGGTGTCCAGGTACAGCGCGTCACGCTCCTGGCACAGGCGAATCAGGTCGACGCTGCACACGTCGACCGACAGGTTGAGCAGGAAGTCGCCGGATCCGAGGTGCGGATCGAGCACGTCGCGCAGGTTGTCGCAGGAGACCGGAGCGATCAGGTGGGGCACGCCGAGTGCGTTGGCCGCTTCCAGGCCCTTGGCGCTCGGCTTGACGATGAGGATCTGCGCCGGCTGCATCTCGATGTGGCGCAGCAGCAGCGGAAGCACGCCTTGCCCGATGCTGCCGAAGCCGAGCATGACCATTCGACCTTCGAATCGGTGATGCACCGGCCATGACTCCATCGCGTGCAGTGCTCCTTTCTACAAGAGAGCGGCAAGCCGCATGCCCGCACGCGGCACCGTCCGACAGCGCTTTCGCGGCCCCGCCGACATCCAATCGACCGGCGGATGCGTATGTTGGAAGCATGACGACGTCTCGAATGACGAACCAGACAAGGAGGTCATCATGAGCCAGTCGACCTGCCGGTCCAGCACCGGCTACGAGATCCGCTACCAGCCGCTGTCGGGCCGCGGCCCCGAGCTGGCCTTCCCGTGCGACGCCCGGGGCCAGGTCCCGCTGGACGCGCTGTCGGACCGGGCTCGCAACAACTACCTGTACGCCCGCGCCGTGGTCGGCCGCGAATACGCCGCGCCGGCCGTCCTGGCCTGCGACCTGCACTGACCCCCCGCCAATCCGGCGGGGACCGTGCGGATCGTCACGGTCAAAACTCCCGCCCGCGGGCCGTTCCAGTGCCCGCTTCCCTCCCGCTTCCTTCAAGATCGCGCTTCAGCGGCCGTTGAAGCGGCCATGGATCGGGGCCGCCGGTCCCGAACCGCGCGCCGGCTGCGGTCCGGGCTTGCACGCCACGCCTGCCCGCCCGGATGAACACGCGAAACCTGCGTCCCTTGCTGATCTGCCTCGTCGCGGCCACGGCGGTCGCGCTGCTGTGGCATCGCTTCGGCATGGACACGACGCTGGAGATCGGCGCTCACTCTCCGTACCACATGCAGGCGGTCGATGACCGCAGCAACGGGGGACGCAGCGTGGCCACGCTCCGGCGCGACGGCGGCAAGCTGGTCCTCGACTGCGAGATCCGCACCGGCTACGACTGGCCGTATTGCGAGCTCGGCGTCACGCTGAAGCAGGCGCCCGCGGGCATCGACCTGTCGGGCTACGACACCATGCGGCTGTGGGTCCGCTACGACGCGCCCCAGCCGGGCCAGCAGCTGCGCATCTTCCTGACCAACTTCAACCCGGCCTACTCGCAAGTCGACGTCGAGGGGTCGGCCAAGGTCGTGGAGCTGCAGTACGCGCCCGGGCGCGCGGCCTGGCCGCTGGAGGTGAAGCTGTCGCAGTTCACCGTGGCATCGTGGTGGAGCAACGAGCATCCGATCGCGGTCGAGCACGCGGGCACCGAGCTCACCAACGTCACGGCGGTCCAGGTCTCCACCGGCGGCACGGTGGTGCCGGGGGCGCACCGCATCACGGTGGAGCGCATCGAGTTCCACGGCAAGCTGATCCCGGCGGCGACCTTCCGGCTGCTCATCATCGCGGCCTGGGTGCTGGCGGTGTTCGCCTTCCTGCTGTTCGACGCGGTGGCGGCGCGGCGCGCGCTGCGCGCCAGCACGCGCAGCCAGCTGTCGCTGCGCCGCGTCAACGAGGCGCTGCGGCTTCAAAGCCAGAACTACGAGGCGCTGGCCCGCCGCGACCCGCTCACCGGCATCCTCAACCGGCGCGGGCTGGGCGACGAGCTGGTGCGCGTCGCGGGCCGGGGCGACGACTCGCTGTTCCCGCTGTCGCTGGTGTTCATCGACATCGACCACTTCAAGCGCATCAACGACGAGCACGGCCACGCCGTGGGCGACCAGGTGCTCCGGGAGGTGGCGCAGGTGATCAAGGCCGACATCCAGCGCACCGACCTCTTCGCGCGCTGGGGCGGCGAGGAGTTCCTGCTGATCTGCCCGCACACCGAGCCGCACGAGGTCTACCGCGTCGCCGAGAGGCTGCGCCAGCGCATCGCCGAGAGGATGTGGCCCGGCGGCATCCGGCTGACCAGCAGCTTCGGCGTCGCCGACTCGGTGGCCGGCGAGGACTTCGCCGAAGGCATCCGGCGCGCCGACGAGGCCATGTACCGCGCCAAGCAGGGCGGCCGCGATCGGGTCGAGCTGCAGCTGATCGGTGGCGACGGGCAGGCCGCTGCCTGATCAGGCAGCGTCGGACCTGCAGCGGGCGCGCAATGCGGCGAAGCCCGCGGAGCCCAGCGTCTCCAGCGTGCGCATGTTGCGTTCGTAGATCGCCTCCGGCTCGGGGAAGGCCGCGACCGCGCGGCTGATGCTGTCTTCGCGCAGCAGGTGCAAGGTCGGCCAGGGCGAGCGGTTGGTGGCGTTGGTCACGTCGTCGGCATCGGTGCCGGCGAAGCGGTAGTGCGGATGGAAGCTCGCCACCTGCAGCACGCCTTCCAGGCCCAGCGCGCGCACCGCGGCATCGGCGGCATCGAGGAAGTGGTTGTACTCGTCGAAGTCGGCCAGCGCCCGGGGATGCACCAGCAAGGTCGTGTCGACCTGGTCGGCGGGCGTGCGCGCCAGGGCGACCAGCTCGTCGGCCAGCACCTGGAGCAGGGCGTCGGCATCGGCGGCTTCGGTCGCGACGTAGCGCACCTGGCCTTTGGCCTGGACGGCGCGGGCGAACGGGCACAGGTTCAGGCCGATGACGATGCGATCGACCCAGGCGCGGGTCTCGGCGATGGCTTGCTCGGGGGTGGGAAACATGCCCGGCATTGTCGCGCCGGGGCCCTGGATGCAGGGGAAAGGCGTCCGGTCGTGTCAGAACAATTCGTACAGCAAGTATGGGTGTCGTCTTGCAGCATCCATGGCTGTCGCTGCATGGCGGACGTGCGTCCGATTGCATACGCTTGTATCAAGCCCTAGAGAAATCCAAGGAGTCAGCGAATGGAAACCACCCCGATGCCCCTGCGCTACGAGTTGCGCTTCCAGTCGCTGTTCGACGAAGGCCGCGCCTACGCCTTCCCCTGCGACGCCTGCGGCCGGGTCGACATCGACGCGCTCAGCGAGCGGGCCAAGCAGAACTACCTCTACGCACGCACCGTGGTGGGCCGCGAATTCTCGGTACCGGCCGTTCAGCGGGCGCTTCATTGAGATGAACCCGCGCCGGCCGACTTTCTCATTCAGGGGGGTCGGCGGCGGCGACCCTCGGATCACGGGGTGCACGCTGTGCGCGCCCGGTGCCAGCATGGCTTCATCATGAAGGCCTTCCCTGTGCGCATGCCGAAACTGTGGCCCCTGCGGGCCAGCTGGAAGGCGCGCAGCACCGCTGCGGCACTGGTGGCCCTGCTGAGCTGCATGGGGCTGGAAGCGCAGCAGCGCAAGCTCATCTTCCAGGTCGGCCAGCGCACCGACGAAGCTGCCGAGCAGCTGGAGGTGGAGTTCCAGGACACCTGGATCGACTATGCCGCCGCGGATGCCGCCGCGCCGGTGCGCCTGCATGCATGGTGGTTCGCCCAGGCCCGCCACGATGCGCCGGTGATGCTGTACCTGCACGGCGCGCGCTTCGACCTGCGCGGCAGCCTGCATCGCATGCAGGCCCTGCACGCGCTGGGCTTCGCGGTGCTGGGCATCGACTACCGCGGCTTCGGCCAGAGCACGCCGGGGCTGCCTTCCGAGCGCATGGCCTGCGAGGACGCGCGTGCCGCCTGGGCCTGGCTGGGACGCTGCCATCCGGGCGCGCGGCGCTTCATCTACGGCCATTCGCTCGGCGGCGCGATCGCGGTCCAGCTGGCCAGCGAGATCGACGACTCGGCCGGGCTGATCGTCGAGGGCACCTTCACCTCCATTCCCGAGGTGTTCGGCACGATGAAGTGGGGCTGGCTGCCGATCGCCCCGCTGATCACCGAGCGTTTCGACTCGGCCCAGCGCGTGACGCTGGTGCGCTCGCCGCTGCTGGTCGTGCACGGCAGCGACGACGAGACCATCCACCCCGACCTGGGCCGCGCCCTGTTCGAGCGTGCGGCGTCGCCCAAGCGCTTCCTGCTGGTGCAAGGCGGATCGCATCACGACACGCATGTCGTGGGGCATGCCCAGGTTCGCGAGGCGCTGCGCGAGCTGTTCGCCCTGACGGTCTGACCGGCGCCGCGCCCCGGGTTGCACCCGGGCTACGAACGCGGCTGTAGCCCGGGTGCAACCCGGGAACTTCCGTGAATTTGCCGCAGCGACCGGCCTGCAGTTCGCGCGGCTGCGGTCGATAGCCTGCCAAAGGCCCGCAGGGCCACACGGTGGGCGCCATGACCAAGCGAAGCTCTTCCTCCGTCCCGCAACGGCCGATTCGCCTTGGGCTGCGGCCGCTGCATTGGGTGCGCCGCCTGTTCGGCACCCAGTTGCGCCTGGTGCGGGGGGAGAGCGGCTGGCGGGTCGCCTTCGCCGATGCTCTGCCGACGCCGGCTGCACCGGCAAAGGCCGGGCCGCGCCGCGTCAACATCCCCGCCGATGCCGCCGACACGGCGCCGTCCAATCCCTTGCACGACGAGCTGCGGCAGCTCCTCGGACGGCATGCCGAGGCGCGCCAGCTGATGCGCCATCTCGCCTTCGTCGAGCGCGCGGTGCGGCTGGGCGGCTCGGACGCGATCGACGGGCTGCCGGCCGAGGTGCTCAAGCGCGGACTGAGCCAGCTCGAGGCGCTGGTCAACGACTGGTCGACCCCCGGGCTGGCGGAGCTGCGCCTGCGCCTGGTGATGTCGGCCGATGCGAAGGAGCGCCCATCGAACGGCAAGCCGTCCGACTTCAACACGCCGGAGCGGGTCGAGGTGAGCGAGGCCACGCCGTCGGTGTTCGAGGCGGCGAATGCCGGGTGGCTGGAGAAGGCGATGGAAAAGCGTACGTCCGAGCATTCGTGACGGTCGACCCGGGTTGCACCCGGGCTACAGGACCGTAGTACGCCGTGCGCAGTTGCTCAGGTCTGCCGGCGGCGCGCCATGAATCCAATGACACCCAACCCTGCGAGGAGCAAGGCATAGGTCTGCGGCTCGGGCGCCGGCGCGGCGTTGATGCCGACGACGAAATCATCCCAGTCGTCGTGGTGCGCGCCGTCGTTGTAGCCGATGAGGTACTGGAAGCTGCCGCGCGAGGTCTGGACGTTGGTGCCGAGCAGCACCCAGGTCGAGTGGCCCACGCCGGATGCGCCGTTGGCGGCGGACTGGCCGTCCGACCCCCGGAAGCCGAAGTCCAGCACGCTGCGGGCATTGATCGGCGCACTGGTGATCCAGTCGCCGACGCTGGCCTGCTCGTCCAGCATCGCGCCGTTGGACGCGATGGTCACGCCGTCGCGGTACAGGGATTCCTGCCCGAGGTAGGTGAGGGTGAAGGTGGAGTGCTCGTCGGCCGTGAACTGCCCGAGCTGGCCGCTGGTGTAGGCGCCTGCCGCCAAGACACCGCCGTCCGGGTTGAAGAGCTGCGTGAACGTGACGTCGCCACTGGGCGTGAAACTGACTTGCGCCGTGGCGGCAGTCGCCACGAGCGCCAGGGCGGATGGCAGCCATGCTGCTTTCTTGTCCATTGTTCGAACCTCCGTGTTGAGCGCTGAACCTCGACATCGAGGCCCCGGCATGGCAGGGGCAATCGGCTTACCGGGCACCCTGGGTTCCCCCTGATCGCGGGGGCTTCGCGGGGTTTGGGCGGTGACGCCCCCTCGATCGGGCAACGGGAGGTAGCGCCGCGCAACAAGACGCTCGCGCCGCACTGAACTTCCTATACCGGCCGGAAATTCTTGCGAGCCACGGATGCCGAAACGATTACAACGTTTGTTCTAATGTGTGTCTAGAATAGAACGAACATTCAGAACAACGCAGTACCGGGTTCCCCACCACCCAGAGAGGAGACTGCTGTGCACTCGACCTTCCTGCTCGCCGGCCGTTCGTTGCCTGTCCGGTCATGGGCATGGCGATGGCGCCTGTTCGCCGTGCTGTGCCTGATGCTGTTCGCGCTGGACCAGGCGTTCGCCGCCAGCGTGCCGACCGGCTTTCTCGACAAGCAGCTGTTCAAGGGCCTGACCAGCCCGAGCGCGATGGGGTCGCTGCCCGACGGGCGGGTGCTCGTCGTCCAGCAGAACGGGGTCATCCGCATCGTCAAGAGCGACGCGGTGCTGGCCGCGAACTTCTACGCCGTGGCCGATGTCGATTCATCCTCGGAGCGCGGCTGCCTGGGCGTGGTCGCCGATCCGGGCTTCGCCAACAACCACTTCGTCTATTTCTATTGCACGGTGAACACCGGCAGCGGCAGTCACAACCGCGTGCTTCGCGTGACCGAGGCGGCCGACAAGGTGGTGGCGGGCAGCGAGCGGGTCATCCTCGACCTGCCCAACGTGCCCGGCAGCACCCGCTTCCACATGGGCGGCGGCCTGCGCTTCGGCGCCGACGGCAAGCTCTACATCTCGGTGGGCAACCACGAGGACAGCCCGCAGCCCTTCTCGAGCTCGAACTCGCAGAAGCTGTCGAGCGCCTTCGGCAAGGTCCTGCGCATCAACCCCGACGGCACGGTGCCCGGCGACAACCCGTTCTTCAACACCAGCGGCGCCTACAAGCCGGTGTGGGCGCTGGGCCTGCGCAATCCGTTCTCGATGGACATCCAGCCCGGCAGCGGCCTCATCTACATCAACGAGGTGGGGCAGAGCACCTGGGAAGAGATCAACCGCGGCCAGGCCGGCGCCAACTACGGCTGGCCGGCCAGCGAAGGCCCGACCACCGACACCCGCTTCGTCACGCCGGTCCATGCCTACCAGCACAGCGGCGGCGCCTGCTCGGTCACGGGCGGCGCGTTCTACAACCCGGCCCAGGTGCAGTTCCCCTCCGGCACCTACCTCGGCAGGTACTTCTTCGCCGACTTCTGCACCGGCCAGATCCGCTTCATCAATCCTGCGTCGCCGGCCAACTCCAGCGCCTTCGCGAGCGGCATCGGCAACCCCATCGGGCTGACCGTCACGCCCGACGGCAGCCTGTACTACGTGGCGCGCAACCAGGGCACCGGCACGCCGCAGCCGGGCGCGGGCACGCTGAGCAAGATCAGCTTCACCAACAACCAGCTGCCGCGCATTACGCGCGAGCCCGACGACCTCACGGTGCTGATCGGCACGGCCGCCACCTTCAGCGTCGGGGCCGACAACGCGAGCTCGTTCCAGTGGATGCGCAACGGCGTCAACATCGCCGGCGCCACCGGTGCCAGCCACACCACGCCGCCCACTACCGCGTCCGACAACGGCGCGCTGTTCCGCGTGCGGGTGGGCAACGCCGCCGGCAGCGTCGACTCGCGCAGCGCGGTGTTGACGGTCACCACCAACCGGCCCCCGGTCGCGCGCATCGACACGCCGCCCGTGGGCACCAGCTACGCCGCGGGCGAGACCATCGCCTACAGCGGCGTGGGCACCGACCCCGAGGACGGCAGCTTGCCGCCGACCTCCATGGTCTGGGACGTGGACTTCCAGCACGACGCCCATGCCCACGACTTCATCGACCCGCACACCGGCACCGGCGGCTCCTTCGTCGCGACCGACTTCGAGGCCGGCGAGTCCAACAGCTGGATCCGCATCCGCCTGACCGTCACCGACTCGATGGGCCAGACCGCGGTCGCCTTCCGCGATGTCTTCAAGAAGAAGCAGATCACCGACTTCACGCCGGTGGGCACGCCGGTCAACGGCTTCGGGCCGATCGAGAACGACCGCAGCAACGGCGAGTCGGCGGCCGGCGACGGCAAGACCATCACCCTGGGCGGCATCCCGTACCCGCGCGGGCTGGGCGTGCATGCGCCGTCGGACGTGCTCTACAACCTGGGCGGTGCCTGCTCGGGCAGCTTCATCTCCGACGTGGGCGTGGACGACGAGGTCGGCTCGAACGGCAGCGTGGTGTTCCAGCTCTTCCTCGACGGCGTCAAGGCCTTCGACAGCGGCATCGCGCGCGGCGCGGACCTGCGCAAGCCGGTGAGCGTGAGCGTGGCCGGCAAGCAGCAGATGCGGCTGGTCGTCACCGATGCCGGCGACGGCAAGAGCTTCGATCATGCCGACTGGGCCGGCGCCCGCGTCACCGGCTGCGGCGCGACGCAGCTGGCCATCGGCAACCTGCAGGTGGCCGACGGCGCCAACGCGGCCGATTGGTCGGTGCAGGGCAACCTGCAGGTCGGCAACCTGGTGTATGGCGATCGGACCTACACCTTCACCGCCATCCCGGCCAGCTTGCTCGGCGCTCAATGGATCCGCAGCGCCAATGACTCCAAGGCCTTCACCGGCAATCCGCTGGTCACGTTCACGATCAGCGCCGGCGCCGACGTGTACATCGCGCTGAACAACAGCACGGCGATCCCGTCGTGGGTGGACGACAGCTGGGTGGACACGGGCACCGACATCACGACCCGCGAGAGCACCACGTCCACGCGGACCTTCAGCGTGTTCCGCAAGCATTTCAACGCGGGGACGGTGTCGCTGGGGCCATGGGGGGCGACGTCGAGCATGTACACGGTGATGGTGAAGTGATCCCACGTAGCCCGGGTGCAACCCGGGGTGCCGCGAGCGTCGCGACCCCGGGTTGCACCCGGGCTACTCCCTTCACGGTTGCCGCCGGTCACAGGACCCGGGGCGAGACGCCGGTACACTCCCGCCGTTTCAGGCACACCGACCCATGGCTGTCGACACCGGCGCGAACCTTCTCCCCGTCTTCGATCTGAAGAGCGCCTCTCTCACGCTCGTCGCCCTGGTCCTGAAGAGCACCGATCTCTCCGTCCTCGCCGAGGAACTGGAGCGGCGCTTCGGCGAGTCGCCCGCGCTGTTCGACAACGACCCGGTGGTCATCGACCTCACGCCGGTCGCCGACGCGCCCGAACCCATCGATTTCGACGCCCTCGTCGCCCTGCTGCGCGAACGCCGCATGCTGCCCATCGCCGTGAAGGGCGGCAGCGACGCGCAGCGCGAGGCCGGGCGCGCCGCCGGCCTGACCGAAGCGCCCGAGACCGCACCGCCGGCCCCCGCACGCAGCGTCGAGCCCGAAGCGGCGGCCGCCCCGCAGCCGCCGGCGGCCGCCCCCGCCCTCATCGTCGACAAGCCGCTGCGCTCGGGCCAGCAGGTCTACGCGCGCGGCGGCGACCTGGTCGTGCTGGCGGTGGTGAGCTTCGGCGCCGAGGTCATCGCCGACGGCAGCATCCACGTGTACGCGCCGCTGCGCGGACGCGCCCTGGCGGGCGCGCGCGGCGACGTGACGGCCCGCATCTTCAGCACCTGCATGGAGCCGCAGCTGGTCTCCATCGCGGGCACCTGGCGCACCACCGAGACCGCGCTGCCTGCCGACGTGCAGGGCAAGCCGGCGCAGGTGCGGCTCTCCGGCGACAAGCTGGTGATCGAAGCATTGAAACTGTGAAAGGACCTCACCGATGGCCAGAATCATCGTCGTGACCTCCGGCAAGGGAGGCGTCGGCAAGACCACCACGAGTGCGAGCTTCTCCTCCGGCCTCGCGCTCGCCGGCCACAAGGTGGCCGTGATCGACTTCGACGTCGGCCTGCGCAACCTCGACCTCATCATGGGCTGCGAGCGCCGCGTGGTCTACGACCTCATCAACGTCATCCACGGCGAGGCCAACCTCAACCAGGCGCTGATCAAGGACAAGCAGTGCGAGAAGCTGTTCGTCCTCGCCGCCTCGCAGACGCGCGACAAGGACGCGCTCAACCAGGACGGCGTCGAGCGCGTGCTCAAGGAGCTCGGCGAGATGGGCTTCGACTACATCGTCTGCGACTCGCCGGCCGGCATCGAGACCGGCGCGCTGATGGCCATGCACTTTGCCGACGAGGCGCTCATCGTCACCAACCCGGAGGTCTCGTCGGTGCGCGACTCCGACCGCATCCTCGGCATCCTGGCGTCGAAGACCAAGCGCGCGATCGAGGGCAAGGAGCCGATCAAGGAGCACCTGCTCATCACCCGCTACAACCCGAATCGCGTCGAGGGCGGGCAGATGCTCTCGCTGGAGGACATCCAGGAGATCCTGCGCACGCCGCTGATCGGCGTGGTGCCCGAATCGGAAACGGTGCTCGACGCGTCCAACCAGGGCGTCCCGGCCGTCCACCTCAAGGGCACCGACGTGTCCGAAGCCTACAAGGACGTCGTCGCGCGCTTCCTCGGCGAGGACCGGCCGATGCGCTTCGTCGAAGCCACCAAGCAGGGCTTCCTGAAGCGCCTGTTCGGCGGGAGGTGAGTCGCATGTCCCTCCTTTCCTTTCTGCTCGGAGAGAAGAAGAAGACCGCGACGGTCGCCAAGGAGCGCCTGCAGATCATCCTCGCGCACGAGCGCAACGAGCGCTCGCGCCGTCCCGACTACCTCGCTGCCTTGCAGCGCGAGCTGGTGGCGGTGATCTCGAAGTACGTGTCGGTCAATCCCGACGACATCAAGGTCCACCTGGAGCGGCAGGACAACCTCGAGGTGCTGGAGGTGAAGATCGAGCTGCCGGAAGCGGCGCGCTAGCGCGCGCGTCGCGCCGCGGCGAAGGCGTACATTGATGAGCTGGGGACTGGGGCCATCGATGACGATCCCGACCAAGACCGCGCTCGGAAACGAAGAACTGCGCAGCCGCAAGCAGCGGCTGGGGCAGCGCCATCGCACCATCCTCTTCCTCGTCGACGGCCGGCGCACCCTGGCCGAGGTGCTGAGCCTGGCGCAGCAGGCCGGTGCCAACACCAGCCACTTCGAGGAGCTGGTGCGGCTGGGCCTGGTGGAAGTGCCCCAGCCGCCACCGCCGCCGCCCGAACCCGAGCCCGAGGCCGAGGCCGCGCCGGCGGTGACCAGCGTCGAGCTCGACCTGCCCACCTTGGCCGATGCGCTGGAACTGCCGCCGGCGATCGTCCCCGACCCGGCGCCGCCCCCGGTGCTCGTCGCGCCGCCGGTCGCGCCGCGCCTGACCGAAGTGGTCCTGCCGCCCAGCACACCGAAGGTGCTGCCGCCGGTGGCCGTGACGCCGGTCGCTGCCGCCGTCGCCGCATCCGCCGGACCCGCCCGCGAGAAGCCGGCGGTGGTGCTGCCCGTGCTCTCGGAGTCGGCCGCGGTCGTGCCGCGCCAGATCGCCCGCTCCGAGCCCGAGCCCGGCGAGGCGCAACTGCTGCAGCGCGTGCGCGAGCGCTTGCTCGATGCGCTGCGCCTGGGCGCGCCGCTGCTGGGCGGACGCACGGCGATGCGTGTGCGCAATGCCCAGACGGCGCAGGAACTGATCGACCTCACCTGGGAGATCGAAGGCCACCTGCTGCGAGGGCGTCATGCGAGGCGTGACCTGAGCGGTGTGCAGGAAGCGCGCGAGTTGCTCGGCATGGGGAACACCCTGGTGGCCGACGAGGACTCGCGTCCGCCCTATCTCGACGAGTAAAGCGTCCCGGGTTACAGGCATCCGTAGCCCGGGTGCAACCCGGGAGTGTCAGCCGACGATCTCCGCATCACGCTCTTGGAGCAGCTCGCGCAACACCGAGCGATGGCAGCGGGACTCGTCCTCGCAATAGCAGCCCACCGCCAGGTTCGTCCGATTCGACAGCGCCGCGAGCAGGTCCAGCAGCTGGCCGGCCTCGGGCTGCTTCATCTCGGCGCGAAAGCGGCTCACGAAGCGCGCCCACTCGCGTGCGTCGGCGTCGGCCAGCGCCGCCTGCGCCTGCTTGACCAGGTCGGCGCTGGGCGACAGCGCCGGCAGCCACAGGTCGTAGAAGTCGCGCGATGCGAACTCGGCCTTCGGCACGCCGCGCGGCGGACGCCGCACGGTGCCGAGCCGAAGGCCTTCATCGGCCGCGCGTGGCGTGCCGAGTCGAACGATGCGTATCGCCATGGGCGGCGATGGTGTCACAGCCGCCCATGGGATGTCATCAGCGCAAACGCCGCAGCGACGAGAGCTGGTCGCTCAGGCCACCCAGGTCGGCGTACGCGCCGGGGCCGACCACCATGCACGAACCGGCATAGCCGGCTTCGCTGCACAGCTCCCACTCGCCGTTGTTGACGACCATGGATCCGGCACGGTCGTTGAAGCCGCTGCCGTTCAGGTTGGGGATGTCGTTCGCGAAGGCGCGGGTCTCGCCGCCGAAGTCGCGGTTGGCGTAGAGCTGGATGCCGCCCTGGCCGTTGTTGCCCCAGCGACGCCCCGCCTGCTCGGGAGCCCCGGGTCGGGCCGAGGAGATCGCGCGGCTCATGCCCGCGTCGCGCAGGTTGTCGTAGCGTCCCGGGCCATAGACGCGGCAGTTGCCGCGGAAATAGCCGTCGCTGCACATCAGCCAGGGTCCGCCTTCGACCACCATGGACGCTGCCGCGTCGTTGAAGCCCGCGCGTTGCAGGTCGACCTGCGTGTCGGCGATCGCGAGGCTGGCCCCGCGCAGTCCTTCCTCGGAGTAGAGGATCACGCGCGAAGGACCTTCGTTGCCGCGGGGTGGCGCGGCCCAGCCGCCTTGCATCACCGCCGGCGCATCGCCGGCGTTGCGCACCACCCGTGCGGAGGAGATGCGGTCGGCCATGCCCGGGCCCAGGTTCAGGTAGCGGCCCGGACCGTAGGTGCGGCAGTTGCCGGCGTAGTTGGCGTCGGTGCACAGCAGCCAAACGCCCTCGGCCACGATGATGCTCGCCGCGCGGTCGTTGTAGCGCCGCGCCGCGAAGTCGGTCACGTCGCTTTGCAGGTCGAAGCTGCGGCCCTTGAAGCCGGGCTCATCGAAGAACTTGATGATGCCGCGCGAGTAGTTGCGATAGGCGCCGGTGCGCCCTGCGTATTCGCCGACCTCGCGTGCCGAGGAGACCTGGTTGGTCAGCCGTGCGTCGAGTGCAGAGTATTCGCCCGGGCCCAACTCGACGCAGGCGCCCTTGAAGTCGCTGTCGCTGCAGACCTGCCAGCGGCCCGAGCGCACGACGACGCTGGAGGCGCGGTCGTTGAATCCGTATTGCGAGAGGTTCGGCGCGTAGCCACGCAAGGTGAGCTGGTCGCCGCCGAAGTTGTAGTGCTGGTAAAGCGTCATCTCGGCCGCGCGGGCCGTCATGACACCCAGGCTGGTGGCGAGCACAGCGGCCGCCAACGCCATCGTCCGGGATTTCATGTCACTTCCTTTCATCGAACTGCCAGAAGGAAATGCGACCTGTGGAGAACAGATCCGCGGGTGCGGCCACACCTTGCCCTCTAACGCCGCCCTGGGGCATCGGATGACGCGCCGAAACCGTGTCGGCCTGTAGGAAGAGTCCCTGTCGGAGAAGGCGAGGGGAACTTTTTTAGGCTGAAAGTTTCGCCGACAAGGCCTCGACGAGCTGCAGCACCTGCGGCCCGAGCGTGGCCGTGCCGGCCGCGAGCCGAGCCTGGATGCGCGCGAGCGAGGCGCGCGCCTCGCGCAGGTCGGTCTCGCGCCAGGCCTTGGGGTTGCTCTCGGCGAGATAGGTCAGCACGTTGACCCGGCCTTCGCGCGACAGCCCCTGGAAGGTGCCGTCGCCGAGCTGATCGACGGCCAGCGCGATCGCTACCGGCGAGTTGCCGAACTCGCGCACCAGCCGCGTGGTCGCGGCCTTGCGCGTGGCGATGTCGGCGGCGTTCATCTCGGCGATGAGTCGCTCGACCACGGCGCGCTGGTCGTCGGCCGCGGGTGCCGGCGGCGGCCTCGGCGCATCGACCACGGCGTACCAGGTGGCCGCACCCGCGGCGGCCACCAGCGTCGCGGCCACGGCGCCGATCAGCAGGCGGCGCGAGCCCGTCGAGCTCGACGCGGCAACGGGGACCGGTGGCGGCGGAAGCGGCTTGCCCACATGGGGCGCCAGCGCATCGGCCAGCACCTGCACGTCCGACTCCCAGCGCGCATGCGTGAGCTCGACCGCATTGCGATAGGCCAGCTCCGTCAGGTCGGACGGCAGCTGCTCGGCAGTGGGCATGCGCGCGCCGTGCACGAGCACGGGAACGACCGGGATGTCGCGCTTGAGCGCCGACGCGGTCTCGAGCCGGACGAAGTCGGCCGGGTCGTCGATGCGGCGCGCACCGTGCTCGTCGGCCGCCTCCAGCCAGCGGCTGCCGATGAGGGCAAGCAGCACGCTGCAATGCCCCACCTGGGCATCGATCACCTTGCGGAAGTCACGCCCGGGCTCGATGCCGCTGACGTCGATGAAGACGCTGTCCTTGCCGAAGCGCTGGACGAGGTCTTCGAAGAGCCGCCCGGCGTGGCCTTCGGAGTCCTCCCGGCGGTAGCTGATGAAGATGGCGCCCATGCGGCTCTCCCCACGGCACCCTTCGATGTGGGGTGCGGGGGCCACTATTGGCGAAGCCGGCGGCCGCGTCAATGCGCGAGGGGCTGCAGCTTGAAGACCGACACCGCCGCGACCAGCTGCTGTGCCTGCAGCTCGAGGCTTTGCGCGGCTGCCGCACTCTCCTGCACCAGCGCCGCGTTCTGCTGCGTGGTCTTGTCCATGCGGCCGACGGCTGCGCCGACCTGCGCCACGCCGGCGCTCTGCTCGGCGCTGGCATGGCTGATCTCGCCCATGATGTCGGTCACGCGCTGGATCGCCGTCACGACCTCGTGCATGGTGGCGCCGGCCTGGTCGACCAGCGTGCTGCCCTGCTCGACGCGCTCGACGCTGGCGTTGATGAGCTGCTTGATCTGCCGCGCCGCCTCGGCCGAGCGTTGCGCCAGGTTGCGCACCTCGCCCGCCACCACCGCGAAGCCTCGCCCCTGCTCGCCGGCGCGTGCTGCCTCGACCGCCGCATTCAACGCGAGGATGTTGGTCTGGAAGGCGATGCCGTCGATCACGCCGATGATGTCGGCGATCTTCTTCGAGCTGTCGTTGATGCCGCGCATGGTGTCGACCACCTGCGCGACGACGTCGCCGCCGCGCGCGGCCACCGTCGACGCGCCGCGCGCCAGCTGGTTGGCCTGCTCGGCATGGCCCGCGTTCTGGCGCACGGTCGAGCCGAGCTGTTCCATCGACGACGCCGTCTCGTCCAGCGCCGAGGCCTGCTCGTCGGTGCGCGCGCTGAGCTCGCTGTTGCCCTGCGCGATCTGGGTGCCTGCGATGGCGACCTGCTCCGCGTTGCTGCGCACGCTGGACACCGTGCGCGCCAGGCTGTCCTGCATGTCGCGCAGCGCGGCCAGCAGGTGGCGCATCGGGCCCCGGTCGGCCGGGATCTCGTTGGACAGGTGGCCCTGCGCGATGCGGTGGGCGACCTCGGTGGCGCGGGCCACCGGTGCGGTCAGCGCGCGCACGATCCAGGCCGCGAGCAGGCCGCTGATCGCCAGCGCGAGCGCACACACGCCGATGACCCACAGGCGCACGGTCGATGCGCCCGCATCGAGGTCGCGATGGGTCCGTGCGGCCGCCTTCGTCTGAAGGTCGATCTGTGCGTTGATGGCCTTGACCAGCGCGGCGCCGGTGGGGGTGGTGTGCGCGGCGCGATAGGCCTTGGCCTCGTCGTCCTTGCCGTCCAGGCGCAGCTGGTACCAGCCGGGGCGCACCTGCGCATAGCGCTGCACGGCATCGCGCAGGGCCGCCAGGCCGCGCGTCTCGTCGGCGTCGAGATCGGTGCCGGCGTAGACGTCGAGCGCGTCGTTGAGCGCCTTGAAGTGCCTGGACTCGTCGGCCGCGGCCTTGCGCACGCCCGCCTCGTCGGCATGCGCGGCCAGCGCGAGCGCGTAGCGCAGCTGCCAGAGCGCGCTGTCGGCCTTGCCCAGCTCGCCCGAGCCCAGGGTGTTGTGATACAGGCGCTGGAAATCATGCTGCGACTTCCACGTGAACCAGCCGGCGACGCTGCCCGCGAGGGCGACCAGCACGATGATCGAGGCGAACGCAGCCAGCAGCTGCCGATTGATGGCGCTTCTCACGGGTGACTCCCTGCACTTTGGTGTTGTTGAGATCCGGCTATCGGCGCGAGCTGCCAAAACTTGTGGTGTTTTTACCCATACAGACGGGTAGATGACCCACTGTCCCGACGCGTGTGCGATTCACAGAATCGCCGCTCCAACCACAACATGCTCAGGAGGCTTCCATGACCGGCGTTCTTCGTGCGCGCATGCGCTGGGCCCTCATCCTGGGGCTGACCGCGGTGGGTGCCTGCGGTGGCGGGGGCTCCGACGCCGAGACGGCCGCACAGGCCGAATCGCAGTCCGTGGCCCACGATCGCACGGCCCTGGCCGTGACCTGGACGCACATCGCCAACGAAGGCCAGGCCTTCACCGTCAGCGGCGTGCAGACGGTGCGCTACGGCAGCGGCTCGAAGTGGGTCGAGAAGAGCGTCAGCGGCAGCGGCAAGTGCAGCAACGGCTTCTTCGGCAAGGACCCGGCGGTGGGCGTCAAGAAGCAGTGCCAGGTGAAGGGCAGCTCGACGCCGCCGCCGGGATCGGACCTCACCGATGCGCGCAAGAAAGACATCGCGATGCAGATCGTCTCCAGCGCGGAGAACTCGTCGCTGGACTGGAAGGCGCAGTACGCCTACATCGAGGACATCGGCGACGGCCGCGGCTACACCGCCGGCATCATCGGCTTCTGCTCGGGCACGGGCGACATGCTCGAGCTGGTCGAGGCCTACAGCCGCACGTCACCGAGCAACGTGCTGTCGAAGTACCTGCCGGCGCTGCGGCGGGTCAACGGCAGCGCGTCGCACTCCGGCCTGGACCCGAACTTCCCGCGCGACTGGCGTGCGGCGGCGCAGGACACGGTGTTCCGCCAGGCCCAGGACCACGAGCGCGACACGGTGTACTTCAACCCCGCGGTCGGCCAGGCCAAGGCCGACGGGCTGCGCGCGCTGGGCCAGTTCATCTACTACGACGCCATCGTCATGCACGGCCCCGGCGAGGACAGCGTGTCCTTCGGCGGGATCCGCAAGGCGGCGATGAGCAAGGCCAAGACGCCCGCGCAGGGCGGCAGCGAGGTGACCTACCTGAACGCCTTCCTCGATGCCCGCGTGAAAGCGATGAAGACGGAGGAGGCCCACAGCGACACGAGCCGCGTCGACACCGCCCAGCGGGTGTTCCTGAACAACGGCAACCTGGACCTGAACACGCCGCTCAGCTGGAAGGTCTACGGCGACAGCTACACCATCCGATAACAAGGCGTCCGTTGTTGGCCGGCGCGACGTTCGCTCGCGCCGGCTTCTTTTTTTACTGCGTCGGCTTGGGCACCGGCTCGTGCTCGCCCTCGCTGGGCGGCTCGGGAATGACGGGCGCGAACTCAGGCTCGACCGGCAGGGTGTCGAGCTCGGACTCGTCCTTGTGGGGAGAGCCGGGAAGTGTGGTCGCCATGACGAAGCTCCATCCAGGCAAGCATGCTGCGACTATCCGCCCCCCGAGTCAGCCGGGAAAAGCGGCAACCTCGCCGCCGCCATGGATAGCGCAGGCGCGGCGACACTGCACGCCCATGAGCCGTCGCCGCCACCACCGCATCGCCTGGGCCGTGACGCTGCTCGCGGCGCCGTTGACGACGGCCTGGTGCCAGGTCGGCGACGAGCCCGGCCTGCCGCGTTGGGAGGCCGGGCTGGCGGCCGGCGCCGGGCGCGTGAGCGACTATCCGGGCGCCGATCAGTCGCAGGTGCGGGGCCTGGTCGCCCCCGTCTTCATCTACCGCGGACCGGTGCTGCGGGTCGACCAGGGCGGCATCCGCGGACGCGTCCTGGCCTCGCCCGACTGGGAGCTGGACCTGACCGCCACCGGCGCCTTCAACGCGCGCAACAACGAGGCGCGTCGCGGCATGCCGGACCTGGACTACCTGTTCGGCATCGGCCCGCAGCTGGTGTGGAAGGGCGCAGGGCGCGGCGTGTCGCTGCACCTCAAGGCGCGCGCCGTGATGTCGACCGACTTCCATCGCATCGACGAGCGCGGCGCGACCTTCGACCCCGAGCTGCGCTGGCGCATCCGCCTGCTGGCCGGATCGCCCACGATGCTCACGCTGTCGCTGCAATCGACCTGGGCGACGCGGCGGCTGCATCGCTACTTCTACGAGGTCGAGCCGGCCGATGCGGCGACCGAGCGGCCCGCCTACACGGCACGCGCCGGCTACCTGGGCAGCGAGCTTGCCGCCACCGTCAGCCGGCGCCACGGGCGCAGCCTGTCGTGGTTCGCGAGCGCGCGCCTGATGTCGCTGCACGGGTCGGCCAATGCCGCCAGTCCCTTGCTGCGCGACAAGGTGAACGTCGGCGTCGGGGCGGGCGTGGTCTGGACGCCCTGGCAAAGCAGCGCGCGGGAGGGCCAATAGATGAACCCGATCCGCCGGCTTGTCGTCGCCTGCCTGATCGCCGGCACGGCGGCCGCGGCGCAGGCCGTCGAGGCGATCGCGCTGGTGCGCGGCTTGTCGCATCCGTGGGGGCTGGCCTTCCTGCCCGACTTCGAGCGCGACGGCCGCATGCTGGTCACCGAGCGCGATGGCCGCATGCGCGTGGTGAACGTGCGCGGCGAGCGCGGCGCGCCGATCGCCGGCCTGCCGCCGGTGGATGCGCGCGGGCAGGGCGGCCTGCTCGACGTGGTGCTGCATCCGCAGTTCGAGCGCAACCGCTGGGTCTACTGGAGCTACTCGGAGGCGGGCGAGGGCGGCAACAGCACGGCGGTGGCGCGCGGCAAGCTCGAGCTCGACGGGCTGCAGGCGCGCCTGGCCGAGGTGCAGGTCGTGTTCCGCCAGGTGCCGAAGGTCTCCAGCACGGCGCACTTCGGATCGCGCCTGGTGTTCGCCCGCGACGGTCGCTTGTTCATCACGCTGGGCGACCGCTTCTCGCGCCGCCACGATGCCCAATCGCTGGCCAACCACCTCGGCAAGGTGGTGCGCGTGGAGGCCGACGGCCGGGTGCCGGCGGACAACCCCTTCGTCGGTCGCGCCGGCGCACGTCCCGAGATCTGGAGCCTGGGGCATCGCAACGTCCAGGGCGCCGCGCTGCATCCGGTGACCGGCGAGCTGTGGACCCACGAGCACGGGCCGCAAGGCGGCGACGAGGTCAACCCGACCGAGGCCGGCCGCAACTACGGCTGGCCGGTCATCACCTACGGCGCCGAGTACGTCACCGGCTGGAAGATCGGCGAGGGCACCGCCAAGGCCGGCATGGAGCAGCCGGTGACGCACTGGGTGCCGTCGATCGCGCCCAGCGGCATGGCCTTCCTGACCAGCGACCGCTATCCCGGCTGGAAAGGCGACCTGTTCGTCGGTGCGCTGCGGGCGCAGCTGCTGGTCCGGCTCAAGCTGGACGGCCGCCGCGTGCTTTCCGAGGAGCGCCTGCTCCAGGACCTGGGCCAGCGCATCCGCGACGTGCGACAGGGGCCCGACGGCTGGCTGTACCTGCTGACCGACAGCGACGACGGCCAGGTGCTGCGGCTGGCCCCCTGAGCCTCGTCAGCGCTTGGCGTGGCGCTCCACCCATTCGGCATAGGCCTGCACGAATTTCTGCAGGAACTGCCGCGTGTCGTCGCTGACGAGCTGCCCCTGCGCGTCGAACAGCTTGTTCGCGCCGCCGATGTAGGCCTCGGGCTGCTGCAGCATGGGCACGTCCAGGAACACCATCGACTGGCGCAGGTGCTGGTTGGCCCCGAAGCCGCCGATGGCGCCCGGCGACACGCTGATCACCGCACCCGGCTTGCCGCTCCAGGCGCTCTGTCCGTAGGGGCGCGAGGCGACGTCGATCGCGTTCTTCAGCACGCCCGGCACCGAGCGGTTGTATTCCGGCGTGACGAACAGCACCGCCTCGGCCTCGGCGATGCGCTGCTTGAACGCCGCCGCGGGCGGCGGGTACGCGCTCTCCCAGTCCTGGTTGAACAGCGGCAGCTGCGCGATGTCGACCACCTCCATGGCGAGCGTCGGCGGCGCCATGGCGACCACCGCCTTGGCCACCTTCAGGCTGAACGATTCCTTGCGCAGGCTTCCGACGACGACAGCGACCTTGCGAGCATTGGCCATGGGGGCTCCTCGAAGTGGATGGTGGGAAGCGCATCGTCGTTCAAACCGATGTCCCTGGTCGCAGCAGCGGTGCAACCACCGACTGCCCTGAACCGGGGGGGTCGTGCGAGCCACCATAGGGATGGGCAGCGGGTTGCCGCCGCGGCATCGTGGGCATTGCCACCCCTCTAGGAGATCGCCATGCCTGCTCCGAAATGCTGCTTCGATCGCATCCTGCCGCGTGATCTGATGCGGCCCGTGGCGTCGGCCGCCGGACCGGCCGGCCGCACCCGTGCCATTGCGCCGCGCGGCAAGAGCTGGATCAACGGATCGACCTTGCGCGTGCGCTTCATGGGCGGCACGGCCGCCGAGCAGGCGACGGCGCGCGAGCAGGCGCTGTGGTGGTCGCAAGTGGCCAACCTGAGCTTCGATTTCGGCAACGCACCCGATGCCGAGATCCGCATCACCTTCGACGAGAACGACGGCGCCTGGTCGATGATCGGCACCGACGCGCGCTCCATTCCGTTCAACCAGGCGACCATGAACCTGGGCTTCCTGGACGGCGGCACCGCGGCCCATGAGTTCGGGCACGCCATCGGCCTTGCGCACGAGCATTCCAGCCCGCTGGGCGGCATGGAGTGGAACAAGCCGGTGGTCCTGCGCGACCTGGCCGGCCCGCCCAACTTCTGGGACGCCGCCACGGTGCAGCACAACGTGTTCTTCAAGTACGCGATGGACCAGATCAACGGCACCGCGTTCGACCCCGACTCCATCATGCTGTACGCCTTCCCCGCCGAATGGACGCTCAACGGCGTGTCCACCCATGCCAACGACGTGCTCTCGCAGCTCGACAAGGAGTTCGTCGCCGGCGCCAAGATGTATCCCAGGACCCAGCCCGGGCTGCCTGATGCGGTGGCGCTGGGCGTGGGCGCGCCCAAGGTCGAGGCCAGCATCGGCCGGCCTGGCGAGGAGGACCTGTTCCGCTTCCATGCCGACACCGACGGCGTGTACGTGATGGAGACGCGCGGCAACACCGATGTCTACATGAAGCTGTTCGGTCCGAACAGCCCGACCGGCCTGCTCGAGGAAGACGACGACAGCGGCTACGGGCTCAACCCGCGCATCTCGGCGTCGCTCCTGGCGGGAGACTACTTCCTGCAGGTGCGGCACTACGACCGCAGCACGGGCACGGGCAAGTACACCGTCAGCGTGAAGCGCCGCTGAGCGCGGCGCTTCAGAGGTGACGGGTCACAGCGTCTTGTCAGCAGCGCAGAGCTACTCGCCCGACGGCGGCGGCGTGCGGCCGGCAATGGCGCGGGTCCAGTGGGCGAGGTCCTGCAGCGTCATGGTGCCCAACGGTGCCAGGCGCGCATCGAGGTAGCCCAGCTGCTCGACGTCGTACAGGTACTGCTCGCGCGAGAGCAGCGTGCCGGCGCACACCTGGCTGGCGACCGGCGGCTGCCAGGTCTCCTGGCGCAGGCGGTCGATCAGGTCATCCATCAGCCAGGTGGGGATCCTGGAGCGCTCGGCCGGATAGATGAAGCCGAACTGCACCAGGTGGGCCAGCAGGACGCGCCAGTGCAGGCCGAAGCGGCGCAGCAGGCGCTCCCAGTCGATGCCCGCCGCCTGGGCGCGCAGCAGGTGCGCGATGTCGGCGCCGTCGTAGCGCTCGCGCTCCATGATGAAAGCCTTGGAGCACAGCGTCTCCTCGACCGGCGCGATCTTCACCGGCACGCCCAGGACCTGCGCCTCGGCGGCGTGCCCGAACCAGCCGCTGTCGACCGGCGCGATGCCGTTGCCGGAGTTGAAGATCAGGTCGACGAACGCGTCGCCGTGGAAGGACTTGGCCAGCCAGTGCGGGTAGGTCAGCTCGGTGCGATGGCCGGCCGCGTTCAGGACCTGCTCGACCCTCGGATAGTCGGCGCGCCGGATGAACAGGTCCAGGTCCTTGGTGTTGCGCTCGATGCCGGTGTACCAGGCGAAGGCGTAGGCGCCGCCGAGCAGGAAATCCAGGTGCTCCTGATGGAGGATTTCCATGACGTTCCGGTAGAACGCGGTGACTCGCGCATCGAGGTCAGCCTCTTGAGCCCGGGGGCGCGTTTCGGTCATGGGGGGCGGAGGAGCAAGGTTTCCCGGACAGGGCAAAGGGCATGCCGCGAGCCGGGCGCATCGATTGCTCGGCAACCCGATGGGCCCTTTCCGGCTCGCCACAAGAACGACCATGGCCACCGAACGACCCCTGCGCTTCGCCGCCATCGGCGACCTCCACTGCACCAAGGACGCCGCGGGCAGCCTGCGCGGGCTGTTCGCCCAGGCGTCCGAGGCCGCCGACGCGCTGCTGCTGTGCGGCGACCTCACCGACTACGGCCTGCCCGAGGAGGCCAAGGTCCTGGCCGACGAGCTGAGCGTGGTCTCGGTGCCCATCGTGGCGGTGCTCGGCAACCACGACTACGAGTCCGGCGTGCCGGACGTCGTGCGCCAGACCCTCGCCGGCGCCGGCGTGCGCGTGCTCGACGGCGAGGCGGTGGAGGTGCACGGCGTGGGCATCGCGGGCGCCAAGGGCTTCGCCGGCGGCTTCGGGCGCGGCTCGCTGGGCGCCTGGGGCGAGCCGGCGATGAAGGCCTTCGTCAACGAGGCGATCCAGGAGGCGCTGAAGCTGGAGTCGGCGCTGGCCAAGCTGCGCACGCCGCGGCGCATCGCGCTGCTGCACTACTCGCCCATCGTGGGGACGGCCCAGGGCGAGCCGCCCGAGATCTATCCCTTCCTCGGCAGCAGCCGGCTGGAAGACCCGCTGGTGCGCTATCCCGTCAATGCCGTGGTCCACGGGCATGCGCACCGGGGCGCGCCGGAGGGGCGCACGGTCAACGGGGTCCCGGTCTACAACGTGGCCAAGCCGCTGCTGCAGCGCCTGTATCCGGACCGCCCGGCGTTCCGGGTGGTGGAGATCGAAGCGGCCCGCGCGGACGACGCCGCGCCCGTCACTTCGCCCAGCCGTCCTTGAGCCCGGTGATCTTGTTGAACACCGGCTTGCCGCCGGTGTGGTCACGACGGTCGGTGGCGAAATAGCCGTGGCGCTCGAACTGGAAGCGCTCCGCGGCCCGGGCCGAAACCAGGCAGGGCTCCAGGAAGGCGGTGACCACCTTCTTGCTGGCCGGATTGAGCACCCCGAGGTAGTCGCGCCCGCCGGCATCGGGCTGGTCGACGGTGAACAGGCGGTCGTACAGCCGCACCTCGGCCTGCAGCGCGTCGTGAACGCCGACCCAGGTGATGGTGCCCTTGACCTTGACCGCATCGGCGCCGGGCGTGCCGCTGCGGGTGTCGGGGACGAGGCGCGCCAGCACCGCGCTCACGCGGCCGCCGGCGTCTTTCTCGGCGCCGGTGCACTCGACCACGTAGCCGTACTTGAGCCGCACCTTGTTGCCAGGGAACAGGCGGAAGAAGCCCTTGGGCGGCGTCTCGGCGAAGTCGTCGCGCTCGATCCAGACTTCGGGCCCGAGGCCGAAGCTGCGCGTGCCGAGCTCGGGCCGCTGCGGATGGGCGGGCGCCGAGCAGGTCTCGATGTGCGCCTCGCTGCCGAAGACCTCGGCCCAGTTGGTGAGCTTGAGCCTGACCGGATCGAGCACCGCCATGGCCCGCGCCGCCTTGCCTTCGAGGTCGTCGCGCAGGGCGATGTCGAGCGACGAGTAGTCGATCCACCCGCCGGCCTTGCTGACGCCGCTGCGCTCGGCCATGAGCTTGAGGCTGTCGGGCGTGTAGCCGCGCCGGCGCAGGCCCACCAGCGTGGGCATGCGCGGGTCGTCCCAGCCGTCGACGTGGCCCTCGTCGACCAGCTGCTTGAGCTTGCGCTTGCTGGTCACGATGTAGGTGAGGTTCAGCCGCGCGAACTCGAACTGGTGGGGCAGCAGGAAGACGTTCGGATGCGTGCCGTCGAGCGCGTGCGCCAGCAGCGGCGTGAACTGCGCCGTCTCGTGCTTGAGCAGCGCGAAGAACTGCGGCAGCTCGTGCACCACCCGGTCGCTGTCGTGGTCCCAGCGCTGGAAGAGGGCGCGCATGCGGGCCTCGGCGTCGCTGGCGAACAGCTTGTGCGCGACGTTGTGGCAGTGCAGGGCGAATTCCTTGGCTGCCTCCATGCCGCGGCCCTCGATCTCCTCGATCAGCCCGCGCGCCCGCTGGAACTGCGGCTCGCGCAGGATGGGCACGATGCGCTCCAGCGTCCAGTCGTAGAACGGGCGCTGGTCCTCGAACTCGAGGGTGCAGATGCTGTGGGTGATGTTCTCCAGCGCGTCCTCGATCGGGTGCGCGAAGCTGTACATCGGGTAGATGCACCAGGTGTCGCCGGTGTTGTGGTGGGTGGCGCGCTTGATGCGGTACAGGGCCGGGTCGCGCAGGTTGATGTTGGGGCTGGCCATGTCGATCTTGGCGCGCAGCACCATCGCGCCGTCGGCATGCCGGCCGTCGCGCATCTCGCGAAAGCGCGCCAGGTTCTCGGCCGGCGTGCGGCTGCGGAACGGGCTGTCGGTGCCGGGCGTGCCGAAGTCGCCGCGGCTGGCGCGCATCTGCTCGGGCGTCTGCTCGTCGACGTAGGCGTGGCCGGTGCTGACGAGGTACTCGGCCGCCCGGTACATGAAGTCGAAGTAGTGGCTGGCGTAGAACAGGTGGCTCGTGCCGTTCGCGTTCCAGTCGTAGCCCAGCCACTTGACCGCGTCGACGATGGCGTCGACGTACTCCTGCTCTTCCTTCTCGGGATTGGTGTCGTCGAAGCGCAGGTGGCACACGCCGCCGTATTCCTGCGCGAGGCCGAAGTTCAGCCAGATGCTCTTGGCGTGGCCGATGTGCAGGTAGCCGTTGGGTTCGGGGGGAAAGCGCGTGCGCACCCGTGCCGGGTCGGGGCCGCCTTGCTGCTGGTGCGTCGCGTCGCCCGGGCTGGCCGCCCAGTGCCGGCCCTGGTACGTGCCCTGGGCCAGATCGCGCTCGATGACCTGGCGCAGGAAGTTGCTGGTCTTGGCGTCGGCGGGAGCGTCGTTCTTGGGTGCGGTCATGAGGGGCCTGCAGGGGAGCCGATGATTCTATTGGCGCGGCGGTGCGAATGGCGCCGGTCCGGGAAACGAGTCTTTACGTTCGGCCGTCAACCGGGCGGCCCCGGCCGGGCGTTTTGGAAGGGCGCGCACACGCTGCGCAGAAACGGAGTCACCTGTGAAGAAAATCATCGTGATGGGACTCGCCGCCGCCGGAATGGCCCTGGCCACCGGTGCGGCGCAGGCGGGGAACGTGCAGTGGTCGATCGGCATCAACCTGCCGCCGGTCGGCGCCGTGGTGTCGAGCGCGCCGGCGTACTACGAGCCGGCCCCGGTCTACGTGCCGGCACCGGTCTATGTGCCGGCACCGGTCTATGTGGCGCCGCCGCCGCCGGTGGTCTACGTGCAGCCGCGGGTGATCTATCGCTATCGCCCGGCCCCGGTCTATGTGCCGGCGCCGGTGGTGTACCGGACGGGCCCTGCCGTCGCCTACACCACCAGCTACTACGGCAACCATCACCACGGCGATTGGCAAGGCCGCCGCGACGAGTACGGCAACCCGTGGCGCGAAGGTCAGTGGGTGCCGTCCGATCCACGCCGCCAGCATCACAGCCGCTGAACCGACAGGCCGCCTCCGGGCGGCCTTTCTCTTTCACCCGCGCTTGCGCAGCCGCTCCACCTCGTCGCGCAGCATGCGCTCGCGCAGGCCGTCGCCGTGCAGGCTCATGAAGGTGACGATGCCGTGCACGGCCAGGCCGATGCCCCAGCCCCACAGCGGCCACTGGCTCCAGCGATAGCCGCCGGTCATGCTGTTGATGGCGAACAGCCCCGCATTGACGAGCACGAACACCGTGGCGTGGATGTAGAAGCCCAGCTTGATGCCGACGCGGCGGCGGGCGCGGGCTTCGAGGTCGTGGTCGGTATTGCTCATGGGATCTCCCTTACATGGCCTTGAACAGGTGCGCGTACAGGCGGCTCACGACCAGCTTGTCGGCGTGGCCGCGCAGAGCGAGCGTGAACCGGCCGGTCTCGTCGCGCAGCACGGTGTCGATGGCGTCGCAGCGCACGATGGTCCCGCGGTGGATCTGCCAGAAGCGCTGCGGATCGAGCTGCGGCTGCAGCTCGCGCAGCGAGGTGCGGATGAGATGCTCGCGCGAGGCGGTGATGACGCGCACGTACTTGTCGGCGGCCTCGAAGTACAGCACCTCGTCCACCGGCACCATGTGGATCGCATTGCCGGCGCCGGCCTGGATCACGCGCAGGCGCGGCGCGCCCTCGGCCGTCGCCGCGGTGCCGGCGATGAGCCCGCGCAACTGCTGCATCACGGCGTCGAGCGCCGGCGGCGCGTCGGGTGCGGGCTGGGCGCGGCGGGCGAGGGCCGCCTGCAAGCGCGTGCAGGTCTGCGCCAGCCGATCCGGCTGCACCGGCTTGAGCACGTAGTCGACCGCCGCATGCTCGAAGGCCTGCAGGGCGTACTGGTCATAGGCGGTGACGAACACGATCAGCGGGAAGGGCCGCTTCGCGTCGTCGGGCCAGTCCTCGGCGATGGCCTGGGCGGCTTCGAGGCCGCTCATGCCTGGCATGCGGATGTCGAGGAACAGCAGGTCGGGCTGCAAGGCCAGCGCCTGCGCCGCGGCGGCCTGGCCGTCGCCCACGCGGGCCACGACCTGCAGGTCGGGCCACAGGCGCGCGAGCTCCGACTGGAGGTGAGCGGCCAGCAGCGGCTCGTCTTCGGCGATGAGGGCGGTGGTGGTGGTCATCTCAGGACAGTGGGATGGTGATGGTGGCAAGGGTGCCGCCCTCGGCGTCGGCGGCGGGCGACAGCTCCAGCCGGGCCGCGCGGCCGTGCAGCGTGGCCAGTCGCTCGCGCACTTGCTGCAGCCCGAAGCGGGTGCCGTCGGTCGAGCCGTTGATGAGGCCGGCGCCGGTGTCGCGCACCCGCAGCACCAGCGCATCGCCTTCGCGCGCGGCGCTGACGATCAGGCGCCCCCCGCCGATGTGCGGCTCCAGGCCGTGCTTGATGGCGTTCTCGACCAGCGGCTGCAGCAGCAGCGGCGGCACCGGCTGGCCGGCGAGCTCGGCCGGCAGCTCCAGCACGGGCTGCAGCCGGTCGCCCATGCGGATGCGCATCAGCTCGAGGTAGTCGGCGATGCGGGCGAACTCGGTCGCCAGCGAATGGGAGCCGTTGCGCGAGGCGGCCAGCGTGGCGCGCAGGAAGGCGATCAGCCGGTCGAGCATGGCCTGGGCGCGCGGCGGATCGACGCCGATCAGCACCCGCAGGTTGGCCAGCGTGTTGAACAGCATGTGCGGCTCGAGCTGCGACTCGAGCAGCTTGAGCTGGTTCTCGGCCGCCTGGCGCTGCGCCGTCTGCGCGCTGGCTTCGCTCAAGGCGAGGCGCTCACGCGAGTAGAAGAAGTAGGTCGCGCCGATGCCTGGCACGAGCGCGACGACCAGCAGCGCCATCGCCTGGCGCAGGTCGCCCACGGCCAGGCCCGGGTTGTTGAGGCCGGTGATCAGGTTGCCCAGGAAGGCGCCCGCCGAGTAGCCCCCGACGGTGCCGATGACCACGATGGTCGCCATCCACTGCCAGCCGGGCCAGCGGCCGTACTGCTCGCACTCCGGTTCATGGCGGTGGACCCAGCGCGCCACCAGCATGCGCGAGCTGTCGATGAACAGCCAGCAGAACATGGTGATGCACATCGAGTAGACCAGCGTGTGCCAGAAGTGGTGGCGGTACACCGCGGTCATCACGACGGCGATGCCCAACCCCACCATCGACATGCGCAGGCCGCGCCGGGCCAGGCCCAACCAGGGGTGATTGCCGACCGGCGTGAAGATGGCATTCATCGCAGTCATTCTGGCTCAGCGTTCAGACCAGGCCCAGCGCCTGGTGCCACAGCAGCTGCCCGAGGAAGCGGCCGGGCAGCAGGGCGAACAGTCCGGCGCCGACGCAGCCGCCGAGGTACACGCGCAGCATCGTCTTGCGGTGGGCGGCGATGTTGCGGCGGGCCACGTAGACCAGCGCGCCGACCACGCCGACCAGGGTCGCGACCGACAGGATGTGGATGGGCGTGTAGCCGGCCAGGTTGGGCAGCCGGAAGTCGCGGATGAACAGGCTCGACACGGCAGCGCCCACCATCATGGCGACCCAGAAGTAGCCGCTCATGCGGTGCCAGCGCGAGCCCTTGCGGGCGTTCAGCGCGAGCGGGCCCAGCGCCAGTGCGCTGATGGCGAAGCACAGGTGGATGACGATCGCGGGTGACAGTGGCATGGCGGGCTCCTCGGGACAGTGGCCATGTGGCGGCGTTGGGAGCACTGTGCCGAGGCGCGATCGGCCCGGCGAGGAGGATGCGACGAAGCGTCGCGAGGCGGCGCGAGCGCCCCTTGGCGCGGCGCGAAACGCCGTTCGCAGCTTCTCAGACGAGGTGCTCGGCCCGCGGCGTCGCGCCGCGCAGGAAGATGATCGCGCCGGCGGCGGTGCGCAGCGGCGCGTGCAGGGTGCCGGCGCGCTCCATCAGGTAGCCGCCCGGGCCCAGCGTCAGGCCGCCCATCTCGACCACGCCTTCGACCACCACGCATTCCTCGTCGTGCGGATGGCGGTGGTTGGGCAGCTCCGACCCGGGGGCCATGCGCAGCAGGTACGACAGGGTCTCGCCGCTCTTGTGCAGCACCTTGATCTCGACCCCCGGCACGAAGGGCCGCCACGTGCCGGCCTGCGCCGGCACCGCCACCTGCAGTCCGGCGTCGACCGCGATGCGGTCGAGCAGGCGCCGCTTGATGCGCGCGGCGACCTCGGCCGCCACCGGCTGCGGCGCCAGGGCGTCGTCGATCGCGGCGCGCAGGTCGGCGTCCAGGGCCAGCGGGAGCAGGGCGTCGTCGTCGTTCATGGCGCCTCGGCGTGTCGAGTGGGGGCGGCCAGCGCGTCGCGCAGCTTGGCCTGCGCCCGCAGGATCAGCGACTTCACCGTGCCCAGCGGCAGGCCGGTCTGCTGGCTGACCTCGCGGTGGGTGAGCTCGCGGTAGTAGGCCAGGCCCAGCACCCAGCGCTCCTGCGCCGACAGCCCGGCCAGGGCGGCGTGCAGGCGGTCCTGGGCCTCGACGCCGGCGAGCAGGTCGGGCGGATCGGGCTGGTCGGCGGCATCGTCGGCGCCGGGGTCGTCGGCCGCCACCTCGGGCGAGGCGCGGCGCCGGCGCAGCAGGTCGAGCGCGCGGCTGCGCACCAGGGTCAGCAGCCAGGTGACCGGGCTGCCGCGCTGCGGATCGAAGCTGCGCACCTCGCGCCAGGCCTGGAAGAAGGCATCGGCGATCACGTCTTCGACATCGCCCGGCGGCAGCATGCGGCGGGCCAGTGCCTGCGCATAGCCGACCGTCGCGTCGTAGCAGCGCTCGAAGGCGGCGGCGTCGCCGGTGGCCGCGGCGGCCAGCCAGGCCGCGAGCTGGGCGTCACGCGCCCGGCGCGGGTCGGACGGCGCCTCGGCGCCGCGCGTGTCGGTGAAGGGAAGGACCGGAGCCAAGCGCAAGCCGCCTCGCAGAAGCCGCCGCGCCGCCCCCTGCGGCGCGGGCCGCGGCCACGTTAGCAGATCACCCGGGGCGTGGCCACGGCAGGAGCCCGCAGGTGAACGGCGAAAGGCGCGCGGCGATGCGGCGTGAGGCAAGCAATGCTCCCGTGACTTGTCCAGCCTACGCACGAGTCCGTGGCGCAGATGCAAACACCGGCGCGGGGCCGCGGCTATATTCGTCGCCGCCGCACGCTCAGGAGATCTTCGCGATGCCCGCACTGGTTTCTTCACCTCGCCCCTGGCGACTGGCCCTGCTGCCGGCACTGGCCGCCGGCCTGCTGGCTTGCACATCGCAGCCGGTCAGCGCGCCGCCCACGCCGGCGGCCATCAAGCCGCCGGTCGTGCGCGTCACGCCGTCCGCCGCAGCGCCGGCATCCGCTCCCGCCGCCGTCGCCGAGCCGGCGTCCGCGCCCTATGGCGCCGCTGTCGCGGCCCGCTTCCCCGATCCGCCGGTGAGCTACCGCACGCCGGCCTTCCAGCCGGGACACACCGGCTTCACCAGCAACGCCGAACTGCAGGCGCTGGTGCGCGGCCTGGCCGGCGCGCCGCGCACCGGGGCGACCCGGATCCAGCTGCTGTCGCTGGGGAGCTCGCAGACCGGCGTGCCGCTCGAGGCGCTGCTGTTCACCCGCCTGCCCGACACCGATCCGGCCGCCTTGATTCGCTCGGGCCGGCCCACGGTCATGCTGGTGGGCCAGCAGCACGGCAACGAGCCGGCGGGATCAGAAGCCTTGCTGGTGATCGCGCAGGAGCTCGCCGGCGGCCGCCTGGAGACGCTGCTGGAGCGCATCAACGTGCTGGTGCTGCCGCGCGCCAATCCCGATGGCGCCCGCGACAACCGCCGCGAGACCGCCAGCGGCATCGACGCCAACCGCGATCACCTGCTGCTGCAGACGCCCGAGGCGCAGGCCCAGGCCCTGCTGGTGCGCACCTACCAGCCGGTGGTCGTGGTCGATTCGCACGAGTACACCGTGGCCGGCCGCTACATCGAGAAATTCGCCGCCGTGCAGCGCTTCGACGCGCTGGTGCAGTACGCGACCACCGGCAACCTGCCGCCCTTCGTCACCCGGGCCGCCGAGGAGTGGTTCCGCCGCCCGCTGGTGGAGCGCCTGAAGGCCGAGGGGCTCAGTTCCGAGTGGTACTACACCAGCTCCACCGACGTCGCCGACCGCAAGGTGTCGATGGGCGGCGTGCAGCCCGACACCGCACGCAACGTGCAGGGCCTGAAGAACGCGGTCAGCCTGCTGATCGAGTCGCGCGGCGTGGGACTGGGCATGCTGCACCTCAAGCGGCGGGTGCACACCCACGTGACGGCGATCACGAGCGTGCTGAACAGCGCCGCCGAGCGGGCTTCCGACATGGTCAAGCTGCGCCAGTTCGTCGACAACGACGTGGCGGCCTCGGCCTGCCAGGGCGAGGCGGTGGTCGAATCGGCCGCGACGCCGAGCGAGTACCAGCTGGTCATGCTCGATCCGCAGACCGGCGCCGACAAGCCGGTCACCGTGACCTGGGACTCGGCGCTGCAGCTGCGGTCGCTGAAGGTGCGCGCCCGGCCGTGCGGCTACTGGCTGTCGGCGGCACAGAGCAACGCCGTGCTGCGCCTGCGGGCGCTGGGCGTGACGGTGCAGCAGCTCGCGGAAGAGGGCGACATGCGCGGCGAGGGCTACCGCGAGACGGCGCGCGAGGTCGGCACGCGCGCCGACGTGCGCGGCAGCATCGCCGCCAGCGAAGGCGTGATCCACGTGAAGGTCGACCTGCAGCCGGCGCTGCTCGACGTCAAGCCGGGTGGGTATTACGTGCCGCTGGACCAGCCGCTGGCCAACCTGGTGTTCGCCGCGCTGGAGCCGGACACGCAGAACAGCTACTTCGCCAATCGCGTCGTCGACAGCCTGGATGGCCTGGCGCGGGTGATGCAGCGCCCGCAGGTGCGCATGACGCCGGTGCCGTGAGCGTCAGGCAAGGAAGAGATGGTGTGCGGGGCCCAC